>CANFCG010000059.1 GCA_947445115.1 Comamonadaceae bacterium | reverse complement strand
AAGTTCCGTGCGCCGCTCTAGATTTGCCCGAACAATCGTTGATTCGTTCCAGTCGAAGGGTTCACGACCAGCTGTCGCCTGCAGATTCTGTGCGCCATAACGCTTTGCATAATCCGTAACACCTTGCGGCGCATTCAGATCAATGGTCTCGAACGGCCCCATGAATGACCATCGCAAAGCCAGTCCGTCCTTGAGAACTTTGTCTATGTCCTCGGTACTGGCCAGACCTTTCTCAAATAGCTTAAAGCACTCGTCAAGCACGGCTGCCTGGACACGGTTAAGCAAAAAACCTGGAATTTCACGTGATAACGTGACAGGCGATTGACCTACAGCTGTGTATATGTTGTGCGCACGCTCCATCGCTTTCGGATCTGTCCATGGCGCAGGACACAACTCAACCAGTGGTATGAGATAAGGAGGATTGACAGGGTGCCCAACTAGGCAACGACCGCGCCCAGCCAAGGCTTCGGTAAATTTTGAGGCGGGCAACCAAGACGTAGAACTGGCCAACACAGCATTGGGAGGTGCCAACCCATCAAGTTGCGCAAAAATTGCTGTTTTAGCCTCTACTGTTTCACGAACATTTTCTTGCACCAGCACGACATCGCGTAATGCTTCTGCCAAATTCGGCTCACAACGGATACGAGCTAACACGACATCAGGTTTATCTTTAAGCAAACCAAATCCGTCCAGCTCATGCAGCCGCTCTGAAATGTAGGCAAGGCTTCCATTCATGGCTGCCGCATCCAGATCGTGCAACCGAACTGGATGTCCTGATCGCGCAAAAACGATCGCCCAAGCACGGCCGATCAAACCCGCACCGATAACGGCAATAGGCTCACGGCTTTTATTGACTTCCATCATACTTTTCGCTCTTTCTTTAAATATCATTGATGTGTGATTGTATCAATGTGATCACAGATATTTAATTAGGGTAAATACTTATGAATAATGAGTTTCTCGATAGCAGCTGTCAAAAGCTATGTCGCAAATTAGGAGTGCTGTGCTGAGTGATCACAGAGCTATAAATCTACATATACTTGAACGATGGATATTTCTTCATTTGTAACCCCGCTGACACGTCAGACGCTCAGAGGCGACGTATATCTTCAATTGCGCGATTTGCTGATGAATGGTCGAGTGATGCCTGGGGAGGTACTCTCACTTCGCAGCATTGCGGAAGCTTTGGAAGTTAGTGTGATGCCTGTACGTGAAGCAGTCCATCGTCTGGTTGCAGAGCAGGCATTAGAGTTAACCGCTAACCGCACGCTACGCGTACCTGCGATGACAGTCAGTCAGTTTCGTGAAATCACCACGATTCGTATCAACCTTGAATGTATGGCCACGGGAAAAGCCGCAACCCTGTTGAATAAAAAAGATTTTCAGGCGATCGAATCAATTCATGAGCATTTTTCTCACGAAATTTCGCTGGCACAACCTGATGGATCGCGACTGATTGCGCTCAACAAAGAACTTCACTTTGCGATATACAGCAAAGCCAGCATGCCCATGCTTTTGCAAATAATTGAGCCTCTATGGTTAAGAATTGGACCCATCTTGAACTATGACCTCCGCTCTAATTCTTTACGAGTCAAAGAGCGAACCCCTGCCAGTCATCATTCACTACTGATTGAAGCACTCAGAATAGAGGACTCAACTGCCGCTATTGAGGCGATGCGGGATGATATTCAAAGTGCGTCTGATTACATCATTTCGACTGGTGTGCTGGTGTCTGGGTAATCCCAACTTTAATAACGGCACGTCAAATTAGAGGACTGATGATTGCTGTGCAAAAGAATCAGCAAAAAAAGCCGCCAAGGTTGCACATTGTTAAGAGGCGTGGCGGCTGTGTTGGAACGAATTCTGCTACATCCAATCACATATTTCGCCGATACTGCCCGCCCACCTCAAACAGCGCGTTCGTAATTTGTCCGAGTGAGCAAACTCGCACCGCATCCATCAGCACCGCGAAGACGTTGCTGTTATCAATCACCGCTTGTTGCAGACGTTTGAGCATCGCTGGTGATTCTTTGGCGTGTTGTTTGTGGAACGCTGCCAAGCGCTTGAGCTGACTTTGTTTCTCTTCGTCCGTGCTCCGTGCCAATTCCATCTTTTGCGGCGGCTCGTTGTCACTCGGCTTCCTAAACGTGTTCACACCAATGATGGGGTACTCGCCTGTGTGCTTGAGCATTTCGTAGTGCATCGATTCGTCTTGGATGCGTCCGCGCTGGTAGCCTGTCTCCATAGCGCCCAGCACGCCGCCGCGATCGGAGATGGCTTCAAACTCGGTGAGTACGGCTTCTTCCACTAGCTCGGTGAGCTCTTCGATGATGAAGCTGCCTTGACTTGGGTTTTCGTTTTTCGCCAAGCCCCACTCGCGGTTGATGATGAGCTGAATCGCCATGGCGCGGCGCACCGAGTCTTCGGTCGGCGTGGTGATGGCTTCGTCGAACGCGTTGGTGTGCAGGCTGTTGCAGTTGTCGTAAATCGCAATCAGCGCTTGCAGCGTGGTGCGAATGTCGTTGAACTGAATCTCTTGCGCGTGCAAGCTGCGGCCGCTGGTTTGCACGTGGTATTTGAGCTTTTGGCTGCGCTCGTTCGCGCCGTATTTATCGCGCATCGTCGTTGCCCAAATGCGCCGTGCCACGCGGCCTAGCACGGTGTACTCGGGGTCCATGCCGTTGCTAAAAAAGAAGCTGAGGTTGGGTGCAAAGTCGTCGATGTGCATGCCGCGCGCTAGGTAGGCTTCCACAAACGTAAAGCCATTCGATAGCGTGAGCGCCAGCTGCGAGAGCGGATTCGCGCCCGCTTCGGCAATGTGGTAACCGCTGATGGACACGCTATAAAAATTGCGCACGTTGTGATCGACAAAATACTGCGCTACATCACCCATGACTTTGAGCGAAAACTCGGTCGAAAAGATGCAGGTGTTTTGTCCTTGGTCTTCTTTCAAGATGTCAGCTTGCACTGTGCCGCGCACGTTTTCCATGACCCATTCACGAATCTTTTGTGCTTCGGTATCGGTGGGTTCGCGCTTGTTCTCGACTTTGAACTT
>CANFCG010000058.1 GCA_947445115.1 Comamonadaceae bacterium | reverse complement strand
GTGCCGTCCGCCTTGCGCCGCATGGGCGAGGAGAGCCTGTCCGCGCCGTTTTGGTAGTTATCCATGCGCTGTGCTTTTTCACACAAGTAGCCCTGCGAGACAGGGTGCGCCTTATCGGCGCGAATGCGGATGATGCGTCGCCCTTCAGTTTGTACCTCTAAGCCGCAGTTAAGGGCGCAAATGATGCAGGCAGTTTTTTTCCAAGGTAACAAATCAGTGGTACTCATAGATCAATCTCGTAGTTTGTGTGTGGTTTATTGATGACTTATTTACGGCTCAAACCCAGCGCATCCAAAATAGTTTTTTCTTGCCGCATCGTGTCCACGGCAAATTGCTGAAAATCTTTAGAGCTGCGGTATTCTGGTTCCATGTCGTAGCGAGCTAGCACTTGCTTAAATTCTGGTTGCTCCATCGCATGTTTAAACGCGGCATGAACTTTTTCAATGATGACGGGATCAGTCCCTTTAGGCGCGATCAAACCCCAATGCGAGGTTTGTGACAGGTTAATGCCAACCTCTTTTAACGTTGGAACGTCTGGGAAACTAGCCGCGCGTTTGTTCCCCCAAGTCACGAGCAAACGCATTTTTCCATCCTTCACAAAAGGTGCCCACGCAGACGTCTCCGCACCTGAATCGATCTGCCCCGCAAGCAAGGCCTGCAATGACTCAGCCGATCCTTTGTACGGTATGTGATTGAGTTGGATGGACGCGGCCTTAGAAATTCGCTCCATGGTCAAGTGGTTGGTGGTGGCAACACCTGGCGTGCCGTAGGTCATTTGCCCAGGTTTTGCTTTGGCTGCTGCAACGTAATCGCCCCACGTCTTGATGAGTGATGATGTGGGAACGACAATGCCGAACGCGTAGCCCGTCAGGCCAATGATGTAGCTGAGGTCTTTTGCGGGATCCCACTTGAGCTCTGTGGTGTAAGGCAGGCGATAAATGCCCAAAGAGGCTACGCCTAAGGTGTAGCCATCGTTTGCGGATGTTTGCAAGATGACCGCAGGCAGTGTGCCACCAGCTCCAGGTTTGTTTTCGATAAGAATCGGCTGCTTCAGTATCTTGGATGCGCCCTCTGCAAGCACGCGCATGGGCGCATCAGTAGAGCCACCAGGGGCAAAACCAATAATGATTTTAATGGGGCGTGTGGGGTAGGCGGTTGGTTTTTCTTGCGCCAGAACTAACGGCATCCACTGCGTGAAAATGATGGTTACTAAGGCGGCAATGAGGCATTTTTGTTTTGTCAGATTCATATTATTTCTCCAGATAATTTGTAGTGGGCAGAGTTGTTGATTGACGAACAATTTCTTCCTCTACATCTCGTAGACGATCTTTACCAAAGTACATCGCGTCGCCTACAAAGAATGTCGGCGAGCCGAATGCGCCGCGCTCAAATGCAGACTGGGTATTAGCAAGGAGTTGACTCTTTACGTCCTGCATCTGCGCCGTCTCAAGCAAGCGTGCCGCATCAATCCCCGCCGTAGTCAAGACATCCGTGATCTCTAGCACTTCGGACATATTTCGGCCTTGCTCCCACATTGCGCTGTACATTGCATTCACATAAGGCTCAAAACAACCTAAGCGCTTCGCTGCAATAGCGCAGCGCATGATTTGTAGCGTATTGACAGGGAAGAATGGATTACGCTTGAACCGATCCAGCTTGTGCTTGGCGACAAAGCGCCTCACTTCGAGCAAGTCATAGGCTTGCTTATTCGGGATGCCCGCAAACGCCTCGGCGGGCGAGCGGTTGTTGGTCAGCTTAAAAAGGCCGCCTAATAAGACGGGCACATATTCAAACGGGGTGTTCGTATGCCATGCGATCTCGGGGATCACTTTGTGGCACAGGTAGGCATTCGGACTGCCGAAGTCAAACAGGAATTGAACGGTGGGTAGGCTCATTACCAAGTCTCCTTCCAAGGACGCAATTCGGTTTCGTGCGTCCACGCATCGCGGGGTTGCTGATGGATTTGCCAGTAAGCCTCGGCGATGCTGTCTGGACTCAAAATGCCCTGCTCGGCTTTCATGGCATAGCGCTCGGGAAAGTTGGTGCGGATGAACTCGGTGTCAATCGCGCCATCAATTACGGGGTGCGCCACATGAATGCCTTTAGGCCACAGCTCGCGTGCCATGCTTTGCGCGAGCGCACGCAGTGCATGCTTGGCACCTGCGAAGGCGGCAAATCCTTCGCGTCCGCGCAGGCTGGCCGTTGCGCCCGTAAAAATAATCGTTCCGCGCCCACGGGGCAGCATCACCTTGGCGGTTTCACGCCCCATCAAAAACCCCGAAAAGCAAGCCATTTCCCAGACCTTTTGATAAACACGGGATGTCGTCTCGGTGATCGAAAAACGCACATTGGCACCGATATTGAAAACGGCCACTTCAATCGGTGCAATCTCGCGTTCAATCCGTTCAATGAGAGCGATCATGTCGTCTTCCTTGCGCGCATCGCTGCCAAAGCCGTAGGCCTCGCCTCCGCTGCTGCGGATGTCATTGACCAGTGGTTGCAGTTTGTCTTCGCTGCGTCTGGTCACGCAGGCAATATAGCCCTCGCGTGCAAATCGCTTGGCAATAGCGCCACCCGTGGCATCCCCAGCGCCGATAATCAGAATCGCTTTCTTATCAATCATGATGAGTCCTTCTCAGTTGAATCTTGTGCCATTTTTTTCAAAACATTCTTCAGTACTTTGCCTGTCGGTGCTGCGGGAAGTGCCGCTAAAAAGCAAACTTCGGTGGGTACTTTGTAGGGTGCTAACTGCTCGCGCAGGTACTGCTGTAGGGAAATGGCATCAAGGGAGCTGCCTTCGCGTTTTTGAACAAAGGCGACCACCTCTTCGTTATGACCAATCGTGCGGCCAACCACCGCCGATTGCACGACATCCTTATGCGCATTGATAGCCTGCTCTACCTCGACGGGATAGACGTTCAAGCCAGAGCGAATAATCAACTCCTTCGTTCTGCCAACGATATGAAGCGAGCCGTCTAGCTCTGACCTAGCCATATCGCCCGTGTTGAACCAGCCCTCGGCGTTAATAGCTTCTGCGGTGGCGCTAGGGTTTAAGTAGTAGCCCTTCATGAGTCCAGGGCTTTTAATCCAAAGCTCGCCGATATCCCCTAAAGAAACGTCATTCCCTGCTGCGTCCACGATGCGCACCTTGACATCGTCAATAGGAAATCCTACGGAACAGTCCGTACGAGGCGTCGCTATGCGTGTTTGTGAAATCGTAGGGGCACACTCGG
>CANFCG010000057.1 GCA_947445115.1 Comamonadaceae bacterium | reverse complement strand
TCATGTTCAGGTAGCGGCGGTTTTTGCTTGGTAATAACAGGCCACTTTCCGCTGGCTGCGATCTTGGCATTGAGGTCTATGAATGCATGCTGTCCTACGGGCACATCATCGTCGGCAAAGATAGCCTCTGCGGGACATTCTGGGATACAAACACCGCAGTCGATACAGCTAGTTGGATCAATCACCAAAAAATTGGGACCCTCCATAAAACAATCAACAGGGCAAACTTGCACACAGTCGGTGTACTTGCATTGGATGCAGGATTCGGTAACAACAAAAGTCATGAGTCGGTTTCCTAGGATTGGGTTAATTGAGTGACGCGTGTGCTAGAGCATTCCGCCCAGTCGCTGGCGGATGATGGACTCGGCCTCCAACATGATGCGGTCTATCAACTCCTTGACGGTCGGTACGTCGTGAATCAGTCCTGCCACCATGCCGCAAGACCAAGCCCCAATTTCCATCTCACCTTTTTGCATGATGCGCGGATAGACACCTGCCACCTCGTCAATGATGTCTTCAAATTTGATGCCACTTCCAAGCGTACGTTCTTTTTCCAGCAGGCGATCTACTGCGGCATTGCGTAGCACGCGCTCGGTATTACGCAGTGGTCGCATTACCAAACGAGTGTCGAGTTCACTCGCTGCCACGATGGCTTGTTTGACGTTGTCGTGCACGGGCGCTTCCTTCGTCGCAATAAAGCGCGTGCCCATATTCATGCCTTGTGCGCCGAGCGCCAAAGCCGCCACCAAAGAGCGCCCATCGGCCATGCCGCCCGAGGCCACAAACGGAATCTTGAGGGTTTCTGCGGCGCGTGGCAGCAAAATGAAGTTGGGGATGTCGTCCTCGCCTGGGTGACCGCCGCACTCAAAACCATCCACGCTAACCGCGTCGCAGCCAATCGATTCGGCCTTGAGGGCATGGCGCACCGAGGTGCATTTGTGAATGACTTTAATGCCCGCTTCGTGCATGGCAGGTAGCCACTTTTGCGGGTTGTTGCCCGCGGTTTCCACGGCCTTCACACCGCCATCGATGATGGCTTTGATATAGCCCGGGTAGTCGGGCGAACTGACCGTGGGCAAGAACGTCAGGTTCACACCAAAGGGTTTGTCGGTCATCTCGCGGCAGCGTTTAATTTCGTTCGCTAGTGCTTCGGGGGTGCGCTGTGTCAGCCCAGTGATGAGGCCAAGTCCCCCTGCGTTAGAGACGGCAGCGGCCAATTCGGCAAAACCTACATAGTGCATGCCGCCCTGAATGATGGGGTGCTGGATGCCGAACATTTCTGTGATTTGGGTTTTCATGGGGGTGACTTTTTAAATCAGGGGATTAAGTCTCTAAACCGAGCCGGCTATTGCGGCTGCAAATTGATGGACTTAGCAATGGCGCGAAATTGCGCGATGCCGTCTGCATAAACCTTACTGGTCTGCTCCAAAGTCAAGGGCTTTCCCATGATGCCGCCCTGTGCCTCGAAACTGGTTTTGATGGCAGAGTCTGTCAAGGTATTAATGATGGCTTTGTGAAACGTTTGGACGATCACTTCTGGCGTGTCTTTTTTGACGAAGTAACCATTCCAAATAGTGTGATGGAAGCCTTTGAGTGCTTTGCTTTCGTCCACACTTTGCACATCAGGCAGATTTTTTTGGCGATTCGGAGACAAGGCTGCAATGAATTTAAAACGACCTTGTTTGGCCATCGTCACTTGCGACGTGGCATAGGGCGTGATCATCATGTCGACTTGGTTGCCAATCAAATCGCGGACTACATCAGCAATGCCTTTGTAGGGTACGTGAGTCATCGGTATACCCGTTTGCTTAGATATTTGCTCGCCCAGCAAGTGGTACAAAGTCCCAATTCCCACACTGGCATACGTCAGCGGCTTGCCTTCTTTGGCAACTTTAGCGGCGTAGGCTATCAATTCGTCGGCATTACTCACAGGCAACTCTTGGCGCACGATGATGGCCATGGGTGAGTTACCGATCATCTGCACGGCACGGAAATCTTCAGATTTAAATTTGACGGCGCTATTAGCCAAGCCCGCCAAAATGAGTTCGTTAGGCGAACCTTGATACAGATAGTAACCGTCGGCTGGCGCATTCAAAACTTTTTGTGCGCCAATAGAGCCGCTTGCGCCGCCCAAGTTTTCAATCACAACAGCTTGCCCTAGCTCTTTGCCAAGCGTGACATTGACACTGCGTGCCAGTACATCCGAGCCACCACCCGCTGGGTAAGGCACCATCAGCGTAACGGGCTTTGTAGGAAACGTTTGCGCGAATGCAGATGACGTGAAGACTGAGACCGTTATGGAGGCGACTAATGCGGATAAGCCCAAAGCAATTTGACGAAGTTGTGTCATTTCATTTCCTTTTTTAGTGAATGGATGGCTAGACAATTGCAATCTATTGGATAATAATCGTTATCTAATTATGCGGCCATCCATCAAAAACAAACCTCGTGGTTTACCCTAGGCGCTCGCGAGCAGTTATATTTGGACAAATTTAAAATAACATGCGTTACCCAAAAGATCACAAAGAGCAGGTTCGTAAGCAATTGCTGCTAGATAGTGGCAGTCATGCTAAGGCGCATGGCTTCGCCGCTAGCGGTGTCGATGCACTGGCGGGTGCAGCGGGTTTGACAACGGGGTCGCTCTACAAACACTTTGACAACAAAGATGCACTCTTTTCTGCGCTTATCACAGCGGAGCTGGGTAAAACGAAGCGTCGCTACGATGGTCTAGAGGCTGGTGACTACACGGCCATGCAAAAGATATTGACCAGTTACCTGAGCATGAGCCATGTGCGTGATGCGGCCAGTGGTTGTCCTGTTCCGTCGCTAGCGGCAGAGGTGGCACGCTCCAGCGATGCGGTCAAAAATGCATTCGAAACAGGTGTTTTGGAACTCAAAAATGCAGTGGAAGACATTACAGGCTCAAGCACCGTGGCATGGGCCTTGATGGCGCAAAACGTAGGAGCCGTGATGATTGCACGCGCGATGCAGCGCGAAGCAACGAAGCGAGAGCTGCTCGCCGCTGTTCGGACAACAGGGACTGATCTTTTATCAGCCGCCCAAAGCGCAGCCTAAATCATTCGCACAGCGAGCGAATCGACGGCGGAATAGGCACTGCACGGATGCCGTTTTTCCCATCCTCGCGCTTGGCAGCAAAGATACGCACATCCTCAGCTTCCATGATGTCATCCACTGAGCCGTCCTTGTTCAATCGGCGCACCACGTAACGCAGCACGAAGCT
>CANFCG010000056.1 GCA_947445115.1 Comamonadaceae bacterium | reverse complement strand
ATTCATGACAAAGCTATTGCTGAAATCATGGCTCGCACAGGCGCTAAAAACGGCGACATTATTTTCTTTGGTGCAGACAAAGAAAAGATCGTCAACGATGCCATTGGTGCGTTGCGCGTCAAAATTGGTCAAAGCGCTTCGGGCAAAAAGTGGGGCTTGTTTGAAGACCGCTGGGCGCCGATGTGGGTGGTCGATTTCCCGATGTACGAGTTCGACGAAGAAAACCAGCGTTACACCGCGACGCATCACCCCTTCACTGCGCCAAAAGACGGCCACGAAGACTGGATGACCACCGCGCCAGAGAAGTGCCTCAGCAAGGGCTACGACATGGTGCTCAACGGCTGGGAGATGGGCGGTGGCTCGGTGCGTATCCACCAAGCGGACGTGCAAAAGAAAGTGTTTGACGCGCTCAAAATCACGCCAGAAGACGCGCAGATGAAATTCGGCTTCCTCTTGGACGCCTTGCAATACGGTGCTCCGCCGCATGGTGGCCTCGCGTTCGGCCTAGACCGTATCGTCACCTTGATGACGGGCGCAGAGTCTATCCGCGACGTGATTGCCTTCCCGAAAACCCAACGCGCTCAGTGCTTACTCACCCAAGCGCCAAGCCCTGTGGACGAAAAGCAATTGCGCGAACTGCATATTCGTTTGCGTAATCCTGATGCAGTGAAGGCTGGCTAATTTAGGAGTTTGAATTGAACATCCTCATTACAGGCGGCAGCGGATTTTTAGGCTCTAAGCTCGCACGCACGCTCCTTGCGCGTGGGCATTTAGATGGTCGCAGTATCACGCATATGACGCTGGCGGATCAATTTCCACTGCCTGTCGATTTGGCCGCCAAGCCAGATGTGACGGGGCTTGTGGGCTCGTTGCTATCGCAATGTGAGCTGCTTAAAGATCAATCGTTTGATGCGGTGTTTCATTTAGCGTCTGCTGTTTCGGGCGAATGCGAGGCTGATTTTGATTTGGGCTTGCGTTCCAACCTTGACTCGACTCGTGCGCTGCTCGATGCGCTTCGTCACCGCTTCAATACAACGGGTCACAAAGCAAAGTTGATCTTCTCCAGCTCGGGTGGTATTTTTGGTTCTGACCCTGCACGGCGTATGCCTGCCACGATTACGGATGACACGTATCCGATGCCGCAGTCGTCTTATGGTGCGCATAAATTCATGCTCGAGCAATTGGTGGCCGATTACTCGCGCAAAGGCTACATCGAGGGGCGTAGTGTGCGCCTCATGACAGTCGCCGTGCGACCTGGCAAGCCTAACGGCGCAGCATCAAGTTTCTTCTCGGGCATCATCCGCGAGCCCATAGCTGGCGTGGCATCGTCCTATCCTGTGCCGCTTACTACACGCCACGGAATTTCTTCGCCCGAGAACACCATTGACGGCATCATCAAGGTGTTTGAAGCCACAAGCGAGCAGTTCGGTGGGCGCATGGCGCTCAATATGCCTGCCATCAGCGTCACCGTGGGCGAAATGCTGGATGCGCTGCAAAAAGTTTGCGGCGATCAGGTGCGGGCCTTGGTGACGCATCAGCCAGATCCATTGGTTGAAAAAATCGTTTTAGGCTGGCCTACGCATTGGGAAAACAAGCGTTCGTTGGCAATGGGGCTTAAAGCCGATGAGAGTTTTGAAGCGATTATTCGGCAGTATTTAGACTCTCAAGTCTAAAATAATTAGGGTTTACCCTCATAATGAGGGTATGGAAACCGAAACAACTCCACTTCGTAGTCTCGTTAAAAATTGGCAAAAAACCTACGGGTATCTTTCTGGCCAATTTGTACGTATCGCCTCGCTTAGATATCAAGATAAAGCTGAGATAGCAATGCATCTGCATGCGCTCTCTGAGCGTGATCGTTATTTCCGGTTTGGTTTCGCTGCGACCGATGCGCACATTCAAAGCTACATCGATGGCCTTAACTTTGAACGTGACCATTTGTATGGCATCTATAACCGCCAAGCGCTTTTGGTTGCTGTGGCGCATGTCGCGAATATCAGCGAGCCGAACCATGCCCCTCTCAGTTTTGGCTTGGGTTTCTCACAAAAAGCTGAATTTGGCGTCTCTGTCTTGCTAGACTATCGCAGCAAAGGCTATGGTGGCCGTTTGTTTAATCGCGCAGTGATTCATGCTAGGAATCAAGGTGTAAGTCAATTTTATATTCAAGCTTTAACCGAAAACTCGCGCATGCTTCGCATTGCTAAAAACCGAGGTGCCACACTGGTTAATTTAGGCAGCGAGACAGAAGCACATTTATTGCTACCGAAGGCTGACTTGGATAGCCGTATGTCGGAGTTGGTGGCGGATCATTTTGGCAATATGGATTACAGCATGGCGCACAGCAAAAATCCCTACAAAGCTTTCGCCTTGCAGGGGTTTTAGTGTTTGCGTAGCCAAGGCTTTCGCCCTGACAGGCTAACGGGAAATTACATCCCCATATCGCCCATACCACCCATGCCGCCCATTCCACCACCCATGCCACTAGGAGCGTCATCTTTAGCAGCTTCGCAGACCATGCACTCTGTGGTCAGCATCAAGCTGGCTACAGATGCGGCGTTTTGCAGTGCCGTGCGGGTCACTTTGGTTGGATCCAAGATACCCATTTCGATCATGTCGCCGTAGGTCTCGTTGGCTGCATTGAAGCCGTAGTTACCTTTGCCAGCCAAAACAGCTGCGACCACAACAGAAGCTTCGCCGCCGCCGTTGAACACGATTTCGCGTAGTGGGCTTTCAACCGCTTTCAAGACCAGCTTGATGCCAGCGTCTTGGTCTGCGTTTGCGCCTTTCAGGTCGCCCACAGCTTGCTTGGCGCGCAAGAGTGCTACGCCGCCGCCAGCCACAATGCCTTCTTCCACAGCTGCGCGGGTGGCGTGCAGTGCGTCTTCAACGCGAGCTTTTTTCTCTTTCATTTCGACTTCGGTGGCAGCGCCAACCTTAATCACGGCAACGCCGCCAGCGAGTTTTGCAACGCGCTCCTGCAACTTTTCGCGGTCGTAGTCAGACGTTGCTTCTTCGATTTGAACGCGCACTTGCTTGACGCGGGCTTCGATGTCAGCAGCATGTCCAGCACCGTCGATGATGATAGTGTTTTCTTTGCCCACTTCGATACGCTTGGCAGAGCCGAGGTCTTCCAAAGTTACTTTTTCCAAAGTCAAACCAACTTCTTCAGCAATCACTTTGCCGCCCGTCAAGATGGCTATGTCTTCCAACATGGCTTTGCGGCGATCACCAAAGCCTGGCGCTTTAACGGCGACCACTTTCAAAATGCCACGGATGGTGTTGACCACCAAAGTTGCCAGCGCTTCGCCGTCCACGTCTTCTGCAATGATGAGCAGTGGGCGGCCAGCTTTAGCGACTTGCTCAAGAATAGGCAGCAGGTCACGGATGTTGCTAACTTTTTTGTCGTACAGCAGCACAAACGGGCTGTCCATGATGGCAGCTTGCTTTTCTGGGTTGTTGATAAAGTAAGGGCTGAGGTAACCGCGGTCAAATTGCATACCTTCGACAACGTCGAGCTCCGATTCAAGCGATTTGCCGTCTTCAACGGTAATCACGCCTTCTTTGCCGACTTTGTCCATGGCATCAGCAATGATCTTGCCAATGGCTTCGTCAGAGTTGGCAGAGATCGAACCAACTTGAGCGATTTCTTTGGAAGTGGTGGTCGCTTTAGAAGCTTTCTTGAGTTCGGCGATCAGAGCCGTCACAGCCTTGTCGATACCGCGCTTCAAGTCCATGGGGTTCATGCCTGCGGCCACGTAT
>CANFCG010000055.1 GCA_947445115.1 Comamonadaceae bacterium | reverse complement strand
CACTCAAGTTAGATGGTTTTTTACGACACAGTGCCAAAAGTAAAAAACTCATCGTTCAAATTGAATCTTTTGAAATTATTTAAATAGGAGTCCATCATGGCCGGACCATCACGTTTTAAGAAAAATGCAGATAAGCGCCCAAAGCGCAACACCCAATCCTTGCTGTTTAAACGCAAGCGCTATTGCCGCTTTACCGTGGCTGATGTTGTTGAGATTGACTACAAAGACGTGGATACATTGCGCGACTTTTTAGCTGAAAACGGCAAAATCATCCCAGCCCGTTTGACGGGCACTCGCGCGATTTATCAGCGCCAACTCAATACCGCTATTAAGCGTGCTCGCCAGTTGGCGATGTTGCCTTACAGCGATCAGCACAGCATCTAAGGAAGGACAACCATCATGCAAATTATTCTTTTAGAAAAAGTTGTCAACCTCGGTAACCTTGGTGATGTCGTACGTGTTAAAGACGGTTATGCCCGTAACTTTTTGATTCCTGGCCGCCACGCTAAACGCGCGACGGCTAACGCCATCAAAGAATTCGAAGCAAAGCGCGCTGAACTTGAAAAAGCTGCTGCCGATAAGTTGGCCGCACAGCAAGCCATTGGCGAAAAGCTGGCTGGCACAACGATCAAGCTCACGCAAAAAGCGGGTGTGGATGGTCGTTTGTTCGGCTCTGTGACGAACCACGACATTGCAGAAGAGTTGACGAAAGTTGGCTTCGCCGTGACGAAAGCGCAAGTGCGTATGCCTACTGGCCCAATCAAATTGGTTGGCGACAGCGCGGTATCTGTGGCTTTGCACACTGATGTGATCGTTGAGATCACAGTGTCGGTCTATGGAGAGACTGCTTAACTCTAAAGTTAAACAGAGTTATCCACAAACATTGCACAAGCTTGTGCAATGACACAAGGGTTTTGATTCGATAGGATCAAAACCCTTTTTGTTTTGTTTTTTGTGGTTGCTATGTCCATCGAACTCTCCTCTCTCGAATCCTCCGCTTTTACAAGCCAGTTCTCCGATTACGCCACCGACATGCCGACGGCGCAGCTACGCATTCCGCCGCATTCGATGGAAGCCGAATCTAGCGTTCTGGGTGGCTTGTTGCTAGACAACAGCGCGTGGGATCGCATTGGCGATGCCGTGCAAGAAGATGACTTCTATCGCTACGAGCATCGATTGATTTTTGCGGCTTGCTCCAAGCTGATTAATGCGACCAAGCCCGCCGACGTGATTACCGTCTACGAGGCACTGCAAAGCCTTGGTAAGGCCGACGAAGTCGGTGGCATCAACTACCTCAACAACCTTGCGCAGTACGTGCCCAGTGCTGCCAATATCCGCCGTTACGCCGAGATCGTGCGCGAGCGCGCCATTTTGCGCAAGCTGCTCACGGCCAGCGACGAAATCGCCACGCAAGCCTTTAACCCCAAAGGCAAGCCTGTCGATGAAATTTTGGATGAGGCCGAACAAAAGATTTTCAAAATCGGCGAAGAAGGTTCTAAAAACAAACAAGGTTTTCAGTCGATGGACAAGCTGGTTGTCGAGCTGCTAGACCGCGTTCAAGAGATGAGCGAGAACCCGAACGACATCACGGGCGTGCCCACAGGTTTTTACGACTTAGACCGCATGACTTCGGGTTTTCAGGCGGGCGATATGGTGGTGCTGGCAGCGCGTCCCTCCATGGGGAAAACGGCGCTGGCGGTCAATATCGCCGAGCACGTCGCGCTCAACGAAGGCTTGCCTGTTGCCATTTTTTCAATGGAGATGGGTGCTTCGCAACTCGCCATTCGTGTGGTCGGATCCATTGGCCGCATCGATCAGCAACGCCTGCGCACAGGCAAACTCAAAGACGACGAATGGCCACGTTTGGCAGAGGCGGTAGAGAAGCTCAGAACTGTCTCGCTGCATATCGACGAATCGCCAGGCCTGATGCCTAGCGTACTACGCGCCAACGCACGGCGCTTGGCGCGGCAATGCGGCAAGCTAGGACTCATCGTGGTCGATTACTTGCAATTGATGAGCGGCAGCAAAGGCGGCAGCGATGAAAATCGCGCCACGGAGCTGGGCGAAATTTCACGTGGCCTCAAGATGCTAGCCAAAGAGTTGCAATGCCCTGTGATTGCGCTCTCGCAGCTCAACCGAAGCGTTGAGACCCGTACCGACAAACGCCCCATGATGAGCGATCTGCGCGAGTCGGGCGCGATTGAGCAGGATGCGGACGTGATCATGTTCATTTACCGTGACGACTACTACAACAAAGAAAGCAAAGAGCCGGGCGTGGCGGAGATCATCATCGCCAAGCAGCGTAATGGCCCAACGGGTACGGTGAAACTGACTTTCTTGAAGAACCTCACGCGGTTTGAAAGTATGGCGTCACAAGGTGATTATTAATGTTGGCGCATTAGCGTCGATAAAACCAATAAGCTATTGCGAAGCCAAGCACAAACCATATCATGACAAATAAAGCAGCCATACCATAGTTGCGAGGCTTATCCAATAAGGCCTGCGCACGAATACGTGAATCTGTGAGCACGGACTCTGGCAACAAACGCATGACCCACCACAAACCCAGTGGCACAATGATGAGGTCGTCCAAATAGCCCAAGACGGGAATGAAATCGGGAATCAAATCAATAGGACTGAGCGCATAAGCTGCAACCAAAAAGGCCAAGCATTTGGCGACGAGGGGCGTCTCAGGATGTCGCGCTGCAAAGTACACCACAACCACGTCACGTTTAAGAGTGCGAGCCCATTGTTTGAGTTTAAATAAAAGTGATCCACTCATATCTGCCTCATCAATTCTTTAGTTAGATTAGGCAGTTCAAGCCAAGCGTCACGCCTAGATTTACTGACCATTTTCCACTCGTGTAGGCCATACAGGATATGGCTTGCAGGCCGATTGTTTGAATCGTGAATGCCATTCCAGTGGCGATGTGCCGCGCGAATGTTTGCCGCTGTCTTGACATTAACGCCTTCAAGATACACATCTAAAAATGCTTCTAGCTTGGCATGATGGGCATCGTCATCCTGTGGGTAGATGTTCCACACAAACGGCTTGCCTGCCCAGATGGCGCGAACGAGTGAATCCTCACCGCGCACAAAATTGAAGTCGCTTGCCCACAGCAAATGGTCGTAGTCATCTTGCGTGAGATACGGAAGGTAATGAATGCGTAAAGCCTTATTGGATATGGCTTTCAAAGCGTTCATCTCTTGAATAGCGCGACCTGCCGTAGCAAGCAATAGTGCAGGCTTGGCACTATTTTTTAACTCGTCTAGTAAAGCGGGTAATGCTGCTGGCTCATAGCAAAACAGCGAGACGATGCGCTCATCGTGCTCACTACGCCATTCGATTCCTTGCGTTTTTAGCCAACTCGCTTTATCGAACTTCGCTTGTCTTTCAAATAAATCTGGCTCTCGCAGTAAGCCGCCAGTCTTTTTTGTGAATCCTGGGTAAAAGAAGGTTTTGACGAGTCCTTTCCCCGCGCCTTGCATCACGGGCGAAGGTAGCAGGTGACACGCCTCAGCATAAGGCTCAGCACTCAAATACTCTAAATTGACCCACGTAGAAGCCTTACCCAGTGTGGCTTGGTGAGCCATTTTGGTAATGTAGAAGTCGGGTAGCTCGCAACCAAAAGATTCGATGACCAAGTCGGCAGGGCGTTCAATCTTTTCCGATTGATCCCACGCTATGACTTCGACAAGCTCAGCCCGAACAGTGCGGGTAGCCATCCACGTCAGGGCACTTGCGTCGTCTACGATCAGGCGCACAGTCTCGCCCCGCGCTGCTAGTTGCTTGCACAGTCGCCAGCACACGCCGATATCGCCGTAGTTGTCAATGACTTTGCAAAAAATATCTGTGCTCATAGCGGACAATTGTCGTATGACTGAATCCAATGATTCCACCGCCCGTTTTCCTGAGCAATTGCTGAGTGATGTTGCCGCGCTGCCCGCGCTGCCTGGTGTCTATCGCTACTTTGACGTGGCGGACGTTTTGCTCTATGTTGGCAAGGCAAAAAATTTAAAGAAACGTGTCACCACAT
>CANFCG010000054.1 GCA_947445115.1 Comamonadaceae bacterium | reverse complement strand
CTCTACCGTTCGACTTGCATGTGTAAGGCATGCCGCCAGCGTTCAATCTGAGCCAGGATCAAACTCTTTAGTTCGATCTTGAATTGTTTTTGCTATCAGCTGTTACCACTGATAACCACTCATATAAACGGAATTGATGATTACTTCTTTTCTTGTCTATGTGAGCGTTTTCGGTCTTAACGACCATTGTTCTTTGAACATGGCTAATTCCTCTAACGCCCACACTTATCGGCTGTATTTTTTTAATGATCAACTTCTTTATTTCTAAACTCGTTTGCCGCGATGTGCAAAGAGGGTCTATTGTGCCACGTTTTTATCAAACCCTGCTAGTTATATGGTTATTTGAACTTCTTATTCAACCTAACTATCTACTTTGCTGACACAAGCCCTACCAAACAGGGCGAACTTCGAAGTATATCAGGGTTTCTACCGTCCCGCAAACTTTTTGAATGAAAACATTTGTGATGGGTGCATTGAAAATGTACGCAAGCCCATATCCAGCAAGGCTTTGAAGTGCATTTCATCTCCTGCCATTTCGCCACAAACACTCACTGATTTGCCTGCTGCAAGGCATTGCTTGATGGTTGACTCGATCAAAAACTGCACCGCTGGGTGCGTTGCATCGTACAAATGTGCCACCTCTTCGTTCGCACGATCAACGGCCAATGTGTATTGAATCAAATCATTCGAGCCAATAGAGAGAAAGTCAAAGTACTTTAGAAATGTTGGAACAATCAACGCCGCCGCTGGCACTTCAATCATGGCGCCTAAACGGACCTCTCCGTAGAGCACACCGCTCGCATCTAGCTGCACTCTCGCCCTATCCACCATCAGTAAACACTGCTTGATTTCGCTCTCATGCGCCAGCATGGGGATCAATACGTCAATACGGCCATGCACCGCCGCTCGGAGCAGTGCCCTTAGCTGTGTCAGAAACATAGTTGGCTCTGCCAAGCACCACCGAATCGCTCTTAGCCCCAGTGCGGGGTTGATGGCATTGCGCTCCTGCCCATGGATTGCGTCTAGCGGCTTGTCTGCACCAATATCGATCGTACGGATCGTGACTGGCAGACCCCGCATCGCTAGGACGACCTCACGGTACGCGGCGTACTGCTCCTCTTCATCTGGCAACTGGGAACGCCCCATAAATAAAAATTCGGTTCTGAAGAGGCCAATGCCTTGCGCACCAGCGGCCAGTGCTGCCACCGTATCAGTAGGCAGCTCAATATTCGCCAGTAGCGTGATCGCCGTCCCGTCTGGCGCCAACAAAGACACCGCTTGAGACGAGTCCCTGGTGTCACTATCAAGATGCACTTGCCACGCCATTAATCCATCAGCTTGTTTTTGCCTGTACTCGGCAAGGATGCCTTCCGTTGGATTGACGATCAGCACGCCCGCATCGGCATCCACAATGACCCAATCGTCTTGCCGCACTAGCTGACTGGCGCTCTTGGCTCCCACAATGGCAGGAATGCCCATGCTACGCGCCACAATAGCTGTGTGCGAAGTTTTGCCGCCCACATCGGTCACAAAGCCACTAAACACATCGCCTTTGAACCGGAGCATGTCCGCTGGTGATAAGTCGTGCGCCACCAAAATGAGTGATTCATGGCTTGTTTGGTTTGCGGGGCTTAGATTGGCAGATTGCTGCGTCCCCATCAAATGTGTAAGCAAGCGCTCAGCGACTTGCTCCAAATCACCCTTGCGCTCACGCATATACGGGTCATGCATAGCGTCAAACTGAGCGGCAATCACCTCTAGCTGGGCACTCACAGCCCATTCCGCGTTGTAATGCCGCTCCTCGATGTAATGACGCACCCCATCTGCCAGCGTCTCGTCTTGCAAAAGCATCAGGTGCACATCCATGATGGCAGACAGCTCCTGCGGCGCGTCTTTATTCACATGCTCAGAAAGACTAATCTGCAGACGCTGCATATCGGCAATGACGGCTTCTTTAGCGTGGTAGACACGGCTCAGCTCGGATCTTACTTGCGCCGCATCGATAAAGTAATGCGCCACACTGGCACGGCTAGAGAGGATACACACCGCGCGGCCAATCGCAACCCCATTGGCGGTGCCACCCAAGCCTCGCCCAACAGAGAGTCCGTGGACGCTAAAGGTCATAGCCCGCGCACCTTCATTTACTCGCCTTCGCCAAATTTATCGTTAATCAGCGCGACAAGTGCAGTCATCGCTTCAGCTTCTTGATCGCCCAGCGTCTCAACCTCCACGCTAGAGCCAATCCCGGCAGCCAACATCATCACACCCATGATGCTTTTGGCGTTGATGCGGCGCTCGCCTTTAGTCAGCCAGACTTCACAAGGGAAGCCACCCGCCGTCTTAGTCAGCTTGGCGCTGGCCCTAGCATGCAGTCCTAATTTATTAGAAATTGTAAGAGTTGTTTTCATAATTAGTCGTTCAATTTATCGTTTTTTAAGTCACCGCGATGGCACCCAAAGTGCCGCCCTGCAAAGCCTTCTCCTCCATCACAGCTAAAGGCGCATCCCAATACGTAATCGCCCGGAAAAGCATCGGCAAACTCGTTCCCGCCACACACTTAATTTGAGAATCTGTCACCAATTGCTTAGCCACGTTGCACGGCGTTGCGCCCAGCACATCGCTCATCACCAGCGTACCCGTCATCCCCAGACTCTGCGCCGCCGTGTGCAGCAATGCACGCGCTATGCTAAGCGTCACATCAGGCGACTGCTCTGGCGGCACATCAATCACTGCCACGCGTGCGGCGGCATCAGGAAAGGCATGCAGCGCAGCACTACGCAAAGCAGAAGCCAGCGGTGCATGGGCAATGATGAGGATACTGTTCATGATGTACGGATCTATTTGATTCAGATTATCACCGCTAGGCATGTCCTAAAATTTGCTGTACACCACAAGGAAAAATATGGGCAATCGACTCTCACAAATCGCCACGCGCACGGGCGACGACGGCACCACAGGCCTTGGCGACAACACGCGCGTGCCGAAATTTAGCAACCGCGTACAAGCCATGGGTGACGTAGATGAGCTCAATAGCCACATCGGACTACTCCTGTGCGAAGCCTTACCAGACGGGGTGCGCGAGCTGCTCGTGGACATCCAGCACCAGCTCTTCAACCTAGGCGGCGAGCTCTCCATCCCAGGCTTTCAGCTACTCAAGGAAGAAGCTGTGATCCAGCTAGATGAGGCACTGGCGCATTACAACGAAGCACTACCGCGCCTGCAAGAATTCATCTTGCCCGCGGGCAACCGCGCCGCCAGCCAAGCCCACATCTGCCGCACCGTGGCACGCCGCGCCGAGCGCTGGGTCGTGCTGCTAGGGGAGTCAGAAGCCATTAACGTTGCGCCGCGCCATTACCTCAATCGCCTCAGCGACCTCATGTTTGTGCTATCGCGCGTGCTCAATCGTATGAATGGTGGAGACGATGTGTATTGGAAGAGTGAGCGAATGGCAAAAGCGGCCGCCGAGTGACGCCCATTATCTTAGACACCAACATCGTTTTAGACTTATTCGTCTACAGCGACCCTCGGCAGGCCACACTGGATAAGGCTTTGCGGACAGGAGGCATGCAATGGCTTACTACACCTGCCATGCGGGACGAGCTGACTCGGGTGCTTGACTACCCGCAGGTTGCGAAGCGACGGCTTGCGAGTGGGCAGTCGGCAGATGCCGTTTTGGCGCAAATGGATTCGCTTGCCAAATTTGTAGCGCACGCCCCCAAAGCGCCCTACACCTGCAAAGACCCAGACGATCAAATCTTTATCGATCTGGCTTGCGAGCACAAATGCGTACTGCTTAGCAAAGACAAAGCCGTGCTGGCAATGCGTTCGCGCTTAGCGCGGCTGGGCGCAACGGTCGCTACCTCAATGGCGTAACAAAACCACAATCAAAGCGACGAACAAAGCAAGTGAAACACCTTGCCAAAAAGCCACGGGGTTGCGCTCTAAAAGCGGTTGTCTCGCTTTGCTTAAAAACGCCTGATTGGGCTGGCGCAAATCAAAAAGAAACTCTGACAGCTCACCGTATCGCTTATCTGGATTGAAATGCACGGCTTTGCAAAGCGCCTCATCTACCCAAACGGGCATGTCTCGCCGAACGATGAGTGCAGAGTCATAAACCAGTCTTCTTTGCTCGGCTTTGGACTTGGCTTTTGCAACCTCTGCGCCATAAGGCAGCCGTCCCGTCAACATTTGGTAGGCAATCACCCCCAAAGCAAAAATATCCGAACGCGCAGAGCCACTCTCGCCCACAAAATATTCTGGCGCCGAGTATTGCGCCGTCCCTTGCAAGGGCTGCTGCTCAATTGGACTCGTTATCTCTGAGATCCCCGCAACCTTGGCCGAACCAAAGTCAATAATTTTGACAATCCCTGCGCTATCAATCATCACGTTATCAGGCCGCAGATCTTGATGCAACATCTCCGCCCGATGGAATGCACGCAGCCCTTTGGCAATTTGCTCAACAATACCGCGCACCGTTTCTAAATCTGGCTTTGGGTTATCCAGCATCCACTGTTTGAGCGTCTGACCTTGAATGAACTCCGTGACGACGTACAAAAAATTACGCT
>CANFCG010000053.1 GCA_947445115.1 Comamonadaceae bacterium | reverse complement strand
TACGAGGCAGCGCTCAAAGCCGCAGGCGTAAGCTACACCGCGCACAGCTACGCAGGCACGCAACATGGCTTTCATAACGACACTACGCCAAGGTTTGATGCCGCCGCCGCCAAGCTAGCGTGGGAGCGGACTCTGGCGTTTTTTGGGCAGCACCTGAAGGGGTGAAGCAGCTATGCTTGCGGCATGAAAAAACGACTGCTTTTATTAACGCTATTCGTCGCCAGCTTATGCAGCGCGCAAACTTGGCCTAACAAACCCATCAAGTTACTAGTCGCCTACCCTGCTGGCGGCATCAGCGACAACGTGGCGCGTCTGTTAGCCGAAAAATTAGCGCAGCAACTTGCCACGCCCATTTTGGTAGAAAACCGCGCAGGCGCTAATGGCAGTATCGGCATGGATGCAGCTGCCAAAGCCCTGCCAGATGGTTACACGCTGGTTTTTTCTGCGGTCACGCCGCTCACATCGAGCCCGCACCTAGGCAAATCGCCTTTCGATCCAATGAGGGACCTTACGCCAGTCGCTAGCGTGATGTACTCACCCGTGCTGCTCTTGGCGACGCCTGCCATTAAAGTGAAAGACTTTGATGATCTGCTGGCTTTTGCCCGCGCAAAACCAAACGCGGTGCGATGGTCAACTTCTGGCCTATCGTCGCTGGGGCACATCATGCTGTCGCAACTGACAAGCAATGCCAAAGTGTCCATCACGCACATTCCCTACAAAGGCGGCGGGCAACAAATCAACGACGCACTGGGTGGTCAGTTTGAAATTCTGTCGGTAAACGCAAGTGCGGCTGTGATGCAGCACATTAAAGCGGGCAAGCTGCAAGCCTTAGCAGTCGGCGCACCTAGCCGTATGGAGGCACTGCCAAGCGTGCCCACACTGGCTGAATTGGGTTTTCCAAGCGCTAATCTCATGTCGTCGTTTGGCATTTTTGCACCCGCTGGCGTACCGCCCCAGATACTCGCAAGACTGAATGTAGAAATTAATAAGGCGCTGACGCTACCAGACGTCCGCACTCGCCTCAAAGACAGCGATAACGTCGCTAGCATGGGAACGTCAGCAGATTTTGCAAAGCGGATCGCACAAGAGTTTGAAAACAATGCCCGAATCATTCAATTGCTCAACTGACGTTGCCATCGTGGGCGGTGGCCCCGCTGGCTTGATGCTCGCTATCGAGCTGGGCTGCCGAGGCATCCCGTGCGTGCTCATCGAGGAAAATTTAAACGCGCCAGCCTTCCCCAAAGCCAACGCCACCTCTGCCCGCACGATGGAGCATTACCGCAGGCGCGGTCTGTCTGTTGCCATGCGTGCTACGGGCTTGGTGGCCGACCACCCACAAGACATCGTGTATTGCACTAGGCTCTCTGGGCGTGAACTCACTCGGTTCACGATGCCATCACGCGCAGAGGCGCTGCATCAAACCTCGTTTGGTGACTATGGAGAGGACGCTTGGCCCACGCCTGAGTTGCCGCACCGAGGCAACCAAATGCTCATGGAGCCTATTCTTCGGGCACACCTTGCCACAATGCCCTCGGTCAAATTGATGCTCGGATATCGCGCAACCGCGCTTTCGCAAAACGATACAAAGCTCAGTTTAGAGATCACCAACACCCAGACACAAGAAGTTTCGCATCTCACAGCACGTTATGCGGTCGGCTGCGACGGCCCACGCAGCATGGTTCGCAAAAGTCTTGGTATTAAATTTGGCGGCGTGAGTGAAGAATCGCGTGACTTCTTTGGCGGGCAAATGCTATCCGTTTATTTCAAATCGAAAAATTTGTACGACGTGCTGGGCAAGAAAAAAGCATGGCAATACTGGGCCATCAATCCCGTACAGCGTGGACTTTTGATGGCGATTAACGGCATCGACTCATTCTTGTTTGGCTTGCAGCTCAAACCCGGTCAAACAGCAGAAACAGTTGACTACCAAGCGGCAATGCTAGCCGCCATTGGCAAGTCGTTTGACTTTGCACTCATCGCCAAAGCCCCGTGGAATGCGGGCTTCACGCTGGTTGCTGAAAAAATGTCGAAAGGGCGCGTCTTTTTGGCAGGCGACGCGGCGCATCTCTTTACCCCCACCAGCGGCATGGGCTACAACACTAGCGTGGACGATGCGGTCAACTTAGGATGGAAGCTAGCTGCCGTGCTGCAAGGCTGCGCTGGCGAGGCTTTGTTAGATTCGTATGATGCTGAGCGAAGACCCATTGCGCATCGCAACACCGCCTATGCTCGCAGCATGGCTGACAGCATTGGGCTGATCAAGATTGCGCCAACCGTGGATGATGACGATGTGGATGCAGCTCATATTCGCGCGGACTTAGGCGCTGCATTGGCCGTCCATGTTCGCCGCGAATTCAATGCGCCAGGTCTTCATCTGGGCCTGCGCTACGAAGACAGTCCCATCATTGCCAGTGAATCTGGAGCATGGCCTGCCGATCTGCCAGGTGAATACTTTCCATCGGCAAGACCAGGCGCACGTGCACCACATATTTGGCTTGATATTGACGGCAAAAAAACTGCACTCTTTGATTTATTTGGACGTGATTTCACACTGCTAACTTTTAACCATTCAGCAAATAAAGAATGGCTGCAGGCTGCACAGGATATGGGCTTGCCCTTGGTGATATTGCCACTAGACGATAACAAAGCACGTGATCTTTATGACGCCGATTTAGTCTTGGTTCGTCCCGACCACCACATTGCTTGGCGCGGCGATGTTACCGCTCATCCTGCCGCCGTTTTAGCCTTGGTCACCAGATTTTAAAAAAACTACTCACGCTAGGCCTGAGTCTTAGTGGGCGCTGCGAACCTATAGTTCCGATACTTAAAAAGCAAATCGCGTGCTCCGTATCACGTAGTCCGAGTCCCTCTCGCAGACAAGTCGATTTCAGCGCTTTCCCGCTGGTGAGACTGCTCCCGTACCCCATTGCCGTTGCCAACAAGAGGATATTTTGGACAGCGCAACCTGCGCTCAAGACACGCTCCTGCACATCAATCTCAAACGGTGGCTGGCCTTCATCGACGCTGAGTAACATCAAAAATGGACTGCGAAAAGCCTTGTCACGCGCGGCCAAAACCTGCTCTGGCGTTGCACTGTCATCACGTTCCAGCAACGCTTTTGCAAACAAATCACCCAGTGCCGCGCGTTTGTTTTGGGGGATGATTAAAAAACGCCAAGGCATGAGTTGGTCGTGATCGGGTGCAGTCGCTGCTGCCAAAAACAATTGCTTGATCTGTGTCTCGTCTGGGCCAGGTTCAATCAATCTTTTGGGCAACACTGTGTGCCGCTGCGCTATGAGTTGTGCGGCAAACGCTGCTGGATCCTGACTGTTCATGGGCTATTGGCGTTGTCACTTCTCTACAAAAGCACGTTCAATCACGTAGCTGCCTTGCTTTTGCATTGATCCTTCGTCAAACCCTCGCGCTTGCAATATGGCCACCAGATCGACCAGCACGCTGGGGTTGCCGCACACCATCACGCGGTCATGAAGCGGATCGAGAGGTGGGAGATCGAACTGGCGTTCGATAGCACCCGCTTCCAACAAATCGGTGATGCGTCCTTGCTGCGCAAAGGCTTCTCTTGTGACTGTGGGAAAGTAGCGCAGCTTTTTCTGGACAGCGTCACCAAGGTATTCGTGCATCGGCAGAGCGGACTTAATCTCGTCGTAGTACCCCAGTTCGCTAACTAACCGCACGCCATGAATCAGCACAATGTGCTCGTAAGCCTCGTAGTAGTCGGGATCACGCACGATGCTCATGAAGGGCGCTAACCCCGTCCCTGAACTAAACAGATAGAGGTTGCGACCCGGTCGCAGGTTGTCTTTGAGTAGCGTGCCCGTGGGTTTTCGCCCAACCAAAACTGTGTCGCCCACTTGCAAGTGCTGTAGACGCGATGTCAAAGGACCGTTTGGCACTTTGATGCTGTAAAACTCTAGGTGCTCTTCGTAATGCGGGCTGACGATGCTGTAGGCCCGAAGCAGTGGTCTGCCTTCAATCTCCAAACCAATCATGACGAACTGCCCAGATTGAAAGCGCAGCGCATCACCCCGAGTGGTCGTAAAGCTAAACAGCGTGTCGTTCCAGTGATGGACTGTGATTACTGTTTCTTGCGTGAGTGCAGAATTTTTACTGGCTGTCATGCCGCTACTTTCTCAAGACGAGCTGGCACACGCTTATGCCAAGGCGTTCCTACAAAATGATCACGGTCTTGACTGTTCGTCAGCTCGTTCAACGACACACCTTTTCGCACTGTCGTTCCGTCGCTTTGCACGTAGTCCAGTCCAAGGCCATTAGGCAGCGAGACATGGCCAGGTTGCATCGCATCACTGATCTCGACTTCCACATTGACCGAGCCACGGCGCGTGGAGAGTTTGATCCACTGACCTGCCTCGCAGCCCACGGCTGACGCGTCCTGTGCGCATAAACGAAGCGTTCCCACGCTGCCCTTCTTATGCCAGCTCATATCGCGGATCGACGTATTGGATGTCTCGGTGCGGCGCTCGCCAGCAGATAAAAAGAAGTGGAAGGCGGGGTCAGGCTTGGGTAAACCACCTTCTAAGGATTGAATTTCAGTCAAGAACTCGGGCATCCATAAATCGATTTTGTGCTCGGGTCTGCGCACCATCTTCCAGCTGTCCGCATAGTCGGATTTAGCAAACACCACACCCGATGGCTGGCTCGTAATCGCTTTAAATAAACGATTGCCTGCGAGTATCGCATTGCCGCCAAAGCCAGCATTTGCTGCTGCCTTGCGCTGCTGGCGTACATACATTTGCGCCACACCCCACAGCGAGGCAGCGGCCGACATGGATTTTGGCAAAGCCTCGCCCAGTGTGCGGTACAGCGCGATCGATGGGAACTTGGCGACGCGTTTATTGCGTCCGCTTTGCCAAGCAAACGCGAATGCAAATGGGAGTAATCCAAGCTTTGCAACGGTTTTTAGAACGCCATAGTCCCGAGCGCCCATACCCGTAATGGATTCGACCAAACGCGCATGAATTTCGGCCTCGGACAGCGTCCCTTCTTTAGATGCAAACAAAGGTTGGCGAAGATGAAAGGCGTTATTGGGCAACTCCAAATTAAAGAATGTTGCTTCGGCTTTTTCAAACGAACTGGATGCGGGCAACACATAGTCGGCCTGCATAGCGGTCTCGCTCATCGCCACATCAATGACGACCGAAAAGTCTAGCGCTCGCAAGGATTCGCGCATTTTTTGGCTATCGGCCAGCGAGTGCACGGGGTTGGCGCTTTCAATAAACATGGCGCGAAAACGCTTGGGGTGATCGGTCAAAATTTCTTCAGGTATTGCGTTGCAAGGGATCAGTCCCATCACGACTTTGAAGCCCGTGACTGGACTTTTTTTCCACTGTGCCGACGCAGCGTCTTGCGTTGCACCGGCCTTGCGGTTAGGGTTGTCACGCGCCGTCGCGGATATGCTCATGAGCGGCACAAAAACATTATTCGTCCCCTGCCGCCCAAAATGCCCCGTCAGCAACCACACCAATCGATTGAGGTAACTGTTGAGCGTGGAATGAATGTTCATTTGTACACCCAAATCCTCTAGCATCGACACGCTCTTGGCGCTGGCAATACGGCGCGAGACCTTACGGATCAAGGATTCCTCGATACCGCAAATGTTGGCGTAACGCGCCACATCAATGCTCTTAAACGCCTCTTGCACAGGCGCAAGCCCCGTTGCGTGCTCGGCCAACCAATCGCTCGCAATCAAACCTTCTTGCACGATCACGGCAATCATGGCGCAGAGGCACCAAGCATCTGTGCCAGGTTTGACCGCCAAATGGTAGTCCGCCATTTCAGCTGTCGCGGTTTTACAAGGGTCAATCACAATCAGTGTGCGATTAGGGTCTTTTTGAATTTCTTTCAAAATCACGCGTGATCTTGCAAATCCGTGCGATTGCCACGGGTTTTTGCCAAGAAATACCGACACTTCGGCATGCTCAAAATCACAGTGCACGCCAGCGCCCATCATGCGCCCTTGCACCCAAGCTTCACCTGTTTTTTCTTGTGCCAGCGCGTTGGATCGGTACTTGAT
>CANFCG010000052.1 GCA_947445115.1 Comamonadaceae bacterium | reverse complement strand
TCCAAGCAGGCTCTCAAACAATCTTCAAACGAAACATTACATCAAAGGAGGGCTACACTTATCCACAGCTGATCGTTAAACAATCGGCTTCAGTCCCTGGGTCACTTTGAGATGCGCAGGGTGGGTCACTTTTAGATGAGCGCCGACAGTGAAAACTATGCCAAACTGAAAAATAGTGGCGCTAAATAGTGCTGAATTTCTTGATTCACCAAATAGCGGTCTCGAAATATTCGCGGCGCTTCTACACTCTTCGGTACTCTGTTGATTGAAATTGAGGGCATACATGAAACTGAGTACAGGACTGAGTACATAAATGATTTTAAAATTCTAGAAAGCCTTACTTCATAAGCCCTAGCGTTAATCATTCGATGTATGTCGGAGCACCAGCTCCTTGACTTGCGAGCCTTCAACTCCGCAATTTAAACCGCTGAATTTTGCCAGTTGCTGTTTTTGGCAACTCAGCAATAAATTCAAGTTGCCTCGGGTATTTGTGCGGTGCGAGCTTTGATTTCACAAACGCTTGTAGTTCCGTGTTCAGCGCATCGCTAGGCGTCTGCCCTGCTTTCAAAACCACATAAGCTTTGGCGCGAGTCAGTTCATTCTCATCTAACACCGCCACCACAGCCGCTTCCAGCACGGCGCGGTGCTGCATCAACGTGGACTCCACCTCAAATGGCGAGACGTACTGGCCGCTCACCTTAAACATATCGTCGCTGCGGCCTGAGTAGGTGTAATAGCCATCTGCATCACGTACATATTTGTCGCCACTCTTAAGCCACGCGCCTTGGAAGGTCTCAGCGCTTTTATCACGGCGTGTCCAGTACATCAGCGCGGCGCTTGGGCCGTTGATGTAGAGATCGCCCACTTCTCCGTCTGCCACTTCTAGCCCATCATCACCGCGTAGTGAGAGCTCGTAGCCCGCGACCGCTTTGCCGGTCGTGCCATAGCGCACGTCGTCTGGACGATTCGAGAGGTACACGTGCAGCATTTCGGTCGAGCCAATGCCATCGACAATTTGTACGCCAAAATGTTTTGTGAAGCGCTCACCAATGTCGCGTGGCAAGGCTTCGCCAGCAGACGAGCACATGCGCAGTGCGACCTCTGACTTTGCAGGCAAGTTGGGCGCGGCCAGCATGCCTGCAAAGCCTGTGGGTGCGCCAAAAAAGATGGTGGGCTTCAATCCTGCCAGTATGGGCGTTACACCCGTCCAGCGTTTAAAGACGGCATCAGGCGTAGGACGTTCGGCGGACAAGATCACCGTCGCACCGACAGATAGCGGGAATGACAGCCCGTTGCCAAGACCATAGGCAAAAAATAACTTGGCAGCGGAGAACAGCACATCGGACTCTTGAATACCTAACACCGCTTTGCCAAAAAGATCCACCGTGTGATGCGGATTGGCGTGTGTGTGCACCGTGCCTTTGGGCTTGCCAGTTGAACCCGATGAATAAAGCCAAAACCCGATGTCGTCTGGATGTGTGGGTGCTGGGCTTGCCATGGGCTCGCAGGCCATATCTAGAAAGGCTTGCGCGAGGGCGGGTTTGGAAATGAGCGTGTGCTGGATTTCGTGTCGCACTTCGCTGTTTTGTGACTTAGCAAGTGCCTCGTTAAACGTCGGCAGCAGTGCCTCCGAAACAATAGCAGCGCGAGACCTCGAGTGCGCAAGCATGTAAGCCAAATCATCGGCTGGCAATAGTGTGTTGACGGCGACGGGAACGATGCCCGCGTACATACAGCCTAAAAAGGCCACGGGCCAATCCACGTTATCGTGCATCAAAACAAACACCCGTTCTTCGCGCCGCAGGCCAAGCTCGATAAGGCTTGCAGCTGTGCGACGTGCTTGTAACTCTAGCTCGCCGTAGGTGAGCGTGCGCGTATCGTCAATAAACGCGAGCTTGCTAGCGCGGTTTTTATTGAGGGCAAAAATGTGCTCTGCAAAGTTGAATAAAGTGGCATTCATGTTGAAACCTTTAGGGCTTGGGCGATGGATTGAGAGACTTGCAAGCCGCTTCTGCGGTGATAAAAGGCGAGGCCGCGCTTGCCACCTAATTCTTCGCCACCACCCGCACGACCAGGGCCGCCGTGCAAGGTTTGTGGCATCACGTTGCCGTGACCCGTATGAATCTGGGCTACGTCAGGCGTGATGACGTGCACTCTGCCATGGGCGAACGCTATATCCAGTGCGGCCTGCGAGGCCATTTCCGAGTTGCCCGAATAAACCGATGCGACCAAAGAACCCTCGCCGCGTGCGATTAGAGCTTTGGCGTGTGCCAAGTCTTTGTAGGGGATGAGCGTCGCCACAGGGCCAAAAACTTCGACATTATGAACAAGGCTGTTTCCATCTGGGTCACGAGCGCCGAGTAACGTCGGTGCCATCACGCAGGCCACAGCAGGATCGACATCGACGAGTGCCAGTGTGCTGCCGTCAAATAATGTTTCGGCTTGCGTTTTTAAATGCGCCAGTCCCAGCAAGACGGTATTGAATTGTGCGCGACTCACCAGCGAGCCCATCTTGACTGATTCGCTGCGTGGATTACCCACAGCTATCGCTGCTAGTTTTGCGAAAATCGCCTCCGAAGCCACGTTATATATAGCCTCTGGCACGAAGATCCTGCGAATCGCCGTGCATTTTTGTCCCGATTTCACACGCATTTCGTTCACTACTTCGCGCACCAAAGATTTGAAAGAATCGCTACTAGCGTCTGCATCTGGCAGTAACCAAGCGCTATTGACACTATCGGCTTCAATATTGACGCGCACCGAACGCTCGGTCACCGCAGGGTGCGAGCGGATGATCTTGGCCGTATCGGCTGAGCCTGTAAACGACACCACATCGAAAGCTTTGAGCTGATCCATCAATCCTGCGCTAGAGCCGCAAATAACGGAGAGCGCACCCGCGGGTAGCACACCCGCCTCCACTACATCACGTACCATGCGCTGCGTCAGCCAAGCCGTGCTAGTGCCAGGTTTCACGATGACGGGCACGCCAGACAGCAGCGCAGGCGCAGCCTTTTCCCATAGACCCCAAGACGGGAAATTAAAGGCATTGATTAAAAGCGCGACCCCGTGCGTAGGGGTCAAGATATGCTGCGAGACAAAGGCGACACCTTTTTCTTTATCGCGTCCCAAAGTCGCGGGTTCGTCATCCAGTAAATATTTTTGATCGCCAAGTGACTCGCCCATTTTTGCGTAGTACCCCAGCGTATAAATGCCGCCATCAATATCAACGGCCGAATCATTTTTAACCGTGCCACTGTTTTGCATAGCGATGTCGTAGTAGGCATCACGATTGGCTTGCAACACCTTGACGATTGCACCAAGCATGGCTGCACGCTCGCGGTAGGTCATGGCTCGCAAAGCTTGCCCACCTTGGCTTCGCGCAAAGTCAAAGCCCGCAGCCAAGTCCAATCCTGTGGCATCCACGCGCACGAGTTCATTGCCCAGCACGGGGTCAAATAATGGCGTGCCTGCGCCAGAGCCCATGACGCATGTGCCGCCTAAGTAGTTCGAGAGAAGTTCAGTCATCGGGTCTGTCCTTGTGTGAGTTGTGCTCGGCAATGAATGCAGCATTGTGCAATGTTACTATTGCACTCTTATGAAGCAAATTGCATTAAAGACGACGGATAGCCGCCATCCCTTCTTAGTCACCCTTGGGGAACGCGTGCGTGCGCTGCGCGCCAAAATAGGCATGACGCGCAAGCAACTCTCGCAAGCGGCGCGCATTTCCGAGCGGCACTTGGCCAACCTAGAGGGCGGCACGGGGAACGTTTCTGTCCTTATTTTGGTCGAGCTTGCCAAAGCGTTTGATGTGTCCGTGCCTCAATTGCTGGGCGAGACCTTGCAAGAGAAGGGCGTGCAGATCACGGCTAGTGCGAAAGCACCAAGCGATCAGCGTATCGCCTTAATTGGTCTGCGCGGCGCAGGCAAGAGTACCTTGGGCGCATTGCTGGCTAAAGATATGGGGTATCGTTTTGTCGAAATCAGCCGCGAGATTGAACGCCTTGCTGGCTCTAGCTTGCCAGAGATTTACAACCTCTACGGCGACGCGGCGTACAGGCGATTCGAGCGTCAAGCGATCCGAGAAATCGTGGCCTTGAAAGAGCCCATCGTGATTGCCACCCCAGGCGGCGTGGTGACGGATGGCGATTCTTTTGAACTCTTGCTGCGGCAATGCACCACCGTGTGGTTGCAAGCCAAACCGCTCGATCACTTGAGCCGCGTTCGCGCCCAAGGCGACAACCGCCCAATGGCGGCCACGCGCACCACCCAGCGTGCCGCGATTGATGATTTAAAAAGTATTTTGCAAACCCGCGAACTACTCTACGCCCGTGCCGATATTGCTTTTAATACCAGCGATTACGACTTGGCAACTTGCCGAAAATTACTGTTGGAGCGACTTCAATCCGTTTGAAGTTTTTTCAGCCGATATAGCGCATCCAGCGCCTCGCGCGGGGTGAGACTATCGGGATCAATCGCCCCGAGTGCCGTTTTTATTTTTTGCGCGGCATCGTCAATTTGTATGGCTGCAACTGGCGCAGTTTGAAATAAATCATTTTGCTCGTTTTGCTGCAAGGCGCGCTGTTCAAGGCTTTGCAGAGCATGACGTGCCTGATGCAGCACGGCGTTTGGCATCCCAGCAAGGGCAGCAACCTGCACGCCGTAGCTGCGGCTCGCTGGGCCTGCTTCAATCGCGTGGAGGAAGACGATGTCTCCTTTGCCTGAATTTTCAACGGCACTCACGTGGACATTGATAGCCGCTTTGTGGCCAGCTGGAAATTCGGTCAATTCAAAATAATGCGTGGCGAACAGCGTGAAGGCTTGGCACTGGTCGTGCAAATGTTTGGCAATCGCGCTTGCCAGTGCAAGGCCATCAAACGTCGATGTACCGCGCCCAATTTCGTCCATCAGCACGAGCGATTCAGATGTTGCGCTTCGCAAAATTTGCGCTGCCTCGGTCATCTCCAGCATGAAGGTGGACTGCGCGTTCGCCAGATCGTCTGACGAGCCAATGCGGGTGTGTATGGCATCAATGGGCCCAAGCGTGCAACCGTTGGCAGGTACAAACGAACCCACGCTTGCCAATAGCACTATCAGCGCTGTTTGCCGCATGTACGTCGACTTACCACCCATGTTGGGGCCCGTGATGATTTGCATGCGCTGCTTCGCGCCCATGAATGTGCTGTTAGCTATAAATGATTTGCCACTCATCGCCAGCCGCGCTTCCACCACAGGGTGGCGACCTGCTTCAATCTCAAGGCACGGGTAGTCCACAAAGCGCGGACGCGACCACTGCAGCGTTTGCGCACGCTCTGCTAGAGCGCAAAGAGCATCCAAGCTGCCCAAGCTAGAAGTCACGCTGGATAAGGCTTGCAGATGATCTTGCAATTCATCCAGCAGCGCTTCATACAAAATCTTTTCACGCGCCAGCGCGCGGTCTTGCGCCGACAGCGCCTTGTCTTCAAACGCTTTGAGTTCGGGCGTGATGTAGCGCTCGGCATTTTTTAAAGTCTGGCGGCGTTGGTAATCCGCGGGCACTTTGTCCACTTGACCTTGCGTGACTTCAATATAAAAACCATGCACGCGGTTGTATTGCACGCGTAAATTAGCAATGCCTGTCCGTTCTTTTTCACGGGCTTCTAGGTCCAGCAAAAACGCATCACAGTTAGTTTGGATGCCGCGCAGTTCGTCTAGCTCAGCATCAAATCCGTCAGCTATCACGCCGCCATCGCGCACCAAGAGTGCGGGCTCTTGGGCAATTGCTGCTGCAAGCCGCATGTGGACTGCCCGTGTGGCATGGCTATCCTGCAAGCCTTGCTGGATATGGCCTAGCAGCATGCTGGTTGTACAAAGCTCTGGCGCAAGTTTCAGGCTCGGGAGCGCTGCTAGCGTTTGCCGTAAGCCCGCTAATTCACGCGGGCGTACTTGCCGAAGTGCCACCCGAGCCGTGATGCGCTCCACATCGCTGATGCTTTTTAGCTGCTCACGTAACTGTTTGTAAGAAGGGGAGAGCGCCTTAGTTAGTATTTCTATGGCATCCAAACGCAGATTCGCGGCCATGCGCGAACGCTCTGGATTCAAGAGCCATGTCTTCAGCGTCCTAGAGCCCATGCCACTCATGCAGGTATCAAGTAGTGCAAACAGCGTCGGCGCGTCAGCACCCGTCTCACCGCGCAGCGTTTGGGTGAGTTCCAAATTTCGCCGCGTGGTCTCGGGCAAGCTAATCAGCGCACCGTCTTTGGCGACAACAAGCGACTGCAAATGCGCCACTGCTCGGCCTTGCGTGTGCTCGGCGTAAGCCAGCAGAGCGGACGCGGCAGCGTGTGCGGATTCAAGCGCAGGCGCGTCTGCGTTGAATGCCTGCAAGCTTGCCACCTTGAGTTGTTCGCAGAGTTTTCTATTGCCCAAAGCTGCATCAAATTGCCATGCGGGGCGATGTGTCAGCGTGAATTTGGTACTGCTGGAAGCCTTATCCAGTATGGCCTGCAGAGCATCTTGTACGCGTTCAGGAGCATCGTGACTGACGATGAGTTCGGACGGCGCAATGCGCGTGAGCCAGTCTGACAGCGCGTCCGCTTTGCAAGTCGCAAGCTGAATCTGGTTTTGTGTGAGCGATAACCAAGCCAGGCCAATGGTGGACTTCTCAGCATGAATCGCCAGCAGTACTGTGTCACGCTTATCATCCAACAGCTCGCTCTCCGTCAGCGTGCCAGGCGTCACCACCCGAATCACCTTGCGCTCGACAATTCCTTTGCCCGTGGGAGCGGTCATCTGCTCGCAAATCGCCACCGACTCACCCGCACGAATTAGCTTGGCAAGATAACCCTCAACCGCGTGGAAAGGCACGCCAGCCATAGCAATCGGCTCACCAGCAGACGAGCCGCGCTGCGTGAGCGTGATGTCGAGCAGCCGCGCCGCACGCTTGGCATCATCAAAAAAAAGCTCGTAGAAATCCCCCATGCGGTAGAACACCAGCGTATTAGGGAACTCCAATTTGACGCCCAGATACTGGGTCATCATGGG
>CANFCG010000051.1 GCA_947445115.1 Comamonadaceae bacterium | reverse complement strand
GTGGGCGAAATACAGGCGCTTAGTTGCGCCTAGCGCCGCTTGAGCACGTGAATAAACGCATTACCCACGGTTTGCTGCTCTAAGAGTTCATTCCCTGTTTGCTTAGCAAACGTCGCAAAATCACGCATCGAGCCTGCATCGGTTGCAGTGACGCGAAGCGTTTGCCCGCTAGTCATTTCAGCCAATGCCTTCTTTGCTTTCAAAATGGGCAATGGGCAATTGAGGCCGCTAGTGTCGAGTTCTTTATCAATGTTCATTCGGAGTCTTTTGTATAAGTTGCATCGGTTCTGGGTGGCAGTTCCACAAATTGAGGCGTGATGCCCTTGGTCACTAACCAATCGGCCAGAGCATAACCCGTTCCAGCACGCCAACATTTTAAATCTTCAGGTGCAAAAAGCCTATATTCCACAAGCTCTGGCGACAGGATGACCTCGCCGCTGGCGATCACGTGATACGCAATGATGACTTGGTTCATGCGCTTAAAGTCATACGCGCCAATGAGGTTGAGCTCGCTCACGTCAAGATTGGTTTCTTCTTTGACCTCGCGCGAAATTCCTTCTTGTGGCGATTCGTTTGCTTCCATAAAGCCCGTAATGAGCGCAAAAAATTTACCACTCCATGCGGCATTGCGCGCCAACAGAATTTGCCCTGTCTCTTTGATTTCAACGACAGCCGCTAGCACGGGCGTTGGGTTGTTCCAGTGTACATAACCGCACGGAGTGCCCACATGCGTAGCTGCACAGCGCCAGCGAGATTTTGCACCGCCGTCTTCCTCTGCGCTAATCCAAGACAAGCTTGTTCCGCACTGGGGACAAAATTTAAAATTTGAAGGGGTTGCTATATCAGTCATGAGAGCATTGTATGAATACGGGTGCGCAGATCGCTGGCCCATGTGCGCCGATCGCGCCCCACAGCCAACTCAGGTTCGCCAAATACGAGCACGGCTGTCATGGGTTTGGCACGCAGTGTGCGCCACACGGATTGCAAGAGTGTGTCGTCGCCGATAAAACTGGGCGCAAAGGATTGTTCGCCACTGGCCGTGTCAATGTACCGAATCGCCACAGGCTGCACCCGAGCATTCGCATGAATGGCACTTTGAATCATGTTGGCGTGAAAGGGCAGCAGCTCCCGTCCCTCGCCCGTTGTGCCCTCGGGAAACACCGCCACGCAGTCTCCCGCTTGCAATCGCGTTGCAACCACCTCCACCATCCGATGCGCGTCGCGGCGACTGGTTCGCTCAATAAAAAGCATGCCGGCTTGGTCGGTCAGATAGCCAATCAAAGGCCACGTTTTGATATCGGATTTGGCAATAAAACGACAAAAATGCGCCGCATGAATGGCGACGTTGTCCAGCCAAGAGATGTGATTAGCAACGATCATCCCGTTCGCCATCGGCACGCCTATCACACGTGTTTGCAAACCCAAAATAGCCAGTAACTGCGCTGACCATTGCTGGACATAGTCAGCTCGCTCGGTTTGCGAGATATTTGCAAACTTCGTTTTAATAATCCAATAGCCGTGCAGCAAGTGCAAAACGGCTCTAGCAAACCTAAGCGCCGCCTTCATACGCCAGATGCCCGTTGACCACGGTGGCTTTCACCTTACCCACAAACTCGAAACCCGAGAACGGCGTGTGCTTGCCGTGGCTGAGTAAATTTTGTGAATGGACCGACCAAATAGCTTTGGGGTCAAACACCACCACGTCGGCTTGCCCATGCACACTCAAGTGCCCGATGCTATCTTTGCCCAGTACCTTGGCGGCTCGTGTGGACACGCACGCCAAGGCTGCTGCGGTTGTTATCTTGGTTTCGTCTGCGAAACGCAGGGTCAAATTAAGTAGCAGCTCTAGTCCCGTTGCGCCGACTTCGGCCTCGCCAAACGGAAGTGCTTTGCCGTCTTCGCTAACAGGTGTGTGGTCGGAGACGATGGCATCAATCGTGCCGTCAACCACGGCGACTCTTAGCGCCTCGCGGTCACGCGATTGCCGCAGCGGCGGCGACAGGCGCATACGGCTATCAAAATAACCAATGTCGTTGTCCACAAGGAACAATGAGTTCATACTGACGTCTGCCGTCACGGCTAGACCTTCCGATTTAGCGGCTTTGAGCAAGGCCGCGCCTGCGCTGGAGCTGATACGCTGCAAGTGCACACGAGCACCTGTACTGCGCTGCAAATCAAAAATCGTTTGCAAGGCAATCGTTTCGGCCATCACGGGAATGCCTGAAAGCCCAAGCCTTGTCGCATAAGGTCCGCTGGCCGCAATCCCCTTACCAAGCCATGCGTCTTGTGGCCTTAGCCACACTGTGAAGTCATGAGTCGCTGCATACTGCATGGCGCGTTGCAGTGTCAGTGTGTTAACAATGGGCACTTCTGCTTGACCAAATCCCACGCAACCAGCATCCGCAAGCTCGAGCATCGCGGTGAGCGATTCGCCCTTCAAACCACGGGTTAGCGCACCAAGCGGAAAGACACGCGCTGCATGGCGTTTTTGCGCGCGAAACTTGAGCATCTCCACCAGTCCTGGCTCGTCCAGCACGGGCGATGTATCGGGTGGGCACACAACGGAGGTCACGCCGCCCGCACCTGCGGCTGCAAGTTCGGACTGAAGCATATGCGCGTGCTCGCCACCAGGCTCGCCAAGGCGTGCGTTCAAATCGACAAGGCCTGGAATGACCCAGCAACCCTTGGCATCAATCACTTTGTCCGCCTTAAAGTTGCCCTGTAGCCCTTGCTGCACTTGGCCTAACGAGGCAATACGTCCGTTTGCTACAGCCACATCGCCAACCGTATCTAAGCCACTTTGAGGGTCAATAATGCGGCCGCCTTGAATCAGTATTTTCATTTAGCATCTCCCTCATTCGCCGAGACGATACTCATCACCGCCATGCGTACTGCAATGCCAAAGCTGACTTGCGGCAGGATGACGCTTTGCACGCCATCCACCACGGACGAGTCAATCTCGACGCCACGGTTAATGGGGCCAGGGTGCATCACGATAGCGTCTGATTTTGCCCATTGCAGCTTCTCTTGCGTCAGGCCATAGCTCTTAAAGTATTCGTGGCTGCTAGGCAACAATGCGCCGCCCATGCGTTCGTTTTGCAGGCGTAGCATGATGACCACATCAGCGCCCGTAATGCCCTCTTGCAGGCTATGGCAAACGCGCACGCCCAAGGCAGACATATCGGACGGCACAAGAGTTTTGGGGCCGACCACGCGAATCTCGGCGCAGCCTAATGTGGTGAGTGCATGAATATCACTTCGCGCGACGCGTGAGTGCAGCACATCGCCCACAATTGCGACGGTCAGGTTGGCAAAGTCCTTTTTGTAATGCCGAATCGTGAGCATGTCCAGCAAACCCTGCGTGGGATGCGCGTGCCGACCATCACCCGCATTGATAACGTGAATATGTGGCGGCAAATGCTGCGCAATCAAATACGGCGCACCCGACTCACCATGCCGAACCACAAACAGATCGGCCGCCATGGCTGAGAGATTGGCAATCGTGTCCAGCAAGCTCTCCCCCTTAGACGCGGACGAACGAGCAATATCCAAACTCATCACGTCGGCAGAGAGACGCGCCCCTGCAATCTCAAACGTGGTGCGTGTTCGGGTTGAGTTTTCAAAGAAAAGATTGAACACTGTTTTTCCGCGTAATAGCGGCAGTTTTTTGACTTCACGCTCATTAACGCTGGCAAAGTTAGCTGCCGTATCCAAAATATGTGTCAGGATGTCCCTAGATAAGCCTTCTGTAGAAAGCAGGTGAATGAGCTCGCCGTTTTTATTAAGTTGCGGATTTTTCATAAGTGTCACATCATGTCAAACGCAAACGTGCCGTCAAGGTTTTTTGACAACGTGATGGATTGCTCAGGTGATAGCACGGCGGTCGTCGCAGCAAAATCAGCGCCAAGGGGTAGCTCGCGTCCGCCACGGTCAATCAGAACCGCTAAGCGCACGCTGGCGGGGCGGCCATAGTCAAACAACTCGTTGAGTACTGCGCGAATGGTTCGCCCTGTATAGAGCACATCGTCCAAGAGCACGATGTGTGCACCTGTGACGTCGAAAGGCAGGTCAGTGGCCTCCGTTCGTGCTGATGCAGATTTGCTACCACGGCTCAGATAGTCATCGCGGTGCATGGACGAGGAGATAATGCCAATCTTATCTAATCCCCAGTCATGTTGCATCCGCTTGGCAATCCATGCACCGCCAGACGCAATGCCAACCCACTGAGTCGTGGCGCCGCGCCAATGCTCAACGCCAGAGAGTAGATCCCCGTACAGCGCCTCTGCACTGGATGTCAATTTATTCATGCCAAGCCCCTCATGTATTGCTCCAAAATCACGCACGCAGATAGTGCATCAATCTTTTTTTCAGCTTTATTTTTTGCTTTGCTGCTAGCGGCGTGATTATCGGTGTTTTGCAAACCATAGCTAGATTTGGCCTCGGTCGTGCTGTACCGCTCATCGACCTCATGGACGACAAGCCCCGTCCAATCACGTAGCTCTTGCGCGAATTGTTTCGCTAATTTTGTGTTTTTGTGCGGTGCACCATCGGGGTGATAGGGCACCCCCGCGACCAAAGCCGATGGGCGCCATTCACGCACGAGCTTAACAACAGCTTGCTGCCGCGCTGCGCCTTGCTCGATCAGCGTCGTGACGCTTTGCGCTGATTTCAAAAGCGTATTGCCGCTTGCCACGCCGATGCGCAAACGCCCCCAATCGAAGCCCAAATAAGATAGCACGGGTGCGCTCATTGCTAAGCGCTTCCCGCCGTACAACTCAGCATCACTTCCTCGATGCCCAGCAGCGCTAGAGCGGCCTTGTAGCGCTCAGCCACGGGGGTATTGAAAATAATGTCGTTATTGGCTGGCACCGAGAGCCAATCATTGCGCATCAGCTCAGCCTCAAGCTGCCCAGCTTGCCACGACGCGTAACCCAATGCAAGAAAAAAAACTCTAGGACCCGCACCACTAGCGATGGCATCGAGCACGTCATGCGATGTTGTCATCTCTAATCCGCCAGGTATCACCAAAGTGGATGCGTAAAACGAAGCTTGCGTCTCGGTTTGACGCCCATCTATATCAACTTCGAAGATTGGCTGAGACTCGTGAAGCACAAATCCTCGGTCGGTATAAGTTGGGCCACCATCAAAAACACGCTCTTGGTGCAAATCCTCGCGCCTGAGTGGCATCTCCATACGGTCAAACATCTGCTTAACCGTACTTTCGCTAGAGCGGTTAATCACCAACCCAGCCGCACCATTTTTACCATGATCAAAAATAAATACCACCGATCTTTCAAAATCATCATCAACCATGCTGGGCATGGCGATTAAGAAATGGTTATTCAGATCGAGCATTTAGCGCATAGGTTTGAGCGATTAGCGTGTTGTAGAAGCAGGCACATCGCGGCGCGGCGAGCCAGTAAACAATTGGCGTGGACGACCGATTTTGTATTCTGGATCGCCAATCATTTCGTTCAGCTGGGCAATCCAGCCCACCGAACGCGCCAGTGCAAAGATACCAGTAAACAGCGACACAGGAATCCCGATAGCGCGCTGCACGATGCCTGAGTAATAGTCCACGTTTGGATAGAGCTTGCGCGAGACAAAGTAGTCGTCTTCCAAGGCGATTTTCTCCAACGCCTGCGCTAATTGCAAAATCGGGTCATTTTCCACGCCAAGCGCTGCAAACACTTCGCGGCAAGTCTCTTGCATGAGCTTGGCACGGGGATCAAAGTTTTTATAAACACGGTGGCCAAAGCCCATGAGCTTGACGCCAGAATTTTTGTCTTTCACTTTTTCCATGAACTCGGCGACGTAGGAGAGTCCGCCTTTGGCTTGAATTTCTTCTAACATCTGCAAGCAAGCTTCATTAGCGCCGCCATGTGCAGGGCCCCACAAGCAAGCCACACCAGCTGCAATAGCCGCAAACGGATTGGTACCAGATGAACCGCACAAGCGAACCGTCGATGTCGACGCATTTTGCTCATGGTCTGCATGCAAAGTGAAGATGCGATCCATGGCACGCTCAATCACAGGGTTGACTTTGTAGTCTTCGCACGGCGTGGCAAACATCATGTACAAAAAGTTGCCCGCATAAGACAGATTATTTTTAGGGTACACAAAAGGCTGTCCAATGCTGTACTTGTAGGCCATCGCCACTAGTGTTGGCATTTTGGCAATCAAACGGATTGCTGCTATTTCACGGTGCTCGGCGTTGTTGATGTCGGTGCTGTCGTGATAGAAAGCCGACATCGCACCAACGAGACCCGTCAAAATAGCCATCGGATGCGCATCGCGGCGGAACCCGCGCAAGAAAAATTGCATTTGCTCGTTCACCATGGTGTGCATGGTGACGAGCTTGTGAAAGTCCTTACGCTGCGTGTCGGTCGGTAACTCTGAGCGGAGCAGCAGGTAGCAAGTGTCTAAAAAATCACAGTTATTCGCGATTTGTTCAATCGGATACCCACGATACAAAAGCTCACCCTTGTCGCCGTCAATGTAGGTGATGGCAGACTGGCAGGCAGCCGTTGACAAGAATCCTGGGTCATAGGTGAACATGCCCGTCGCGCCATAGAGCTTACGGATGTCTAAAACATCAGGACCAATATTGCCCGCATAAACGGGCACTTCGAAGCTGGGCGTGCCATTGGAAAAAGAAATCGTGGCTTTGTTATCGGATAGTTTCATTTTTATTTTCCTTAAATCTTATTCATCAACATTGTTAATACATTTTCAACTTGCGTTTTCGTGACTAATCCATTTGAAGCCTGCAAATCACGAATTTCAATCTCATCCAACCGCTTCCGAGACAACAACAAATCCATTAAATCGTTGTCCGACAAATCCATCAAGGCGTATATTCCGGCTTCGTCATCCTTCGTCAAGCAAGACTCGTACCGAGTAAAGAATCGCTCAACAAATAAATCGTTCTCCAGCATCCCACGGCGTGAGCGCCATTTGAGTTTAGAGAGCGCTCGTTCATCCAGCAAGCTTTTGCCGTCCATGGACTTAAACCGACCTTGCCACCATCAGCTCTTTAATCTTGCCAATCGCCAGCGTTGGATTCAAACCCTTTGGACACACGTCCACGCAATTCATGATGGTATGGCAGCGAAACAAGCGATACGGATCTTCCAAATTATCTAAGCGTGCCTCAGTAGCTTGGTCACGGCTATCGGCAATAAAGCGATACGCCTGCAACAAACCTGCTGGCCCCACAAATTTATCAGGATTCCACCAAAAAGATGGGCATGATGTTGAGCAGCTCGCGCACAAGATGCACTCATAGAGTCCATCCAGTTCTTCGCGCTGCACAGGGCTTTGCAAGCGCTCTTTTTCTGGTGGCGGTGTGCTATTGACCAAATACGGTTTGATGGAGTGATACTGCTTGAAGAACTGCGTCATGTCCACAATCAAATCGCGGACCACAGGCAAGCCTGGCAAGGGTTTTAAGACGATGGGGTCTTTGAGCGTATTCAAATTCGTGAGACACGCAAGACCGTTTTTGCCATTGATATTCATCGCATCCGAACCGCACACACCTTCGCGGCATGAACGGCGGAAACTCACCGTTGGGTCTTGCGCTTTGAGCTTCATCAAGGCATCGAGCAGCATGCGCTCGTGACCGTCAAGCTCTAGTTCAACTTTTTCCATACGCGGCTTCGCGTCAACATCTGGGTCGTAACGATAAATGTGGAAGGTACGTTTTGCCATTTTCAAATTCCTTATTTTTTAGAACGTACGCACTTTGGGCGGCACAGAGTCCACGGTGAGTGGCGTCAAT
>CANFCG010000050.1 GCA_947445115.1 Comamonadaceae bacterium | reverse complement strand
GATATTTTGGCTATCGCTTGGGTTGTGTCTCGGTGCATTCTAAAATGGGGGCTGTGCAAGATTTTTTGCCTTTTTTTAGAAAGCGACAGCGTGAAATTTTTTATCGAAAACTGGCATCTGATTTTGGTTGCCCTCACCTCGGGTGGATTACTAGTGTGGCCACTCATCAAAGAGAGCGCCAACGGTCTCACACCGCAAAACGCGGTGCAACTGATTAACCGCGAACGCGCTGTTTTAATTGACGTGAGCAATGCCGACGAGTTTGCTGCCGCTCACGCCAAAGGTGCTAAAAACATTCCTCTGGGCGAGCTGGAAGCCAAGCTGGGTGCGACTGTGAAGAAGAAAGATCTGCCGATTATTTTTATCTGCGCTATGGGTAAGCGCTCCGCAACTGCGACTGCAACCGCTCAAAAATTGGGTTATGCCAACGCGCAAAACCTCAGCGGTGGACTCAAGGCTTGGCGCGATGCGAATTTGCCAATCGAAAAAGCTGCCAACTAAACAAAAACAAGGATATCTCATGCAAGCCGTCAAGATGTACACCACCGCGGTATGCCCGTTTTGCATCCGCGCCAAGCAAATCCTCAAATCCAGAGGCGTGAGCGAGATTGAAGAAATTCGTATCGACCAAGATGCCGTAGCCCGTGATCAAATGATGCAGGCTACGGGTCGGCGCACCGTGCCGCAAATCTACATTGGCAGCACGCACGTAGGCGGCTGCGACGACCTGATCGCGCTTGACCACGCAGGTACCCTAATTCCCCTTATCAACAGTTAATTTAAAAAGTAAGAAAGCAACCTCATGGCAACGCTACCCGACACCCCTAACCTAGATCCCGTTTTTCAAATTCAGCGCGTGTATTTAAAAGAGCTGTCACTCGAACAGCCTAATTCGCCGGCAGTGTTTTTAGATTCTGAGCAGCCCGCGCTAGACGTGCAGCTCAGCATTGCAACCTTGCCCGTAGTAGATGGCGTCTTTGAAGTCAGCGTGACAGCGACCGTACAAACTTCGATCAAAGAAAAAACTGTGTTTTTAGTAGAAGCCACGCAAGCGGGTATTTTTGAAGTCCGCAACCTAACGGCTGACCAAATGGGTCCTATTTTTGGCATTGCTTGCCCGCAAATTATTTATCCCTATTTGCGTAGCAACGTGGCGGACATCATTAATCGCGCGGGCTTTCCGCCGGTGCATTTGTCAGAAATTAATTTTCAAGCAATGTACGAGCAGCAACAGGCCGATGCCGCTGCGGTGCCTGCGGCTAACGATTGATTTGTTTTGGATTCCCGCGCCTTCGCGGGAATGACGTGCTTATAAAGCTTCGATCGGCGAATAGGCTAGGCGCACATAGATCGGGGCGAATGCCTCGGCTTGTGTGATCTCAATCAACGCTTCGCGCGATAGCTCTAGCATCGCCACAAACGTAACCACCAAAACGGGGATGCCCTTTTCAGGATCGAACAAGCTTTCAAAGGGCGCAAACGGACGGCCGCTTTGCTGGCTCTCGGTCAGTTGGCGTAGCAAGTGACTCATGTACTCACGTACAGATAACGCTTCGCGCGAAATTTTGTGGTTCGTCACCAGCTTGGCACGACGCACCAAATCGGTCCACGCTTCACGCAAATCGACCGCATGAACGTCGGGCCAGCGCGGTGCTAATGATTGCTCAATAAACACCTCGGTCCGCAAAAAATCGCGTCCCAGTTGGGGTAATTCGTTAATCTGCGCGGCTTGAATCTTGGTTTGCTCGTAAGCCAGCAGGCGACGAGTCAATTCAGCACGTGGGTCTTCGCCCTCCGCGCCATCCGCTGTGGGCTTGGGCGGCAAGAGCATGCGGGATTTGATTTCAATCAGCATCGCCGCCATCAGCAAATACTCGGCAGCCAACTCTAGGTTGTGATTCTTAATCTCTTCAACATAGCCCAGATACTGCTTGGTCAGCGCCGCCATCGGAATATCGAGAATGTTGAAGTTTTGCTTGCGGATGAGATACAGCAGCAAATCGAGCGGGCCTTCAAACGCTTCTAAAAAAACCTCAAGCGCATCGGGCGGGATGTACAAATCCTGCGGCATGGCGAACAAGGGCTCGCCATAGAGCTTGGCAAGCGCCACCTGATCGACCACCATCGGCAAATCAGGTGCTAGCGCGGCATCCAGCTCTGATTGCATGCTTACTTAGAGCCGTAAACGTAGGGTTTTTGCGCCACACTGCCAGCAGCGATATCGGCAGCTGCATCACGTTTAATCGCCTTATCCCACAGTAGCGCACGCCCGGCCAATTGCTCGGCTTCTAGCGTGGGCTTGTCTGCTTTCAGCTGGTCAATGAACTGCGTGATTTCGGATTGGTAGTCGGGGCGGCGAAAGGGGTTCATAATAAAAGAGTGGATCGTGGTGGTTTATGGTGAAGGGTGAGGGATTTAGAAATCTCTTGAGTGCATTTTACGCAAGGAGCTGCCAATGACTATGCCTCGCTTTTTTATTCTTTTGTCTTTCGCCGTGTTGCTAGGACTACAAGGCTGCACGGTCTATACAACCACATCACCTAAATACCGAGTTCTCACTCCGCCCGTTCTAGCTAGCGTTGTACCGGGAATGTCCAAGCCCGAGGTTCTGCTTCATTTGGGCGAGCCTTGGAGAGAGGTCACGTACGCACTCAAACCTACCGAGACTTATGTCAATTGGCGCTGTAGAGATGAATGGAACAGATTCATGATTTTTAGTGCTGTATTTGACCAAAAATGGCAGGTCATTCGCACAGAAACTTGGCCCGATCCTGAACAAGCAAAAGGCAGAAGCGTCTTATCGCGACGTTAATTTTGGAGATTGCATGGATACACGTAAGAGGAGTTTGTTGACTATGGGAATTTTTGCCTCGTTGCTAGGGCTAATTGGCTGCGATCCCGCATGGGATGCCGAACGCAGGCGTTTACAACCTGAGAATTTTGAAAAAATTACAGTCGGCATGCTAGAGATAGAAGTGGTTCAGATTCTTGGCAAGCCACATCAGACGGTCACTTACGACTTAAAGCCTAATGAGTTAAATTATCAGTGGCGCTGGCGCAATGCGACAAACAAAGCCATGTTTTTTGGCGTTGTTTTTGATCCAGACAAAGTCGTCATTCGTACGGCGACATGGCTCGATGCACAAGACGCCAGTCATGCTTCGGGTTAATTAACGAATTCGCATCCCGGGCTGGGCTCCAACGACAGGCTCTAGTACATAAATGCCAGGGTTGGATTTTTCATCCGCAGAACTAGCAGCCAGCACCATGCCCTCCGACACGCCAAACTTCATCTTGCGCGGCGCAAGGTTGGCGACCATCACGGTGTGCTTACCAATCAAGTCGACTGGTTTGTAGTGGCTGGCGATGCCGCTAAAGACATTGCGAGTGACAGGATTCCCCTCTGGGTCAGTGCCTTCGCCCGCATCCAACGTCAGACGCAAGAGCTTGGTTGATCCCTCCACTGCTTCGCAATTGACGATCTTGGCAATACGCAGATCAACCTTAGAAAAATCATCAATCGTGATTTCGGGTGCAAGTGGTTCAATCGAAACGGCACTCGTGGAAGCCTTATCCAGTGTGGCTTGTGGGGCAGTTTCTACAACGGCTGGCGCTTCAAATAAAGCATCTAGTTGTTTGATGTCTACGCGCTGCATGAGATGCTGATACGGCGCAATTGCAGTTGGTAATGGAGCCGCATCGGTCCAATCAAATGAACGATCTAGGTTGAAAAGATTTTTTGCCACTTGTTCAGTCAGCGCTGGTAAAACCGGCGTCAAGAGCACAGAGAGCAACTTAAAGCCGTGCAGAACTTTGGAACAAATGTCTTGGAGTGCAATTCGCTGAGTTTCGTCTTTAGCCAAGAGCCATGGTTTAGCCGCATCAAATTCAGCATTTATCCTATCGGCTATAGCCATAATGTCGCGTAGAGCCTTGCCATATTCACGGCTTTCGTAAGATTCTTTTACCAAAACGGCTGCTGATATAGCACCTTGCATCAAATACGTTGTATCGCCTTCATATCTCAATTGCCCATCGAAATATTTTGAAATAAAGCTTGCTGCTCGACTAGCAATGTTGACGTACTTTCCAATCAAATCGCTGTTAACACGAGCCATAAAGTCATCGGCATTGAAATCAATATCTTCATTTTTAGCAGACAGCTTAGTCGCCAAGTAATAACGCAGCCACTCGGGATTCATGCCAAGACCTAAATACTTCATCGGGTCAAGTCCTGTGCCACGGCTTTTACTCATTTTTTCGCCGTTGTTCACGGTCAAGAAACCGTGCACAAAAATGTTGTCAGGCGTTTTACGCCCGCTAAATTTCAGCATCGCAGGCCAGAAGAGCGTGTGGAATGTCACGATGTCTTTGCCGATGAAATGGTATTGCTCTAGGTTTGGGTTTGCCATGTACGCGTTGAAGTCTATTCCTCCCGATTTCTTGCGCTTATCCAGCAAGTTTTTAAGCGACGCAAGGTAACCCACGGGCGCATCGAGCCACACATAAAAATACTTACCTGGCGCATCTGGAATCTCAATGCCAAAGTACGGAGCATCTCGGCTAATGTCCCAATCGCCCAGCCCCGTGCTGGTTGTGCCGTCCGCGTTAGTGCGCGTGCTAAACCACTCTTTGACTTTGTTCGCCACTTCGGGTTGCAACTTGCCATCTTGAGTCCATTTTTCTAAAAACTCAACGCAGCGCGGGTCGGACAGCTTGAAGAAGAAGTGCTCCGACGCTTTGAGCACGGGCGTTGCGCCAGACAGCGCCGAATAAGGATTCTTGAGGTCGGTCGGCGCATAGACCGCGCCGCAGTTTTCGCAGTTGTCGCCATACTGATCCTTCGCACCGCACTTGGGGCATTCGCCTTTGATGTAACGGTCGGCGAGGAACATGCCTTTGCCCTCTAGCGCCTCGGGATCGAAAAATTGATCAATGCTTTTGATTTCAATCAAGCCTGCTTTTTTGAGATCGAGATAAATCTCTTTCGCAAGCACATGGTTCTCTTCGCTATCGGTGTGGCTCCAATTGTCAAATTGGATGTGAAAGCCATCCAGATATTGCGCACGGCCTGCTGCGATGTTGTCCACAAACGCACGCGGCGTGACGCCTGCTTTTTGCGCCGCAATCATGATAGGCGCGCCGTGCGCGTCGTCTGCGCAAACGAAGTTCACCTCGTGCCCTGCCATGCGCTGGCTGCGCACCCAAATATCGGCCTGGATGTATTCCATGATGTGGCCGATGTGGAAATTGCCATTGGCGTAAGGCAATGCGGTGGTAACGAAGAGTTGGCGGGGAGATGGCGAGGAGGAGGCTTTGGCAGGTGTAGACATCCCCCTATTTTAGGAGGCTTGCGCTGCTGTGAACGGTACACTTGGCAGTTATGCAAAATCCATCACCAGAATCCATCCACCAAGCCCTCGCAACTGTCCTAGACCCGAACACGGGCAAGGACTTCGTCTTTACCAAACAAATCAAAAATCTCACCGTGACGCATGATCATGTTTCACTGCACGTGGAGATGGGCTACCCTGCCAAAAGCCAACATTCGGCGATTTCTGCTGCTCTTATTGCTGCGGGCAAAACAGTTGCAGGCGTGACCAAGGTTGACGTGACGATCACGACCAACGTCGTGGCACACGCGGCCCAGCGCGGGGTGGCACTGCTGCCGAATGTGAAGAATATCATCGCCGTTGCCTCGGGCAAAGGCGGCGTGGGCAAGAGCACTACCGCAGCCAACCTCGCGCTGGCTTTGGCAGCGGAAGGCGCATCGGTCGGTATTTTGGACGCGGACATTTATGGCCCATCGCAGCCCATGATGATGGGGCTAGACGGCCGCCCAGACACCACAGATGGCAAAACAATGGAGCCGATGAAGAACTACGGAGTCGAAGTCATGTCAATCGGGTTTTTAGTCGCCAAAGACGAAGCCATGATTTGGCGTGGCCCTATGGCGACGCAGGCGCTTGAGCAACTGCTACGCCAAACCAATTGGGGTAATTTGGACTACCTCATCGTCGATATGCCCCCAGGCACGGGCGACATTGCGCTCACGCTCTCGCAGCGCGTGCCCATGACGGGCGCGGTGATTGTGACCACGCCGCAAGACATTGCGCTGCTCGATGCCAAAAAAGGCATCAAGATGTTTGAAAAAGTCGGCGTGCCGATTTTGGGCATTGTGGAGAATATGGCTGTACACATCTGCACGAACTGCGGCCACGCCGAGCACATCTTTGGCGTCGATGGTGGCAAAAAAATGGCCGCTGATTTTGGGATGGATTATTTGGGTGCGCTGCCGCTCAAAATGCAAATCCGGCAAGAGGCCGATAGCGGCAAACCGACTGTGGTTGCGGACCCTGATGGCGACGTCGCCCTTATCTACAAAGGGATTGCGCAGCAAATGGCGATCAAGATTGCGGCTAAAGCCAAGGATTTTTCTAGCAAGTTTCCGACCATTAGTATTTCGAAAGAGACATGAAGCCCGCCAAAAAGCCCAAGACCACTGTCTCTACGCACGGCGAAATTCGCATCATTGGCGGACAGTGGAAGCGCAGCCTCTTGCCTGTTGCGGCCAAGGAAGGTCTACGCCCTACGCCGAACCGCGTGCGCGAGACCTTGTTCAACTGGTTGGGGCAAGACCTCACGGGACTAGCCTGTGTGGATGCCTTTGCAGGCACTGGCGCGCTTGGTTTTGAAGCTGCGTCGCGCAAAGCCACATCGGTATTGGTCTGCGAGCAAGACCCATCGCTATGCCGCTCTCTGATTGGCCTGCGGACACAGCTTGCTGCAAACAATATCCAAATCATTCAAGGTGATGCGATTGCCCAAATGGGGCGGTTAGCTGCAGGCAGCGTAGATGTGGTGTTTTTAGATCCTCCGTTTCAATCTGATTTGTTTATGCCTGCGCTCAAAGCCGCGTCGCGCATCACCAAGCTTGGTGGTTTTGTTTATTTGGAATCGGATCGTGTGTGGACAAATGAGGAAATTGCGCCCTTGGATTTAACGATCTCGCGCCAAGGCAAGGCGGGTATGGTTTGCTACCATTTGCTACAAAAGGGATAATGGCATCATGAACAAACGAATTGGGATCTACAGCGGTACGTTTGACCCGATCACGCTCGGGCATCTCGACATCGTGGCACGCTCGGCAAAACTATTCGACACCCTGATCATTGCGGTGTCTATTGCGCATCATAAAAAGACGATGTTTACGTTAGATGAACGCATCGCACAAGTACGGGAAGCCTGCAAAGCCATAGCCAACGTGGCTGTCCAGCCATTTGATGGTTTGATTGTGGATTTTTGCAAAGCCCAGCATGCAACGGCCATCGTGCGCGGCGTGAGAAATAGCACTGACCTTGATTACGAAGCGCAAATGGCTGCGATGAATCAAAAAATGCTACCTTCCGTCGAAACGGTGTTCTTGCTGCCAACGCCAAACGTGCAATGCATTAGCTCGACCTTGGTACGCGAAATTGCTAAGCTGGGTGGCGATGTCACGCAGATGGTGAGTGCGAATGTGTTGGTTGCGCTAAAAACCACCCCTTTGTCAGCTCGCGCTGACATTTTCCCTACTGCGTAGGAGCAATAAACCCCATGGCTTTGATGATTACTGATCAGTGCATCAATTGCGATGTGTGCGAGCCCGAATGCCCTAACGAGGCGATTTATTTGGGTGAGGAAATCTACGAGATTGATCCGCACAAATGCACCGAGTGCGTCGGGCATTTTGATGAGCCGCAGTGCGTGCAAGTCTGCCCAGTCGATTGCATCCCACTCAACCCCGCACACATTGAAAACAATGAATCGCTGTGGGCGAAATACAGGCGCTTAGTTGCGCCTAGCGCCGCTTGAGCACGTGAATAAACGCATTACCCACGGTTTGCTGCTCTAAGAGTTCATTCCCTGTTTGCTTAGCAAACGTCGCAAAATCACGCAT
>CANFCG010000049.1 GCA_947445115.1 Comamonadaceae bacterium | reverse complement strand
GATCGTCAATCACGGATAGCGCATCACGCTCTGAGGCCAAGCGCAGCATGGTCTTGGCGAAGTTGCTGCCCTCTTTGGCGTAGACCCAACTGGTGCGAAAAATCAAATGATTGCAACCGCTGGCGGCAATGGCTTGCTCACCTGCCAATTTGGTTTTGCCATAAACATTGAGCGGGTTAGTTGCCGCATCTTCTGTCCAAGGTGTGCTACCTGAACCATTAAAAACATAATCGGTGGAATAGTGAATCAGCCTGCAGCCCCCGCCCTGCGAGCCCATATCCAGCGTGGCTTGTGCCAGTATGGCGGGTGCGGCAGCGTTGATGGCGTGGGCAAGCGCGGGTTCAGTTTCAGCTTTATCCACGGCGGTGTAGGCCGCAGCGTTGACGATGACGTCTGGCTTAGCGGCAACAACTTTTGCGTAGAGCGAATCGGTTTGCGACAGGTCGCACTCTGCACGTCCCCAAGCGGTGATATTTCCAAGCGGCGCTAGGCTGCGTTGTAATTCAAGCCCAAGTTGGCCGTCTTTACCCAACAACAGAATATTTAATTGGGGTCTGTCCCCAATTGATTTAGTCATACTGTTTCGCTGTCCAATTTTTGTACGCGCCGCTAGTCACGCCTTCAACCCACGCGGTGTTGTCTAAGTACCAACGCACGGTTTTGCGGATTCCTGTTTCAAATGTTTCGGCTGGCTTCCAACCTAGTTCGCGCTCAATCTTGCTGGCATCAATCGCGTAGCGGCGGTCGTGTCCAGGGCGGTCTTTGACGTAAGTGATTTGCTCGGCATACGGCTTGCCATCCGCGCGTGGACTCATTTCGTCCAGCACGCTACACAGTGTGCGCACCACATCCAGATTGGCTTTTTCGTTCCAGCCGCCCACGTTGTAAACCTCGCCCAAGCGGCCAGCTTCTAACACGCGACGAATCGCGCTGCAATGGTCGCGCACATAGAGCCAATCGCGCACTTGCTGCCCATCGCCATAGATGGGCAAAGCCTTACCAGTCAAGGCGTTGTGGATGCACAGTGGAATCAGCTTTTCAGGGAAATGTAGCGGCCCGTAGTTGTTGCTGCAATTGGTGGTGAGAACGGGCAGGCCGTAGGTGTGGTGGTAGGCGCGCACTAAGTGATCGCTAGCCGCCTTTGATGCGCTGTACGGGCTATTGGGCTCGTATCGGTTGGTTTCGGTGAAGGGCGCATCGGTGGCTGAGAGCGAGCCGTACACCTCGTCGGTGGAGACGTGCAAAAAGCGAAAAGCCGATTTTTCAGGCTCAGGCAAACCACTCCAGTAGGCGCGTACCGACTCCAGCAAGCGAAACGTGCCCACGACATTGGTTTGGATGAAGTCCTCGGGCGCATGGATGGAGCGATCGACGTGCGACTCGGCAGCAAAGTTGAGCACAGCACGGGGTTGGTGAATCTTGAGTAACGAGTCCACCAATGCGGCGTCGCCAATGTCCCCTTGCACCAGCGCGTGATTGCCATTACCTTGCAAGGACGCAAGATTGGCGGGGTTTCCCGCGTAAGTGAGTGCATCTAAATTGACGACGGACTCGCCGCTTTGCTCGAACCAGTCGAGTACGAAATTGCTACCAATAAAACCCGCGCCGCCGGTCACCAAAATCATGATTGTTCTTTCAAAGTTTGCCCCTGCGCAGTAGGGGAAATGTCCGCACTAGCGGACAAAGGGGTTGTCTTTAGTTTCGCCCTCGGATGGCTATTGTCGTAAATTTTTGCCAAGTGCTGAAAATCGAGCCGCGTATAAACCTGCGTGCTGGCAATCGAGCTGTGCCCCAGCAGCTCTTGCACGGCACGCAAATCGCCGCTGGACTGGAGCACATGGCTGGCAAAGCTGTGACGCAGCATGTGCGGATGCACGGGGGAGGTGAGTCCTGCCGCCAAACTGCGGCTTCGCAGCAAGCTCCATACCGCTTGCCTTGTGAGGCGCTTGCCTTTGGGACCCAGTAATAACGAGGCGTCTAGCGTGCCATCCTTGCTAAGCCCGATTCGGTAAGGCTTGTAGGCCAGCAGTGCATCCAAAGCCTTAGCACCCAGCGGCACCATGCGGCGCTTGCTGCCTTTGCCAAAGACGTGGACTTCGCCGGCTTGCTCGTCAATCCAGCCACGGCCTTCCCGCATCGCGTCCGCGCTGGCGGCAAGGTCAAGCCCGACCAGCTCGCTCACTCGCAGACCGCAGCCGTAGAGGAGTTCGACGATAAGTGCGTCCATTGCTGAGTCATTCCGGTACTGCGCCAGCGCCACAGCAGCATCCACCGCTAGCGCTTTGGGCAGTGGCTTGGCGGCTTTGGGCGGCTTGACATCTAGGCATGGGTTGTGCGTGATGTCGCCATTGGTAATCAACCATTTATAAAACCCGCGCCAGCTAGACAGTTGCAGCGCCAGCGTTTTAGAGCCCTTGCCCGAGCTGTGGCTGCTAGCAACCCAGCGGCGGATGTGCAGGTTTTGCACGTCGGTCAAGTTCACATTTTGGTCGTCGCACAGGCTTTGTAGCCGTGCGAGTTCGTGCGCGTAGAGATCGACCGTCTTGCTCGCTAGGCGCTTGCCCACGCGAACGTGCTGCAAATAGCTGGCAACTAGCCCCGAAGGGTCTTTAGGCGACGAGAGCTGCATGGGCGAGCTCCCCGAGGCGGGTTAAAAACTCCGTACCCATTGCGGCTGTAAAGCGATTTGGGTCGCTGGACGCCAAAACGAGCAATCCCACACTGGGCATTGGAATGACGGCGAGCGAGTGTGCCGCGGCGGCGTCTGGCAACGCTTGCAGGACGTTGGCTTTTTGAAAAAAGGCTTCGGCAGCCAAGCCGCAAGTGGGCGCCGTCATCTGGGAGGCCACGTCCCGTGCGGCCTCTGAGCTATCGACCGCAGCCTGAGGCACATCAAAAATACTTTGCAAGCTGCTGGTGAGTTGGTCTTTGGCCGCGTCTGTGCCCGCGTAGATGAACAACCCCAGCATCCACTGGTGCAGCTTGCCAGCAAGCGCCACGTTATCTTTGCCCACGCGCAGCAAGTTGCCGTGCTTGAGCTCGAGCGCTTTAAACTTTTCGCGGTGCAGCTCCATTTGCCGGTCCGCCAAACTAATCGCGCGGCCGCTGTGCGGATGGGTCAGTTGAATCGACGCCAATAGTTCGGCGTGGCGCACAAAAAAATCGGGTGTATTGAGTAAGTAATCGGAAATATCGTCTTCGTTGATGTTCATAGCTCAATCGTACCTTGGTAAACCGTTGTCGCCGGCCCCGTCATCATGACCGAGCTATTCGGGCTTGAGGCGTTCCACGAAATCGTGAGATTGCCGCCGTGCGTGCGCACCCGCACGGTGCTATCTAAAAGCCCGAGCTGAATGCCCGCCACCACAGCGCCGCAAGCGCCCGTGCCGCAGGCCAGCGTTTCGCCAGCGCCGCGCTCAAAGACGCGTAATTTGATTTCACTGCGGCTAACCATCTGCATAAACCCGACGTTGACGCCTTGCGGGAATGCGGCGTTCGCTTGAATCATCGGCCCCAAGGTCAATACGGGCGTGGCTTCCACGTCATCGACCAAGCACACAGCGTGCGGGTTGCCCATGGAGACGACGTAGTCCCATTCTGTTTTCATTTTGACCAAAGGAGCAACATACGGAATTTGCGCGGCTTCAAAAATGGGCGCACCCATATCCACGGTCACTTGTCCGTCCGCGTTTTCCGTCAGTGTGAGAACGCCGCTTTTGGTGCGAACCTTGACCGTCGTTTTATCCGTCAATCCCATGCTTCGCACAAAGCGCACAAAGCAGCGTGCGCCGTTGCCGCACTGCTCGACCTCGCCGCCGTCGTTGTTGTGGATGACGTAATCAAAATCAACATCAGATGTGGAGGCTGTACGCACGGTTAAGATTTGATCGGCGCCCACGCCAAAGTGACGGTCGCCCAATTGTTTGTATTGGTCAGGGCTGAGATTAAGGCGTGCACGCGTTTCGTCCAGCACCACAAAGTCGTTGCCTGCGCCCTGCATTTTTGTGAAATTGATTTTCATGGGGTACGCGTTTCAAAGGTCGTAAGCCAAGCAATGAGTTGCTCGCTGGCGCGTAGCGTAGCGTTCAAAGCCGCGGCTTGGCGATCCGCTTGGTCTGGATATTCGTGCGTCAGTGCGTTGCGCAATTTACGCTGTTTCAACCAATCGTTGACCGATAAAAATTGGTGTTTGTCGAGCAGCGAGAGCACATCTGCTAGCGGGGCATCTTCTACAGGCTCTAACAAAACACCCACTGAAAAGCCACGCAGAACGTGCTCTCCCATCGTATCTTGCAATTTGGTGAAGCGCAAAACCATTTGATCGATGGCACGAATGACGCTTGGCATCGCCTCGTCCAGCAAGGCTTCCGAGATGGGCATTGGGATGTCGCGCATGGCGCTTTGCAAATACTCGGCATGACTTCGGCATTGGCGCAGAGCGTCTTTTAAGGGCAAGCTCATAGCCATACTCCGTCTTGTCTGGCCAGTTCATGGATAGGCAGTAGGTGCTCCCCATCACTGACGACGATGTCAATTTTTTGCTCACCCAGCTGGCGCCAAATATCAGCGGTCATGGCAAGTTCACGAGCAAAAGCTTGGTCGCCCTTTAAGGGGCTTTCAATATACAAATCAATATCGCCGCCTCGTCTGGTGTCAACTAACCGTGAGCCAAACAACCGCACAGGCGCGTCAAAGTGCGCAAGGCTCGCGGCTTTGATAACGGCTTGTTCGTGAGGGGTAAGGCGCATGGCAAGATTATCGCCTGCAAGCCTCAAGCGTAACGACTGCGCGCCAAAGCTGCACCCGAACCCAGCGCCGCCAGCTTGGCCATGGCGACTTCGCGGCTCATGGGCGCAAGGCCGCAGTTGGTGCATGGGAATAGCTTGTCTTTGCGCACGTATTGCAAGGCTTTGCCAATGGTGTCTGCCACTTGCTCGGGCGTTTCGATCACGTCGCTTGCCACATCAATCACGCCGACCATCACGTCTTTGCCTTCTAACAGCTTCATCAGCTCAGGCGGCACGTGCGAGTGATAGCACTCTAGGCTGACTTGGTCGATCGAGCTTTTCGCAAGTGCTGGAAACACCTGCTCGTACTGCCGCCATTGGTCGCCCAGTGTGTCCTTCCAATCGTCATTCGCCTTGATGCCGTAGCCGTAGCAAATGTGAACCGCCGTGGTGCAGGTCAGGCCAGCCGTGGCTCGCTCCAGTGCCTCGACTCCCCACGTGGCAGCGTCTGCCATGAAAACGTTAAACGCAGGCTCGTCAAATTGGATGATGTCCACACCCTCGGCTTCTAGCGCCCGTGCCTCTTGGTTGAGCAAATCGGCAAAGGCAAACGCCATCGTCTTTTTGTCGCCATAAAACTTGTCCGCCACGGTGTCGATGATGGTCATGGGGCCGGGCATCGTGAACTTGATTTCGCGTGTCGTGTGCGCTCGCAAAAACCGTGCTTCCGTGCCGTGCACACGGCCTTTGAGCGTAAGCGGCGCAACCACTTGCGGCACTTGTGCGTCGTAGCGGTTGTTGCGAATACCCATGGTGACTTTGTGCTCGAAGTCGATGCCATTCACCTGCTCTAAAAAGCCATGCACAAAGTGCTGACGCGATTGCTCGCCGTCACCAATCACGCCAAGCCCTGCGTCTTCTTGCGCCTTAATCCACAGCAAAGTCGCGTCCAGCTTGGCTTGCGCGAGGTCGTCGCCCTCAGCCATCCATTTGGGCCACAGCTTGTTGGTCTCAGATAGCCACGCGGGTTTTGGGAGTGAGCCAGCGATGGTGGCGGAGAAGAGGGTGCTTGCGGTCATAGAGACTTTCGTTTTGCTTGTTCACACGCCATCAAAATCCGCTCAGGCGTCGCAGGTGCATCCATCGACACGAGGTTCTGATTACCCCCTGCCGCGACGACCGCATCCCGCAGCGAGAAGTACGCCGACAGCGCCAGCATCAGCGGTGGCTCGCCGACGGCTTTGCTTCTGAAGGGCGTGGGTTTGATGTTTTGGCATTCAAAGAACGAGACGTTGAAATGCTCGGGGATGTCGGATGCGACGGGGATTTTGTAAGTGCTAGGGCCGTGCGTGAGCAGCTTGCCGTAGTTTTGCGTGCCTTTTTTCATATCCCAAATGCACTCTTCCATCGTTAGCCAGCCCATGCCTTGCACGTATGCGCCCTCTATCTGACCTTTGTCGATGGCGGGATTAATCGACTGCCCGACGTCGTGCACGATGTCCACTTTTTTTAGCCACCACTCGCCTGTGCGGGTGTCGATTTCGGTCTCGGTCACGGCTGCGCCGTAGCAGAAGTAATAGAAGGCTTTGCCTTGAAGCGTCGCAAAGTCGTATTGGATATCGGGCGTCATGTAATAGCCCGTTTGACCCAGCTGCACGCGGTTGAGCCATGCTTGTTTGACTAAATCCGTCCATGGTAAATTGCGCCCTGCGTCCAATTTATCGAGTCGCTCGCGCAGCTGGCGCGTGGCGTCCATAATCGCCGCGCCGTTGATGTCCGCACCGCTGGAAGCCGCTGTGGCACTGGCGTTGGGCACTTTTTGCGTATCGGTCGCCGTCACGCGCACGCGATCCACGGTAATGCGAAGTCCATCTGCCGCCACCTGCGCCATCTTGGTGTTCAAGCCCTGTCCCATCTCGGTGCCGCCGTGGTTGACGCTGACAGAGCCATCTTGGTAAATGTTCACCAAAGCCGCACCTTGGTTCAGCATGGTCGCGGTAAAGCTAATGCCAAACTTGAGCGGTACGAGGGACATGCCGCGTTTTTTATATTTGCTGGTTTTGTTGAAAGCGATCATGTCCGCACGGCGTGCGCGGTAGTTTGATTCGACTTCCAATTGGCCAATCACTTTGTCGCCAATCCAGTCTTCAATTTCTTGGTTGTACTGGGTCGTCAATGATTCAGGATTGCCCGAGATTTTGGGGTCTTGGTATAAATTCGCTTTGCGCACGTCCAGCGGATCAAGCCTTAGTTTGTTGGCGATTTGCTCAATCACGGTCTCGATACCAAACATGCCTTGCGGGCCACCGAAGCCACGGAATGCCGTCGCGCTTTGCATGTTCGTTTTGCAGCGGTGACCAATGATGGACAGGTTCGGCAAGTAGTAGCAGTTGTCGATGTGTAAGAGCGCACGGTCGTTGACGGGGCCTGAAAAATCGGTGCTGTAGCCGCAGCGTGATGCGAGCACAAAGTCCACGCCGAGAATGCGACCTGATGCGTCGTAGCCGCATTCGTAGTCCAAGCGGAAATCGTGCCGCTTACCCGTGATCATCATGTCGTCATCGCGATTGGCACGCAGCTTGACGGGACGCTTCAGTTTGAATGCCGCCAGTGCTGCGGACTGACTAAAGATAGACGCTTGGCCTTCTTTGCCGCCAAACGCACCGCCCATGCGGCGGCAAATCACTTCGACATCGTTGGTGGTGAGGTTGAGAGCCGCCGCGGCTTCGCGCTGGTTGCCATCGGGGTGCTGGGTGGAGACGTAAAGCGTGAGTTGGTCGTCTTCGCGCGGCACGGCGTAGGTCACCATGCCTTCCAAATAAAACTGTTCTTGTTGGCCGCATTCGGTACGGCCCGACAGCTTGTAGGGCGCGCTGGCTATGGCCTCGGCAGGCGCTCCCCTTGTGATTCCTTTGGCGGGCATGATGAAGTTTTTGGCTGCCATCGCTTCGTCAATTGTCAGAATCGCAGGCAATTCTTTGACCGACACCTTGGCCGCTTTGGCAGCTTCCCGTGCATAAAGCATGTCGCGTGCAATCACTAGCGCAATGGGCTGTCCGAGGTATTCAACCTTGCCAGCAGCTAGAAACGGGTCGTCGTGAATGATCGGGCCGCAATTGTTTTCGCCAGGAATGTCGGCAGCAGTAAACACCGCCACCACGCCGTGCATGGCAAGAATGGCGGCACGGTCAATGCCCTCACCGATGAGTTCACCGTGCGCCGTGGGCGATAGCACCAAAGCTCCGTACAACGTGCCTTGCAGCTCGGGGATATCGTCGGTGTAGACGGCTTTGCCGGTGACGTGCAGATGCGCGGATTCGTGCGCAAGTTCTTTGCCTTGCTCACCTTGGTGTTTGCTGGCAGAGCCAATGCTCATGGGGGTGTCAATCGTTTTCATGCGGTCACTCCTTCGCGGTTTGAACTTGTGGCTTCTTCAAGGAATTGCATCACCAAATTGCGAGCCACCAGCGAGCGATACGCCCACGTTGCCCTGAGTCCATCTCGCGCCGTAAAGCTTTGCGCGATGGCGTCGTCAATCGAATCAGAAGAGATTTGATCTGCGGATTTGCCTTCAATTGCCGCTTCAATTTTGGCGGCACGCATGGGATACGGCGAGAGACCGTTGTAGGCCACACGAACGTTTATGAACTTCTCATTTTTGACTTCAAACGACATCGCGCAGCAAGTTGCCGAGATATCTTGATCGAAACGCTTACTGACCTTATGTGCTCTGAAAGCCTTGCTGGATAAGGGCTTCGGCAGTACCACTGCCTCAATAAACTCGCCGCTTTGTAGCACGTTGGCTTTCATACCTGTATAGAACGTGTTGATGGAAACCTTGCGCGTTTTGTCCCCTTTGCGAAGAACGAGCTCGGCATCCAGCGCCATCAAGCAGGGCATGGAGTCACCAATGGGTGAGCCGTTGGCGATATTGCCCGCCAGCGTGGCGGTGGAGCGAATGGGCGGCGAGCCAAAGCGGCGTAGCACCTCACTGAAGTCGGGGTAGGCGGTGCTAACCAAGGACTCGACAGTAGTGAGTGATACCGCCGCGCCAATCGTCCAGTTTGTCGCAGATTCGCGGGTGGTTTTGAGTTCCGTCACGTTGCCCAAGTACACGATGTAATCGGGGCGGCTAAATTGCTTGTTCACTTGCAAGCCAATTTCGGTGCTGCCTGCAAGAAGAGTCGCCTTGGGGTGCGCGAGCAAATACTCGGCGACTTCGGCAGTAGTAGCTGGCGCGACAAACTCGTTGCCCTTTTTGGTACGCAGCACGGGCTCGATCACGGTTTGACCATCAAGACCAATCGTTGCCTCATTTGGGCGCTGGATTTCTTTGAGCAGGGCAACGTCCGCAGCATCTTCAATCTTAGTAGGCGTTGCCTGCAAAGCCGCATCCACAATGGGTTTGTAGCCCGTGCAGCGGCACAGATTGCCTTGCAGCGAATCGTTAATTTGTTGTCGGCTTGGGCATGTGCCGCACTTGGCATGGGTGTCCGATAGGTTAGCCAAGCTCATCACAATGCCTGGTGTGCAAAAGCCGCACTGTGAGCCGTGGACCGACACCATCGCCTCTTGCACAGGGTGCAGCGAGCCGTCTGCGCCTTGCAAACTCTCAACGGTTTTGAGCGACTTGCCGTC
>CANFCG010000048.1 GCA_947445115.1 Comamonadaceae bacterium | reverse complement strand
TGGCTGGGCTCTAGGCTTAATTCCCGTTGGTCCGATAAGGCGCTTCGGACACTGCTATCCCTCTTGATTGCCTATGCTGGCATCAAATTGATCGCACTTTAATTTCTCACATCCTTTTAGCCATGTATCAATACACCGATTTCGATAAGCAATTTGTCAAGCTGCGAGCGGCGCAGTACCGTGACCAGCTAGAGCGTCACCTTGGCGGTACGCTGCCTGATGACGAGTTTCGCCCACTGCGTCTGCAAAACGGCTGGTACGTGCAGCGCCATGCGCCCATGCTGCGCGTGGCTGTGCCTTATGGCGAGCTGTCGAGTTCGCAAGTGCGCGTACTCGCCAAAATTGCACGTGAGTTTGATAATGTCACTACCGACGAGTTCGGTGCGCAGTTCAATGGGCGCGGTGGCTATGGTCACTTCACAACCCGCCAAAACATTCAATACAACTGGATTCCATTGGCACGTAGCGCCGACGTGATGGATTTACTCGCCAGCGTCAACATGCACGGCATTCAAACGAGTGGCAATTGCATCCGCAATATCACCAGCGATGCGTTGGCTGGCATTGCGCCTGACGAAATCGTTGATCCACGGCCGTTTTGCGAAATTTTGCGTCAATGGAGCACGCTGCATCCCGAGTTTGCGCATCTGCCGCGTAAGTTCAAGTTTGCTGTGACGGGTGCAAGCGAAGACCGCGCGGCGACGGCGTGGCACGACGTGGGTTTGCATGTGCTCAAAAACGAAGCCGGGCAAGTTGGTTTCAAAGTCTTTGTAGGTGGCGGCATGGGGCGAACCCCTGCCATTGGGACTGCTGTACGCGAGTTTTTGCCTTGGCAAGAAATTTTGAACTACTGCGAAGCAGTCATTCGCGTCTACAACCGCTACGGACGGCGCGACAACATCTACAAAGCGCGCATTAAGATTCTGGTGAAGTCTGAAGGCCAACAATACATCGACGATGTGGAAGCAGAGTACGCGCAGATTTTGGCTAATGATGGCGGTAAACATACGATTACGCAGGCGGAGTTTGATAGGGTGGCGGCGTTTTTTGCTGAGCCTGTTGCATTGTTTGCCCCTATGGCAATAGGGGCAATGTCGCAAAGCGACAAAGGGGTTGTAGCCGACGCGGGGCAGACCCCCCTGTCACTTCGTGACATCCCCTCTACTGCGCAGGGGGGAATAAATTCAAACGACCCCGCGTATCAACGTTGGCTCAAGCAAAACGTGCGTGCGCACAAAAATCCTGCGCTACGTGCGGTGACGCTCTCTATGAAGCACTTCATCAATCGAAGCGCTGGCATCACGGGAGAAGGCTATGCGCCAGGCGATGTGTTGCCAGCGCAACTCGATGCGGTAGCTGATATCGCCGACAAATTCTCGTGTGGTGAAATTCGCGTGACGCATGATCAAAACGTGATGCTGCCTTGGGTGCAGGCTGAGAACCTATATGGACTGTGGCTTGCGGCAAAGGATGCGGGACTAGCTCGTACGAACATTGGCCTCCTCACCGACATGATTGCTTGCCCAGGCGGCGACTACTGTGCGCTGGCAAATGCCCGCTCGATTCCAATTGCCGAAGGCATCATGGAGCGCTACGAGGACTTGGACGAGCTGCACGACATTGGCGATATCGACCTGCACATCAGCGGCTGTATCAATTCTTGCGGGCACCACCACAGTGGGCACATCGGTATTTTGGGTGTCGATAAAGATGGCAAAGAGTGGTACCAAGTCACGCTGGGTGGCTCGGACGGTAGCACGATGAGCGGCGCATCGGTGGCTGGTAAAGCGGTTGGCCCGTCGTTCTCGGCGGAAGAAGTTACGGGCGTAATTGAAGCCGTGATTGAGAACTACCGCGAGCAGCGCATGCCCAAAGAATTGTTTATCGACACGTTTAAACGCGTGGGTATGGAGACGTTTAAAGCAGCCGCAAATGCAGCGCGTCATCCAGCCGTGGGGGAATCAGTATGAGTAGCATGGAATTAATTTTTAATTCGGATAAGTCGGCGGATGCGCTTCAAATCGCCAATGACGCAGACCCGATTGCTTTGCAAGCGGACATTGCCAAAGCTACGGTGATTGAACTGTACTTTCCTAAATTTACCGATGGCCGTGCTTACAGCCAAGCGGCGCTTATTCGCAAACGCCTTGGCTTTAAGGGCGAACTCCGCGCGACGGGTGATGTGCTGGTTGATCAACTGCAATTGATGCAGCGCACGGGCTTTAGCACCGCTGTTCTGCGCGAAGGGCAAAGCTTAGATGCGGCAAAGCGTATGCTGGCACTATTTGGCGATTTCTACCAAGGCGATGTGTTGCAAGCCACGCCGCACTTCGCTCGCGAGGTTGCATAGATGGGAACCCTTTCTGCTGTTGGCCTGCAGGCCAATGCCTCAAAAGATTTTGCTGAGAAGCTGACCAATACGCAAGCCGTCTTGAAAGACGCTTTGCTGACGCATGCACACATCACGCAAGCCTCTAGCCTTGGTGCTGAAGACGTTGTGATTACACATTTGCTGGAGTCACTCAAAGCCAAATTGGGTTTGCAGGCGTTTCCCGCGGATGTCTTTGTGCTCAATACGGGCAAGCTACACGCCGAAACATTAACGCTACTAGCTCAGTCGCAGGCCACATCTAGCTTGGCTTGGCGTGTGTTTGAGCCTGTTCAGGAACAGGCTATTCATTTCGTCAAAACCAATGGCGAGTTGGCGATGCGCGAGTCGCTGGAGCTGCGCAAAGCTTGCTGCCACATTCGCAAAGTTGAGCCGCTAGGCCGCGCCCTTGCTGGTTATTCGGCCTGGATGACGGGTATGCGAGCCGAACAATCTGCCGCTCGTGCTGACGTTCACGCCGTGGATACGACGGACGCCAAAATCACCAAATACAACCCGCTTGTCGATTGGACATGGGGCGATGTGCTGCATTACATCGTTGAAAACAACGTGCCTTACAACGCGCTGCATGACAAGTTTTATCCCAGCATTGGCTGCGAGCCCTGCACCCGCGCCGTTAGCCTTGGCGAGGACTTTAGGGCAGGGCGCTGGTGGTGGGAGAGCAAGGACGGCGAGAGCGCCAAAGAGTGCGGTTTGCACGTGAAGGCATAAAAATAAAGCATGACTACATCACAACTTAATAATTCACACCTAGACGCGTTAGAAGAAGAAACCATCTTCATCTTGCGCGAAGTGGCTGCCGTGTTCGAGCGCCCAACGCTGTTGTTCTCTGGTGGCAAAGACTCCCTCGTGCTGCTCAAATGCGCAGAAAAAGCGTTCGGTTCCAAATCTAGCGGCGGCGGCTTGCCGTATCCGCTCTTGATGATCGACACAGGCCACAACTACACAGAAGTGACGGATTTTCGCGACTTGCGAGCGGAAGAGTTAGGTGCAAAACTCATCGTGCGCAGCGTGGAAGACTCGATGGCGCGTGGTACGGTACGTCTTCGCACACCTGATGAGCCACGGAATGCGCATCAATCGGTGACATTGCTAGAAGCCATTGAAGAATTCCGTTTTGACGCCTTGATTGGCGGCGCACGGCGCGACGAAGAAAAAGCGCGTGCCAAGGAGCGCATCTTTAGCCACCGAGACAGCTTCGGGCAATGGCAGCCTAAAAACCAGCGCCCCGAGCTGTGGAATTTGTTTAATACACGCCATGCGCCTGATGAACATTTCCGTGTGTTCCCCATCTCCAATTGGACCGAGCTCGACATCTGGCAATACATTGACCGTGAAAACATCGCGCTGCCAAGCATCTACTACACGCACAAGCGTGAGGTGGTGGTGCGCAGAAGCGGTGGCGGTGCTAACGACCTCGGCAGCGCACTGCTCGTGCCCGTGACGCCGCTCACGCCGCCACGTGCGGGTGAAGTAGTCGTGACTAAAAACGTGCGCTTTAGAACCGTCGGCGACATCACCTGCACCGCACCCGTGGAGAGCTTGGCGGCAAATGCAGCGGACATCGTGATTGAAACGATTGTGGCAGATATTAGCGAGCGCGGCGCAACGCGGATGGACGATCAAACTTCGGATGCCTCGATGGAAAAACGTAAAAAAGAGGGGTATTTCTGATGACTACCAGCACAACAAACACCGAGGCAGTCATCCCTGCCACCAAGGCTGGGATCCGCGGGGTTTTATCCGCCCTCAAATTTATCACCTGCGGCTCAGTCGATGACGGCAAAAGCACGCTCATTGGACGCTTGCTGGTGGATAGCAAGTCCGTCTTGCAAGACCAGCTAGCGGGCGTAAGCAAAAGCGGCACAACTGATTTAGCGCTATTAACGGATGGCTTAGCTGCCGAGCGCGAGCAGGGCATTACGATTGACGTGGCGTATCGCTACTTTGCAACGCCTTCGCGTAAATTTATCATTGGCGATGCACCTGGTCACGAGCAATACACGCGCAACATGGTGACGGCTGCCTCTAGCGCCGACGCGGCTGTGGTGCTAGTGGATGCGAGCAAGTTGGAGTGGAAAAACCCTTCTCTCACGCTCTTGCCGCAAACGCGCCGTCACAGTTTGCTGGTGCAGTTGCTTCGCGTGCCTAGCATTGTGTTTGCCATTAACAAACTCGATGCTGTCGAAGACCCAGCGCTTGCGTATGCAAATATCAGCAAGGCTTTGCAGGCGTTTTGTGCTGAAGCAAAAATCATCGCGACGGCAACTATTCCGATGTCGGCACTGATCGGTACGAATGTGGTGGCAGCAACCAAAGGCTGGTGCGGGTATACAGGCGCTTCTCTTTTAGAGCTATTAGAAACTTTACCGAATCAATCCGAAGACACTAGCGCGGCATTCGCCATGCCTGTGCAGTGGGTGGAGAAGTTCTCCAGCTCCTCTGACACCAGCCAAGGCCGGCGTGTTTTTTGGGGGCGTATTGCCGCAGGCCAAGCTAGTATTGGCGCGGCAGTGACTTTGTTCCCCAGTGGTAAGTCTGCCAAAGTGGTGCAAGTGCTCAGCACGACGCGAACATCGCTAGCTTCGCAAGTGGCAGGGCAAAGCATTGGCATCATCCTCGACCAAGAGGCTGATCTATCGCGTGGCGACTGGATTTTGGGTGCGGACGCTATCCCTGAACAGCGGGAAATCATTGCCACGGTTGCTTGGATGGATGACGAAGACTTGGTGGCAGGCCGCGTCTATCAAGCCCTACACGGGCATCGCTGGGTGAAAGCGAAAATTAAATCCATTGATCATGTGCTGAATATCACGGACTTGACCGAGACAGCATCGACCGAACTTCAGCCAAATGCAATTGGCCGCGTGACACTGCAATTGGCGCAAGGGATTCCCGCTTTGCCGTATGCACAGTCGCGAATCTTGGGTGCAATGATTTTGGTTGATCCAGTGACGAATAAGACCTCGGGCGCTGTTTTGATTCGCTAATCGGGCTATTCGGTAAAATCAAACGTTAATTTTTAAATTTCAAACTAGAAGAAAACCATGACACACGTCGTTTCTGAATCCTGTATCCAATGTAAATATACCGACTGCGTGGATGTTTGCCCCGTTGATTGCTTCCGCGAAGGTCCAAACATGCTGGTCATCGATCCCGATGAGTGCATTGACTGCGCCGTTTGCATCCCTGAATGCCCCGTGAATGCCATCTATGCTGAAGAGGATTTGCCGCCCGATCAACTCGCTTTTATCAAGCTGAACGTCGAGCTGGCAAGGGCTGCGGGCTGGAAGTCGATTACCAAACGTAAACCTGCGCTGCCGGATGCGGATTTGTGGAAAGATAAAACAGATAAATTAGCGGAGTTAGTTCGCTAACAACCCCTTTGTCGCTTTGCGACATTTCCCCTACTGCCGTAGGGGCAACCAAATAACATCATGAGTACATCAACGATTATTGAAACCGACGCCGTCATCGTAGGCGCAGGCCCCGTAGGGCTTTTCCAGGTATTTGAGCTGGGTCTTTTAGAGATTAAAGCGCACGTCATTGACTCGTTAGAGCATGTCGGCGGCCAATGCGTCGAGCTCTACCCAGATAAACCGATTTATGACATCCCAGCGGTGCCTGTGTGCACGGGGCAAGAGTTGACGAATTCTCTGCTCAAACAAATTGAGCCTTTTGGTGCGACGTTTCACTTGGGTCAAGAAGTAACCGTTGTTGAAAAGAAGGACGATGGCAGGTTCTTTATTGAAACCTCCAAAGGCACGCAGTTTTTAACGAAGACGATCTTTATTGCTGCTGGTGTGGGAGCGTTCCAACCACGTTTGCTGCGTGTGGAAGGTATTGAAACCTATGAAGGAACGCATATGCACTACAGAGTTAAGAATCCTGCTGATTTCAAGGGCAAGAATCTCATCATCGTAGGTGGTGGCGATTCGGCGCTCGACTGGGCTTTGAACTTCTGCGAAGGCAACAACGACGGTGGCGTTAACAAAGCTGAGAGCGTGATTCTGGTACACCGCCGCGATGGTTTCAAAGCCTCACCGGCTAGCGTTGCCAAAATGAAAGAGCTTTGCGATGCCTATGAGATGCAATTCATTGTGGGTCAAGTCACCGGTATCGAAGAAAAAGATGACAAGCTTGTCGGCGCAAAAGTGACAGGCGGCGACGGCGTGACGCGCGTGGTGCCGATGGATGAGATGCTGGTGTTTTTTGGTCTCTCGCCCAAGCTCGGGCCCATTGCCAACTGGGGCCTAGAGATTGAGCGCAAACAGCTCAAAGTTGATACCGAAAAATTCTCGACCAATGTGCCTGGTATTTTCGCTGTGGGCGATATCAATACGTACCCTGGCAAGAAAAAACTCATTTTGTCAGGCTTTCACGAGTGCGCCTTGGCAGCTTTTGGTGCTGCGCCGTTTATCTTCCCTGATAAAAAAATTCATTTGCAGTACACGACGACGAGTCCTAAATTGCATAAAGTATTAGGCGTCGAGACGCCAACATTTGACGATTGAAAAATCCCAAGCTATAATCGAAGGCTTGTTCCTCGATAGCTCAGTTGGTAGAGCGCCGGACTGTTAATCCGTAGGTCCCTGGTTCGAGCCCAGGTCGAGGAGCCATTAGATACAAGGCCTCGCACGAAAGTGCGGGGCTTTTTTGTTTCTAAACGTGACACTTCCCACACGTTTTCCTCGTCGCCAGTAGACGGCAGCTCATGTGATGGTTTTGCGTTATGAATAAATACGCAGTATCGCTGACAATAGGAGCCTATGCTGCCTCAGTACTACCTCCCGATGGACGACGCGCAGCGTGCTGCGCTTCATAACGAAATCCACGCAAGGCCTTAGACGCGTATTCGCTTGCCAGCGCTGGTGACGTACGTGGCCGTTAGCCATGCGAATGTCACTCAGCAAGCGGAGTTGGCGCATCTACGACGCTTGGCTGGGCACGAGACATTGGCGAGCAGTGAGCTAGACGGAAATTTTGTGCGCCTGCGAGGCGCAGGCTATACGCTCAAGTGGGAGCGGCATAGCGAATTTACACGTTACTCGCTGGTGCAGACGTTATCCCTCTCCACGCAAGATGAATCGATACAGATTCCCGATTTATTAACCGAACTGGCGCTGCCCACCAAGTGGTTGGCAGGCATTCCTGGGCAAACGGTGGCGGCCATCCAAATGATCATGGTGGCTGCCGATTTGCGTGATCCGCCTGAGCTGATGCGGCGCGGGCAGCGCTGGTTTGGCGAGCACGCCTTGCTAGTGTCGCGAATTGGTGAGGTACATTCTTGGGCTGTGACGGATTTTCGATTGAGTCTTGCGGGTTTTGTGCGTTTGCTTGTTTTTTGTGATCCTGCGATGTCGCAAACCCTTGCGGGTAGGCTCTCGCAGCACCTGCTTGAGCTGGAGACTTACCGCCTGATGGCACTCTGCGCAGTCTGCCTGTGGCGAAAGAGCTCACGCCCATGCTCAGCCTCGCTGAGCAAGAGTTGTCGCAGATCACGGCGAGCTTGTAAAATAAGCAAGGCTCAGATCAAAGTTTGCTTGACACCTTGGTCTCGCTCGCGGCAAAGGTTGAGTATGCGATTGCTCAGCATAGCTATCGCTTTTCTGCCAGTCACGCCTATTACAGCTTGGTGCAGCAGCGCTTAGCCAAACTGCGCGATATGCCTTTGTCGGGCTCTCAAATTTTGGGGTAATATTTGCAAAAGAGACTAATCCCCGCAATGGCAACAGTCGAAGCTTCGCAAGCACGTTTGACGTCACTTTCGGAGCGGACTGCGAAGACGAGCGCTGCAACTGCGTTTGCAAACCATGGTTGAAGGGCTCTCGATTGCGGCGATTGCCTACTACATGGTGAGCTTGGTGCTATATGCGGGTAAAGCACTTAAAGCTGCGGGTTGGTTGGCGATTAGCCCTGAAATTTTGGCTGGCGTGGCCATGCCATTTATTGTTTGGATTTTGTGGCGGGCAATGCGGCCGGTGCACGTAAAGTTTCAAACCACGGATTAGTTGAGACCGTCCCGTCAAAGGTGCCCGCCATGCGTGCACTATGGGGCTAAATCGATTTGAATCTATCTCAATTTCAGATCACGCAGTCGCTATGGATGGGCTAAGTTATTTTAGAGAAACTAGAAAAATCAATAACTTAATACGCGCATTATGAAAGTTCCCATTGAGGTGGATGGTTTTATGCCTTTTAAACATTTCTTAAATAAAGTCCCAGAGCTCACATTAACTTTTTGGATTATTAAAATAATGTCCACGACAGCGGGTGAAATAATGACTGATTTTTTGTCTGTTACTGTTGGCTGGGGGCAAGGAGTCACTTGTTGTGTGATGATTGTGCTGCTAGTGGCTGCTTTATTTATGCAATTACGGACGCGTCATTACACCCCTCTGATTTACTGGTTAACCGTGGTGATCTTTAGTATTGTTGGCATACAAATCACAGATTTTCTGACTGACAAACTTGGCATAAGCCTTTACGTCAGTACAGTGATATTTGCCGTTATATTGGCTATGGTTTTTGTCATTTGGTATCGTGTGGAACGTACACTGTCTATTCAGGAGATATTTACGCGACGCAGGGAATGGTTTTATTGGGCTGCCATACTTAGCGCGCTCACGCTGGGAACAGCTGCGGGCGATCTTGCAACGGAAGCCCTGGGACTTGGGTTCAAGTGGGGCTTCATCATATTCGGCTCAATGATCACGATCACATTTATCGCTTGGCGCTTAACTGGCAAAGCGGTATTAACTTTTTGGGTTGCTTATATCTTGACGCGTCCATTTGGTGCCGCATTTGGAGACTTACTCGCACAATCCGAGGTGTACGGAGGGCTTGGGCTTGGAGTCGTATGGTCTTGTGTCTTACTTCTTTTGGCTATCCTTGTCATCGGTGCTATCCCCGCGAGCATTTTGGAGCCCTCAGACAGTTCACTTAGCGTACAAGAGACATAAATGCGAATATTACTGGTGGAGGATGATCCTATGATTGGATCTGTTGTACAAGATGCACTAAGAGACGCATCCTATGCAACGGATTGGGTTCAGAGTGGGCAAGTAGCGCTTCATTCTTTAACATTGCAGCACTATGATATGGTGCTGCTCGATCTTGGGCTTCCGGGCACTGATGGTATGGATGTATTACGAACCATTCGAAGTAACAACAATCCCATTCCTGTCGTCGTGATGACTGCGCGTGATGCGCTAGAAGATCGCATTGGTGGCCTAGACGCTGGGGCGGATGACTACGTACTCAAGCCATTTGAAATGAGCGAATTGCTTGCAAGGCTGCGTGCTGTTCTACGTCGCAAAAACGGAGCGGCCGCACCCGTTATGAGTAATGGGTTGTTTTCACTTGATCCCGTCACGCACGAGGTGACCGTATTCGAGAAGACCCCCATACATTTATCAAACCGCGAATTTGCTTTACTTCAGGCATTGATGGTGCGTCCTGGTGCTATTTTGTCGCGTTCTGCGTTGGAAGATCGCTTGTATGGATGGGGGGAAGAAGTTGAAAGCAATGCCATCGAATTTTTGATCCATGCACTACGAAAAAAGATAGGCCGTAATACAATAAAAAACGTGCGAGGTGTCGGATGGATGGTTTCAAAGGACGCTTAAAAAATTCGCTCCAAATACAATTAATATGCGGGCTTTCTACGGCCATCGGTGTCGTGGCGATCGCTGCAGGTATGGTCTCATATGTAGCTTCATTTCATGAAGCCAATGAAATGCACGATGCTCTTTTAAGGCAGGTCGCCGCATTAGCTAATCATCAAAGCATTTTGGTTTCGGATCTAAATAACGCAACGATTGATGCCAACGAGTTGGAGCTCGAAAATCGCATCATCCTTCAATCCTTGACTAATCCAACTACGAATGTCTCAACACTGCCTCTTGCGCCAACACTGCCAGATGGGTTGCAAACCATACGCTTTGAAAAAAAATCATATCGTGTATTCATTAAGACGCGGCCAGACGGTGAACGCATCGCCATATCTCAAGATGTGGATATCCGAGATGAAATTGCCCGCGATAGCGCCATGCGATCTGTCCTGCCATTCCTTACTTTGATACCTATTCTGATATGGGTGATTGTTAAGATTGTGCGTCAGATGCTTAAACCGATTGCCGAACTCGCGAGCGAGATTGATGCGCGTCGCTATCAAGAATTGCACCCATTAAGTGTGCCAAGCCTATCAGTAGAAATCAGCCCTTTCGTGACGGCTATCAACCGCCTGCTAGATCGTGTGAATCAAGCATCGACTGCACAACGACGGTTTCTAGCTGATGCGGCGCACGAACTACGTTCGCCATTGACCGCTTTGTCATTGCAAGCAGAACGATTAGGAGCTGCCGAGATGTCACTCCAAGCAAAAGAGCGACTAAAAACATTACGACAAGGCATTGTCCGTGCTCGTCATCTGTTGGAGCAATTGCTCAGTCTGGCGCGTGCACAAGGCAATACTCCCGCACCCACCAGCAAGGTCTCTGTGCAGGCAATCTATTGCCGTGTGCTGGAAGATCTGATGCCTCTAGCCGAGGCTAAAGGTATTGATATTGGCGTTGCCAATTCTTTTGATGTGACACTACTCATCCAAGAGCTGGACTTAGTCATGATCATCAAAAACCTTTTAGACAATGCCATCCGATATACGCCGTATGGAGGGCGCGTGGATTTATTTTTGACGGAGACGGCGCAACACGTGGTCATTACGGTAGAAGACAATGGGGTAGGCATTCCAATGCTTGAACGAGATCGAGTGCTTGACCCTTTTTATCGCTTGCTGGGAGTGGATCAAACGGGTTCGGGTCTGGGCCTATCAATTGTTAAAACTGTAGTCGGTCGATTGAATGGGCGCATTGAGTTAGCACACTCAAACCAGTTTTCACAAGGTTTAAAGGTGAGCGTCTTATTGGACAAGTTAACCTACATGTAACAGAGCTCAGGGATTTTTTCTATCAATTGTGCCCGCGCTGGGCATATGGTTAGTCAAGTGAAATTCTTCGTGCCCAGATGTCTTTGTACATGACCCAGTCGCCCATAAGGCTATAAAGCGGGCGTTTGAATGATGCAGGATTGTTCTTTTCAAAAAAGAAGTGCCCCACCCATGCACAGCCATAGCCAGCCAAGAGTCCGTAGGCAAGATAAATTGGCTGGCGAGTCATCACCACCATGATGAGGCAGCCTAGTGCGGCAGTTGAGCCCACAAAGTGCAGGCGACGGCACATGCGGTTTTGGTGCTCCGCCAGATAGAGTGGGTAAAACTCAGCGAAGGATTGGATGTTGTCCATTAGCATGCCGTTAGACGTTAAACAAAAAGTTCATCACATCACCGTCTTTGACAATGTAATCCTTGCCCTCGGCCCGCATCTTGCCCGCTTCCTTCGCGCCTTGCTCGCCTTTGAATGCAATGAAATCTTCAAACGCAATGGTTTGTGCGCGAATATAGCCGCGCTCAAAGTCGGTGTGGATGACGCCTGCCGCTTGCGGCCCTGTTGCGCCAACGGCAACTGTCCATGCACGGACTTCTTTGACGCCAGCGGTAAAGTAGGTTTGCAGTCCAAGTAGATTAAAGCCTGCGCGAATGAGGCGATCAAGTCCTGGCTCGGTCATACCCATGTCGTCTAAAAATACTTGTTTGTCTTCGTCAGACAGTTCCGATATTTCGGCTTCAATCGCAGCGCAAATAGCCACGACAGGTGCTTTTTGTTTGGCAGCGTATTCTTTTAATTTTTCTAAGAGTGGATTATTTGTAAAGCCGGTATCGCTAACGTTGCCTACAAACATGGCGGGTTTTGCGGTAATCAGGCATAGCGGCTTTAAAAGCACCAGTTCATCGTCGCTGAGCCCCATGGCCCGCACTGGTGTGGCTTCGTTCAGCAGGGGCGTGATGCGCTCCAAAATAATGACCATCTTGGCCGCGTCTTTGTCACCGGCACGTGATAGTTTTTGAAAGCGATGTAAGGCCTTGTCGACAACACTCAAGTCGGCGAGTGCGAGCTCAGTGTTAATGACTTCAATGTCAGAGATCGGATCGACTTTGCCTGCAACGTGAATAATATTGTCGTCTTCGAAGCAGCGTACCACGTTCACAATGGCATCTGTTTCGCGAATGTGCGCGAGGAACTTATTGCCAAGTCCTTCGCCTGTGCTAGCGCCTGCGACCAAACCAGCAATGTCTACAAACTCAACAATGGCTGGCACGATGCGTTCTGGTGTAATGATTTTTGCCAATTGTTGTAGGCGTGGGTCAGGTAACTCGACAATACCGACATTGGGTTCAATCGTGCAAAACGGATAGTTTTCAGCAGCAATGCCCGATTTGGTGAGTGCGTTAAAGAGGGTGGATTTGCCGACGTTAGGTAGGCCGACGATGCCGCATTTCAAGCTCATAGGAACAACTTTCTATTGTTTCAATCTAAATAATCCGCTTGCCAATCAACGCGGATGGTTTTTGTGGCGTGATCAACCGAGTCGATATACACACTCACAAAGGGAATCATGATTTTGCCAAGAATGAGAACGGTGTTAGGCCCTGTCGAATGCATGTCATCGACTTTCCCGAGTTCGACACCTTCACGGTTGATGACCATGTGCCCAAGTAAATCGACCCAATAAAACTCATCCTTAGAAGGCGTGGGAAAACTAGAGCGAGGAATGAAGATGCGAGCACCTTTAAGCGATTCCGCAACGGTCCGATCTGCAACATCTAGCGAAGTGGCGACCACACCGCTGGAGTGCTCTTTGGCTTCCAGAACTTTAAATAAAACCGTACCCGTGAACGCTACAAAATTGATGCGGACACCCGCTCGTGGTTCAGGGACTTGCAAATACCAACGTTTAGACGAAAAAAACGCTTGAGGGTCGTTATTAAAAGCATGGATTTTCATCCAACCCTTAAGACCCCAAGCGTCTCCTATTCGTCCAACCTCGATTGCGTCTTGCGGCAGCGTTGCCGCATCCAGCATCAAAGGCATGGGACTTGATTACGCTGCTTTAGCAGCAGTTTGCTT
>CANFCG010000047.1 GCA_947445115.1 Comamonadaceae bacterium | reverse complement strand
GACGTTTGCGCTCTCACCTGGCTATTCAGCAACTGTGCTGCAAGCCGCACGGGACTTGGCTTTGCCCTTTGTGCCTGGGGTGATGACACCCTCTGAGGTGATGACGGCACGCGCGGCGGGCTATACGCTTTTGAAGCTTTTTCCTGCGATGCAAGCTGGGGGACTTGGTATGTTGCAAGCACTGCGCGGGCCGCTGGGTGATGTGCAGTTTTGCCCGACAGGCGGCGTATCGCAAAGCAATCTCAAAGAATTTCTATCGCAGCCCAATGTGGCGGTGGTGGGCGGCTCGTGGCTCACGCCTGCGCATTTGGTGGAAGAGGGGCGCTGGGATGAGATTACTGCTTTGGCCCGATTGGCGACTGACTCGGCTACAGATGCAGCAGCCGAGGTAGCCGTATGAATTTGACGAGTGAAGTTAGGCGCTTCGATGTCATCGCTTTAGGTGAGGCGATGGTTGAATTCAATCAAACCGACCCTGCGCAAAGCCAATATCAACAAGGCTTTGGGGGCGATACCAGTAACGCCATCATTGCCGCCAGCAGGGCGGGTGTACGGACGGCGTACCTCACGCGTGTGGGCAACGACTGGGTGGGCGAGAAGCTGCTTGCGCTGTGGCGCGAGGAGGGCGTGGACACCTCAAGCATTGAGATTGACGCTGTGAAACCCACGGGCATGTACTTTGTGACGCATGGCACGAGCGGGCATGAGTTTCACTATATGCGTAAGGGCTCGGCGGCTAGTTGCATGACGCCTGAATGGTTGCCAAAAGCTGCCATTGAGCAAGCAAAAATTTTGCACGTCTCGGGTATTTCTTTGGCTATTTCAGAATCAGCAACCGATACGGTTTTAGCTGCTATGCGCTACGCCAAGCAAGTGGGCACGGTGGTTTCGCTCGATTCCAATTTGCGCCTCAAGCTGTGGTCCTTGGATCGTGCCAAGCAAGTGCTGGAAGAGGCAATCGGTCTTTGCGATCTCTTCTTACCTAGCCGTGAAGATATTGAAATTTTGATAAACGGCACTGCTGCAAGCCACAGTGCGCTTGGCCTACAGGCTGATTTCATCTTGGATTGGTGCCACGAGCGAGGCGCTAAAACAGTCGTGCTGAAATTAGGCAGCGAGGGCTGCGTGGTCAGCGATGTCAAAACTCGCGTCGCTGTGGTGCCGCGTTTAGTAGAAGCCGTGGATGCCACAGGTGCAGGCGATTGCTTTTGCGGTAACTTGTTGGCAAGAATAGCGGCGGGTGACTCGTTAACGGATGCCTCCCGCTACGCCAATGTGGCTGCAAGCCTTGCTGTACAAGGCTTTGGTGCTGTTGCGCCGTTGCCCCGTACATCACAAGTACAAGCGATTCTTAAATCGTATCAATAAAGCTACGCAATTTATCTGATCGCGAAGGATGTTTCATCTTACGCAGCGCCTTGGCTTCGATTTGACGCACACGCTCGCGCGTGACGTCAAACTGTTTGCCCACTTCTTCTAGCGTGTGGTCGCTGGTCATTTCGATACCAAAACGCATACGCATGACTTTAGCTTCGCGTGGGGTCAGGCTGTCCAGCACGTCTTTGACGATATCGCGTAGACCCGCTTGCACTGCAGCGTCTAGCGGCGCGGTGTTGACTTGGTCTTCAATGAAATCGCCCAAGTGCGAATCATCATCGTCACCAATCGGGGTTTCCATCGAAATGGGTTCCTTGGCGATCTTCATGATCTTGCGGATCTTGTCTTCTGGGATTTCCATTTTCTCGGCCAGCATTGACGCATTCGGCTCAAAGCCATGCTCTTGCAAGTGTTGACGCGAGTAGCGGTTCATCTTGTTGATGGTTTCGATCATGTGCACGGGGATACGAATCGTACGCGCTTGATCCGCAATCGAGCGCGTAATCGCTTGGCGAATCCACCATGTGGCGTAGGTGGAGAACTTGTAACCACGGCGGTATTCAAATTTCTCTACTGCTTTCATTAAACCGATGTTGCCTTCTTGGATCAAATCTAAGAATTGCAGACCGCGGTTGGTGTATTTTTTAGCAATCGAAATAACCAAGCGCAAGTTGGCTTCGATCATTTCTTTTTTGGCGGCGCGTGAGCTGCGCTCGCCATCATTCATCGCTTTGTTAATTTCTTTGAGAACATCCAAAGGCACAACCAGCTTGGCTTGCAGCTCAATCAGACGTTGCTGCTGATCTTGAATCGGTGGGATGTAACGCGCAATGGTCTCAGACCATGGCTTGCCTGCTTTGGCTTGCTTCTCAACCCACTTCAGGTTGAGCAAGTTAGGTGGGAAGTCTTTGATAAACGTCTCTTGCGGCATACGGCATTTTTCGACCACGATGCGGCGCAGCTCGCGCTCTTTTTTGCGCACGTCTTCTACATAGCCACGCATTTTGGTGCACAGCTTGTCAATGGTCTTTGCCGTAAAACGAATCAGCATGACTTCGTCTTGCATCGCCTTTTGTGCTTTGATATAGGCAGGCGAGCCGTAGCCATCTTTGTCGAACGATTTATGAACTTTTTCAAATAACTTGGCAATGTTGTCGATGCGAGAGAGTGCTTCTTTTTTCAGCTCTTCCAACTTACGGGTCATGGCCTTGGAGCCGCCCTTGCCGTCATCATCTTCTGCTGCGTCGTAGTCGTCAAAGTCTTCTTCGGCCACGTAATCGTCTGCTTCGTTCGGGTTGACGAATCCGTCCACCACGCTGGAGACCACGACCTTCGGGTTGTTGCGAATTTCATCCGCCATCAAAAACACTTCGGCAATGGTGGCTGGGCAGGCGCAGATGGCTTCCATCATGCGGTTTAGGCCGCCTTCGATGCGCTTGGCAATTTCGATTTCGCCTTCGCGGGTTAAGAGCTCAACCGTACCCATTTCGCGCATGTACATACGCACAGGATCGGTGGTGCGGCCAAATTCGCTATCGACGGTCGAGAGCGCAGCTTCGGCTTCTTCTTCAGCTTCTTCATCAGACGATGCGGATGGCGCTGTGTTGTTTTGAAACAGCGTTTCTGCGTCGGGCAAGGTCTCATACACCGCTACGCTCATGTCGTTCAGCAGCGAGAACACCACGTCTAATGTTTCAGCATCTACCAATTTGTCTGGTAGATGATCTTTAATCTCTGAGTGTGTGAGGTATCCGCGCGTTTTGCCCAGCTTAATCAGAGTCTTTAGGCGTGAGCGGCGTTTGGCGAGGTCTTCTTCAGACAGCACCGTGTCGTCGAGGCCAAACTCTTTCATCAAGGCGCGTTCTTTCGCCTTGGATAGCTTCATGCGGAGTGGCTTGACCTTTTCAACGGGTGCGTCGTCCGCCGCTGGTTCACCTTGCAAATCTTCTTCAACGTCTAGCAAGATGTCATCGTCATCTAATTTAGATTTTTTGCTTGCCTTACTCGCTTTAGCCGCTTTGGCAGGCTTGGCTGGTTTTTCGGCTTTTTCTGGTTTGGTGGTGGTTTTTGCAGCTTTTTTGACTTCGGCTACTGGCGTTATTTTTTTAGCTGGCATGGTGCACTTTTTTTGGGGGAAAAGTGGATTATACCAAGGGGGTCACCTGCCTGAGGAGTAAACGCTTGGTTTTTAGCGCTTCATATCGAGCCCGCAGGCCAATGTTTTCGGGGCTTTGCACAAATAATTGCAAAACTTCTTGCTCTTCAGTTTTGAGCCGCTCTGCCAGCTCAGAATTGAGGATGGTTCGTAACTCTTGTGCATTAAATTCACCGCCCGTCGCGGTGTTCGCATCCATTTGTTTAGACGTAAAACCAACAAACGACTCACCTTGCAAAGCGTTAGACAGCGCCGCCCAGTTTTGCGCACCGTATTCCATAAACTGATGGTCTAACCACGTAAACACTTCGCCATGCGGCGCAGGCAAATCACAGAGTAAATGATGCTCTTCACTGGATAAAGTACCCCACGCGGCGTTATCGGTCAGCAGCATCCGCAGCGCTTGGTCGGCTCGGCTGACGGGCATGGTGCGCGGGGCACTGCCAGCGCCAAAGCGCGGCATCATGCCGGCTTCTTTTTTACGCTGAGCAGCGGCAAATTTCGATTCAAACTTTTGACCTTCGAACTTTTGAAAGGGTGCACGAGCCGCTTTTTGTCCACCGTTCGCGTCCACGCCTGCGCCCGTTTGGGCAAAACGCTCACGGCTGCGTGCAGGCGATTGTTCGGCTTTTGCCTGCCACAGTTCAATCAACTCGTGATTGCCAATTTGCACGCCAGCAGCTACATCTGATAACAATTGCCGCTTCAAAGCCCCGTCTGGCAAGGGCATCCACAGCGGCATCGCTTGCGTACTCATCTTGGCGCGGCCTTCGGCAGAGGCGAGATCGCAGTTCTCGGATGCCACTTCAATCAAAAAGCGTGATAGCGGCTTGGCATTGAGTACGTATTTTTCAAACGCTTCTGCGCCATGTTCGCGGATAAAGCTATCGGGGTCATGCTCTTCGGGTAGAAACAAAAATTTGACCGAGCGCGTATCCGTGGCATAGGGCACAGCCGCCGCTAGCGCCTTGTGCGCGGCGCGAACACCCGCCTTGTCGCCATCAAAGCTAAAGATGACGCTGTCGGTGGCGCGAAACAGCTTTTGAACATGGTCGGCTGTGCACGCTGTACCCAGCGTGGCGACAGCGTTGCCAAAGCCCCATTGCGCCAGCGCCACCACGTCCATATAGCCTTCGGTCACTAAGCAATAGCCCTTGTCGCGAATGGCGGTGCGGCCTTCAAACAAGCCATACAGCTCGCGCCCTTTGCTAAATACCGGCGTTTCGGGCGAGTTTAAATATTTAGGCAAGCTGTTATCCAGCACGCGTCCACCAAAGCCAATGCACTCGCCTTTGGTGTTCCTAATCGGGAACATCACGCGGTCACGGAATCGGTCGTAGCGTTTGACTTCAGCCTTGCGGCCTGCGACCTCGTCTTCCTTTTGCTCGTCCGCGTTTTCAATCACGAGTCCCGATTCGACCAGTAGCGGGTCGGCGTAGTCAGGGAACACATTAGCCAACGTGCGCCAACCTTCGGGCGCGTAGCCTAGTCCAAATGCTTTGGCGATTTCGCCTGATAGCCCGCGGCCTTTGAAATAATTTTTAGCCGTCTCACTCTCGCGAAGCGCCATCTGGTAAGCCTTGGCGGCGCGTTCCAGCACATCCGATAACGTGACTTGCTTGGCCTTGGCGGCGGCGGCGCGGGCACGGTCTTGTGGGCTAGCTTGCTCTTCAGGTACGACGAGACCAAATTGTCCCGCGAGGTCGTGGACGGCTTCCACGAAACTCGCACCCGTGTGCTCCATCAAAAAACCAATGGCGTTGCCGCTTTTGCCGCAGCCAAAGCAGTGAAAAAATTGTTTGGTAGGGCTGACCGAAAACGACGGCGACTTCTCGCCATGAAACGGACACAGCCCCATGTAATTCACACCGCCCTTTTTAAGCGTGACGTGCCGCCCGATCACATCCACCACGTCGGCGCGGTTGAGTAACTCTTGGATAAAGGTTTGGGGGATGGACATGTCTACATTTTCGCAGGCACTTGAATCGGTGTTTTATTCCCGCGCTCCACTGCAAATTTGGCTATCGGTTTTGTTGCGCTTGCCGCATCGCGGACATCCTCTACTGCCATCAGCGTCGTTGTCCAAAGCTTGGGCGTCACGTCGCACAAGGCGTAGCCGCGTTTCTCGCTGTTGAAGTAGGGGACGCTTGGGTTGTCTTGGTAAAACGACGGCTCGCGCTCGGGATGCCAGCCTGTGTGCGAGGTGAGGCTGGTACCGCAAAACTCGGTAGCGATGTTCTCGACGTTGGCGACGACGTTCAGGTGTACATCGCCGCTCAAAATGACGGGATGCAGACTTGGCTGCGCTTGCATAGCTTCAAGCAGGCGCTGCCTTGCAAACGGATAACCTTCCCAGCCATCTGTCCAGATGCGGGGCTCCTTGCCAGCGGGCGCGTTGATTTTCGCTAGTAAGGTGCTTTGCGCTATTACGCTCCATGGCCGCCCAGCCATATTCTGCTTGGCATCCAAGGCAAGGCCATCGGCAAGCCACGTTTCTTGTGGCTTGCCGAGCATCGTGCGATTTAGATTTTTCAATTCTTCGCATTGCGACGCAAGCACCGTTGTGGATCCGCCTCGGCCTGATTTGGGGCAAACTTGGTAGTCGCGGAATTGGCGGCAATCGAGCAAATGAAAGCTGGCTAAATCGCCCCAAGCCAAGCGCTGATTGACACGCACACCGTCGTTCTGCCCAAGTCCCGCGAGGCCTCGTACCAAGGTGCTTGCAGGCAGGGGCATGTGTTCGTAGAAGGCTTGGTATGCGGCGGCTCGCTGGGTTAAAAAATCAGCTTGTGGGGTTAGCCCTTCGCTTTGATCGTTGGCGTAATCATTTTGCACTTCGTGATCGTCCCACGTCACGATCCACGGACAAGCGCGGTGCGCTGCTTGCAAAAGTGGATCGCTCTTATGGAGGGCATAGCGATCGCGGTAGTCAGCTAGTGTGACGGCCTTGCGCAAGTTGTGACCGCGTACAAAGCTAGGAGGCAAGATTTTTGGGCTGGCGTATTCGTAGATGTAGTCACCCAAAAACACGATGAGATCGGGATTGTCAAGCACCATTTGCCGATACGCTGTGTAGTAACCGTGCTCCCAGCGTTGGCAAGACGCAAAGGCGAAGCGCAGTTTGTCTGCCTTTGAGTCAAGCGCGGGTGCCGTGCGCGCGCGACCAACATCGCTGATTTGAGCGCCTACGCCACTGCTGACGATGAATCGATAAAAATACCAGCGATCGCTTTGCAAGCCACGCAGTTCGGCATGCACAGCATGGTCTAGCTGGGGAAGCGCAGTAGCCGTGCCTTGCAGTGCGATGCGTTCAAATTTTTCGTCGTGCGCCACTTGCCAAGCCACATCCATCGGTTTATCGCCAAAGCCAAACAAGCTATCCGAGACCAGCTTTGTCCACAGCACGACGCCATCGGGCGACGGCGAGCCGCTGGCGATGCCCAGTTTGAAGGGGTTGTCTTTGAAGGCGATCTGGCTGTAAGCCAAGCGGGACGTGGCTTGCAGTGCGGCGGCGGTTGCCGCAAGGCGGATGAGTTCGCGGCGATTCAAGTGTGTCCTTTACTGTGCTGTGATGTTCGCGTCTTTTATTAGCGTGCGGTAAGTTGCAAACTCGCGGGCGTTAAAGGTTTTGAACTCTTCGCCATAGAGCGGCATTTGTAAGCCACCTAAATCAGCGATTCGTTTTTGCACATCAGGCAAGGCGAGGATGCGCTTCAATTCATCGGTCAAGATTTTGATCGTTGTCTCGTTCGTGCCGCCTGTCACAAAGAGACCGTACCATGTGCTCATGTCAATACCGCGCACGCCTGACTCTGCAAGGGTTGGCACCGTGGGTAGACTGCCGGCGCGTTGTCCGCTGGTGACGGCCAGTGCCCGCAATTTGCCACCATTGATTTGCGGCATGGCGGACGAGGTCGTGTCAAACATCATCTGCACTGCCCCGCCGATCAAGTCGATGTGTGCCTGCGTCGAGCCGCGATAGGGCACGTGCAAGAGCTGCAGCCCTGCGGCCTTGGCAAAGGCTTCGCCCGCAATGTGCTGGGTGCTGCCAATGCCTGAGCTGGCATATTGATAGGTGTTTGGCTTGGCGCGAATATCGCTAATCAACTCGCTCACGCTTTTGGCGGTCACGGACGAACCCACCACCAGCACATTAGGAACAGCCATCAACATGCCGATGGGCGCAATGTCTTTTTGTGCGTCGTAGTTCAGCTTGAGCAAATGCGGCGCAATCGCTTGCCCCGTGGTGGTTGCCACCAAGAGCGTATAGCCGTCGGCAGACGCTTTGGCCGTGATGTCGGCGGCAATGGTATTGGATGCGCCGGCTTTGTTCTCCACCACGACGGGCTGCTTCAAACTCACACTCATTTTGTCGGCCAGCATCCGCGCCATGATGTCGGTGCCACCGCCAGCGGAAGCACCGACCATGATTTTGATGGGCTTACTGGGGAATGTCTGAGCGTAACTTGTGGCGGACATAAAGGCTAATAACAGGGCTGTCATCCCCGCGAAGGCGGGGATCCATGTTGCATGCATGCTGGATTCCCGCCTTCGCGGGGATGACTGAAGGTTATTCATTTTGAAGCTCCCATTTTTGTGGCAACCAAAAGTGCGTTGGTCATCGCTTGTGTGGTCGCCGTGCCCGTGCCTGCAATTTCATAAGCCGTACCGTGTGCGGGCGTGGTGATGGGAATCGGCAAGCCGCCGTGGACGGTCACGCCGCGCTCAAAGCCCATCAGCTTGATGGCGATTTGCCCTTGGTCGTGGTACATCGTTACCACGGCTTGGTACTCGCCCGCCCGTGCTTTGATGAACAGCGTATCAGCAGGGAAGGGCCCTCGCGCATCCATGCCGCTCGCTTGCAAAGCCGCTACGGCAGGCGCGATGGTGTCGATCTCTTCGCGCCCGCAGGTGCCGCCGTCGCCACCATGCGGATTAAACGCCGCCACGGCAATCAAGGGTTTGCTGATGCCATACGCCACAAGGGCTTTGTGAATCAGGCTTGCGGCTGCCGTGATGCGCTCGGTTGTGATGTACTTGGCGACGTCTTTAAGTGGCACGTGCGACGACACGCGTGCCGTCCACAAATCGCCCAGCGTATTGAACTCGCAATAAAAATCACGGACGCCAAGGTAGTTGGCAAAGTGCGAAGCTTCGTCGTCAAAGGCAAGGCCGCCCAGTTTCATGGCTTGCTTGTTGAGCGGCGCAAAACAAATGGCGTTGATTTGCTTGGCACGTGCCGCATCCAAACAAAACTCAAGTGTGCGCAAAATCGCGCGTCCCGCATGGGCATTGGCTTTTCCAAGAGGTACGTCTGATTCTTGGAGCATGGGCAACGCTAAAAACGAGAGCCCCGCCTTTGCTTCGTCAAAGTGCGAAATCACGGTGGACTTGACGGTTACGCTGGCAAAGGTTTGCGCGCGATCCCACACCCAGCGGTCGCCCACAATCACCCACGCCGTGCTCGCAGGCACGGGGGTGGTGGCAAGCGCCTTGGCGAGTAGCTCGGGGCCTACGCCTGCAGCATCACCCAAGGTGAGCGCGACAGTGGTGAGTTCAGTCTTCATTTAATCTCCTAAAACGACGCCTTCGCGTCTTGGGTCTGCGCCGCCTAAAAAATTGGATGTTGGCGTGATGCTACTGCGGATTTGTTGAATGCCCTGCAAGCCGCTGGTCAGTGGCAGCTCAATCACGCTGTGCCCTCGTGCTTTGAGTGCATCCACCGTGGCTTTGGAGAAGCGTCCTGCTTCCAAAATCGTAAGTCCGTTAATGGATGCAAAGTTAGGCAGATTGATCGCCTCTTGCGGCGAGAGTCGCCAATTAAGCATCCCGTATAAGGCCTTGGCCACATAGTGAATGATGAGCTCGCCGCCAGGGCTGCCAAGGCTGGCGACTAAGCTCCCCGCGGCTTTGTTAAATACCAAGGTTGGCGACATAGACGAGCGCGGGCGCTTGTTGGGTTGCACGCGGTTGGCAATGGGTTTGCCTTCTGCGTCTGTGGGTGTGAAGCTGAAATCGGTGAGCTGGTTGTTGAGCAAGAAGCCACCCAGCACCGGATGGCCGCTGGCATCCAACTTGCCGCGATTCACCATTTGCCGCGCACCCCACGCGTCTTCAATCGTCGTCGTCATGGCCAGCGCGTTGCCAAAGCCGTCCACGATGCTGATGTGGCTAGTGCCGTGTTCGATTTGATCTGACATAGGTGCATAGCTTGTAGCCCTTATGCCACGTGGCTCGCCAGCCTTTGCATCTTTCATGCTGCGCTCACCAATCAGTTTGGCGCGATTGCTAAGGTAGTCGGCATTGACGAGGCTTTTCCAATCGTCAGCAGGCGCAGCCACAAAGTCGGGGTCAGCGATGTACTGGGCGCGGTCGGCCAAAGCTAACCGAGCCGCTTCGTTGTAGCGATGCAAAAAATCGGCATCGAGCGATGGCGAACTGCTTTGGAGCATGCCAAAAATTTGGGCGATGGCGATAGCGCCTGAGCTCGGCGGCGGCATTCCGCAAATCACATAAGTCGTTTGAGCTGCGTCGTAATCCGTGCAAAACGCCTCTCGCACCTTCGGCGTGTAATTCGCCAAATCAGCCATCGTCATCTTGCCCGCGTTGGTCGGATGTGATTGCACTTTGCGCACAATCGCCTCGGCAATTTCGCCTGTGTGCAGCGCTGTCGATCCCGCACGCGCAATCATTTCTAAGACTTCGGCGTACTCCCTATTTTTAAGAATATGCCCCGCAGGCCATGGCTGGCCTTGGTTGTCGTAGAAATAGGCAAGAGCGGCGGGGTCTTTTTTTAGCTGTACTTCGTTCGCTAATAGCATTGCCATACGTGGGCTAACGGTAAAGCCATTTGTTGCCAAATCAATCGCGGGTTGAAAGAGTGCGCGCCACGCCAGCTTGCCGTGCGCTTTGTGTGCTAATTCCAGCATCTTGACGACGCCAAGCGTGCCGACCGAGCGCCCGCCCACAACCGCTTGCATCCGCTCCATGGGTTTGCCGTTTGCGACGATGAAGAGATCCTCGGAAACCTCAGCTGGTGCGACCTCGCGGCCATCGTAGGCTTGTAGCCCACAGGGCGCCTGCCCTTCGACAAGTTCAGAGCGAACGGAGTTGCATTTTTTAGATGCGTTGTTGTACAGCAAAAATGCGCCACCGCCGATGCCACTCGATTGCGGCTCGACCAGCCCCAGCACCATTTGTACGGCGATGGCGGCATCGACTGCGCTGCCGCCTACCTTCAAGATGCTGTAGCCCGCTTGGGTTGCCAACGGATTAGCCGCTGCAACCGCGAACTGGGTGGTTGCCACGCCTTGCTTGCTTGCGTAGCCAGATGGGCCTTCTGGCTGTTGAAGGACTGGCTGGCTCAGTGCGGCGCTTGCACCTCCTAGCAAGCCCGCCAAGCCAAGTGCAGCAAGTGGTAGTCGCAAGCGCAAGATACGAGGGAGTGTTACTTCGGAGCCAAACGGATCGCGCCATCTAAGCGAATGGTCTCGCCATTGAGTAAATCATTTTCAAAAATATGCTTAGCCAATTTTGCGTAATCTTGCGGCGTGCCAAGGCGCTTAGGGAACGGCACGGCTGCTGCTAGTGATTGCTGCACCTCGGGCGGCATACCCGCCATCATGGGCGTGTACATGATGCCTGGGGCAATGGTCATCACGCGGATGCCCAGCGTGGAGAGGTCGCGGGCAATGGGAAGCGTCATGCCCACAATGCCGCCTTTAGACGCGCTATACGCAGCTTGACCAATTTGCCCGTCATATGCCGCGACGGATGCTGTATTGATGATGCAGCCCTTTTCCTGTGTGTCTTCGGGCTCGTTTTTGCTCATGGCCTCGGCTGCCAAGCGGATCATATTGAAGCTGCCGATTAAGTTGATCGTGACGGTACGTTTGAACGCCTCGAAATTGTGAGCTCCGTTTTTGCCAACCGTACGCTCGCCTGTGGCAATGCCTGCGCAGTTCACCAAGCCCATGAGCTTGCCCATGCTGATCGCTTTGGCAACCGCAGCTTGTCCGTCGGCTTCTTGTGTGACGTCGCATTTAACAAAGGCGCCGTTGATTTCAGCCGCAATGGCTTCGCCTTTTTCAGCTTGCATGTCGGCAATCACCACAGTGGCGCCGTTGGCTGCCAGCATGCGTGCTGTGCCTTCGCCAAGACCTGATGCGCCGCCTGTCACGATAAAAACTTTGTTTGCGATTTCCATGTCTGTCCTTTAAAAATGAGTGGAACTATGATTATGGAATGATTTACCCAATGCTTTCTGACGCGGCGAGTGGAGCTTATCGCTCACTCGTCAGGCTATTTTTTATCTGTACAGCGCTTTTGCTGGCAGCGTGCGCGGGGATGCAACCCACGACGACCTCGCCCCCCATTATTGATGCGCCGCAAGCACTGCCCAAGGCACCCGTTAAATTAGGCCTGGCCCTTGGCGGCGGTGCGGCGCGTGGCTTTGCGCATATTGGCGTGATTCAGGTATTGGAAGAAAACGGCATCAAGCCCGACCTCCTTGTGGGCACGTCGGCAGGCAGTTTGGTGGCCTCCATTTATGCCACGGGCAAAGATGGCAAGGCGCTGCAAAAAATCGCCGAAGACATGGATGAATCGACGATTACGGACTGGACGCTGCCTTTTTTTAATCGTGGTGGCGTGCTGCGCGGCGATGCGTATGCCAAATATGTGGGGGCGCAAGTTGACCACAAACTAATTGAGCAGGCGATCTTGCCATTGGGCATTGTGGCGACTGATTTAAAAACAGGGCACGGCGTCTTGTTTAGGCGAGGCGATATGGCGACAGCCGTGAGAGCGTCGAGTGCGGTGCCGGGCATCTTCCCGCCCGTCAAAATCGCGGGCCTTGACTACGTCGATGGCGGACTTGCGTCACCTGTGCCTGTGCGCTTTGCACGGCAAATGGGCGCGACGATTGTGATCGCCGTGGATATTTCTGCGGCGCCTGATGGTGAGTCGTCTGATGGCACGCTCAGCATCTTGCTCAAAACTTTTAGCATCATGGCGAAAAGCATTAACGACTTCGAACTTAAAAACGCGGATGTGCTGGTTCGCCCAGCGCTGGTGGGGGTTGGCAGTTCCGACTTCACTGCCAAAAAACGCGCTATTGATGCGGGCAGAGCTGCCATGCTGGCTGAGCTGCCAAAGCTAAAAGCACTTTTGGCGCAATAGGGCGATTGCAGCGTTTACGTTTTACGCACCCAATGCTTGCCAGCGGGCTTGGTTCTGGCTTAGCCAGTGCTGCGCGGGCGCTTGGCTACGATTTTTCCAAGGATGAAAGTCACGGCTAAAGAACTCACACATCGGTTTAAACATCACAATAAACATGCCGCGTGTGGGATGGAAGCCATGCTTCAAAAAGCCCCAAAGCGTGGGCAGTTTGAATAGCGTTTTGTCATGCCACAAATTGATGACCGTTTGCGCTGTGGTCTCGTACGCAAACAAAGTAACGGCGTGCACATAGCAAACGATACGGTTGCGGTATTTGCCGCCTAGCGCTGCGTATAAATCAAAAGCCAGCGAGCGATGCTCGCTTTCTTCGCTAGAGTGCCAACGCCACAGCGCTTGCATGTCGGGCGTAGCTTGATCCAGCATCCAGGGGTTCTCAAACATCAAATCAGCTAGTACAGCCGTCATATGCTCATATGCAACGGTTGTGGCTAAAAAGTTAAGAGGATGTACACCCTTGGCTTTGAACTTGGCGAGGCGCTTAGGAATCCAATCTTGCCAATGATTGACCAAGCCTTGCTGGGCTAGAACAGCGTTGTAGCGCTCGTGGATGCGGCGATGCGTGGCTTCTTGCGCAATAAAGTTTTTGGCGCTCGTGCGAAGCGCGTCGTACTTAGCATCCGCTGGCAACATCGGCAAGCAATCGCGCACCGAGTCAATAAACGCTTGCTCACCTGCAGGAAAGCTAAATGACAGCGCGTTGTAGAGCTGCGTCTGAAACGCATCGCCGTGCCAGTGGCGCGGAAAACCATCTTCCAAGTTGATGAGGAATTTGCGAATCGTCAGATCAGGGCTGTGGTCGATAGTGGAGGTGTTCATGGGGGTGACTATACTGAGGATTCCTCAGATTTCAAACTCGCATCTTGCTCAGATTACATCCGCGATTTATGCCTGATAAAAAATTAACCACCCGAGGCTCTAAAGCCATACCCAGCTTGCGCCGCGAGCCAACGCAGGGGAGAGCGCAAAAAACGATTGAAACCATTTTTGAGGCAACTGCTCAGATTGTGGAGCAGGACGGCGTCAGTGCTTTGTCCACGAACAAGATTGCACAAAAGGCGGGTTTTTCGATTGGCACGCTGTACCAATACTTCCCCACCAAAGAAGCCATCCTTCACGCGATGACCGACAAAGCGAGGCGTGCGCATATGGACAGGTTGCATGAGTTACTCACTGCGGCAGAGCAGCAAACTGAAGTGGAT
>CANFCG010000046.1 GCA_947445115.1 Comamonadaceae bacterium | reverse complement strand
TCGTCAATCAATAGCGCTACAGGCTCCTCAGCCGTAAACGCTTGCCACAGCACACCCTTGATGATGTAGTTATTGATGTCTTTGACGCGCGAGCCGCCGTCTAAATCGCCCAGTTGACTATCACGCAAACGACTCACTGCGTCGTACTCATAGAGGCCTTGCTGCGCTTTGGTGGTTGATTTGATGTGCCATTGGAGCAATGGCATCTTGAGCGAGGCCGCCACTTCTTCCGCCAGCATGGTCTTGCCAGTGCCAGGCTCGCCTTTGACGAGCAAAGGACGTTTTAAAACAATAGCGGCATTGACTGCCAGCATGAGGTCTTGCGTAGCGACATAATTGTCTGAGCCTGTGAACTTTGTGGCGGCTTGGGAGGGTGTTGTCATAGCGGGCTTTATAATCAGCAGTTGTTTCTTTGAACCTCGTATTTTCACATGAATAAAATTTTTACTACTGCCGTCCTGTCACTTGCTGTGAGTCTTTTTAGCCATGGGGCATTGGCTGCTGAACTGAAGGGCGACGTCAAAGCTGGCGAATCTAAAAACGCGATGTGTATCGGATGTCACGGTATCAAGGGCTACCAAGCCAGCTTCCCAGAAGTTTATAAAGTCCCCATGATTTCGGGGCAAGGCGCCGCTTACATTGCATCCGCGCTCAAAGCCTACCAAGCGGGCGATCGCAAACATCCAACGATGCGTGCGATTGCTGCATCACTGAGCGAACAGGATATGGCTGATTTGGCCGCGTACTATGCTCAGCACGGAAAAGTGGAAGGCGCTTCTGAGTTGCCAGCAATTCCGTCTAAAGCGCCTAGCGAAAAGGTGGCTGCATTACTTGCCAAGTCTGCTTGCGTCTCTTGCCATGGCGCTAATTTTTCTAAACCGCTAGACGCTAGCCAGCCTAAACTGGCGGGTCAGCATAAAGACTATTTGTATGTGGCTCTCAAATCGTACAAAACAGAAGGTAACCCGCAAGTGGGCCGCAGCAATGGCGTGATGGGCGGTATTGCTAAGCAGCTTAGCTTGGCCGATATGAAAGAGATTACGGCTTACATCAGCAGCCTAGATAGCGAACTCAAAGTCGTGCCGCAAAGCAAGGTACATCACGCTCCTGCCAAGTAGTGACTCAGATTCCCGCCTTCGCGGGAATGACGATTAGTAAAAAGGCCGCTTTACTGTGAAGCGGCTTTTTTTATGCTCTCAATATAGGCTTCACCATCGGGCGGCGTGCCAGAACGCTGCGACTCCCACATCATGCTTCCCAGCGCGTCCATCGCCACGTGGTGCGCATCATGGAGCGAGTCGAGTTTGGTCGTGAGTGCTTCCACTGCCACTTGAATGCCGCGTGGTTGATCGATTGAGCATTGCTCGCTGATCGATAAGTGCATGGAGAGGTGTAGGAAGGGATTAGTGCGACCACTATCGACTGTGTAGTCACGTGTGACAGCAGCTTCTGGATCGCTTAGTTCGTTGTGATATTCGGAGTGCTCGGCAATCCAAAGCGCGGCAATGGTTTCAATGCCATCCATGGTTTCTTTAACTAGCCACTTGTTATAGACGGCACAAAAAAAGCGGCGGACATCGGATTGAGAGGGATTGAACATACCTTTAATTATCCCGTCTGAATCACCTGTCCCGTTTTAGCTGAATGAACAATTGCTTCGGTGATCAATAAGTTCTGCATGCCATCAAATGCGCTGACCAAGGGTTTGGTTTCTCCTCGTACGACTTTGCCAAAGTGCTCCATTTGATGTGCAATCGGATCACTACGTTGCAGCTCGACGACGCTCACATCAAACGGCTTCCACCATGAGCGATCTTCGTCTTTGGCATACGACTTCATGCGCATCGTCGGGATGGACAGCGAGCCGTGTGTGCCTGCAACGGTGTAACAGTCATCATCGTAGCTGGGGTAGGCGGTGTTCTCTTGGCTGGTTTGCTCCCAGCTCTTGGCACTTGCAGCTGTGTCGGATAGCAAAAATGTGCCCAGCACACCGCTTGCAAAGCGTAGATTGATTGCCACGGTATCTTCGACCGCAAAGCCACGCGCAGCATGGCTTGTGAGGGCTTGCACCTCGGTAATTTCGCCGCATAGCATGCGCAGGTTATGTATTTCATGGATCATGTTGAGCAGAATCGGGCCTGCACCGATTTCACGCCTCCAAGGCCCATCGTCAAAATAATGATCGGGCTTGACGAAGAGCGCGCTGCCCATGACTGCGACTAGGCGTCCTAGCTTGCCAGAATCAATCACTTCGCGCGCCTTAGCCATGATGGGGCTGTGCGCACGGTGGTGTCCAATCAGGATGGTTGCGTTTGTCTTTGCTTGATAGGTCACCAACTTCTCAGCTTCAATGACCGTGACCGTGATGGGTTTTTCCAACAACATGGGCACACCTGCATCCATGCACTCTTTAGCATGTGCAAGGTGCAGTTGATTAGGTGTGGCAAGCACGACACCGCCGGGTTTGTCTTTAGCAAACAGTTCGGCAAGCGAAGCGTAGATCGGTACGCCATATTTCAGCGCGATAACCGCTGCAGAGGGTATCGGATCTACTATGGCGGCAAGCTCCACGGTGCTGCTAGCAGCAGCAGCAGCCATGTGAGCTCGCCCTATGTAGCCCGCACCAGCAATTGCGATGCGGGACTTTTGCATTTATTTTTTCGTTTCTTTTTTAGCACCAGATGTCGCTTTCGCGGGCGCAGCAGCACGAGCTTTTGATAATTCCGCTTGGAGTTGACTGACTACATCTTGGCCAACCGTCACGCCAAATGTCGCAATAACGGGACGCATTTTGTCAGCAAATTTAGCCAATTCAACAGGGGCAAACTCAGTGACGTTCATGCCATTTTTCTTGAGCGTATCAACCAGTTCGCTGGCTTGTTTGCGGGTGACTTCGCGCTGGAATTTAGATGCTTCGTTGGCCGCATCCGAGATGATGGTTTTGTTAGCTGCGCTCAAAGAGTCCCAAGTTTTTTTACTCATCACCACTGATTGTGGGTTGTAGACGTGGTTGGTCAATGCCAAGTTCTTTTGTACTTCATAAAATTTGTTGGCTGCAATCACGGTGAGTGGGTTTTCTTGGCCATCAATGGCTTTGGCTTCCAATGCGCCATACACCTCGCCAAAAGCCATAGGAACTGGGTTGGCGTCCAATGCTTTGACCCACGCTAAATTGATGGGGCTGGGAATCACGCGGATTTTGAGACCTGCAATGTCTTCCACTTTATTCAATGGGCGCCTGCTGTTGGTCATGTTGCGAAAGCCCAGCTCGAAGTAGGCCAAGCCAACCAAGCCTTTTTCTTCCAATTTTTTATGCATCATTTTGCCAAATGGGCCATCGACCACGGCGTCGGCTTCCTTGGTGTTGGTAAACATGAAAGGGAAATCATAGATGGCAAAAGCGGGCACTTGCGCTGCCAAAATGCCCGAGTTGCCGATGTTCATATCGACTGTGCCACCTTGCATGGCAGATGCCACAGCCATGTCGCTGCCCAGCGTGCCGCCGGCAAAGACGTTGACTTTGAGTTTACCGCCCGATTTAGCGGCCACGATCTCAGCAAACTTTTCAGCGCCTTGCGTGATGGGGTGACCTTTGGGGTTGGCCGTTGATAGCTTGAGCGTGCGCTCTTGGGCTTGTGCCGCAGTCAGTGCAAATGCGCCAACAGCAATAAGTGCGAGGGCGGCTTTAAGGACAAAACGTTTCATAAAAACTCCTGGAGATAAAAATAACTAAAGAAAAAAATGAAAAATCAATAGAACCACTTGAGTGGAACCATCACAATTTCGGGAAATAAAACCATCAAAAACATCACAATGAACTGCGCCACCATAAAGGGCATCACACCTTTGGTGACCTCGTCCATGCTGACCTTGCCCACACCCGCCACGGTATTGAGTACCGTGCCGACAGGCGGCGTAATTAAACCAATCGAATTGTTGATGATAAACAGCACGCCAAAGTAGACAGGGTCAATCCCCGCAGCTTTGATGATTGGCATGAGGACGGGAGTCAAAATTAAAATCGTCGGCGTCATATCCATTGCCGTCCCTACCACCATGCACAGCAGCATGATGGCTAGCATCAATAGGGTCTTGTTCTCCATGAAGGGCTTGAGTAAATCGACAACCTGATCGGGCAATTGCGCCACCGTAATCATCCACGCACTCACCATTGCAGCAGCGACCAAGAACATCACCACACCTGTGGTTTTGGCAGCGTCGCCAAAAATTTTGACGAGTTGCTTGAGGTTAAGTTCTTTATAGATAAAGGTCGCCACCAAGAATGCATAAACGGCAGCGATGACGGCCGCTTCGGTTGGGGTAAAGATGCCGAACTTGAGGCCAAACAAAATAATAAATGGCAAGACCAAAGCCCATGTGGCTTCGCGCAGTGCCAGCATTACATCGGCAAAAGTTTTCTTCTCAGGAGGGGCAATTTTTTCTTTGCGAACCATCCACCACCAAGTGACCCAAAGTCCTGCGGCTAACACCACGCCAGGGAAAATGCCCGCAATAAAGAGCTTGGAGATCGACACATTAGCCGCCACCCCAAAAATCACAAAACCAATCGAAGGCGGAATGATCGGGCCAATGACGCCGCAAGCGGCAATCAAACCAGCGCTGCTGGATTTGTTGTGCCCCGCTTTAATCATCATTGGCAAGAGGAGCGCGGTAAGCGCCGCTGCATCTGCTACCGCAGAACCTGAGAGCGCTGAGAGCAAACACGCCGCCACAATGGTGACGTAGCCAAGCCCACCTTTGATGTGACCAACCATCGCGAGCGCCAAATTGACGATGCGTTTGGAGAGTCCGCCCACATTCATAATTTCGCCAGCCAACATAAAGAAAGGAACGGCAAGCAGAGGGAAGCTGTCAGCGCCATTGATGACGTTTTGAGCCAATATTTGCGCATCAAACATATCGAGATGCAGCATGAGTGCCGCACCGCAAATCAATAGCGAAAAAGCGATAGGAATACCAAGTGCCATCGCACCCAAAAGGGAGCCAATAAAAATCAAAATAGTCATTTAGCCGCTCCTTGTGGCTGACCTTCAAACGTGATGGCTTCTTCTTCCGATTCACGGATATTGATGAGATCTTCTTCCTTTACTTGCCCGGTGATAAGTTTGTAAAAATCTTGCGCCAACATGACCGCTGCGGAGATGGCAAACACCATGCCGATGCCATAAAACAAGCCTTGCGACCAGCCCGTGGCCGGCGCTTCAGTGTCCCAGTTGATACGGGTCTGATCGAGAGAGCCTTTGAACATTAGCCAGCACATAAAGAGCATGAGCACATAGCCCAGCACTAAGCAAATTTTTTGTCCCAAAATCGGTAAACGAGCTAGCAAAAAATCTGTACCAAGGTGACCATGTTCCCGTACAGCGACAACCGCACCAAGAAAGGTAAGCCAGACGAACATCCAGCGTGACAGCTCTTCCGACACCGTAATGCCTGAGTTAAAGCCGTAGCGCAAGACCACGTTACTAAAGACAAGCACCACCATGAGCGCTAAAAGTACAGCAATGACTTTACTCAGTAAGCTGCAATACAGGTCAAGAAATTTATCAAGCATAGAGAGGCCGCCTTTCGTGGCTAATTTTTAGAAAATTGATTATGTACTGAATGGTTAATTAACTTGATAAGTACAAACCCTAGTCAGAAGTCGGGGTCAATGTCAGATAATGTACCAATTGGTTCATTTATTGATGACTCACACACAAGGAAGAATGATGAAAGTTTTAGTACTCAACGGTATCAATCTCAATATGTTCGGCAAACGCGATCCTGCGCAATACGGAACTATCACGCTCGCTGAAATTGACAGTCAAGTCAAAGCTTTAGGGACTGAGCTGGGTGCCGAGGTCGAATGCTTTCAAACCAATTTTGAAGGTGCCATGGTCGAAAAAATCCATGCGGCGCACGGCAACGGTACGGCAGCGGTGCTGATTAACGCAGGTGCTTGGACGCATTACAACTACGGCATTCGCGATGCGTTGGCTATTTTGAAGTGTCCGATTTATGAAGTACACATGAGCAATATTCACGCTCGTGAAGCGTTCCGTCACCACTCGGTGATTGCCGAGTTGGCTAAAGGTCAAATTGCAGGCTTTGGTGTTGATGGTTACTTATTGGCACTACGCGCAGCAGTCTCAAGCATCAAAGCTTAACGCCAGAGAATTGCAAAAATGAAGATCGCCGTTCTTGGCGCAGGCTCGCTGGGCTGCGCCATTGGTGGGTTACTTGCAGAGCACGGAAATGATGTCGTGCTCGTTAATCGAAACGCCAATTTTTGCGATGTAGCTAATAGCAACGGTCTCACGCTGAACGATGGCGGTGCGGCTGGAACACCGAGAACGGTACACGTGCAAGCCATACAGGATGTGGCTTCCCAGCCCGTTCAATTAACTCCATTCGATCTCATCATCGTGCTCGTCAAGTCTAAAGACACCGAAGCCGTGGTGCGCTCCGCTTTGCCGTGGGTGAGCGAAAACACGCTTGTGATGTCGCTGCAAAACGGGCTTGGGCACGAAGACATCATCGCTGGCATCGTTGGCAAGCACCGCGTGTTAGCTGGCAAAACCTACTGCGGTGGTTTGATGACGGCACCCGGCATCGTCACGATCGGTATCAAAAACAAAGAAACCATCATTGGTGAGCTAGATGGGCAAATCACACCACGAGTCGCTGCGATTGGCAAAGCCTTTAACGATGCGGGTTTGCTCACCACGGTATCTGGCAACATCATGGGCGCGATGTGGGACAAGATTTTGGTCAACGTAGCAACGGGCGCTATCACGGGTATCACACATTTGGTGTATGGCTTGATGTACCAAGTGCCTGAGCTAGAAGCCACCGCTTGTGCTGCCGTGCTAGAGGCGATGACGGTTGCCAAAACCAAAGGCATCGAGCTTTCCATTACTGAGCCGAAGACCGCATGGGATAAGGCGGGGCGCGGATTGCCATTTGAATTTAAAGCGTCGATTTTGCAAACCTTGGAAAAAAACTCGGTGACCGAAATTGACTACATCAATGGTGCAGTGGTGCAAGCAGGCAAGCTGCTTGGCATACCCACACCCGTGAACGAGACGTTGGTAGCACTCATCAAAGGTATCGAGTTTGGGATGCTGCACAACCTATCAAAGAAAAAATGATGAGTGACAAAAAATCCTCCAAAGCCTATGTCGAGCACGTTGCGATTCGCGTCAAAGACATTCGTTGGCACATGAAGTTCTTTTACGACGTGCTGGATATGGATGTTCGTGAAGTCGATGTGAGCGATGGCTCCGATGCCAACAACCCACGTCAGTATTGGTCTGTGGGCGGTGTGCAATTAATGAGTACGCCTAGCTTCGAAGCCGCTCCCAGCAACGATTCTGGCTGGTTAGCGCATATTGGCATCATGTGCGAAGACTTGGAGGAAGCACTGCGCCGCGCTGCTGCGTTTGATGTGAAGGCACTTCCGCAAGGCCGCAATTGGTTGCAATTACCCGATGGCTTGGCAATCGAGCTGATGCAGGCCGAACCCGCAAGCGCCGTGGAACAAGCCTTAGCGGTTAATCCACGCAAAAAATAAATTTACTTTTTTAGAAAAATTAGGACGTTTCACAATGGCATTCCCCCTCATCAAAGGCAGTACGCAGATCGTGCCGCACATCGGCTATCCCACACATAGCTTTAAAGCGCCGATGATCTACAACCCCTACTTTGAGCAAGCAGGCATTGATGCGGTGGTTGTCCCCATGGGCGTGAAAGCGGAAGACTATGCTGCGTTCTTGCCAACTATTTTTACAATGGAAAACGTGGCAGGTGCACTCATCACCATGCCGCACAAAGTAACCACAGTTGCCATGCTCGACGAAGCATCACCTACGGTCAAAGTAGCGGGTGCTTGCAATGCCGTGAAGCGCGTCAACGGTAAATTAGTCGGCGATATGTTCGACGGCGAAGGCTTTGTGCGCGGGGTCTTGCGCAAGGGACATGCCCTGCAAGGCACGTCCTGCTTGGTGGTGGGCACCGGCGGCGTGGGCTGCGCGATAGCGGCATCGCTTGCCAAAGCTGGCATCGCACGCATCACGCTATTTGATATGCACACCGCGTCTATGGAAGGCCTTGCTTCGCGCTTGCGCGAGAACTATCCCGCACTTAAAGTTGAAACAGGATCAAACGACCCCGCAGACTTTGATTTGGTCGTGAACGCCACGCCGATGGGCATGGAAAAAGGTGACCCGCTGCCAATGGACGTGGATCGCATTGCCCCCACCACCTTTGTGGGCGAAGTGGTGATGAAGACCGAGATGACGTCTTTTTTGCAAGCCGCCAAAGACCGTGGCTGCCGCGTGCAAATTGGCACAGACATGCTCTATGAGCAAATCCCCGCATACCTTGAATTCTTTGGATTCCCGACCACCACTGCTGAAAATTTGCGTGCTGTAGCAAAGCTGCAATATTGATTGAGCGTTATGTTGGCATTCAAAAAACAATCAGGCGATGTTCGTCCCACAGATAAATACTGGGACGATGCCAAAGATGGTGACGTGTGCATCACGCCCAGCTACACGGTCACTGGCGCACGCATTGATGCATATGCCGAACTCACAGGCGACTTCACACCTGTACATATGGACGAAGAATATGCCAACGCTTCGCACTTCGGTTGTCGTGTTGCGCATGGACTCTTTGGACTCTCGATTGCCGATGGGCTTAAGACTCAAGCCGACTATCGCTTTCTACCTGGCATGTCGCTGGGCTGGACATGGGACTTTTTACTGCCCATCAAAATTAATGATGTATTGCACGTCAAGTTCACGGTCTCGGGACTACGCGCTTCTAAAAGCAAACCGCAGTGGGGCATTGTGATTTTGCTGTCTGAGCTGATTAACCAAGATGGGCAAGTTGTGCATAAGGGTGAGCATCGGCTGATGATTCCAAGGAAACCCGTATGAAACAAGCCTTGCCGTTAGCTGGCATTCGCGTCGTTGATTACAGCCACTTCCTCGCGGGGCCTTATCTATCAAGGTGTTTGGCGGCAATGGGCGCGGAGGTCATTAAAGTTGAGCGCCCAGAAGAAGGTGACGCGGGACGCGCCTATCCCTACCAGCTAGAGGGGCAAGGCGAGTTTGCGGGGCAATGGGAGTCGGGCTACTTCATGCAGCAAAACATGGGTAAAAAAGGCCTGTGCGTCAACATGAAAGACCCGCGCGGCAAAGCGCTCATGGAGAAGCTTTGCGATAGCGCTGATGTGTTTGTGGAGAACTATCGCCCGGGTGCGCTGACCAAGCTAGGCCTTGGTTACGAGACATTGGCGGCGCGAAATCCTAAGTTGGTGTATTGCTCGATTTCGGCTTATGGGCACACAGGCCCCGAGTCCCACCGTGCAGGTTTTGGCCTGATTGCGGAGGCCAAAAGCGGCATCATGGCGATGGTGGGCAACCCAGGCGAAGCGCCGCCCATGCTGCGTATTGCGCTGGGTGATATGTACACGGGCATTCATGGCGTGGCGGCAGTGTGTGCGGCGCTTTTGGGGCGCGTGAAGTCTGGCCAAGGTCAACATATTGACTTGGCGCTCTACGACTGCCTGATGTCGATGCATGAGTACTCAGTGCAGTCCTACACGCTTTCCAACGGCAAAGAGATTCCTGTACAAACAGGACACGACTTGCCTACGTCCACGCTGTACGGCGTGTTCAGTGCCAAAGATGGTGACCTCGTGATTGCCGCGCAAGTTGATGATTCGTGGGCGCGTTTTGCCAAACTCATTGGCGGCGAGGCGCTGGCGGCGGATAAACGCTTTCAAACGCTTAGTGGCCGCAATGAACATCGGCAAGAAGTTTTGACATTGGCTAGGGGTTGGGTGAGTCAGCAAGCCAGCGTTGCCGAGTGCTTAGCCACATTAGACAGAGCCGAAGTGCCCAGCGCCAAAGTGCAGCGCATTGACGAAGTGGTGAACGACCCTCAAATCCTAGCGCGTGGCATGATTTTGGAACAAGACCATCCGCGCCTTGGCAAAATCAAAATGCCTAATTTGCCGTTCCATTTTTCAGACTGCGATATCACGCCAACTTGTGTAGCGCCTCTGCTTGGCGAGCACAACCGTGAGATTGCAGCTGATCTTGGTTTTGATGCAGCAACGATTGATGCGATGGTGGGTGAGGGTGTTTTGTTTTCGAAATGAGCTGTCGTTCCCGCGAAGGTGGGAATCCTCCAGCCATCTCTAAGCAAGCGCCATTTCAGGGCTGATGCCGCTTTGCCCAAGCAGCAAGCGATTGAGTGTAGAAGCTGCAACGCCTAAGCCAAGTGCTAACTCGCGCCCGCTGTAATTGCTAGGCGCAAGATAAACCTCTTGAATAAATGAGCCAGGGTGGGGTGGGTTATGCATCATCATTAGTGGTAGTCCTCGTAATAGACCAACGCTACGCCCAACCTCTTGAGCAACCAATCGGGTGGTTTGCACACCCCTGAAACCCGAGGCGATATGCTGCGCCGCTACGCGCCAGATTTGTAGCGCTGGCGCATATCTCGCACAAACTATTTGCGTACAAACCGCAGTAGCATTTCGATGCTGTTTTTTCGCATGCGATCGACTTCTTTTTTATCCATGATGTCGCGCTTAAAAATGGCTTCAACCGTTGGGCGATTGGAGACGTTGTAGAGGCTCAAGGCGCTAATCGCCATATGCAAATCGAAGGCCTCGATGCCTGAGCGAAAATCGCCAGTTGCAACGCCTCGGTCGTAGATGCGTTTGAGTAGGTCGATGGCGGGCGTGTTCATGTGAACCGCTGTTTTGGACTGCTTTAAATACTCCGCGCTATGGATGTTTTCAGTCATCACCAAACGAACAAACTCAGGATGCGCGAGCTTGTAATCGATAGAAAAGCTGACTAATTTTTTGAGTGCTTCAACAGGTTCTACATCATCTAGATGTAGGCCGCTTTCGGCGCTGCGCGTTCGGGCATAGGCATCTTCTAGCACGGCTAAATACAAACCTTCTTTGCTGCCGTAGTAGTAGTAAATCATGCGCTTGCTGGTTTGCGTCAGCGCGGCAATTTCGTCAATGCGCGCACCTGAAAGTCCCTTGTCGGAAAACTCTTCTGTTGCGACCGCGATGATGTCGCTCATGGTGCGAGCGGGATCGTTGGTGCGGGCAGCGCTGGCAGGGGTTGGAGTGCGTGACATGACCTTGATTTTAGGTTTAGATTAAATTGCGCAAACTGTTGGCTGTATCGCGCAAGATGGGGAGTACGCGTTTGACAGCAGCCTCGCGTTCTTCGTGTACCAAAGAGATAGTCACGCTGAGTGCGCCGTGCAGCGTGCCTTTGTGGTCTAGCAGTGGCACGGCAATGCCTCGGTAGTTCATATCGACTTGGCGCTCAGAAATCGCCCAACCTTGTGTTCGGGTGTTTTTTATCGTTATGGCCAGTAACGCTTTGTCGGAGATGGTCTCAGAGGTAAAGTTTTTAATCTCATATTTTTCAATCAAATGGGTTTGCTCCGCATCGCTTAGATGCGAGAGCATGACCAAGCCCGCAGCCGTGAGTGGCGAAGGCAATCGCTCCCCAGCGCCGTAACCTGTGCTGGTGGCACGCGAGGGGCCTTGCCTAGCAATGTAGATCACGTCCACTCCATCTAAGACGCTCATATATGCCGTTTCTTGCAAGCCTTGTGCGATGCGTTGTAGATAGGGTTGCACAATGCGTGCCAATCGGGACGAATCCAAGAAGGCTTGCGCCAAACGCAAGACGCGCGAGCTAAGCCAATACAGCTTGCCGTCTGTGGCAAGGTAGCCAAGATGCGCTAGCGTGAGCAGTTGCCTTCGTGCGGCGGTGCGAGTCAAGCCTGTACAGTCGGCGGTTTGCTGCGCTGTCATGCGCGGACGCGCTTCGCTAAAGGCTTCCAGCACACCAAGGCCTCGTGCTACCCCTTCGATTTTGTCATTTGGGTTCATAGGTGCTTACCCCTTTTCCGTTCGATAGTCGTTCTGATTTGGGCGATTATCGTTCTATATTTAGGCGGATGAGATGACGCAGCGATAGGTGAACCAGATAATCAACACGCACCAATTAGAGCGAGTTAGCTAGTCGCTTTGGTTTGTGAAGTGTCATTCTTCCAAATTTATTCTATTTATTCACGGAGTTCTCATGCAAAAACGTTTTGCCCTCAAACTAGTCGCTGCTGTTGCCTTGGCTGCTGCCGCTCTTTCGCCTGTCATGGCGCAACAAACAGTCAAGTTCGCCTCTATCGTCGAGCTGTCGGGTGCGGGCGCTAGCTCGGGCACGCAGTTCAATAACGGTGCGCAATTAGCCATTAAAGAAATCAACGCGACTGGTGGCATCTTGGGCCGCAAAATCGAAGTGACAACCAATGACACGACCACCCAACCTGGTGTGGCGTTGGCATTGACCAAAAAAGCGATTGACCAAGACGTGTTTGCCATTTTTGGCCCCGTGTTTTCGGGCTCTATCAACGTCTCGATGAAAGAGTCGCAAAAAGCTGAGATACCTAACTTCACGGGCGGTGAAGCGGCCAACATCACGACCCAAGGCAACCCTTACATCTTCCGCACCAGCTTCACGCAAGCCACGGCAATGCCAAAAGCGGCCAACTACATTAAGTCGGCCAAGATTAAAAACCTCGTCATCATGTATGTGAACAATGACTTCGGTAAGGGCGGACTTGAGATGGTGAAAAAAGCGTTGGCAGGCTCAGATACCAAAATCGTGGGCGAAATCTCTACCGATAGCGCGCAGGTTGACTTCTCCGCTGCGGTTATTAAAACTAAACAATCCAATGCTGACGCACTCTTCATGTACATCAACGAAGACGAATCGGCTCGCGCCCTGAAAGAGCTGCGCAAGCAAGGCTGGACCAAGCCCATTATTGGCGAGACCACACTCACAGGTCAAAAAGTGATTGATCTTGCTGGCGAAGCGGCCAATGGCGCAGTAGCACACGTGGGTTTGACAGCAGACGCACCGATTCCTGCACTCTTGAACTACAAGGTCAAATACGCACGTGCCTTTGGCCACGAGACCGATCACAACGGTATCAAGGGTTACACGGGCGTGTACATCTTGAAGGCTGCCATTGAAAAAGTTGGCAAATTTGACCGCAAAGCTGTAGCTGCTGCAATGCACGGTATCAAGATTGATGCGGCAAAGAACCCAGGTGTTTTGATGAACGTCGGTTTTGATGACAAGGGCGACCTTGACCGCGAGAGCTTCTTGGTTGAAGTGAAAAACGGTAAGGGCGTTGTTGTGGCTGTTTTGCCACCTTTGAACGCAGCTAATGTGAACGTCAAAGTGGGCGACAAAGCACCTGCTAAGAAGTAAACGGTAAGTGTGATTGACAAGTGCCCCCAGTGTGGGGCACTTATTTTTAAGGTCATATCAAATGATTGATTTCCTCCAACTTGTCTTCAGTGGCTTTGCCACTGGCTCGATTTACGCCTTGGCAGCGCTGGGCTTTACGCTTCTATGGCAAGCCGCTGGCACGATTAATTTTGCGCAGGGCGAGTTTGTGATGCTCCCTGCGTTCATGATGCTGGCGTTCTTGTCGTATGGTGCGCCGCTACCTTTAGCCTTTATCCTGACCGCTTTGCTTTCAACCGTGGTGCTGGGCTGGGCGTTCAAACGAGCGATTGTTGACCCGCTGTTCAAGTACGGGATGATGCAAATTGTGGTGGCATCGATTGGCCTCTCGATCGTCATGAAGAATGCTATGCGGGCGGGTTATAGCGCCGAAGCGCATCCGTTTCCAGGTTTGTTTTCTGACTCGTTGTTCACAGTCGCAGGTGCGACCATTTCTACAGGGGATGTTGGCACTTTGGTCAGCGCCTTGGTGGTGGTGTTTGGCGTGCAAGCCTTCCTTGCCAAAACCGTCACAGGCCGTGCCATGCAAGCCGTCGCGCAAAATACCGAGAGCGCCACGGTGCTGGGCATCAATGTGCCAAAAATGATTTTTTATACCTTCGCTATTAATGCGGTTTTGGCTTGCGTTGCTGCGATTTTGGTGACCCCCGTGTACCTCGCCAAATTTGACATGGGCGACTCGCTCGGTACCAAAGCCTTCTTCGCCGCCATCATTGGTGGATTTAACAATTCGCGCGGTGCGCTACTCGGCGGTTTGATTGTTGGCGTGAGCGAGAACTTGGCTGCGGCTTATATCTCCCCTTCTTACAAAGACGCAGTAGCACTGGTCGTCTTCATGATCGTGATTTTGTTTAGACCGCAAGGACTCCTTGGCAAAAAAGAGGAGAGAAAAGTATGAGTAAGAAAAAAATGTTGTTGGGCGTGCTTTTTGCCGCCGTTGTGCTGGTCTTGCCACCTTTCCTCAAAAACTACGGCGTGTATATGTTCACCACATGGTTGATCTATGTGATTGCCACGATGGGTCTCAATTTGACGGTTGGCTTTGCAGGTCAAAAGTCCCTCGGTCATGCTGCCTTTTTTGGC
>CANFCG010000045.1 GCA_947445115.1 Comamonadaceae bacterium | reverse complement strand
TAGAAACGCCTGCCTCGACAAAATAACGGTTGTGAATCAGGCGCAACATGGGCGTAATTTCGGTTTTATCCGACAAGCCCCTCATGCGACGCGCCTCCACAATGAACCACGGCTGCACTTCGTCGTAGTCCACGTTAAAAAACGAAAATCCGGCGCGACCCGAGATGTAATCGTGGTTGATATTGGAGGTTCGGTACGCCCTCGCCTGCACTGCCACATAGACACGCGTGGTCTCGTAATCCACCTGCACGCCAGGACTCGCCAAGGTTTTGCTGCCAGCAAACTCGCTGCCCGTCGCCGTGCTGAGTCCACCGAGCAGCCAGACGTTTGCCTGCGCTTCGGGCATGTTCCAACGCTTGGCAAGGCGCGTGTAGGTCAATCCCGTTGCATGCAGCGTGGTGAGCTTGTTGTCGGAGCGCATGTACACCGCTTCCGTGCCGATGGCATCTTTGCTGGTGAGTGCGTAGTTAACAAAAGATTCACGCCAATTGGTTGAGAAATCCCCCATTGACATATAGCTTTCGGCAAAACCCATAGGGCCAGCCAATGCAGGCAAGCTAGAAAACGAAGCTGCAAACACCCATGCACCTAATGCGATTTTTTTTAAAGGTGTCTTCATTTGACCACCTCCATCGCATCAATCACCAAGTGATCGTTCCGATCCACAACAGTGAAGCGAATCTTGTCGCCCACCTTAAAAGGAACAAGGCTCACACCCTCTGCAACCTTAAACGGCATCGTCATCGGTTCCATGCCAATACTTTTAATGCGCTGGTGTTTGAGCACGACGCGGGATTTTTCAGCATCCACTTTTACAACGCTAGCTCGCGTCCAGTCGGGCGCAGCCCAAACCGACGTTGTGCAGACAAGCACGATCAATCCTAATTTCAGATATTTCATTTTTCTCTCCAGATAGCGTGAGCCGATGGCTCACAAGAATCCGCAGTAAGCGGACGAACTAAGGCTAGGGAGATTAAAGAATAGGTGGCTTAAAGCCAGCGCGTAAGTCTGCGCTTTGGAACGACAGGACGAAACCTAAAGGGATAAATGACAATGCAAACGTGCTCAAAAATCCTTTGGCCGTCGGCAACGACGTCGCCATTTGGCACAAGCTATGACACACAGCCTGCGAACCACAGCAGTCTTGGTCTGCAGCCTGCATAGGCTGAGAAGCCTCATGACACGGGGCTTGCACGGCATTCGTCATTTGCATCTGACTAGCTGCCTCCATACTCGCCATCTTCTCGCTCATCACCAAGCCTGCAAAACTTTGCAGAGGCAATAAGCAGACGAGAAGGATGGCAAGGATGCGGCGCATGCTGCGGATTCTATACCTGTTGAAAATTAACCCCTACCCACCAACGGCATCTTGGTCGCCATGATGGTCGTAAACAGCACATTGGTCTCTAACGGTAAATTGGCGATATGCACCACCATATCTGCCACGTGGTTCACGTCCATGCGGTCTTCCACCATCATGTCGCCACGCGGTTGAATGACCCCGCCCACCATACGCTGCGTCATGTCGGTGGCGGCATTGCCAATGTCGATTTGACTGGCCGTAATGTTGTGCGAGCGGCCATCAAGCGCGATTGATTTGGTGAGTCCCGTGATCGCGTGCTTGGTCGCGGTGTAAGGCGCAGACATGGGGCGCGGTGCGTGCGCGGAAATCGAACCGTTATTGATGATGCGTCCGCCCATCGGCGTTTGTTTCTTCATCAAGCGCATCGCGCCTTGTGCACAAAGAAACGATCCCGTGAGGTTAATACCCACCACGGCAGACCACTGCTCAAACGTGATTTCGTCCATCGGGATAGTCGGAGCGCCCATGCCTGCGTTGTTAAAAATCACATCAATGCGGCCATAGGTAGATTCGATTTTGTCAAACAGCGCTTTCACAGAATCAGGATTGCTGGCGTCGGTCGCCACAGCCAACGTGCTGCCTGCGCGTATGCTGGAAGCCATATCTGCCGTGGCCTGCAGGGCATCCAGCTTGCGTCCAGCCAGCACCACGGTGTAACCCGCACGCACCAGCGCTAGCGATGTTGCACGGCCAATGCCCGTACCAGCGCCTGTGACCATTGCAATTTTTTGTTGTGTCATGTTGATTCCTTAAAGTTGTTTTGATAATCATAGAGCCACGACATCGCGGTGACTCGCTCACCTGCTACTTTGAGGACAGCATCCCGCGCCAAGCGCATAAACCCGCTCGCATGAAACGCAGCTCCTTGCATCTGCGAGCGCCATTGCACATGTGCATTACGCTTCCAACGTGCTTTGGCATAGGCCTGCAAAGCCATATCCACATTCGCTTGCGAAGCAACAGCAGACCCGAGCGCCTGTGCATCCTCAATCGCCATCGCCGCGCCTTGCGCCAAATACGGCAGCATGGGATGCGCGGCATCGCCCAACAATGCCACATTGCCTTTGGCATAAAACTTCGGCGAGAGCATCGGCGAGCGGTGAAACAAGTCCCACGTCGTGAACCCTCCGTTTGCCTGCACTGCTGCAATCAAAGCATGTAACTGTGCCGACATGGGGCTGGCAAGCGTGGGCGCACCTTCCTGCGCAATCACGATATTCATCTGCTGCTGATTGACGGGATACGCCACCACATGCTGCGACGCGCCCAGCCAGACTCGCACGGACTGCGTGCGCAATTCCAGCGGCAGTAACGTCATATCCAGCATCGCTCGATACGCGGTATGCCCCGTGCTTCGTGGCTTACCGCCATGTTGCGTGTTGGCAAGCAAGTCCCCGCGCACTTTGCTGTGCAGGCCATCACAGCCAAGCAGCGCATCAAAACCCGCCAAACGGCTCTCGTGCAAGCCTTGCGCCATATGGCCTACCAGCACGTTTGCACCTGCATCTTGTGCAGCTTGTAGGAGGACACTTTGCAAATCGGCGCGGCGAATACAGACATGCGGCACGCCATATTTTCGTCGTGCATTGTCCTGATCGTTTAAAGGACGCGAGGTCAGCACATGGTCGTCTCGTGCATCTCGAATAATCAAGTGAGCAGGCTCGCAACCCTTATCCCGTATGGCCTCGCCAAGGCCCCAGTCCGTCAAAATGCGCATAGCGTTGGGTCCAAGCTGGATGCCTGCGCCCACTTCGGAGAGCTCAGTTGCTTGTTCTAAAACAGTCGCTTCGTGACCCGAACGCGCAAGTGCAATCGCAGCAGACAAGCCTGCAATGCCAGCGCCTGCGATTAAAAATTTAGCCACATCAATTAAGCAAGAAGTTTGAAAAAGTCTTCGTCCATTAAGACTTGGTAATTTGGCGCGGCCGCAATCACGTGATCACCCGTCAGCTCAAGCTTGGAGTGCGTAGTCGTCAATGCTACGGCTCGCATCCCAGCACGCCGCGCTGCCTCGATACCAAAGGGTGCATCTTCAAACACCACACATTCAGAAGGCGCAAAGCCAAGGCGCTTGGCGGCTTCTAAAAAGATGGCAGGCTCGGGTTTTCCAGCCAACCCCATATCACCGCGCACTACCACCGATGGTTCGGGATCGAGGCGCAAATGCGACAACGCAAATGCGACATTCGCCGCATCCCCTGCGGTACCAATGCCCACCGCAAGACCTGCCGCACACGCCTTACCCATAAAGGCTTTGAAGCCCTTAACCTCAGAAAAAATAGGGGCGTAGAGTTCGCGGTAAATGATTTCTTTTTCAATCACAAACAGCAAGGCTTCAGCATCCGTCATGGCACGTCCAAATAGCTCGCCCATGCACTCTGTTCCCGTGCGGCCAGTGGTACGTCGCATCATCTCGGGTACATCCATTTGGATGCCGTGCCGACGCGCAAACTCAATCCATGCAAATTGATGGGTCGGCATCGAATCAATCATCGTGCCATCCATATCAAAGATGAACGCCTTTACTTTTGACACCTCTTTTGACACATCAATTCCTTGTTAAACGCCCTGTTTCAGAGACGCTTCAATAAACATATCCAAGTCCCCGTCCAGCACCTTTTGCGTGGCTGATGTCTCCACGCTGGTGCGCAAATCTTTGATGCGTGATTGATCTAGCACGTAGCTACGAATCTGATGTCCCCAGCCCACGTCGGTCTTGGTGTCCTCTAGCTTTTGCTGCTCGACCATGCGCTTTTTCATTTCAAAATCGTACAGGCGCGAACGCAAGCGCTTCCACGCCACATCGCGGTTGCCGTGCTGGCTACGTCCGTCTTGGCACTGCACCACAATACCAGTTGGTAAGTGGGTCAAGCGCACCGCAGAGTCAGTCTTGTTAATGTGCTGGCCACCCGCACCACTGGCACGGAAAGTATCCACGCGCACGTCGGATGGATTGATGTCAATCTCGATCGAGTCATCGACTTCAGGGTAAACGAACACACTGGCAAAGCTGGTGTGGCGGCCGCCCGACGAGTCAAACGGCGACTTTCGCACGAGGCGATGTACACCTGTTTCGGTACGCAACAATCCAAACGCGTACTCGCCTTCCACCTTGATCGTCGCGCTTTTGATGCCCGCCGTATCGCCTGCGGTTTCGTCTTCGATGATGGCTTTAAAGCCCTTGCGCTCGGCGTAGCGCAGGTATTGGCGCAAGAGCATCGAAGCCCAATCGCAAGCCTCGGTGCCGCCTGCGCCTGCTTGAATATCAAGAAACGCAAAGCACGGGTCGGCAGGGTTGTTAAACATGCGGCGGAACTCAAGGCCTTCCACCTCTTTGGTGATCTTGGCGGTCTCGCCTTCGATCGTGAGGATGCCGTCCAAGTCGTCGTCTGCTTTGCTCATGTCGAACAGCTCGGTGTTGTCGGCAATGTCGCTGGTTAAACGGTCCAACACTAACACCACGCCCTCTAGCTCTTTGCGCTCTTTGGCAAGCGCCTGTGCGCGCTTGGGGTCATTCCAAACGGCAGGGTCTTCTAAAGCCGCGCAGACGTCTTCTAGTTTTCGCTCTTTGTTATCGTAGTCAAAGATACCCCCGAAGCTCGTGGGTACGAGCCGCAAGGTCGATGAGCGTGTTTGAGAGGGTGTTGATGCGTTCGATTTCCATGATGACTCAGTCCGTTTGATTTGCCTGCTGGCGGTAAAAGTAACGTGCATTTTCGCACGAGTACCCATTAAGCAAAGCCGCGCCTCACCAAACTCTGCGGCAACCCAGGCACATCGACCTCAAACGAAAATAATCCACCAGCCAGAGGTTGCTCCTCACGTTGCTTCGCTGTCATGCCCTTCCATGCCGTGGTCGCATAGGCGGTGCATAGGTCAGCGCCGCCAAACGCGATCTTGGTGATATTGGCACAGGGGAACTCTACCGTTTGCAAAAGCTCTCCACGCGGCGAATAACGATCTACTCGGCCACCTGCAAAAAGCGCCACCCACAAGCATCCCTCTGCATCCACGGCTGTGCCATCGGGGTAGCCGTTTTCAACATAAATCAGCGCACGCTTATTTGACAGCGCTTGATTGGCGTCTAAATCAAACGCATAAATGGTTTTTGCCAGCGTATCAGTGTGATAAAAAATGCGCTCATCTGGACTGGTGCAAGGCCCATTGGTAATGACGTAGTCAGCGTCTTTCACGACCGCCTTACCATAGCCGTCCACAAAATACAACGAGCCTGAGGCCGCACTTTCAGCATCGTCCATCGAACCAAACCACAGGTGGCCTTCTGCGTCGGTGAACGCGTCATTTAAGCGATTGCTGGGCTTATCCCACTCAGGCGCTAGCAAAAGATCTAGTTGCCCATTTTTGAAAGTATTTTCATCAAAGCGATGTAATCCACTTTTAAGTCCTGCCACCCAGCCCCCGCGCAGCAAGGGCTGCACGAAACCGACAGATTCGGGCACGTGCCACGTTGCGGGCGTGTCTCGCTCGCTCCAGCAGTGAATATTTTGCCCTTTGATGTCAACAAAATAAAGTGCCTCATCACGTGCTGACCACACAGGCCCTTCGCCCAGCTCCGCAGCTAGCGGCCAAACGCAGCGCGGTTCAATCTGCTTGGCGGTCACGCTTACGCTCCATCGCCGTAGTTGCCCGCGTCAATATAGTACTCGCGCCCCGTGCATTTAGCAGCACTTTTAGATGCCAAAAACAGGGCCGTCGCCGCCACGTCTTCAGGTTCGACGCGGATCTTTAAACACTGCCCATTAAAAATTTTGACCTCAGCCTCGGGCGTGTGCCAGAGCAAGGTTTGTTTGGGTGTTTTGATGGCCCCAGGAATGATGGTATTGACGCGGATGTTGTCAACGCCAAAATCACGCGCCATCCCGCGGGTCATGGCCTCGATACCTGCTTTGGCCGTCATGTACATCGTCAAATTGGGCAACGCCAAATGCCACGAAATCGAACCTAAATTGATAATTGCACCGCCGCCCGCTGCCTTCATGCCCGGCACAACCGCTTGCGAACAAAAGTAGAGATGCTTGAGGTTCACGGCAATGCTGGCATCCCATTTGGCGCCGGTCATTTCACTCATGTTATGCCGCACATCGTTGGCCGCGTTGTTTACCAAAATCTCTGTGCTACCCACTTCTTCGTGCAGGTCATGAAACACCTTGGCTAGGGCTGCTAGATCCGTTAAATCGCAATGAATAAATTTCGCAGGATGTTTGGCCGTTTTTAATTTTTCTTGCAATGCCGAGCCATCCGCGTCTGCAATATCCAAAAACGAAACCTGCGCGCCTTGCGCGGCAAAGGCTTCCACAAATGCCGCGCCAATGCCCGAGCCCCCGCCTGTGATGACCACGCGCTTATCGGCTAAATCGGGATAGATGGCTAATGATGAATTCATAAAAAATCCTGTAATAAAAATAAGAGACTTGTTAGCTACGGCCGTGCATGGGGCGTAGCTCGTGGTGCAGCACAAGTGCTGCTGCACCAACGGCGGCGGCTAAAAGGCCATAGCTAGCCGTACGCACCGTGGGCGCGGGCGTAATGCCGGCACTCTGGGCGTAATACGCCAGTGTCTGGCTTGCCACGTCTACCATGGCGGGATAACGCACACAAGATGAGCCGCCCACCACGATAGTGCCTGGGTTAAATGTGGTCCACAAATTGTGGAGTACCAACCCTAAGTACTGTCCGCCTTGCGCAGGGTCAGCCAATTTGGCGAGCGAACGCTCGCCAAAAAAAGTTTCTGCGCAGCCACGTCGACCGCAGGAGCACAGTGCACCACCTGGCTGCAAAATACTATGACCAATCTCTCCTGCCATGCCTTGCACGCCTGTAAATAAACGGTCATTGAGCACAATGCCCGCCCCTACACCCACGCCGCAGGTGACAAAAATCAATGAGTCATTCGTCGCCCCGTTGGTAAATTCATATTCGCTGAGTGCGGCGGTATCCGCTTCGTTTTGCACATGAACCGGCACAGTAGGCACGCCTGCTTTGGTCAAAGCGCTTGTCATTAAGGGAACAAAGTCAACATGACGCCAACCCAAGTTGGGCGCGAAACTGAGCACCCCTGTGGCCTCGTCAAACGCGCCTGGCAGACCAACGCCCAGGCCGTGCAGCTGCACGCCCCGAACCGCAAGATCTGCATGAATGCGTGCCACCAGCTTCGCCACTTGTTTGCAAGTGGCACGGGGCGAAGCATCAACCAATGTCGCCTCAAGCGAGCACAGCACTTGCCCTGTTAGCGACACGCTCACCACACGCAACGTATCCACGGCCACTTCGACTCCAATCAGGCCTCTGCGTAAGGTGTCAATATGCAGTGCTGTGGACGGACGGCCAAGACCCAGGCCATTGCTGGCATCGCCTTCCATTAACCAACCGTCTTGCAACAAGCCTTGCACCAAGAGGCTGACTGTTGATTTGGTGAGTCCGCTCAGGGCGGCAAGCTGCGCACGTGAGAGTCCATCTTGCCGACGCAACAAACGCAGCAGCACGCTGCGATTGATGCGTTTAACCAATTGTTGATCGCCCGTTGTGGTCATAGAGTCTCAATGCTTATAGGCTATGCGTTTGTGCTTTGCCTTCGGGCTGCTTGCCTGCAATGATCATTCCCAACACCTCATCTTCCGTCACGTCTTCCGTACGGTAACTGCCCACCAATTTGCCATTTTTCATAACGGCCAATCTGTCCGACAAACCAAACACATCGGGCATGTCGTGCGTAATTAAAAAGATGCCCACGCCTTCAGCTTTAAGTTGCTTCACCAAGTTACCCACCATCGCCGTTTCCTCCGGACCGAGTGCCGCTGTCGGTTCATCCATGATCAAAATTTTGGCGTTGAAATAAATTGCCCTTGATATCGCCACCACTTGGCGTTGCCCGCCTGACAAGCGCCGTACTGGTGTACGTACGTTTTTAAAATTTTTATTCAACCGCTCAAATACCTTGCGCGCTGCCGCATCCATGCGATGATCGTCCAGCGTACGCCAAACCGTGAGCAACTCACGGCCCAAAAATAAGTTCGCCACGGCATCCAAGTTATCGGCCAGCGCTAGTGTTTGGTAAATGGATTCGATGCCACAGCGCTGCGCATCAACAGGTGTACGAATGTTCACACGTTCGCCGTTAATAAACACGTCACCACTGTCGATGGAATAGGCGCCCGCCAGCATTTTCATGAGTGTCGATTTGCCAGCCCCGTTGTGCCCCAAAATCGCCACCACCTCGCCAGGATAGAGTTTGATGCTCACATCATCCACCGCACGCACGCCGCCAAAGGCTTTGCCAATGTTTTTCATTTCCACTAAAGGTTGCTTGATTCGAACTGCACTCATTGCGTGTCTCCTGTCACTCGGCGATAAATCACATCAAACACCACAGCCGCAATCAGCACTTGGCCAATGATGACGTAGCGCATACCAATCGACACATCCAGCAAAAGCATGCCGCTATCAATGCACTGCATGATGAGGGCGCCGAGCACCGAACCCAAGATCGAACCGCTCCCGCCCGCCAACGCCGCGCCGCCAATCACAGCAGCCGCAATCACGTAAAGCTCCAGCCCTGTCCCTAATGAATTAGTACCCGCATTTAAGCGCGCAATCGAGACCATTGCAGCGATGGTGATCAGCACACCCATCAGCGCAAAAAGCATCAAGGTGACGCGCCTCACAGGGATACCCACGAGCGCCGCAGCTTCAGGATTGCCACCCATCGCAAAGATGTAACGCCCAAAACGCGTGCGGTGCACGATGAAAGAAAGAGTTAGCGCCACGCCAGCCCAAATCAGCACAGGAATGGGCACGCCCTGCGGCGCATCTTTGCTGGGAATTTGGTAGCTATTCATGGCGGCCACAAAGCCGCACACCAAAGCCGCTGGCACCAGCACGACAAGTGCATCTAGCCACAGCGGATTGTTCGGCGCTTCGTATCGTTCGTTCGCTCGGCGCTTGCTCCACATTTGGTAGAGCAGTGCCAGCACCATGACACCAGCCAGCGCCCAGCTGGCCGTTACGCCAATCGAACCATCAAAACCACCGCCTAGGCGTTGGAAAAATGCATCATTCACTGGTTGTGTTTTGCCATCTGCCACCAAAAAAGCAGCGCCACGAAATGACATCAAACCGCCCAATGTGACCACAAACGAAGGCACGCCCAACATCGCCGTCAGCATGCCTTGATACAGCGACACCACAATCGCCACGGCAAGCCCCGCCAAGCTTGCCTCTACCCAGTGCCAGCCAGCGGTATACATCAAGGTAGCCATCAGCACACCGACAAAACCCATCACAGAGCCGACCGATAAATCGATATGCCGCGCCACGATGATGAGCACCACGACCGTCGCCACCACACCCACAACAGCCGTTTGCTGTGCGATGTTATATAAATTTTCTGGAGATAAAAACAAGCCGCCCGAGAGTACATTGAACACAATGGCAATCGTGGCAAGCACCAGCGACATCATCACCAAACGCCAATCAATGCTTGACTGCTTCAGTGCTGTAAATACGGAATCCATACAGATTCTCCAAAACTAAAGTCAAAAAAAACCGCAGACTGTTGCCAGCCCGCGGTCAACTCTTCATGAACTTAAACTCACTCTGTCGCAAAACTTATTTGCACGCCGTAGGACCTTTGGCAGCATCTACGCCTTTGCAAAGCGCATCTTTCTTAATCCAGCCAGCCTTTAGGACTAAGTCAAGGTTTTTAGCAGTCACAGGAATAGGCTTCAAGAACTGCGCTTGCAACGCCACCTTCTTCTCGCCGCCATTCCAAGATGTAGCGCCCGCTACTTTGCCGCCTTTAGCCAAGGCAACCGCAGCAGATGCGGCATCACGGCCAAGGTCACGTGCGTCTTTCCACACCGACACGGTTTGCGTACCGAGTGCCACGCGGTTCAGCGCTGCATGGTCGCCGTCTTGTCCTGATACAGGCACACCTTTGATACCTTTGGCTGTGAGAGCTGCCACAACGCCGCCCGCCATGCCGTCGTTGGAAGCAATAACCGCATCAACTTTGCCGCCGTTTTTCGTCAGGATTTGCTCCATGTTCTTTTGTGCCACTTCTGGCTTCCAGCCATCGGTGTACTCGTCGCCCACAATTTTGATGTCGCCTTTTTTAACCGCTGCATCAATCACCTCTTGCTGACCACCGCGCAAAAAGTTCGCATTCGGGTCGGTTGGCGAGCCTTTAATCATCACGTAATTGCCCTTTGGCTTAGCAGCCAAAATGGCGCGTGCTTGCATGCGGCCCACTTCGACGTTATCAAACGTGATGTAGAAAACGCCAGGAGCTTCAATCAAACGGTCGTAAGCGACCACGGGGATTTTTTGCTGATTGGCTTTATTAACAGCTGGCAAGATGGCATCTTTGTCCATCGCCAAAACGATTAATGCTTTTGCGCCCTTGGCAATCAAACTATCAATGTCTGCCAATTGCTTTTCTGCTGATCCGCCTGCGTCCGCACTGATATAGCTTGCGCCTGATTTAGCCAGCTGCGCCTTAATAGCAGCTTCATCCGTTTTCCAGCGCTCTTCTTGGAAGTTAGACCAGCTCACGCCGACCACTTGTGCAAAGGCGCCTGCTGCTGCCATGCTGAGTGCCAAGGCGGTTAGTGTTCTCTTTAATTTCATACTTATCTCCATTTATGTGAGCCTTTCAAGGCCTTAGGTTTAAAAGATTTGGGAAGATTGCAGCCACTTAAAAGCACTTAAGTTTAGGCAGCAAACTAATCTTAAATCAGGTGCTTTAAAAAATGCATAGGGACAAACCCGATATAGTTTGCAAATCAAACTAAATAAGATCTATGTTGGTTCCACATCCCCTTTTTACTCTCTCGTTTAACCTGGTTATGCGTTTATTTTTTGCAGCTGCCCTATGCACCACCTCTGTCGTTTGGGCGATTGAAGTGGCGACGCCCGCTATCCCGCGCTTCGCCGAAGAAACCGATGCTGCGGGCTTACAAAGCCGCTTTGAAGGCACGGACGAATACATGGTGGGCGGGGGAGTGGCGAGCTTTGATTGCGATGCCGATGGCCTGCCTGAAATCTACGTCACGGCAGGTGTCAATAAAGCCAAGTTTTATCGCAACAAGAGCGCACGCGCTGGCGCGCTCAAATTAGTTGAAGAGCGCTCAGGGTTGGAGCTCACCAATGCCGTGGGGGCGTATCCACTGGATATAGACGGCGATGGGCAAACTGATTTGGTTGTGCTACGTGTGGGCGAAGTCCAAGTATTCAAAGGACTTGGACAATGCAAATTTGAACGTGCGAACAACGCTTGGAACATCAGCACTGGCAATGGTTGGCATACGGCTTTCTCAGCCACTTGGGAGCGAAATCAAAGCTGGCCCACACTCGCGTTTGGCACCTACACGGATCGCAGCAAGCCAGACTTTCCGTGGGGTAGCTGCACGCCCACACTGCTGCTCCGTCCCAAGGTGGGCGGCGGCTATGGAGCGCCGACAGAGCTCAAGCCAGGTTACTGCGCACTCTCGATGCTGTTCTCCGATTGGAATCGCTCTGGGCAAGCGTCGCTGCGTGTCTCCAACGATCGCGAATACTACAAAGGCGGGGCAGAGCAGCTCTGGCGTATGAACGATGGTGCAGTGCCTACGCTCTACATCGCAGCGGACGGCTGGAAGCCGCTGCAAATTTGGGGCATGGGCATTGCCAGTCACGACATCACGGGCGACGGTTATCCCGAGGTGTTTTTAACCAGCATGTCGGATAACAAGCTGCAAGTTTTGGACGCACCAAGCAGCACCAATCCCCAGCCCAAATATGTGGACATCGCCTACAAACGCGGCGTCACGGCGCATCGTCCTTATGTGGGCGGCGATGTATATCCCTCGACGGCGTGGCACGCGCAGTTTGCCGATGTCAACAACGACGGGCTTGCTGACCTCTTTATCGTCAAAGGCAACGTCAGCACCATGCCCGACTTTGCAGCGCTTGACCCCAGCAACTTGCTGTTACAACAAAGTGATGGACGATTTTTTGAAGCGGGACACTTATCCAGTCTTGCCAGTTTTAAACGTGGGCGAGGCGGTGCAGTCGTCGATTTAAATGGCGACGGATTACTCGATGTTGTACAAGTCAATCGCTGGGATAAGGCACAGGTCTGGCGGCAACTGCCAACTGACGCGACCAAGGCCAACCACTGGTTGCAATTGCGTTTGCAACAGAGCACAGGTAATCGTGATGCCGTGGGCGCTTGGGTGGAAGTGAAGATGGGCGACAAAGTTATTCGGCAAGAGCTGACAGTAGGCGGAGGCCACGCAGGCGGACAGCTTGGTTGGATGCATTTTGGGCTTGGAAATTTAGGCAATACGACTGATTCACAAATTCGTGTGCAGTGGCCACAATCTAGTTGGAGCGAGTGGATGCCAGTCAGATCTGACAATTTTTATGTGGTGTCAAAGCAAGGCATTGCCAAATGGATAGCACCATGAAAAAAACATTCATAACTCTAGCCACGATCGCCCTGCTGCAAGCCACGTCCCCTATGGCCTACGGGCAAGTATCAGCATCAAAACCCTCTACTCCTGCCACTGCGTTTTCAAGCAACGTCGCCACCGAGTGGTTCAATCTGGGTTTGCAACTCACTCAGCAAACGCCCGGCTTTAGTCCGCCTGTTGCCTCGCGCGCCTTGGCGTACTTGGGATTGACGCTGTATGAATCAGTGCAGAGTGGCATTCCAAACGCGCAAAGCTTGGCAGGGCAACTGAACGAATTGCAATCCCTCCCCCTCACTCAGCCCGACGAGGCGCTCCACTGGCCCACCGTTGCCAACGCGGCTATGGCGACCATGACGCGCATGATGTTCCCCAACGCCAGTGCCGAGAACAAGGGGCGTATTGACTTACTCGAGCGCAGCTTGCCACTCAAATACAACCAAGACTTTGACGCAAATGTGGTCACCGTTGAAGTGACTAATCGCTCGCAAACCTACGGCAAACTGATGGCGATGGCGGTGATGACGTGGGCGCGTACCGATGGAGGGCACGAGGCATGGGGACCCCTCAGGCGTGCCCAGCAAAACTACGTGCCACCTAGCGGCGAGGGTCAATGGTCAGCCACAGCGCCTGCATTTGCGCCGCCGCTCTTGCCATGGTGGGGGGGAGTGCGTCCTTTCGTTTTGAAGAGCGCCAGCCAGTGCGAAGCGCCAGTACCGCTGCCGTATTCTGAACGTTCAAACTCAGCCTTCTATAAAGAAGCTGAAGAGGTGTACGCAGTCAGCACTCGCGCCACACCCGAGCAGCGTCAATTGGCGCTTTACTGGGCAGACGATCCACTCAAAACCCCCACGCCCGCAGGGCACTGGGCGTTTATTGCAGGTGATTTGCTAAAAGTAAATAATGCCAATTTGGCGGATGCCGCCAAGCTGTACGCACAGCTCAATCTCGCGATGGCAGACGCCTTCATCGCAGGTTGGAAAACCAAGTACACCGTCAATTTGCTGCGCCCGGTCACTTACGTTCAACTCGTCATCGACAGCAACTGGGTGCCAACCTTGATGCACACACCGCCCTTCCCCGAATATCCGTCAGGACACTCGGTGCAGTCCAGCAGTGCCGCCGCCATCCTAGAAAAACGCTTTGGTGCAAGCACTAACTTTATCGACAACACGCACAACGACCGAGGCTGGGGGCCGCGCACATTCGCCAGCTTCAAAACTGCAGCAGACGAAGCGGCCGTGTCGCGGCTCTATGCAGGCATCCACTTTCGCACAGGCATTGAAGGCGGGAAAGTGCAAGGTCGCTGCGTGGCGGGCGAGGTGCTCAAGCTGAAGTTTGAGCCGTAAGGAAACATGAGGCTAGGTCTCTAAAATAATTTTCATGACTACTCCAGCCCTCCACCCACTCGCTTCCTACAAGCCCAAGCACAAAGTCCGCTTTATTACAGCGGCTTCGCTGTTCGACGGGCACGATGCCTCCATCAACATCATGCGGCGCATTTTGCAGGGCATGGGTGCAGAGGTGATTCACCTTGGGCACAACCGCTCGGTGGACGATGTGGTGACGGCTGCACTGCAAGAGGACGTGCAAGGCATTGCGATTAGCTCGTACCAAGGTGGGCATGTCGAGTACTTCAAGTACATGGTCGAGCTACTCAAAGCACGCGGCGGCGGCCACATCAAAATCACAGGGGGCGGTGGCGGCGTCATCGTTCCCGATGAAATTGCAGATTTAGCCAGCGTCGGCGTG
>CANFCG010000044.1 GCA_947445115.1 Comamonadaceae bacterium | reverse complement strand
GCGTAGACGGAGGGCAGCTTCGCTGGCAACCCGTCCGAGCACCAAATTGGTGGCGTCAATCACAAACCACTCATGCTTCACATCAGCTGGTTTTGCGCTGATAGTTGACATTGCTTTTCTTTCAAATGAAAAAGTTGAGTGATAAGAGGCTGCTTTTCCACGGTCGGTGTTCCTCTAACGGGAACCTCTTAGGTGGGGTGATCTCATTTAACGCCTAATAAGGACTTAAATGTGACTTCCCTCGCGGCAGACTTAAGCGCTAGGGAACTGGGCATTATATACTGCAGCTATGTTTTCATACCGACACGGCTTCCATGCGGGTAATCACGCGGATGTGCTCAAGCACATTACCTTGATTGCACTCCTCCAACATCTCACGCAAAAAGACACCTCTCTCACGGTGATCGATACCCATGCGGGTGCGGGTCTTTACCGTTTGGACGGTGACTACGCCAACCAGTCGGGCGAAGCCGATGAGGGCATTTTGCGTTTGCTTAAACAAAAAACCGAGGACGAAACCATTACTGCCTACCGCGCCATGATTGCGCAGTTCAACTCGGGTAACACCTTGTCGCAAGACACCAAGGTCTATCCTGGCTCGCCCTTTATCACGCAAAAGCTGTTGCGCTATGACGACCGCTTGCGTTTGTTCGAGATGCATCCCAACGATTACCGTGCCTTAGAGGGAAATGTCGAGCAATTGCGCGTCAACCGCCAAGTCGCTGTCAAGCGCGAAGACGGATTTGAGTCGCTCAAATCGTTGTTGCCACCGCCAAAATCTGCTACGGGCTCGCGCCGTGCTTTGGTGCTGATTGATCCCAGCTATGAAATCAAAACCGATTATCAAAAAGTCGAGCTGGCGATTCAAGATGCACTCAAGCGCTTTGCCACAGGCTGCTATGCCGTCTGGTATCCGATTATTCCGAGGCAAGAGGCGCATGGCCTACCACGTCGCCTTAAAACGCTGGCAAGTCAAGCTGGCAAGCCGTTTTTGCACGCTACGCTTAACGTGGGCGGAACAGGACTCGATATGGATGCCGTGGGAACGTTCGCCGCGCATCGGACGGGCAATGTGAGTAGAGGTTTGAGCGCTAGCGGCATGTGCATCATCAACCCACCGCACACCTTGAAAGCCACGCTGGATGCGGCTTTGCCAGAGTTGGTGCGATATCTAGGGCGCGGCAAAGGACAAGGGTTTACGGTTGATTGAGTGGGCGCTAGCCCAACTCTCGATGCCTCACCAACACAGGCCAATCTTGTTTAAAAAATTCGAATAATTGTTCAACCAAATAGACGGATCGATGCTGTCCGCCCGTGCAACCAATGGCGACGGTGACATAGGCTCGGTGGTCTTGTTTTAGCGCTGGCAACCAATTTCTAACGAACTGTGCGATTTGGTTTTGCATGTCCTGCACGTCGGATTGCGCCGCAAGATAGTCGATCACGGGCAGGTCGCGCCCTGTTAAGGCTTTGAGCTGCGGCTCGTAATGTGGGTTTGGCAGCATGCGCACATCGAACACATAGTCCGCATCTAGCGGCACGCCTCGCTTAAAGGCGAAGGACTCAAACACCACAGTCAGCGTGCCCGACTGTTTGGCTTCATCCGCCAAATCCTTCACGATGCTTTGCAATTGCATGCTGCGAATAAAACCAGTTTCAATAATGTGGGCACGTTCACGGATATCGGTCAAGAGCTCGCGCTCTAAGTTGATAGCCTCTTGAATAGCGAGGCGCTGGTCGCTGCTTGGCGAGCTGGATAACGGATGCAGGCGCCTTGTTTCAGAATAGCGATGCACCAATGTCTCGTCGCTGGCATCCAAAAACAAAAGTTTGTAGACAATCCCGCGCAACTGCAAGCCTGCCAAAACAGACGGGAAAACTGGCAGGGATTGGGCGCTGCGCACATCGACCGCAATCGCAATACGGGAAGCCGTTGCAGACTCTTGCAATTGCAAATCAATAAAAGCCAAAACCAATTCAGGCGGCAGGTTATCGACGCAATAAAAACCGGCATCTTCTAAAGCCCGAAGGGCCACGGATTTACCTGAGCCTGACATGCCCGTGATAAAAACGATTTCTAAATTTTTCATGTCATCTCTAGCATTTCTGCTGCATGTATGCGCGCCGCAGGAGTCACGACTTCGCCACCCAACATACGCGCAATCTCATGCACGCGTGCCTCGCCTGTCACGAGGGTGATCTGGCTGGAGGGCATGCCAGTATGAGATTTACTAACGACACCGTGCTGATGCGCACAGCTTGCAACTTGCGGCAAATGCGTCACGGCTAGCACTTGGCGGTCTGCACCTAATTGCTGCATCAGCTTACCAACGGTCTGCGCTGTCGCGCCGCCAATGCCCGCATCCACTTCGTCAAAAATGAGTGTGGGGGCGTTGCCTAGCTTTGATGTGGTGACCGCTATCGCCAGCGCAATACGAGAGAGTTCACCGCCGGATGCGACTTTGCCGACGGGCTTGGGTGTGGTGCCCGCATGACCAGCGACTAAAAATTCTGCGGACTCAAGACCATGGGTCGCAGGCGTCTCTAAGCGAGTGATTGCGACTTCAAATTTTCCGCCCTTCATGCCCAGTTCTTGCATCGCGGTGGTAATCGCTAAGCCCAATCGGGGCGCGGCTTCCACACGTTTTTTCGAGACGAGCTTTGCCGCTGTTTCAAACGCTGCATAGGTCATGCGTTCATTTTTTTCTAACTTGTCTAAGTCGCTCATGGCATCCAACTTGGCCAGCGACTCACGCCATCCCGTTAGCACATCGTGCAGCGTATCAGGGCTGCATTTAAAGCGACGGACAAGCGAGAGCCAATCAACCATACGAGCATCCAACTGAGCGAGTCGCGTGGGATCCAAATCGATTTTTCGCAAGTACGCTTGCAAGCTGCGCGAGGCGTCCTGCACCTGCGCCAAGCTGCTCTCAAGCTCCTCGCAAATGCTCTGGAAGCCTTGCTCGATATGGGCTTGCGCTTGTATGGCCTGCAAGGCCGAATGAATATGGCCTAGCGCATGACTGGTCTGGTCCCTGTCAGCGCCGTCCAGCATGGTCTGCGCGTGATGCGCTGCATCAATCAGTGACTGCGCGTTGGCAAGGCGACTGTGCTCTGTGTTGAGCTCGTTCCATTCGTCAGCAAATGGATTGAGTTTTTCCACTTCAGCAATTTGCCACTGCAAACGCTCACGCTCTTGGGTTTGTGTGGTCGCACTGTTCTTGGCAAGGCTAAGCTGGCTGTGGGCTACACGCCAGTTGTCCCATGCGAGTGCCAGTGGTTTTTTGTCAATTTGTGCGTAAGCATCTAACAACTCACGCACGGCGTCAGGCCGCGTCAACATCGCCCATGCGTGCTGCCCGTGGATGTCGACCAAGTGATCGGCGAGCTCGCGCAGTTGTGCGGCAGTGGCGGCGCTGCCGTTAATCCAAGCGCGGCTTTTGCCAGCGGTATCAACGGTGCGGCGAATCAATAAATGCTCTTCACCTTCCAAGCTTGCCTCAAAGCCCGCTTCAATCAGCCACGCATCCACGGCTGGCGTATGGTCGAACTCGATGGCAATGTCGGCTTTGGTAGCGCCTTCGCGCACAACGCCAGCATTGGCACGCTCGCCCAATGCCATTTGAATCGCATCAATCAAAATAGATTTACCAGCGCCTGTTTCACCCGTGAGGGCTGTAAAGCCACTTGATAAATCAAGCTCTAAGGCGCGGACAATCACAAAGTCGCGCAAGATGAGTCGTTGTATCGCCATATCTCTTCAATGCCTAGGCTAGCTTTCGTTCCAATGCAGTTTGTGCCGCAGCGAATCAAAATAATTCCATCCAATAGGATGCAGAAACTGCGCAGCGTGCTGGGCGCGCTTCACCACGATGCGATCGCCAGGCTCTAAATTGGCCAGCGACTGCATATCAAAATTTACGCTGGCATCACGGTCAGACAGCACCTCAATCACAATCTCACCGCTGTCAGGCAGCACGATGGGGCGGTTGGATAAATTGTGCGGCGCAATCGGCACCAAAATCCAACCTGAAAGGCTTGGGTGCAAGAGCGATCCACCAGCAGATAAGGCATATGCCGTCGAGCCCGTGGGCGTTGCCACAATTAAACCGTCCGCTCGTTGCTTGGCGACGAACTTACCATCGACAGAAATCGAAATTTCCACCATGCCCTCGGTGGCACCGCGGTTCACGACCACATCGTTCATGGCAATCGCGCTAAAAACGGACTTGCCAGCGCGTAGCACCTCGCCGTGTAACAGATGACGCTGTTCGGTCATAAATTCGCCATGCAGCATGGGCGCGAGCGTGTGCTCAAAGTTATGCAGTGCGATGTCTGTGATAAACCCAAGGCGACCTTGGTTGATGCCAATCACGGGGACATTCAAAGTCGCCAGTTGGCGTGCAGCTGCCAACATCGTGCCATCACCACCAACGGCGACGGCTAAATCGACTTGCCCAGCTGCCAAAGTCGAAATGTCAGACGTCACCACGCTATAGCCCATACGGGATAAGGCCTGCGAGACATCCAGCAGCGCCTCGCGCGAGCCCGCAGCAGGTGCGCCAGAGACGGTGGGGGGTTTGCCGATGAGTAAAACGTTTTTAAACATGATGAATAGTGTAAAGCCCACCGATACGCTGGATTTTGTGAATGCCCCAATTGCTTGGGAGCAAGTGACCGCCATTCCTCTTGGCCAAGCGTCGCCGCTTGGCTCGGTGCTACCTACCCGTTGACGTTGCTGCTGGGCACAGTGGATAAGCTTTCGCTAACCCTAGTCAACCTACTTGGTATTGCTGCGCGTAGAGATTGCCCGTTTCACCCACATTTCAACTTGCGCTGAAATATGACTCGTCTCTGTTGCTCTAATCCGCACCTCACGGTGGAGAGGTGTTACCTCCTACGCTGCCCAAGTGCAGTCCAGACGTTCCTCCAGTGCTGTGTTTCCACAATTGCACCAGCGGCGGCCTGGTGGACTTTACGGAGTTGATTGTAGTGGGGCGCCTTATCTGTATTGGCTTGGCGCTCAAGGCGCTGTTATTCACTCCCATATTTCGTTTCAAATTGCACACCAATTTTTTGTAAAAGAGGCGTTGGTAATAGACCACCAGCACACACAATCACCGCATCATTAGGGTGCTGGTGAGTGGAGCCATCTATTTCGATTTCCACATACTTTGCATGTATTGCATTTACTTTGGAATTAAGCATGACGTGCAGTTTGCCAGTGGCTTCTTGCTGTTCAAGAAGCATTCGATTTTTTTGTTTAACACGGGAAAATGCGGCACTACGGTATGACAAGATAACTTTGGTATCTGGTTGTTCTGCTAGGCTAATCGCAGCTTCTAACGCGCTATCCCCACCACCCACCACTAAAACAGAAAGCCCTTGATATTGAGTCGGATCGACTAGCCGATAAGTTACTTTGGACGTTTCTTCGCCAGGAACTTCTAGCTTGCGAGGAGTGCCCCGTCTTCCCATCGTTAACAGGACAGAGCGTGTGGTGTAACTTCCTTTATTTGTGCGGACGATAAATTCTCCGTTTACAGGTTCAATGCTTTCCATGCGTTCACGAAATGAGATATTGAGACCTGTTTTTTTAACAACATCTAACCAAAAGTCTAACAAAGTTTCTTTTTGCACTTCAGTGAATTTGACAGTACCGATGAGGTCCAGCTCAAAAGGAGCCGTCATCGCAATCTTTTGCCGTGGATAGTGGTAAACCGATCCCCCAAGAGAGTCTTCTTGCTCGATGAGTTTGTAGCGCAATTTATGATGAATGGATGAGAGTCCAGAGGAGAGACCCGCAGGTCCGCAGCCAACAATAACGACATCGAAATCTAAGCCGGTACTCTTGCCAATTCGCTTTCGTATCGCGTTAATGGCCTGCCTACCTTGTTCAGCTGCTTTGCGGATGAGCCCCATCCCGCCGAGTTCTCCGGCAATGAAAATACCAGGGACATTGGACTCAAATTGGGGTGATACATTTGGGATATCAATACCGCGTTTTTCTGTGCCAAATACCAATTTAATGGCATCTACGGGGCATGCTGCTAGGCAGGCACCATGGCCTATACAGGCAGAGGCATTTATCAATACGGCTTTGCCATTAATAATGCCCAACGCCTCTTCTGGACAAGCTGCCGCACACGCACCTGAGCCAAAACAGCGCGTTGAATTAATGACAGGATGTAGTGATGCGGGCTCGTTTAACCCAGCTTGTGTTGCCTGCGTTAATTCGGCTAGATTGAGGGTGTGAATCCTGCGCTGTCGTTTTGCATAGAGCCATATGACAAAGAGAATGACGGCAAGGTAAATGTAGATGTAATTCATATCCCAAAAGAGATCAATTCGCTTCGGTTGATGGCGAGTAAATATTTGGCAGCTCTAGGGTTTGACGAGATCTTTAATTTCAAGCTGAATGCCTGTTGTTCCGACGCTGATGGCTGCTGTTTGGCCTGAAAGATCGCCGGGCTGAGGTGTGGCATTCCCGCTTTTACTGACTCTGGCGCCCACGACGACTTTGCCTGCCCCAGAGATTTTTGCCGCTGGTGACATCGCTGTGCTGTCATCCAATGCAAAATTGAAAGGTAAATCTTTGACTTGTTTTTGAAGAATGGCAAGCGGCATCCTTGAGCCTTCTGCCGCTCTTGCAAAAATGAAAACAGTGTCCTCAGGCTTTACTTGTTTTTGCAAGCTTGTTGAAATAGAAACTGTGCCTGTGACAGAGCCTGCTGCACCCAGAGTACCGGCGCCACTCATTTCAGATTTTTTTGTCAATGCTGGCATACCCGCTAATTCGCGTGCCTCAGCAAGGCTGGGCTCGACTTGTTTCACCAAGTCGTTATCAGCAGGACCAAACTCGGTCACTTTCCCCCAGTATTTCACGGCAGCCTTGTAATCTTTGCGTGTGAACGCATTTGTACCAGCCAACGATAGAGCTTTCAGATTTTTTGGATCAATCTTCAGTGCACGTTCCACCCATTTCATAGGCTCGCCGCTTAAGTTCTTATCGTTCTTAACAGCCAATGAATCAGCATAGTCGGCTAAAAGCGTTGGATCATTCTTTCTTAAGGCAATGGCCTTTTCATAGGCTTTGAGTGCTTCTGGATGTCGCCCTAAGACACTATAAGAACGGGCCAGCATGGCCCATCCCTCTGCATCATTGGGTTGCTCTTTGAGTCGGCTTGCTAATCGATCGGTCATAGCGGCGATTTGATCGAAGTTCGTTGCATGCGGTGATCCAGCGGGTGCGTTTGAATTGGCTTCCCCAGTGCCGGCACTTAGAACTATTTGGGATGGCGCACCTGTCCACCAATAGCCCGCAGCTGCAATGACGACAATGCCGACACCCATACCACCCAGTAGACGGTAAGAAGGTTTTTTAGGATTTGAAGGCGTCATTGCTGCCTCAGCATCAGGTACTGATGGGGTATTTGCTGCGCCATCGGTCATGCTATCGTCATGCATGACAACATCGAGTAGCCGTCGCTCCAATGCGGCTTTACTCTCTTCGTAATGGGCGAGAGGAAGGGCTCCGCTTTCATGCAGCTCTTTAAGCTGAGAGAGCTGGCGTTTGAGGGTGGAAATTGTGTCAGTCATAGTAGTAAGGTGCGTCAGTTATTAATTAAGATGAACGTGCTGGTGAATGGGTATCTTCTGTGAACTCCATCTCGTCGGAATCGAAACTCTCTGCGGGCATATGGTTACGGCGACGCAGCACAAAAATAAGCACACCAAAACCTGTCAGCAACAAAACGAGTGGTCCAATCCAGAGCAAATAGGTACTGTTTTTGAGTGGTGGGCGATACAAAATAAAGTCGCCGTAGCGGGCCGTCATGTAGTCAAGAATTTGCGTATTGCTCTGGCCACTCTTGAGCATGCTTCTCACTTGCTCTCGTAAGTCAATCGCCAACCCAGCATGTGAGTCAGCGATAGTTTGGTTCTGACACACCAAGCAGCGTAGCTCAGAGGTAATGCTCAGCATCCGGGCCTCTAGCGCAGGATCTTCTGATGCTGGGAGGGCTTCCTTGGCATGAGTAAACATGGTGAGTAATGCCAAACATAAAGTGAAAGCTAATTTAAGCATTGAGTTGTCTCACCAATGGTTCTACACGAGTCCGAATGACATCGGGTGTTAGTGGCCCAATGTGTTTAAAGCGAACGACGCCTTGCTTGTCGATAATGAATGTTTCAGGAACGCCGTACACACCCCAGTCAATGCCAACACGGCCATCTTGATCAAAAAGAGAGCTGTCGTATGGATTGCCAAAGTTAGATAGCCATTTCAAGCCTGAAAGACGTTCATCTTTATAGTTGAGACCATAGATGGGTAGTAGCTTGCGCCTTGAAAACTCAAGTAATAGTGGGTGTTCTTGCCTACAAGCTACGCACCAAGACGCCCAGACGTTTAGCATCCACACTTTCCCGAGCAAGTCATCGCGGCGAATTGTTTTATTGGCATCTTCAAGCCTTGTGAGTGAAAAAGTTGGCGAGGCTTTGCCAATGAGTGGTGATGGCACTTCTTTTGGGTCAAGCTTAAGCCCAGCAGCCAGAAAAAAAACTAAACCAATAAACAAACCTAAAGGCAGTAAAAACCGCACATATTTCATTGCATCTCTCCTCTTGCACGCGGAGTGGCCGATACTGATTGCTTGCGGCGATAACGACGATCTGTGACGGCGAGCAATCCGCCTAAGGCCATCAATAAGCAGCCCCCCCAAATCCAATCAATAAAAGGCTTGACGTAAATACGAACAATCCACGCGCCAGAGTTAACAGGCTCACCCAAAGAGACGTATAGATCTCTTGCAATCCCAACATCTATCGCCGCCTCTGTCATAGGGTTTTGCTGAATACGGTAGATCCGTTTTTCTGGATGCATGTTGGCAAGGTTACGTCCGTTGTGTGTGACGGCAATCTGCCCTTGAATGGCCTCGTAGTTAGGGCCTTTCAATTCCCGAGTTCCTAAAAACTTAAAGTTGTAACCCTGCACGGTGGTGGTATCACCTATATCCATTTGAACATCACGCTCAACTTCGTAGGTTTTAACCATTGTTACGCCAAAACAAAAAACAGCAACACCAATATGCGCAAGCATCATTCCCGCCAAGGCTAATGGGATTTTTTTTAAGCGGTGAAGCGCATTGCGCCATGACTCCTGGCGTGGATGAACGTGCTCCCATAGATCTGTCGCGACAGAGGAAACAATCCAAAAGACCATCATCAATCCAAATGTCGTGGCCAGATGTATTTTGCCGGCGATCCAGCCAGTGGCTATCGCGGCAACAAAAGCGACGCCAAAAGCCCAGCGCAACCGGCGTACCAGGTCGGGTAGCTCCGCTCCGCGCCAGCGCGTGAGTGGCCCCACGCCCATAAGAAAGAGTGCTGGCGCCATCAGCGGCATGAATACTGTATCGAAATAGGGAGGCCCTACGGAAATTTTCCCCATACCCAAAGCGTCGAGTAGCAACGGATAAAGTGTTCCGAGTAAGACGGCCGCTGCTGCAACCACAAAGATCACGTTATTGATTAACAGCATAGTCTCTTTCGACAACAATGCAAACCTGGTGCCCAAACCAACCGTTGGTGCTCTCCACGCATAAAGAACGAGAGATGAGCCAATCACAATGGTGAGAAAAGCAAGAATGAATAAGCCTCGTTTGGGATCAGTCGCAAATGCATGCACTGACGATAGAACGCCAGAGCGTACTAAGAAGGTGCCCAGTAATGAAAGAGAGAACGCTGTGATCGCTAGTAAGACAGTCCAAGATTTGAAGCTTCCTCTTTTTTCTGTCACTGCGAGTGAATGAATCAGTGCAGTACCGACGAGCCAAGGCATAAATGATGCATTCTCAACAGGATCCCAAAACCACCACCCACCCCAACCTAATTCGTAATAGGCCCATGAGCTGCCAAGCGCGATACCAATTGTTAGAAACATCCAGGCGACGGTGGTCCAAGGACGAGTCCAGCGTGCCCAAGTGGCATCCAAGTTTCCACCAATGAGCGCAGCAATAGCAAAGGCAAAAGCAACGGAGAATCCAACGTAACCCATATAGAGCAATGGCGGATGAAAGACCATACCAGGATCTTGCAGAAGCGGGTTTAAATCGCGACCATCTAGAGGGGCAGGGAATAACCTGTCAAACGGGTTAGACGTGAGCAGCATGAATAAAAGGAATCCCACACTCACAAGGCCCATGACAGACAGAATGCGAGCCAACACGGGTAGCGGTAAATGGCGGCTAAACCGCGCAACCGCAACCATCCACGCGCAGAGCATGAATACCCAAAGGAGCAGCGATCCTTCGTGACCGCCCCAGACTCCAGCAATACGATATTGCAAAGGTAGCGCTGTATTGGAGTTAGATGCGACGTAAAGAACAGAAAAGTCATGTTTGATAAATGAAGTGACTAAGCAGGCAAATGCCAAAATAATCAAAGCAAACAAAATATGGGTTAAAGGGCGGGCTAAGGCCATCCAGTCAGCGCGATCTTTGGCCGCCCCCATCATAGGTATCACACCTAGGGCGGTCGCAATTCCTAAGGCTAACCAAAGTGAAAAATGTCCAATTTCAGGAATCATTGTTTTTTCTCCATCAGCACAGAAGCTGCTGTTTTTGCGTTCGTTTTTGATGCGTTTTTGAGTGCTTCTGCGGCCTCGGGGGGCATGTAGTTTTCATCATGCTTAGCTAGCACTTCCTTGGCCTCAAATAGGCCATTGCGAAGCTGACCCTGTGCCACAACGCCTTTACCTTCTTTGAAAAGGTCAGGCAGAATTCCTGCGTACTGCACGGCGACGGTTTTTGCGGTATCGGTGACTACAAAGCTCACAGTTAACCCCGAACGTTTGACGCTGCCGACTTCTACAAGACCCCCTAGACGGAACGTGCGACCAATGGGGGCTTCATGCGCGGCTATTTGTGAAGGTGAATAGAAGAAAACTAAATTGCTTTGGAACGCGCTCAATACTAAAGACAAGGCGGCCCCAATGACCGTGACTACAGCTGCTGCAATGGCAAGACGCCGATAACGTAGTTTCATTGAGGCCATCCTGTTGGATTTGAAATTTCTTGTTGTGCATGACGCTGCCGACGCCAAGTAGCGTAAGGCTCTATCACTAACCAGAGTAAGACCATGACGTACGAGCCCCAGACGTAGAGCCCATAGCCACCCATGGATATGAACCCTTCTAAGTTATGCCAATTCATTGTTTTTCCTTTTTATTATTTTGTTGCGACAAAAATTGAACCCATCCCATATTTTTTTCGCGCTCTAAGATGATGGCACGCGTACGCATAAACACGACGGCGAAGGCATAAGCCCAAAATGCAATGGTCATGAGCAGCATGGCTGTAAGCATCGTGCTAGCCATCTTGGGCGCAGCTGTGGCACTAATCGTTGCGCCTTGATGCAGCGTGCTCCACCAACGAACTGAGAAGTAGATGATGGGGATATTGACAACACCAATGAGGGCTAGCAAAGCGCCAGCTTTGTCGCCGCGACGAACATCATCGATGGATTCTATGAGTGCCATATAGCCCAGATAAAGAAATAGCAGGATGAGTTCAGATGTCAATCTAGCATCCCAAACCCACCAAGTACCCCACGTAGGCTTACCCCAAAAAGCACCCGTCCAGAGCGCTAGGAATGTGAAAATGGCACCCGTTGGTGCAATAGCGCGCGCCACCATATACGCAAGGCGTGCACTAAATGCCCAGCCTATGGCTGCCCACATCGCCATGACTAGATAGAGAACCATCGACATCCAAGCTGCGGGCACATGCACAAAAATGATCCGATAAGCTTCGCCTTGGGTGGCATCGGTGGGGGCAATAAAAAATCCTACATATAAAGCAGCCAATCCAGCAGCAAGACTGAGGCAATAAAGCCACGGAATCAGATAGCCTGACAGCTTGTAAAACTTGGAGGGCGCTGCAAAGGTAAAGAGTTTTAGTGAGGTAGACATATTTGAAAAATAAAGACAAAGATATTTAATTTAAGCCTCGGCAATGCGTAAAGCAGAGGCTGTCGCAAGTGGCGCTCCTAGACTTGTGAGTAAAAGAAAAGCGCCGATTAGATATAAATGTGCGCGAGGCGATAGGTTTGCATCGACGGCAGAGACGGCCCCCGCACCAAAGATGAGGACGGGGACGCACAGCGGAAGGATCAACAATAAAATCAAAACACCACCGTTACGCACACCTAGCGTTAAGGCGGCACCTAAGCCGCCTAATAAGCTAAGAATCGGCGTTCCCAGTAACAGCCCTAAGGTTAACGTCGCTACCGCTGCCGAGCTCATATCAAATAAAACGCCCAAAACTGGAGAAATCAAAATGAGTGGCAAGCCTGTAATGAGCCAATGAGTCAAAGCTTTGCTGGCGGCAATCAAAAATAAAGAATGTCTTGATAGCAGCATTTGTTCGAGTGATCCGTCTGCATAATCGCTGGCATAAAGAGTCTGAAGCGATAGCATTGCAGATAACAAAGCACAAACCCACATGATGCCGGGAGCAATTTGACGAAGCGTATTTGCCTCAGGACCAATGCCCAGGGGGAAAAGGCTGGTGGCGACAATAAAAAATACAACAGGTAAAAACGCATCAATACGGCGTCTACCGGCCAAGCGTAAATCTCGTTGAATCATAAGTATCAGTACGTTTTGATTCATCATTGTTTGACCTCATCAAGATTGAGTTGTTGCACTTCGGTGTTCATGAGTTCAAGTGGGATATGGCTGGTGAGTACCACACTACCTTGTCTAGCCAAGTGCGCGATCAGCAAATGATTGACAATTTGAACGCCGTCGGCATCTAATGCATCAAAAGGCTCATCCAGTACCCAGAGATTCGGGGCGTTTTCTAGAGCTAGTCTTGCTAATGCGACGCGCCGTTGCTGCCCTTGGGATAAAGTTCGGATGGGTTGATCGCGGTAATGGTCAATGCGAAGTTTATGCAAAGCTGCCAGTAGCATTGCAGTTGTGGGTGCGTGTCCATGTAGGTGAGCCAAAAATTGTAAGGACTCGAAAACAGTCAATTCATCTTTGAGGCCATTCGCATGTCCAATGTAGACGGCGCTCCCGATGCCGGCAGTTGTGTCCCAAACTAAGGTGCCGTGCTCGGGCTGAGCTAGCCCAACCAGAACTCGAAGCAAGCTTGTTTTCCCGCGTCCATTTTGTCCGCGAAGCCAAAGGAGCTGTCCTGATCGAACCTTAAAGCTAAGATTTTTGAAAAGCCACGTATTGCCTCGCTGAAGGGCTAACCCCGAGGCTTGGAATACAGTGAGAGGCGCTGGATTAAAAGTCATATCGAGCACCGAAGTAATAAAACGTGCGGGTAGAGACCTCATCAACAAGAGGGCCATTGCGCCTTGATAGTTCGTAAGAGATTTCCGACTCCAAAGATACTTGTTTGAGGACGCGATAGGTGACGCGGACACTTGGTGTTGTGCGAATGGTTTTAATGCCTGCAGTATCGCTTTGCGAATAATAACGAAGCGCAGTTTCAAGCTGAAAGTGCTCGCTTAACCCCGACAAATTATTGTAGGACAAGAGCCTACCGTTATACGTAGGACCTGCAAGAACGCTTAGATTGAAAACGTGCGTATCACGAGTTGAGTAAAGGTTTGAGCCAATCAATTGCGTACCCACGCTCCATAAATTACCCGTACTCGCTTGACCCGTGGGCAAAATTACTGGAACTGGCCTAATCTCACCCACGTTCGTGTAATTAATATTGGCTCCAGTTTGCCATTTGGTGGATATCGGTGTGGTAAATCCCATCATGGCTTGATTCTGTAAGGCTGTAATGCTGTTGACTTGATCCCTCAGGGTATTTATTGGCGTGGTGCCTAGTAAATCCGAAATTCGGCGTGCAGGGGTTAAGAGCGCTGGATCTTGAAAAAATAAAACATTGCCTAATGACCGAATAGGTGCAGCGCGCCGGTCGTACATGAGGTTGTACACAGTCGTGTCAGGACGCTGCCACGTGCCTTGTAAGCTCACAATATTGAGGCCTCGCAAGACTTGATCGTAGTCGAGCTGACTAGATATAGATGTCCCTCCGCTGAAGTAACGCATTTCACTCCCAAGTGCGCGGCGATCTATTTCGCCATCAATCGTTTGCTGTATGAGGTAAAAACTGCCACTTAACTCTTTAGTCAAAGCCTCCGCATCAACAGAGAGACCATAAAAATTGCGTTTGGTATCGAGTAGCGCATCTGTCGGTACGCCATAGACGGCATTCACTTTCCATTTGGGCGCAAATCGGTAGCCCGCTTGGATGCCGTCAAATCGATAGAGGACGCCTCCACCCGAAGGGGACTGGCGACCAATGCGAAAGTTGGTATCGTTAGTCATAGAGCGCTGTTCAAAATACAAAGCAGACAGGCGATTAATGTTTGGTTTGTTGGGCATTAAATCGGCGTTGTGTGTGTCTCGTACAACAAAGCGCATATCTTTTTCAGCATCCCGGTAGCGCCAATTTAAATCCACATTAGTTTGGATTTGTTTTTGATCCGTCGTTGATAAACTGTTATCTGACAACAGCACGGGCAAGCCACTGAGCGGAGAGTTTTGAAAATCAATGGTTCTAACTTTTGATTGACCACCGTAGTAAAACATAGATAGCGAGCCACTTGTCGTTGACGTTGCTTCAACTACTTGCTTGCTTTTGATACTCTCGGGTGCGGCGGGAAGATTTGCAAGTAATTGCTTGACTTGTTCACTATCCTTGCCCTCTGGATAGAGTTTGAGAAACAATTCAAACTCACTACGCGCACTGGTTCTATCGCCTAGTTGCAGTCGTGTTTGACCTGCTAGTTCATGCCCTCTTCTTGTCGAATTATTTGGGGCCAAATTGAGTAAAGAGTTCAGCGTTTCAAGAGCAGCGGCATAGCTACCAAGATCGTAGGCGGAGATCGCTTTCGCTAATAACTCCGAACCTGTTGCATTCACTTCTGCGCTGGCGGTGTTTTCTAGCGTAAGTTGAGTTTTGATTGTCCCAGATGTAGATGACGCAATGGGCGGTGAGCTAAGTACTTGAATAGAGGCCTTTGGGAATCGATCGAGCAGTTGAACGCGGGCGATCTCAGCATCTGCAGGGCTGTCAAAGTAGCCCAAATTGAGGCTGTGCCATGTGTCTCCATTAATTAGCGATTGAGATGTAAAAACTTCTTTATGTTGAAAACTTGATGGTATAGATGCCGTGGTGCGTGGCACTGTATCTTGCGCACTTTGTAAGTTAATAAAGTAGAGTGTAGAGTTTTCAACTGAAGACTCATCGAGTGTAATTTCTATACTTTTATTTTCACGACCTGCATTGATTTGAAAACGGATGGGCTTAGCAAATCGGAGTAATAGTTCTCGCTTTTCCTCCATGCTTGACGTGGCTGTATCTGTCACAGTGAGTTCTGGAATATTGCCGTTGGATACCAGTCGCCGCTCGCTAGTTATTGGTGTCATCCGCTCGGCAGTAGGAAGGATGGTATATGCAATTCGGGCCAAATTACCTGCCTGCGCCAGGGTTGAATTCTGGTATTGAATAGGCGTAACGAAGCGAATAAACAAGACGGTTTTATTGCCCTCGCGCTTGAGTTCCACATCGTCAAGTAGCTGTGCATAAACGAAAGTCGCTGCGAAGAATTGCGCCAATAAGATGGTAGCTCGTAGGGTTGTTTTCATAGTCGTTTTTAATTTTTATTGATGATGTCTTTGGCTTAGTTCCAGTTGGAAAAGGCCGTTCCCGTATTCCCTAGCGGGCGATGGCATCCAGATTGCGAGCAGTCTGTTTTGATTGCACTGCCGCCGCGGTGCGTCAGCGACATTCTTTGCATTTTTCCTAGGTAACTTGTTCCAGTGGCATGACACGACTTACACCATCCGGCACCGTTGCCCAAACTGCTGTTGTGATTCATTTTTTCGGTTAACCAACTTGTGGTGCTGCTATGACAAGCTTTGCAATCCATAGCGGTTCCGTTTAGCAGCTGTGCTAAAGGAATGTGGTTAGATGGTTTTGCCAAGGCGCCTTGCGTTCCAGCGGCTAAATAATTCCCGTTATGGCAAGAAGCACAGGTTGCAGTTGTCACCACACTGTGGTTCATCGTGACGTTACTGGCAAAGCTGATTTGTGAGCGATGGCATGAATCGCACTTTGCGATACCAGCAGGAACAGGAATGTGCGTCGATGGTTTTGAAACGGCGCTAGTACTGCCGTTGTGGCAGTTATCGCAAGTACCAGTTCCTACTGCATTACTTAGTGCATGCGTATATTGCACACTGAGCCAACTGCTGGTTGACTTGTGGCAGCTCTCACAGTTACCGGTGACGGTTGCGTGGGTTATGGTCGATGGCTTGCTTGTTAGTCCATAGCCACCCGTTAAGTGGCAAG
>CANFCG010000043.1 GCA_947445115.1 Comamonadaceae bacterium | reverse complement strand
GAGTACGACGCAGTGAGTCGTTTGCGTGATAGTCAACTGGGCGATTTAGACGGCGGCTCGCGCGTCAAAGACATCAATAACTACATCATCAAGGGTGTGCTGTGGCAAGCGTTTACGGCTGAGGAGCCTGTAGCGCTATTGATTGACGAGATTGACAAAGCGGATATCGAATTCCCCAACGACTTGCTGCGTGAGCTTGATCGCATGGAGTTTTATTGCTACGAAACACGCCAGCTCATTAAGGCGAAAAATCGTCCACTGGTCTTTATCACCTCCAACAACGAAAAAGAGCTGCCCGATGCTTTCCTGCGCCGCTGCTTTTTCCATTACATCAAGTTCCCCGACGCAAGCACCATGCAGCACATCGTCGATGTGCATTTTCCAAACCTCAAGAAAGAACTGCTGGCAGCGGCTATGAAGACTTTCTACGATGTGCGCCAACTTCCAGGACTAAAGAAAAAACCATCGACCAGCGAACTGCTCGATTGGCTCAAGCTGCTCTTGGCAGAAGATATTCCGCTGGAAGCACTACAAACAAAAGACGACAAAATCAGCTTGCCGCCGCTACTGGGGGCGCTACTCAAAAATGAGCAAGACGTAACGCTCTTTGAAAAGCTGGTGTTTATGAACCAGCGAAATCGCTAAATTAGAGCCGTCATTCCCGCGCAGACGGGAATCCATTTCACTCTGGTAAAAGTCCAATCTCTTTGCTCATTTGCGCCCAGCGTGTGTGCTCACCTTTAAAGAAGTCTGCCACTTGCGCAGGATTCATTCCAGAAACTGCAATCGGACCAATCGCGGCAATGCGATTAGCAATGTCGGTCTCGGTCAGCACCGTACTCATGTCGCGGTTCACACGCGCGACAATTGCCTCTGGAGTCCCCGTTGGCGCCATGAGTGCAAACCAACCGCTCATTTCAAAGTTTGGAATCAACTCCGACAAAGCAGGAATAGCCTCCCAGCCCGCAGCCCGCTTGGCATTGGTCACAGCCAGCACGCGCAAACGACCTTGCTTAGCGAGCGCAGCGGTGGAGGCAAGGTCAGCCACCAAAGCATCCACGTGACCACCCATTAAATCTTGCGTCGCCACGCCAACCGAGGCGAAAGGCACAAGATTGGCCTCCATCTTGGCACGTGCGTTAATCAGCCGCGCAATCATCCCGCCCAATGTGCGAGGCCCTTCGTTGGCGAGCGATATTCTCCCTGGCGTGGCTTTGGATTTCGCGATCAACTCTTCCATGGTTTTGATCGGCGAGCTTGCGTTGACTAAAACGGCAAAGGGGCTATTGGCCACAAAAGCTACAGGCACAAAATCGCGACGTGGGTCATAAGGCAACGCTTTAAACAAATAGGTATTGCTCACCAAGGACGCGACGGTGGAGAAATAAAAGTTGTAACCATCAGGCGTGGCTTTAGCAGCGGCTTGGGCACCGATCACGTTTTGTCCACCGGGCTTGTTATCAATCACAATGGGCTGACCCCAGAGTTTGGCAAGGCGCTCGCCCAGCAAGCGTCCCACGTTATCGGGGCCAGAGCCTGCGGGGTGCGACAAAATAAATTTGATGGGCTTGTCAGGCCACGCAGCAGACTGCGCCCATGCGGGTATAGATATCACGCTGAGCGCACTAATTGCTGAGCGTCGATTCAACTTTGAAAAATTCATCATCACAGTCTCCCTTTTAAAGTTATTAATTCAGTCATCACCTCATCCACAGAATGCATCACGGCATACACATAGTGATCAGGACGCACAAGTGCTGCAATGCATCTGTGCTTGGCAAACCACGCAGCGCAGATACCGTCTTGCTCTTCTGGACAGATCACTGCACAACCATCTAATACCCCGCAAGCCACATCCTGTATGGTGCGCGCGAGTGCCGAATCGAACGTTATGAAGCGCCAACCCTGTCCATGTGCATCGTCCATCAGCACTGCTGCTCCAGCTTGCATCACGAGTGGCTGCGGGAACAGTGTGCCATGCGCCGTGTGCGATTTAGGAGAGAACAAACCCACCCCAGCATCCAACGGCGGAATCAAATCTTGACGCGGCACGGACTTGACCACGCCGCCTTGGTCGGCGAGCAGTTTTGCGTCACGTGCTTTCGCAAGCGTCACATCACGCTCGCAGATGTAGCGACCGATGCCTTTGATGGTGGTGGTCAGCGCACGCACATGCGCACCGCGCTCTAGGCCATAGCTATTCAGCAAGGCCTCGTTGGCGCCGTCACTCGTCCCTTTGCGAAAAACATGATCCAGCTTCCACGTCAAATTGACCGCGTCACGTACGCCTTGGCACATGCCTTGCCCTAAAAACGGCGGTTGTTGATGCGCCGCGTCACCTGCTAAAAACACGCGATCTTTGCGCCAATCTTTAGCCACCAAAGCATGAAAACGATACGCTGCTTTGCGCCACAGCACGCCGTCCTCTGGTGTGATCCATCGCGCTAGCAATTGCCAAATTTGCGCATCCGCAAGCATCGTCTCAGGGTCTTCGCCTGGCAACAGCATGATCTCCCAGCGACGGTGATTGCCTGTGCCTATGACATAAGAAATCGGACGTGAAGGTTCGCAGTACTGTGCGCTGCACTCGGGCAATTTGGCAAGCCCTGATGCGTTTGCGTGAACATCAATCACGAGCCACGGCTCATCAAAATCAAGGTCTTCTAGTTCAATGCCAGCCAAGCGCCGCACCATACTGGATGCGCCATCACAGCCAATCACATACTTGGCGCGTGCCGTGAAGACGTGGCCTGCAGCATCGTTGTACACGAGCTCTACGCCTTCAGTATCTTGATGAAGAGTTGTCAATTCGCAGCCAAGTTTGACACTGACATTTGAAAAACTCGCCACACGTTCGCGCAAGATTTTTTCTACGGGCGGCTGCAAAAACACCATCGACGGTGTCCAACCCATGGGGTACGGCGGTGGCAACATATCCAAGCGCCGAATCATTTGCCCATCTGCGCCAAAGTGCTCGGATGCCGTGAAAGGCTCGGTGTATTTGGCAGCCGCGTCCGCGATGCCTAGCTCTTGGAACGTGCGCATGATTTCGTGATCCATAGCAATGGCACGCGGCTTGGGATAAATCTCTGTTGCCTTGTCAATCACCAACACTTTAAATCCCGCTTGCCCCAAACGCGCTGCGGTCACGCAGCCCGTGGGACCCATTCCCACAACAGCTACGTCGTAATCTGCGCTTGTATTCATGTCTCGTTTTTGATCGGTGTCGTCAATGTGCCAATGCGCTCAATTTCAATCTCGACCACATCGCCATCCTTCATCCACACAGGCGGTGTGCGTGCTTGCCCAACACCTGCGGGCGTTCCCATGATGATGACGTCGCCAGGCTCTAGCGTCATGCACTCAGTCAATAGTTTGATCGTTTCTGCCACGCCCCAAATCATGTCGGTGGTGTTGGCGTCTTGCATCACTTTGCCATTCAATCGGCTTTGAATACGAAGACCCGTTGCACCTGCTGCCAACTCATCAGCCGTCACGAGCACAGGACCAAATGGACCTGAGTTATCAAAGTTTTTACCAATCGTCCATTGTGGTGTTTTCTTTTGATAGTCGCGTACCGAAATATCGTTGAAGCAGCTGTAACCAAACACGCAGCTCAGGGCATCGGCCTCGCCTAAATGCTTGGCACGTTTGCCAATGATGACGGCCAGCTCCGCTTCGTAATCGAGCCGCTCCGACACGCGCGGACGTAAGCCCGCTTCGCCATGCGCAATCAGCGAGCTTGCACCGCGATAAAAAAACCATGGGTAATCGGGCTTATCGCGTCCGCCTTCTTTGGCATGGTCGTAATAGTTGAGTCCGAGGCAAATAATTTTCCCGGGACGCGGCACTGGCGCTGCCAGCTTGAGCGACGCATAAGCCATACGCGGCGCAGCACTGGTGAGTGCTACTTTGGCGGCAGCGGTGACATCCATTCCGCTGTTTAAAGCGGTCAGCAAATCGTACGACATGCTGGGTACGGCTTCGTTTAAATCAACGACTTGGTCGCCGTCCACAACTCCTGTTCGGATTTGTTCATTTTTGTAATAGCTAATCAGTTTCATGTCTTCTGCTGTCCAAGGTTAAAGTTTGATAAAAGAAATTTCACGCTGCGCTTGCTTCAATTTGCTTGAAGGTGGCGCAGAGATGCCCCATTGATCGACGCGGCCTTGCGGCCACTTCCAGTCCGCTGGGCTGCCCGCCACATAGCTGTCGTCCACCTGCTCGACCTCGGCGGTGTACTCAATCACGAATCCTGCGGGACCCACAAAATAATTGAAGGCGTTGTCCCCTGGGCCGTGGCGGCCAGGCCCCCATTCGATGTCAAAACCTGCGTCCCGCATACGTCCACCGCCGCGCATCACGGACTCTAGCGTCGGCATTACAAACGCAATGTGATTCAAGCAATCGTTGTCGGCATCCGCCAGCGCAATACTGTGGTGGTCGCCAAAGCCTTGCGTAGCGTGGCCTTGCGGGATGCGAATGAAGGCCATGATCTTGGTGCGATCCGATAATTTGAAGCCCAATACATTTTCATAAAACGGCATGACGGAAGCTACATCGTGACTGTTTAAAACGGCATGTGCAAGACGAATCGGCTTGTCGGCATTTGCAGACGCATCGGGCACGCAATCATCATGGCACACGTCGCCGTACACAATTTTTAGCACGCGGCCTTGTGGGTCTTGGATAGTAATCGCTTCGCCACCAGAAGAATCTTTGGCTGGATGTTTGGTCTCTAGTACGCACCCGCCGTGCATCGTCGTCAATCTAGCAATCGTCTCCAAAGCCATACTAGACGTGGCTTTTAGCGTAACAGCTAGTAGCACGGGCGTATCACTGTGGCTTAGCGAAAGTAAATGATGGTCGCTACCCGTACCGCGCAAATAGACAACGTCCGCCTCGCGTGCCACCACATCCAAGTGCCACGTCTCCACAAAAAACTTTTCTGCTGCTGCCACGTCGGGCAAGCCAATTTCTACGCTGCGCAGCGAGCTGATGAGGTGAGGGGGTTTTATGTTACCTGTCATAACTTCAATCCTAAAAATGTTTGTGCATTGCCGCGCAGTAAGTGATCTTGCACGCTCTCACTAAAGCCCGCAGCGCGGATGCGCTCGGCTGGCGTGCGGTCGTGAAAATTAAACGGATAGTCCGTGCCAATCATCAGCTGACTCTCGCCAAACGTAGCGACCAAATGCTTGAGCACGCTCTCGTCAAACACCAGCGTGTCATAGTAAAGCTTGCGAGCTTGCGCGGCGGGCGATGCAGTGATGGCGTCTTTGAGTGTAGGGAAAGTTTGCCAACCTTGCTGTAAGCGTGGCAGCAGCATCGCCAGTGTGCCGCCGCCGTGACTAAATGCGATGCGCAGCTTGGGGTGTTTCTCTAGCAAGTTGCTAGTGATAACCGACGCTGCCGCCAAGCCCACATCAGTTGGGTAACCCAGCACTTGCTGCAAAGGTGCTGGGCCAATGAGACGATCCATGCCAGCAGGCCGAATCGCGTGAACAAACACCGCAGCACCCAGCCGAACACAAGCGGCAAAGAATGGCTCAAACTCAGGCGCACCAATCGGCCTGCCGTTGATATTGCTACCAACCTCCACACCTGCAAAGCCTAGTGTGCCTACGACGTATTCCAATTCGCGAATCGCCATGTCAATGTCTTGCAGCGGCACTGCGCCCAGCCCCATTAACGCACCGTTTGACTCTGCCACCATCGCTGCAATTTGGTCATTGGTATAGCGTAGTAACTGCTGTGCGTCTTTGGCATCCATCCAATACGATAAAAGTTCTGGCATGGGCGAGACGACTTGCAGTGCGAGTCCCATATGGGGCATATCGGCAATGCGCTTGGCCGTGTCCCAGCATTTGTCGGACACCGTCCGATAGTTCTTGCCCGCAATCATCACACTTTTGTGGCACTCGTGCGCCGTCGCCATCGACGGCCAATCCAGCGGTATCTTGCTGCCTAGGTAGCTTGGGAAGTGCTCGGGGATGACGTGGGCATGGGTATCGATGCCGCAGCAATAGGGTTTCATGAAATGGATTCTAGGAAGCTGTCAAACATTAATCAATCAAATAGCATGAATAGTTAAAATCCAAAATATGGATAACAAAAAAAAACCTATTCGATGTTGATCTCAATCTCCTAGTGGTCTTTCACGCTATGGCAGAACACCAAAGCGTGACGCGCGCTGCCGAAGCGCTATCGCTCAGCCAACCTGCTACCAGTGCAGCATTGGCAAGGCTTCGCGCTTTGCTGGGTGATCCGCTTTTTGTGAAATCTGGACAAGCCATGCGCCCAACGCCGCGTGCCATGCTGCTTGCGCCCACCATTGCCCAAGTGCTGTCCACGGTTAAAGAGGACATCTTGACTGCGTCGCATTTTGACCCTGCCACCAGCACGCGCAGCTTCCATTTACTCGCCCCCGACATCGCCGAGGTGATCGTGCTGCCGCGCATCCTCACGCGTCTGAGGCAAGTTGCGCCGAGCGTCACCATCAAGGTCACGTCGATGCCGCGCCTTGCTACGGCCGAGGCGCTTGAGTCAGGCGTAGCGGATTTAGCGATTGGTTATTTGCCAGATCTGCACAAGAGTGGTTTCGTGCAGCAGCGCCTCTTTAAGCACGTCTATGTCTGCATCGCACGGCGAGATCATCCGACTTTGCAAGGACGCCTTGCTATGCGCGACTACCTCGCAACGCCCCACGCTGTGGTACTCCCCGAAGGGCGCGAGCATTTGATGGAACAATTTTTAAACGCCAAACAAATCAGGCGAAGCGTCGTGCTAGAGCTGTCGCACTTCATGAGTTTGCAAACCGTCATTGCTAGCTCCGATTTAATTGCGACTGTGCCTGAGGATTTAGCTGAATTTTTTGCAGCGCACGGCAACATTCAAATCTTGCCACTACCTTTGAAATCGCCCGAAGTGCAAGTACATCAGTTTTGGCATCAGCGCCTCAATAAAGACGCTGCCAACGTATGGCTACGTGGCTTGGTGTACGACGCGCTACATAATTAGCCGCATTCGCCTTTATGCTGCGTGGCTCAATCCGGCCGCCAATACACCTGCCATGCAGATGGCTTCGTCCTCGTCGCCCGTGCCACCACTTGCACCCACCGCGCCAATCACAGCGCCTTTTGCGTCTTGAATCAAAACTGCGCCTGTTTGCGGAATGAAGTGCTGATTTGTCGCCGTCGCTATCGTGCCAAAGAAAGCGGGCATATCCTTGGCGCGAGCAGCCAAAGCTCGACTGTTAGCGCCCATCCCAATGGCGGCGCTCGCTTTTCCAAGCGCAATGTCAAACCGCAGCGCGGTTGCGCCCTCTTCTCGCGCATAGGCTTTCAGTTGGCCTGCGCTGTCCACAACCGCCACGCCCATTGGTTTGTATGCCGATGCTTTTGAATGCATCAGTGCTGCGGTGATGATTTCATTGGCCTTAGCCAAGGTAAGTTGGGTCATAACATTCGCTCCATTTTCATTTGATCTTCTGCTGTCTCACGCACACGAATAAGCGTCGCCATATCGCCATCGACCAACACTTCAGCAGCACGTCCACGCGTGTTGTAATTGCTCGCCATCGCCATGCAATATGCGCCAGTCGACAGCACGGCGAGCAAGTCGCCAGACTTAACATTGAGTGCACGGTCTTTGCCAAGCCAGTCGCCGCTTTCACAGACAGGACCCACCACGTCATAAATCGCCTCTTGCGCAGGCCTTACTGGCTGTGGCTTGCAGGGCACAATACCGTGGAAGGCTTGATACATGGCGGGACGCGGTAAATCGTTCATGGCCGCATCGACAATGCAAAAGTTTTTATCCGATCCCGTTTTTGTGTAAAGAACTTCGGTCACGCACACCCCCGCATTGCCCACCAACGAACGACCTGGCTCAATCATGAGTTGCTTGCTCGCAAAACCACGCGCGTCAATCTTGGCAAGCAACTGTGTCCATAGCGCATCCGCCTCTGGCGGGGTGTCACCGTTGTAATTGATACCGAGTCCGCCACCAAAATCAATATGATGAATCGGGATGCCAGCAGCCTCCACATTCGCAACCAAATCGAGCACGCGGTCCATCGCATCGAGGTATGGCGTGACTTCGGTGATTTGCGAGCCAATGTGGCAATCGATACCCACCACACGCAAACCTTTAAGGGATGCGGCATGACGGTAAGTGACGAGCGCCTCCTCGTGCGCAATGCCAAACTTATTACCCTTCAGCCCTGTCGAAATATACGGATGCGTTTTGGGATCGACGTTCGGATTGACGCGCAAACTAATGGGCGCGACCTTGCCAACGCTAAGAGCGACATCGTTCAAAACGTCTAGCTCGGGAATACTTTCAACGTTGAAGCAGGCAATGCCCGCATCTAGCGCTTGGCGCATCTCAGTTTTTGTTTTACCCACACCTGAAAAAATGACCTTCCTCGGATCTGCACCTGCTTTTAAAACACGCGCCAGTTCGCCGCCCGAGACGATGTCAAAGCCGCAGCCGTTTTGCGCAAAGAGTTGCAGCACGGCAAGCGACGAGTTCGCTTTCATGGCGTAACAAATCAAAGCCTTGCGCCCTGCAAAGCCACGCTGGTAGGCTGCTAGAGCCGAGAGCATGGCAGCTTTGGAATACACAAATAACGGGGTTTGATGCTGCATGGCAAGGCCTGCTAAGGCAACATTTTCAACATGCAAAGAGTCGTTTTTATAAGCCACGAAAGGGCTTCCTGGAAGTTGAGATTGTGTTGACATTTGTTATTTTTATTTGGCGATGCTAGGACTCGTTTTAGGCAATGGCTCGGGTAGATATAAATTACCTTTTTGTCCGCATGCTGCAAGAATAATCGGCAACATGCCCGCAAGTAACAAGCCTAAAATGATTTTTTTCATAGAGTAAATTGTAATGACACAAGCTTTAACAGATATCGAATACCTGAACCACGCCGAAGCGGCGCTTGCAAGCTTGGAGAGCAACTGCGATCGTTTGAACGACAACACGAGCGCCGACATCGACAATCAGCGCACAGGCGGCATGATTACGCTGATTTTTACCAATAAAAGCCAGATCATCATCAATCTACAAAAACCATTACAAGAGATTTGGCTAGCCGCCAAAGCGGGTGGATTCCATTACAAATTTGATACGACAAGTCAAACTTGGCGTGACACCAAACAAGCGACTGAATTATTTGCAGATGTCAGTCGTTATGCTAGCGAGCAGTCTGGGATGCGTATACAGTTTAATTTTTAAACAAGTCCAATATACCCTTGCGCTCTTGCTCAGCTTTATTGCCTTCCAGACCTAAACTAGTAACACCAGCGCCTTTGGTGTACTCATCGTAGAACCATTCACCGCCGCGACTCACTACGCCATCTGGGGCTTGGGCTTCACTCACAGGCACGCCTTTGAGTGCTGTTTGCATAAAGCTAATCCAGACTGGCAAACTCAGCCCCCCACCTGTCTCTCTGTCACCTAAACTTTTAGGGTTATCGTAACCAATCCAAGTGACTGCCGTCACAGTTGAGCTGTATCCTGCAAACCACGCATCATGCGAGTCGTTGGTTGTACCCGTTTTGCCATAAATATCATCGCGCTGCAGCTGAACATGTGCTTTAGCAGCTGTGCCTGAACGAGTGACCTCTTGCAAGAGCGAGGTCATCACAAAAGCATTACGCGCATCGATGGCACGCGCTAGGCCTTGAACTTCCTTAGGCGGCGTTTCAATTAAAGTTCTACCACGTTCATCGGTAATTTTTTGAATTAACCACGGCGTTGTCAAATAACCACCATTTGCAAACACCGAATAAGCTGTAGCCATTTGCAGCGGCGTTGTCGAACCCGCCCCAAGTGCCATCGTTAAGTACGGCGGATGCTTTTCTTCATCAAAACCAAAGCGGCCAATCCATTCTTGCGCCGTCTTCACGCCCGTGGCTTGTAGCACCCGGATAGAGATCATATTTTTAGACTGTGCGAGCCCTCGGCGCAGCGTCATCGGGCCTTCAAACTTACCATCGTAGTTTTTAGGCTCCCACGCTTGCCCACCCGTCACGCCTGCATCAAAAAAGAGTGGCGCATCGTTAACGATCGTCGCTGGCGTAAAGCCTTTCTCTAAAGCTGCCGAATAAATAAATGGCTTAAAGCTGGAGCCTGGTTGCCGCCATGCTTGCGTCACATGGTTGAATTTACTCTTGGCAAAATCAAACCCACCTACCAAAGCTTGGATGCCACCTGTTTTTGGATTCATAGCGACAAAAGCACCCTCTACCTCAGGCAATTGCGTAATGTCCCAAGTCTTTTTTTCGTTTTGAATAATGCGAATCACAGCGCCGCGCTTAATCTTGATTTTGGGCGACGCACTGCTAGACAACCCCGATTGCGCCGGCTTTAGGCCATCTCCCACAATTTCAATCGACTCACCATTGCTGCGCTCAGCCAATATTTTTTTCGGGCTCACCTCTAACACCACGGCCGCATACACATCGCCGTTATCAGGATGATCTTGCAGCGCATCAAGCACATCTTCTGCGAGCTGCTTAGGATTATCTGAGAGGTCTACAAACTCCTCGGGGCCACGGTACACCTGTCGGCGCTCATAGTCCATGATGCCCGCACGTAACGCTTTATAAGCCGCTACTTGCTGATCCGCTTTAATCGTGGTGTACACATTAAGTCCCCGCGTATAAGCATCATCACCGTACTGCGCATGAATCAATTGTCGCGCCATCTCGGCCACAAACGCAGAAGGTACTTCGGCTAGCATGCCACCTTCTTTCACCCTTAAAGGTTCAAGTTTTGCAGCCTCCATTTGCGCCGTCGTGATGAAGCCTTCCCCCGCCATACGCTCCAAAATATAAAGCTGCCTCGACCTTGCACGTGTTGGGTTGTTAATGGGGTTATAGGCTGAGGGCGCCTTAGGCAGCCCTGCCAGCATGGCGGCCTCGGCTATCGTGATGTCTTTAATGGGCTTGCCAAAATACGCCTCGGATGCTGCCGCAAAGCCATATGCTTTATGCCCTAAGAAAATTTGATTCATGTAAATTTCAAGAATCTGATCTTTCGAGAGTCCTGCTTCCAATTTAAAAGTTAGCAATAACTCATAAATTTTTCTAGTGAATGTTCTTTCACTACTTAAATAAACATTGCGCGCCACTTGCATCGTGATGGTTGATGCACCGCCGACCACCCTGCCATGCAAAACATTGTTGGCCGCTGTACGCAAAACGCCGATGTAATCTACGCCGCCATGCTCATAAAATCGGCCATCTTCTGTCGCAATGATGGCGTCCTTCATCACTTTTGGCATATCTTTCATTCGAGTCAGATTGCGTCGTTCTTCGCCAAATTCGCCAATCAAAGCTCCTTCTGCCGAGTAAATTCGTAGTGGCAATTTAGGCCGGTAGTCGGATAACTCGCTAATGTCCGGCAAGTTAGGGTACGCCACCGCCAAGGCAATGCAAACAAAAAAGGCGAGCGCCGCCAAACCAGCAACAGCAAGGCCTGCCAGCGTGATGAGTAAGCGTGAAAGCCAGCCTAGCGCAGCATATTTTTCGCGCAAAGTACGGCTATTGGGAAGGCTGGTGTTATCGTTATTCATCATTGGCATCTCAGTAACTCAGTCCCATGGCTGTGCGCACATCTTGCATGGTGGTGCGTGCCGTCACTCTGGCTCGTTCTGTTCCCGCTTCAATAATCTCCCGCACTACGGCAGGCCTTGCCACATAAGGCGCGGCACGCTCCAGCATGGGTTGCTGTTCACGCAAGATGGCATCAATCACGGGCTGCTTGCAGGTCAGGCAGCCAAACTCGGCGTTCTTGCAACCCTTGCTGGCCCACTCCTGTGTGGACTCGTCCGAATACACCTGATGGAATTGCCACACAGGGCACTTGGCAGGGTCGCCTTTGTCGGTCAGCTTGACACGCGCGGGGTCGGTCGGCATCCGCTTGACCTTCTCGATAATGGTCTTCTCGTCTTCGCGAATCGCAATCGCATTGCCATAGCTCTTACTCATCTTTTGTCCGTCGAGTCCTGGCAGCTTACTGGACTTGGTCAAAAGCACCTGCGGCTCTGGCAGAACTGTGCGCCCCATCCCTTTAAACCAGCCCGCAAGCCGCTCGCGCTCTGGGTATGAGAGAAGTTCGCTACTGGCGATAAAGCCTATCGCACCCTCTAGCGCTTTGGCATCGCCCGTTTCTTGAAATACCTTTTTCGACTTCTCCAACCGCTTGGACGAGTCCTTACCCAGCTTAGTAAGTGACTCGGCAACGAGCGCATCAAAATTACTCTCGCGACCATACAAGTGGTTGAAGCGCCGCGCCACCTCGCGCGTCAGCTCCACGTGACTGGCTTGGTCTTCGCCCACAGGTACGTACTTGGGTTTGTAGATCAAAATATCGGCGGCCTGTAAGAGCGGATAACCCAAAAAACCATAGGTCGCCAGATCTTTATCGCGCAACTTTTCTTGCTGGTCTTTGTAGGTCGGCACGCGCTCCAGCCAAGGTAGCGGTGTGCCCATTGCCAGCAAGGTGAACAACTCAGCGTGCTCGGGGATGCGGCTTTGAAAAAACAGCGTGCACTGCTCGGGATCAAGCCCGCAAGCAAGCCAGTCGATCACCATCTCGTAGGCATATTTCTCCATCACGTCGCGCGATTCGTAATGCGTGGTCAACGCATGCCAATCGGCCACAAAGAAGTAGCACTCGTGATCGTTTTGGAGATTCACCCAATTTTTAATCGCACCGTGGTAGTGCCCGAGGTGCAATGCGCCCGTGGGGCGCATACCTGATAACACTCGTTCTTGATTCATCATCGTCATTTTGCTAAGTACCGCAAAGGTGAGAGCACCAGTTCCAAAAAGTCATACGTCAAGCCCATCATGGGCGACATCCAAATCGTATTGATGATGCCAGCAATGACCAGCCCCATCACAATAAAAAAGCCCCAAGGCTCCACGCGCGAGACTTGATACGAATACGGGTATGGCAAGAGTCCTACCAAGATGCGTCCACCGTCTAGTGGCGGCAACGGAAAGAGGTTGAACGCAAACATCACCGCGTTAGCCAGTACACCGCCTTTACACATGGCAATAAAAAACTTTTCGTTCAAGCCAAGAATGATCAGCACATACAAAAGTGCCCCCCACAGCACCGCCTGCACAAGATTAGAAGCGGGACCTGCCAACGCCACCCACACCATATCGCGCTTGGGGTTGTGGAGCCGTCCAAAGTTTACCGGTACGGGCTTGGCGTAGCCAAATAGAAATGCACCACCCGTAGAAAAGTAAAGCAGCAGTGGCATGGCGATCGTGCCCATTGGGTCGATGTGCTTGAGTGGATTCAGCGTCACACGCCCCAGCACATAGGCCGTGTTATCTCCCAAGCGCAGCGCGGCATAACCGTGCGCCGCTTCGTGCAGCGTAATCGCCAACAGCACGGGCAAGGCATAAATCAAAATGGTCTGCAAAGTATTCGCGAAATCCATAAGTTAATCAATCCTATCTTCTAATAATTCCCATACGGGCGTCAGAGCTCCCACCAAATCGGGGAGCGTCCCAAGGTCGATACGACTTTCATCGGGCGAATGGAAATCACTGCCTTTTGACGCTACCAACTTAAATTCTTTCGCCATATCAGCGTAAATCACATACTCAGCCTCAGAGTGGCTGCCCGTCACCACCTCCACACCGCGACCACCAAAATTTTTAAAATCTGTAAACAATGCGTACTCCGCATTCGCGCTAAAGCCGTAGCGTCCAGGGTGCGCAATCACAGCTTCGCCGCCCGCCTCGACGATCCACGTCACCGCGTCTTTGAGCTTCGCCCAGCGATGCGGTACAAAGCCGGGTTTCCCTTCGGTTAGGTATTTACGAAACACTGAATTGGTATCAGGGCACACGCCACTTGCGACCAAATGCCGCGCAAAGTGCGAGCGCGAAATCAAATCAGGATTACCCACATATTTGAGCGCGCCTTCAAACGCGCCCTTGATGCCGACTTTGGCGAGTCCGTCCGACATCTCGTGAGCACGTTCCAATCGCCCGCCTCTGACGGAAGCCAAACCCGCGATGAGATCTGGGTTCGTCTCATCGAAACCAAGCCCCACGATGTGAACGGTTTTATCGGCAAACGTGACGGAGATTTCCACACCCGTTAGGTAGTTCATGCCATTGGCTTTAGCAGCAGCGCGAGCCCGCGCAATACCGCCCAACTCGTCGTGGTCAGTGAGCGCCCAGAGCTCCACACCGTTTTTAGCGGCACGCTCAGCAACCGCTTCGGGGGTCAGCGTTCCATCCGACACGACCGAGTGGCAGTGCAGGTCGGCATTGATTAAATTGGCTGCTTTCATGCCGCGACCTCTTCGGCAATCACGCTCTCGTTTGTGACAATCTCGCCCTTAAACGAATACGCCTTCGCAACCGTAATCGTCACATCGACGAGTTGGCCAATCAAGCGCGGGTTGCCAACAAAGCTCACCAAGCGATTGCATTCGGTGCGCCCCATCAATTGACCTTCCGATTTATTCGCCACACTCTCCACCAACACGCGCTGCACCGTGCCCCGCTTGCTTTCAGCAATTTTTTGCGCATTCGCTTCAATCGTGGCTTGCAGATGTTGCAGACGTTTGAGCTTGACCTCGTGCGGCGTGTCGTCTTGCAAATTAGCCGCTGGTGTGCCAGGGCGGGGGCTAAAGATGAAGCTAAAACTGTTGTCAAAACCAATTTCGTTGATGAGCTCCATCAGCTTGTCAAAATCCGCATTCGTCTCACCTGGGAAGCCGACGATGAAGTCGCTTGATATCGAAATATCAGGGCGAATTGCACGCAGTTTGCGAATCGTGCTTTTGAACTGAATCGCCGAGTAGCCGCGCTTCATAGCCATCAAGATGCGGTCTGAGCCATGCTGCACGGGCAGGTGCAAATGGTTGACCAGCTTGGGGTTGCGAGCGTAACAGTCAATCAAGCGCTGACCAAATTCGTTAGGGTGGCTGGTGGTGTAGCGGATGCGCTTGATAGCATCCATTTCGCCAATGCGGTCTAGGAGATAAGCAAAATCGACAATCTCGCTGGACTCATCGCCTTTGACCAAATGGCCGCGGTAGCCATTGACGTTTTGCCCGAGCAAATTCACCTCGATCACGCCTTGCTTTGTCAGGTGCGTAATTTCCGCCATCACGTCATCAAATGGCCGACTCACTTCTTCGCCGCGTGTGTATGGCACGACGCAGTACGAGCAGTATTTCGAGCAGCCTTCCATGATGGACACGAAGGCGGAAGCCCCGTCCACGCGGGCGGGCGGCAGGTGGTCGAACTTTTCGATCTCTGGGAACGTGATATCGACTTGTGGTTTATTTTTGGCTTTGCGTGCGTTCAAGAGCTCTGGCAAGCGGTGCAAAGTCTGCGGGCCAAACACCACATCGACATAAGGCGCACGGGCAATGATGGCCGCGCCCTCTTGGCTGGCAACGCAGCCGCCCACGCCTATTTGCACGCCTTTGGCTTTGAGGTGCTTGACACGTCCCAAATCGCTAAACACTTTCTCTTGGGCTTTTTCGCGCACCGAGCACGTGTTAAACAAAATGAGATCGGCCTCATCGACGTTGTCGGTTTTGGTGTAACCCTCAGCGTCGTGCAGCACGTCCACCATCTTGTCCGAGTCGTACTCGTTCATTTGGCATCCAAAGGTTTTGATGAAGACTTTTTTAGAGTAAGTCGCGGGAGAGAGAAGTTCAGTTGTGGTCACGGTGGTGCCTATCAGTGCAAGCGTGTTGAAAACCTCATTATCCCCGAGGATGATGCTCTGCAACGATGACTTTCAAGCGCTCCCGCGCCACATGCGTGTAAATCGTCGTTGTCGTAATGTCGGTATGGCCTAAAAGCAGCTGCACAGATCGCAAATCTGCGCCGTGATTGAGCAAGTGCGTGGCAAACGCATGGCGCAAGATATGCGGCGACAAGGGTGACGTGATGCTCGCTTGCAGCGCGTATTTTTTGATGATGTGCCAAAAACCTTCACGCGTCATGCCGCTCCCGCGGGTCGTCACAAACAAATCGTCGGTGAGTTGTCCGTTCAAGATATCTGCGCGTCCGTCTTTTAAATAGCGCTCCAGCCACTTCGCGGCAATCTGTCCAAACGGCACCACGCGCTCTTTGCTGCCTTTGCCTGTCACGCGTAGGGCGTTGTCGTTCATGCTGACGTAAAACGTCTTGAGGCTCACTAACTCGCTCACGCGCAAGCCACACGCATAAAGGAGTTCCAGCATGGCGCGGTCGCGCAGACCCAGCGGTGTATCGATATTGGGAGCTTGAAGCAGCGACTCGACTTGCGCCTCCGTTAGCGTCTTAATGGCGCGCTGCAAGGCTTTAGCGCTAACCAGTTTGAGCGTGGGGTCCTCGGCCATGTGGCGCTCTCGCACCGCCCATCTGAAGAATCGTTTGAATGCTGCTTGCCGACGGTTGGCGGTGCTGCTTTTTGTAGCTTTGTGTTTAGCTGCGAAGTAGCCATCAATATCCGTTTGAACGGCTTTTTCTAGGCTGCGTCCTTGCTGCACTAGCCATGCGGCAAAGAGCTTGAGGTCACGCCGATAAGCTTCTAAGGTATTTTTAGCGAGTCCCTCTTCTAGCCACAGCGCATCAATGAAGCTATCGACAAGAACAAGGGACGGAGCAGGCATTAATCCAGCTTGAGTTTGGCCGAGGTCACCACTTTTTTGTATACCTCGAACTCGGACTTAATTTGTGCAGCAAACTGCTCGGGCGTATTGGCCACCACGAGTGAGCCCGTATCTTCAATCTTCTTTTTCACAATCGGATCTTCGACCGCTTTTTTAACGCCCGCATTAATTTTTTCAACCACGTCTTTGGGAAGATTTTTAGGGCCATAGATGCCGTAGTAAGCCATGCGATTCACAGGCTCTAAGCCCACTTCTTTAAACGTAGGCACGTTTGGCAGAACCGCTAAACGGGTGGGCGCAGCCACCACAATCGCAATCAGCTTCCCGTCCTTGATAAAAGGAAGTGCAGAAGGTAAGTTATCAAAAATAATGGCGACTTGCCCGCCCACCGTATCGCGCAGCGCAGGGCCAGCGCCCGAGTACGGAATGTGCGTAATGAACACCCCCGCCATGCTCTTGTAGAGCTCAGTTTGCAAATGCCCAATGCCGCCCACGCCCGAGGTTGAGT
>CANFCG010000042.1 GCA_947445115.1 Comamonadaceae bacterium | reverse complement strand
GACGATCCCGCTTTGCGCGTCGGGGTCTTGTGCGCCCAGGGCGATCACTTCACGGCAGGGCTTGATTTGCCCACGATTGCGCCACTCATGCAGCGCGGCGAAAAAGCCGTGCCTCTGGGTTTAGTTGATCCGCTCAACCTCGGCATGGAAGGCTACAGGCGCAGAACCAAACCCATGGTGGTCGCCGTCAAGGGCATCACCTACACGCTGGGCATTGAGCTCATGCTAGCGGCAGATATTGTGATTGCCGCCAGTGATTGCCGCTTCTCGCAACTAGAAGTCCAGCGCGGCATCATGGCCACAGGCGGCGCCACACTGCGCATGGCCGAGCGAGCCGGCGCTGGGAATGCGCTACTGCATTTGCTCACGGCAGATGTCTTTGGCGCAGAAGAAGCGCTAAGGTTAAATTTTTTACAAAAAGTAGTTGCGCCAGAAGCACTGCTGACTGAAGCCATGCGCATCGCCGAGCTCATCGCGCAGCAAGCACCACTAGCCGTCATTGCCACACGTCAAAACGTACTCAAAGCCATAGAGCACGGCCCTGTCGTGGCGATGCAAGAGTTCATCGCGGTGCAGCAACGATTGTCTAAATCCAAAGATGCAGCCGAAGGGGTCGCTTCATTTGTCGAGCGGCGACCTGCACGCTTTACGGGAGCTTGATAACACTTTAAAGCGCTAAAAAAACTGTGATTTAGCCAAGCGAATTGCTTCTTTGGAAGAGCGCTACTTATGCGCTTTCATCATCGCTTTGAGTTTACTGAGTTGCCCCTCTTCATGTCGCTTCCAAAGTTGGCATTGATCTAGCGTCATAGCTTTGTCTTTGTTCTGCGAAATTTCTGATTTTTCCTGTTTTATCTGTGCTTCTGCATCAGCCAGAAATGCTGATGATGCACTCCCTGAGATTAGACTATTACCCGAGGCTTTGCGAATCGAGCTCATGAGTTCCGAGTGCACTTGAAATTTATCATCCTTACATTTTGTAAGAGCTGTTTGTGCCGCGACTTGAAATGTCATGGTACCGGCAATTGCTACTACAGCAGAAATTACTAAAAATCTTAGTTTTGTCGTCATGTCAAGCTCCTTAAATAATTGATGAAAATATTCTACATGAATTCAACAATATTCCGTGCCGTGACCGTTGACACCGCCAACGCCGCCTCGGCCGTCACTCCCGCCACATGCGGCGTCAAGATAACGTTACTCAGTTTGAGCAGCGGATGATTGGGCTCAATCGGCTCGTGCGCAAAGGTATCCAGTCCAGCGCCTGCTAATCTCTTGTAAGCCACATCAGTCAAGGCTTCCAGCAGTGCCGATTCATCGACGATGCCACCCCGCACGGTGTTAATGGGCAAGATGTGCTGCGCTGCATCCGTCAAATTTTGGGCATATACAAAACTTGCTAGCAAGCCTACGAAGTGCGATACCGATAAAGAAACGGTACATCCTCACGGCACTCGCCGAAACCGCTGCGCCCGTTTGCCTGTATCGACTTCGGCGGTGTAGACACTACCCTGGCTATCAATTGCTATGTTGTGTACCCAGTGGAAGTCTCCAGCCATGCGGCCTGGGCGGCCAAAAGAGCCAACCAACGCGCCCGTTTCGCGCAGCACGATGCGCACTTCGTTATTTGCGCCATCGGCCACGATCAGGTATTTTTGCGCAGGGTCTTCTGATGGAATCAAATCCCATACCGAGCCCGAGCCACGTGTGACGGGATCTTGCACAAATTGGCGCACAAACTCGCCATTCTTTTTGAAGACTTGGATGCGGTTGTTGGCACGGTCGCACACATAGAGAAAATCGTCTTTGGTCAAACGCACGCAGTGCACGGGATTAGCAAATTGCGAAGACTCTGGGTTGTAGTCCGCAGTCTTAGCGTCATCAGGCTTATTGCCATACGCACCCCAGTGCCGTTTGTACGCGCCGCTGGTCGCATCAAACACAATCACGCGGCGGTTTTGATAACCATCAGCCACATAGAGTTCGTTCGCTGCGGCGTCTAACTCCATGTGCGCAGGACGACCTAATTGCGTGGTCGAGTTGCTGCCCAAGCTTTGTCCAGGTTTTCCGATTTGCAGCAAGAACTTGCCCTCAGCCGTGAACTTTAAAAGCATGTGATCGGTCGGGGCATTGCCGCCAACCCACACATCACCTTTGGGATCAACATAAATGCCGTGCTCGTTCTTAGGCCAATCGAAGCCTACGCCCGCGCCACCCCACGACCTCAGCAAATTGCCATCACGGTCAAACTCCAGCACGGGCGGCGCGGCCACGCAGCATTTAGAGCGTGGCGGTGTGGTCGTTGCACCGCGTTCATCTTCGGTCAGCGTCAATGGACGATGGATGACCCACACATGATCGTTTTTATCCGTCGCAATGCCTGCCACCTGACCCAAAATCCAGTTGTTTGGTAAGGGCTTTGGCCAATATGGATCAACCGCATAACGTGGGCCGTTATCCGCGCCGACAGTTGCACAAGCCGCCGCGAGTACCAACATGCAAAGCAGAGCAACACATTTACATACTGTTTTCATCATGATGAACTCCCTATCAACGTGTGGCTACAGATTGGCGCAGCCGTCCCACAATCCCTGTCGGAAAATAATAAACTGACAGCACGAATAGCAACCCGAGCCACAGCAGCCAACGGTCGGGCGACAAAAGACTACTGAGCAAAGGCACGCTGGCTGTGGCCTCCGAGGCAATGCGTAGCAAATCTTGCAGATAACTTTGTGCCACTAAAAAGAGTGCCGCGCCAATCACCGCGCCGTACATCGTGCCCATGCCGCCAATCACTACGATGAGTAGCACATCCATCATCACCTCAAACGAGAGCGAGGTATCGGGCCCGTTGTAGCGCAGCCACAGCGCCAACATCGCACCTGCAAGGCAAGCAAATAGTGCCGACAAAATACTGGAAATACTGCGATACACCACCACGCGGTAGCCAATGGCTTCGGCTCTAAATTCGTTTTCTCGGATGGCTTGCAGCACGCGGCCAAAAGGCGAATTGACGATGCGCAAGAGTGCCAAAAAGAGCGCCAGTGCCACGGCAAACAACACGTAGTAACTGAGCACTCGATCCTCCATCGGCACTTTGAACGACAGGCCATCCTCGCCGCCCGTCCAGTCGGAAAGTTGCGATGCCAAAGTAGCGAACGCAGACGCCACCGCCAACGTCATCATGGCAAAAAAGATAGCTCGCACGCGCAGCGAAAAAAGTCCAATCACCAATGCCAACACAAACGACAGCACCAGCGCCAAAGCCACGCCAGATAAGACACTCAGCCATGCCGCCCCCCACGCGGTGCTCGCCATCGCCACGCCATACGCACCAATGCCAAAGAACATGGTGTGGGCAAAACTGACGATACCCGTGTAGCCGAGCAGTAAATCAAAGCTCGCCACCAGCACGATAAAAATCAAAATTTTGGCGGCAACATTCAGCGCTTTCACGCCAGGAATCAGAAACGGCGCAAAGGCCAAAAGCACAAAGAGCGCCAACAAAACAATCGCCAAGATACGACTACGCGGTAGGTCGTGGGAGAGGAGTCGTTTGAGCAGTTTCATTCCATATCTCCCTACCGATTCACCACAGGATAAACGCCTTGCGGTCGCCACAACAGCACGGCGACCATTAGCAAGATATTTGAAAACAGCGCCAGTTTTGGCAGCAAAAATCCAACATAGTTTGCGACTAAGCCAACGAGCAGTGCGCCAATCAACGCACCGCCTGTCGAACCCAAACCGCCAATGATGATGACGATAAAGATGAGCACGTTGACCTGCGCGCCCAGCTGCGTATCGACGATTTGCTGCGACAGTCCCCACATCACACCGCCTAGGCCTGCAAGCGCGCTGCCGACCACAAACACGCCAATAAACAAACGTTTGATCGGATAGCCCAGCGACTCCACCATTTCGCGGTCTTGCACGCCAGCGCGGATGAGCAGGCCAATCTTGGTACGCGTCAAGGTCCACGTTAAAACGGCAAATACCAGCGCGCCAACCAGCACCGCGAGCACACGATATTTTTCTAACGAAGCATCGCCTAGTAAGAATGCCCCGCGCAGCGCTTCGGGCAGCGGCAAGGCAATTTTGGCGGGACCCCAAATCACCTTGATGAGCTCTTCGCCCATGATCATGCCGCCCACCGTAATCAAGATTTGTTTGAGATGCTGCCCGTACACAGGACGGATGATGAATCGCTCAAAAGCCAAGCCCAGAGCGCCTGCGACCAGCATCGCCACCAGCATGGCGGGGAAGACGGCCACCAAGTTGCGACACAACTCTTGCGAGCCCGTCCAGTCGCTCATCGCACCTAACACCGACGTTGCGACAAACGCGCCCAGCGTAATAAACACGCCATGCCCAAAGTTCAACACATCCATCAAACCAAATACCAAGGTGAGGCCAGACGCGATGATAAAAATGATCAGTCCCATCGCCAAACCCGCCACGGTGAGCGTGAGCCACGTGGAGCTAGAGCCCACCAGTGGTAAGGCAAGCACTGCCAGCAAAGGCACGAGCAGCAAGGGTTTCCAGTCGAAATCTAGCTTCATAACGCCAGCCCCAAAAGTTTTTGTTGCAGCGCCGCGTCTTCGGCAAGCACTTGCATCGTGCTGGCATGAATCACTTTGCCGTTGTCCATCACGGCGACGTGATCACCAAGGCGCTTGGCAAAATGAATGTTTTGTTCAACCAGCAAAATCGTTGTACCCGTGGCTTTCAATTGCAAAAACGCATCAATCATGTTGTTGATGATGGCGGGCGCAAGGCCTTTGCTTGGCTCATCCACAATCAGTAATTCGCGCGGCTCCACAATCGCACGTGCGACAGCCAACATTTGCTTTTGCCCACCCGAGAGTTTGCCCGCAGGCGCATTCCAAAACTTTTTAACCGCTGGGAAAATGCCAAAAATCCACTCCAATCGCGTCGTGTCCATCTGGCTAGCGCGAGAGGCTTGCTTGGCGGCGAGCAGCATGTTTTCGCAAACCGTGAGGTCAGCAAAGATACCCATGTTTTCGGGCACATAAGCAATGCCTTCCTTGGCGATCTCTGGTGTAGGCCATGCCTGTATTGGCTTCCCATCAAACGTGATCGTTCCGTTAGACGCTTGCCACAACCCCATGATGGTTCGCAGCGTCGTTGTTTTGCCCGCACCGTTGCGACCGAGCAAGAGCGTGAGTTCGCCGCGCTTTACTGTCAAATCCACGCCATGCAAGATGTGATAACTGCCGATATGCGTGTGAACGCCAGAGAGTGTGAGCAGCGCTTGGCTCATGCCGCAACCTCTTTAGGGGCAATGCCAAGATACGCCTCTTGCACCACTGGCAAAGCAATCACGGTGCTCGGCTCACCATCGGCCACCAACTGTCCGTTGTGCAGCACGATGATGCGATCCGCCAACTCGCGCACCACGTCCATCTTGTGCTCGACCAGCAAAATCGTTTTGCTTTTGTCTTGTTTCAATTGTCGAATTAAATCCAAAATCACGGGCGCTTCATCAGCGCTCATGCCTGCGGTGGGCTCATCAAACATAAAGACAAGGGGATCGAGTGCCATCAATAGTGCCACTTCCAGCTTGCGTTGATCGCCATGCGGGAGACTTGCGACCAACTTATCCTGCTGTTCACTCATGGCCACGGCTTCCAGCACCAGGGTAGCCCTTGTGGTGAGCGCCTTGTGGTCACTCCAAATCGACCACAGATTCAGTCCACGCAGATGCTTGCCACTTCGCGCGGCCTGCACTGCAAGCCTCACGTTCTCTAGCACCGATAAGTTTGGAAACAAATTGGTAAGCTGAAATGCACGGCCCAGCCCAGCTCGCGTTCTACTAGACGCGGACATGCCGCTGAGGCTTTGCCCATTGAGCAAAACATCGCCTTCAGTTGACGGAATTTGTCCTGAAATTAAATTGAAGTACGTGGTCTTGCCCGCACCATTTGGCCCCACGATGGCAGTCAGTGTGCCTGCTGCAAAGGCACAGCTGACGTGGTCCACCGCCACGTGTCCGCCGAAGCGGACAGTAAGATTGCGGGTTTCAAGCATTACCGTTTATTACGGATCGGCACATTCATTTCTTCAGGCTTGATCTCGCGCACGAGTTCTGGCACGCCCCATGCAAACGCTGGATCGACTTTGATCTTGAAGTGGTACATGCTTTGCATGGCTTGGTGATCTTCTTTGCGGAACGTCATCTTGCCCTTGGGTGTATCAAAGCTCATACCTTCCATCGCTGGAATCAACGCTGCGCTACTGGCATCGCCATTGGTTTTTTTCAGTGCTGTCACCACTGCCATCGCGGCAGAGAAACCACCAGCCGTAAAGAAATCGGGCGGCGATTTGAACTGGCTGTAATGACGCGACACCATCGCATCGTTGATCGTATTTTTTGGCATGCCAAAGTAATAGTAAGCCGCGCCTTCCATGCCAGGGAATTGCTTATACGCCACCATGGCAGGCAAGATGTTGCCGCCAGTTGCAATCTCAATACCATGGCGCTTCAAATCCATGTCCGCAATCTTGAACGGATTGCCGCCCGCCCAAATGATGAAGATCACTTTGCGCCCTGGCAAGCCTTTGAGCTTGTCAATCAAACGCTGACCACCTGCGGTGAAGTCACTGGTTGCTGGCGGCAAATACTCTTCATGCACCAGCTTGGCTTTTTTGATGGATTCGCGGAACGCCTTCACGCCATCACGACCAAAGGCCGAGTCTTGCGCCATCGTGGCAATGGTGATGCCCGCTTTGTCTAAAGCAACGGCGTTGGAGATCGCGTCTTGCGAGCTATTGCGCCCTGTACGGAAAATATATTTATTCCACTTGTCACCCGTGATGGAGTCTGCGACCGCAGGCTCGACCAGCAAAATCTTTTTGTATTCTTCAGCGACGGGCAGCATAGCAAGTGCCACGGGCGAGGCAGTTGGCCCGACCGCAATATCTACCTTGTCGTCACCGTAAGCCGCAGCCAGCAAGGACTTGCCTTGATCAGGCTTGCCGCCGTCGTCCTTTTCAATGACAACAAGCTTTTTGCCTGCGACCGTCATCGTTCCGCCTGTGGCGTAGTCGAGTCCCATCATGAAACCCGTGGCTGTTTGCTTGCCGTAGGCTTCTAGCGGTCCTGTCTTGCTGTAGATGTGCGCGATCTTGATGTCTTTGCTTTGTGCCATCGCACTCAAAACGGCACTTGTGCAAGCCACAGCCAGTATGGCCTGCGAGGCCATCACAACCAAACGACGAAGAGTAAATCGGTGAGTCATGAAAGGTCTCCTTAAGTGATGATAAAAATTCATTCTAGTGATTCAATGTGGCGCTTTGTTCAACGAGTCGCGCCTAGCCAAACTTGGGAACAACTTTAGCCAGCTTGCCACCACAACCAGCGTGCCCACGCCGCCCAGCACCACCGCGCCTACAGGGCCAAACCACGCGGCAGTTGCGCCCGATTCAAATTCGCCGAGTTGGTTAGACGCGCCAATGAAAATAGAGTTGACCGCGCTGACGCGTCCACGCATCGCGTCTGGTGTTTCTAGTGCCACGAGCGACATGCGAATGACCACGCTCACCATATCGGCCATGCCCGACACCATGAGCGCGATCAAAGAAATGACAAAAGCAGTGGATAACCCAAACACAATCATGGACAAGCCATAAACCGCTACCGCTGCCAACAAAATTTTGCCCACCTTTTGCTTGAGTGGCCAGCGCGTGAGTGCCAGCGACATCGCCAGCGAACCCACGGCGGGCGAGGCACGCAGCACGCCAAGCCCCAGTGGCCCCACGAACAAAATGTCTTTGGCATACATGGGCAACAGCGCCACGGCTCCGCCAAAGAGCACGGCAAACAAATCCAGCAGTACGGCACCCAGCACCACCTTGTGATGCCAAATAAAGGACACACCGGCAAACACCGTTTTCCACGTTTTAGGCTCTGCGGGATGCACCTTGCGCACGTAGCGCATGCCGAGCAAGAGCACGCATGCCATACCAAACAATGCAGCGCTCACGCTGTAAACCACGACGGCACCTAGCGCGTACAGCGCGCCACCAATTGCCGGGCCGCTAATGATGGCAGCTTGCGAGCCCGCAGCACTAAAAGCCGTCGCACGCGGCAACAAATGCTGGGGCACGAGTTCTGGCATGAGGGACTGCTGCGCGGGCATTTGAAAAGCGCGGATCGTGCCCAGCAACACAGAAATGGCCAGTAAGAGCGAGCGGCTCATCCAAGCCTCGTACGTGGCAAAAGCTAACAGTGCAGCCACAGCCGCCCAAGCCAACGCCGTGATGAAGACAATCCAGCGGCGATTAAAGCGATCCGCCACGTGCCCTGCGGGAATTGTGAGTAAGAGCGCAGGTAAAAACTGCAGCAAGCCCACCAAACCTAAATCCCATGCGGAGTTGGTGAGGCTATACATTTCCCAGCCCACCGCGACCAGCATCATTTGGCCGCCTGCGGTCGTCGCCATGCGCGCCAGCCAATTACGCAAAAAAGCGCGTTGCCGTAGCAGCTCTGAAAGTTCTGTATTCATGCCGCGCTTAGCGCCGCATCCAACCGAGGCCATCGCTCGTGCCGTTGGCGATCGCACCCCTTGCAGGGCGGTATTCGCAGCCGACCCAACCATCCCAGCCACAGTCTTTGGAGACCTTGTCAATCACGCCAAAGAGGTAGTCATAGTTCATCTCCCCCAGATCAGGCTCATGCCGCATCGGTACGCCTGCAATTTGGAAATGTCCCACACGCCCGGTGGGTAGGTACTTCTTGATCTTCATCGCCACATCGCCTTCGACAATTTGGCAGTGGTACAAATCAAACTGAACTTTCACATTCGGCTCACCAATCGCTTCGATCAATTGATGCGCATGGTCTTGGCGATTTAAAAAGAAGCCAGGAATATCGCGCGTATTGATGGGTTCAATCAGCACATCCACGCCCTGCTTGGCAGCGGCTTTTGCGGCGTAGCGGATGTTGTTGATATACGTGCTCGTTAGCGATTCACGCGTGGCGCCTTCGGGCATCAAGCCCGCCATCACATGCAGTCGCGGGCAAGCCAGTGCATCGGCATATTCGAGCGCGAGTGCAATGCCCGTTTGAAACTCCGTCTCGCGCCCTGGCAAACAAGCCATGCCGCGTTCGCCAGCGTCCCAATCGCCAGGTGGCGCGTTAAACAGTACCTGCTGCAAGCCATTACCAGTAAGGCGTGCAGCGATGTCTTGCTTGCTGTAAGCGTAAGGGAATAAAAACTCCACGCCTTTGAATCCGTCTTTGGCGGCGGCCGAAAAACGATCGAATTCTGAGCGGTCTAAAAATGGAAGCTCAGGGTAGAGCATGGAGAGATTGGCGGCAAACTTTGGCATGAATTTTTCCTATTTTTCGTTTACCAGCTAGCGCCAAATGTTTTTTTCAAATCAACAATATCTTCATCCGATAACGAGGATGGTTTTGGCGTTGTCATTTGATACAGTTTGGCTGTTTCTTCCAACTCCTCCAGCATCGCCATCGCTTGCGCTAGTGAGTCGTGCCACACATTGGGGCCCAGTTTTGCCAGCATTACCGCACGGACCGAAATCCCGCGCTTGGCATAGTGCGCCAGCATGGCAGCCACACGCACGGCAACGGCTGCGTCGCCAGGCCTGTGATACGGCACCAGCGGTACGTGCCCCACCTTCATCACAAAATATGGCGTGATGGGCGGCAAGAGCTCGGGCAACGGGCTGGCGTTGGAGCTTTTGGCTGGCGCATTCAAAGTCAGTGCTACGCAGGCTCTGCTGTGTGTGTGAATCACCGCACGGGTTTGCGGCGCATAGGGCTGAGAAGCCTTATAAATAGAAGCGTGTAGCGCGATCGTCTTACTGGCTTTGTCGCCGCTGACTTGCACTAGTTTTGCGTCCAACTTGGCGATGCGGGCAGGATCTAAAAAGCCGAGACAAGCATCCGTTGGGGTAATGAGATAGCCTCCGCCATCCGCTTCATCCAAGCGCACGCTGATGTTGCCCGCCGTCCCGTGGACATACCCTCGGTCAAACAGGCTTTTGCCCACACGGCAGATGTCATCGCGCAGTTGTGATTCGGTCATTTTTGAAGTGCTCATGGTTATGGTTTGGGTTCTGGTTTTTTGGGCAATTCAATGCCCGGGAAAATCTTAATCACAGCGCTATCATCCTCGCGTGCAAAGCCTGCTGTGCTGGCCTGCATAAACATTTGATGCGCGGTGCTAGATAGCGGCAGCGGGAACTTCGAGGCCCTTGCCATATCGAGCACGATGCCAAGGTCTTTCACAAAAATATCCACCGCAGACAGCGGCGTGTAATCGGCCGCCAACACATGCGCCATGCGGTTTTCAAACATCCAGCTATTACCCGCGCTGTTGGTAATCACCTCGTACAGCGCAGCGGCATCCACGCCTTCGCGCAGACCCAGCGCCATGGCTTCGGCAGCAGCGGCAATGTGCACGCCCGCCAGCAGTTGATTGATGATCTTGACCTTGCTGCCCGCGCCTGCGGTGTCGCCTAAGCGGTAGACCTTGGCGGCCATTGCGTTTAAAAACGGCTCGGCAATCGCATAAGCCTCGGGCTTGCCTGCCGTCATCATGGTCATTTGAGCACTGGCGGCTTTGGCTGCGCCGCCCGAAATTGGCGCGTCGATGTAGTGAATGCCCATGGCGTTCAATCGCCCCTCTAGCGCCACTGACCAATTGGGATCGACCGTCGAGCACATCACAAAGACGCTACCGCGACGCATAGCGGAAGCCACGCCAGTCGTGGCTTTTCCCTGTGCATCTGTACCGCCAAATAAAACCGATTCAGTTTGTGCGGCGTTCACCACGACCGAGACAATCACGTCAGCTGCTGCGCCCAGCTCGGCGAGCGTGCTGCACGCTACGCCACCGTTTTTGGCAAAATTTTCGGCTACTTCGCACCGCACATCAAACACAAACGGCACATGCCCTGCACGCCTTACCGACTGCGCCATGCCAGAGCCCATGGCCCCTAAGCCAATCACACCAATGTTTATAGTCATATTGATCTCGATGGATTAATTAAATATTTCGTCCCTGTCGTCCGCGCACCATACGCCGCAATCGCATCCAAACTAAGCGCCTCGACCAATGAAATTTCTTTCGCGTAGTAACTAGCAAACGTCGTCTTTAATTCAGCCGCCACGCGTGCTCTTAGCTCGACCAATTTCGCGCTACCCAGTTTTTGCAAATACGGAAACACCAGCCAACCGCCCACTCCCCACGCCATTCCGAAGCTACGGTTAAACGTTGTCGGGCTGGTATCCAAGCCGCCATACAAATAAACCTGCTTATGCGTCACCGAGCCATAGCGGCTGTACTCTTTCGCCGTTTTATTAAGAGCCACTTCCATGCACATCAAGATTTGCCCCGCTAGCTTGCCGCCGCCTGTGGCATCGAACGCCAGCGTTGCGCCTGTCGTCACCAGCGCTGCGGTGAGGTCATCTAAAAAAGTCGCCTTGCTGCTGTCTACCACATAGGTTGCACCAAGGTTTTTGAGGATCGCCGCTTGCTCAGGCGAGCGCACGATGTTGACGAGATCAATGCCGTCTTTGATACAAATTTTGTTGAGCATTTGCCCCAGATTCGATGCCGCTGCTGTGTGCACGATGGCCGTATGTCCCTCATGGCGCATGGTCTCCACAAAGCCAAGCGCAGTGAGCGGATTGACGTAGCACGATGCGCCATCAGCAGCGCTGGCATCCGCTGGCAACACGAGGCAGGAATCGGCTTTGACCGAGCGGTACTGCGAATACATGGCACCCGCCAAGATGGATACCGTTTTGCCAAGCAAAGCCTGTGCGGCGGGAGAGGATCCTGCCGCCACGACCACGCCTGCGCCTTCGTTGCCCACGGGCATGGATTGATTCAAACGCGCAGCCATGCTCTTCATATACGCATCAGGAATCTTCATCGTCATCACACTTTGTGCGCCCGAGCCTTGCAAGCTCGCCGTGCTCACGTCCGCCGCGCCAAACAAGAGACCAATGTCAGAAGGGTTGAGCGGCGTGGCCTGCACGCGAACGACCACTTCATCCGCAGCTGGTGCGGGCGTATCGACAGTGACGAGGGACAGCTCTAATTCGCCGCTGGGTTTAACGAGTGAACGAAGTTGTAGGCCAGTGAATGCGCTTGTCATTTGGATTCCTTAAGAGGGAGGGATGGGGCTCGGACGAGTTACGATGATTGTTTATTTCAACTAACAATAGGAGCACCATTATGTCTAGCAACTTTACCCAAAACCTATTCTCTTTAAACGGACGCGTCGCCCTCGTCACGGGCGGCTACCGTGGCATTGGCCGCATGATTGCTACGGGCTTTTTGCAACAAGGCGCGACGGTGTACATCTGCGGCAGGAAAGCGCTGGAGTGTGATGCTGCCGCCCAAGAAATGTCCGCCGAAATTGGGATTGAGGGTAAATGCATCTCCATCCCAGCCGACTTATCCCGTCCTGAAGGCGTAGCAGCCTTGGTCGCCGCTTTTAAAGCACGTGAGACAAAACTCGACATCTTGGTCAACAACGCAGGCGCAGCATGGGCCGAGCCGTTTGCTGAGTTCCCAGAAAAAGGCTGGGACAAAGTGGTGGACTTGAACATGAAAACGCCGTTCTTTTTAACGCAAGCGCTCTACGTCGAGTTACAAGAGTCTGCCCGCCAAGCCACGACTAGTATGGGCTCGCACTGCGCCAAAGTCATCAATATCGCCAGCATTGATGGTGTGTCCGTCAACCCGATGGAGACCTACTCCTACGCCGCCAGCAAAGCAGGGCTCATCCACTTAACCAAGCGCATGGCCTTAAAGCTCGCGCCAGAAGGCATCGTAGTTAGTGCCATCGCCCCAGGCGCATTTGCGTCCGACATGAACACCGTCGCACGAGACCAAGCCGAGGAAACCGCGAAACGCATTCCGTCCCGCCGCATCGGCACAACAGAAGATATGGCAGGCGCTGCGATTTTCTTGGCCTCAAGGGCGGGTGACTATGTGGTGGGATCGACGCTGATTGTGGATGGCGGGGTTACTTATGCGCGGAGTTAAAACATGACACAAGACCTATTAGAGAGCTTCGAAGGCGGCATTGCCACCCTCACCATGAACCGCCCCGAGGCACGCAATGCACTTACGCGCCCGATGCTGGCTGCGATGTCGGAGGCCTTGCAGCGCTTGGCTTTAGACCCCGCGGTACGCCTCGTGGTGCTGACGGGTACAGGCGCTGCGTTTTGTTCGGGCGGCGACGTGAAGGGCTTTGCCAAGAATGCCGTTGGCGGCGCACCAGTAGATGTGACTTTTGACCAAAAAGTGGCCGATCTACGCGCTCGCATGGAAGTGTCGCGCATGCTGCACGAAATGCCCAAACCCACGCTGGCTGTGATCCCTGGGCCTGCGGCAGGTGCTGGACTCTCGCTCGCCATGGCTTGCGATTTGCGCATTGCGGCGGATGACGCCAAGCTGACCACAGCTTTCGCGATGGTCGGGCTGTCGGGCGATTTTGGCGGTAGTTACTTCCTCAACCACTTGGTGGGGGCAGCTAAGGCACGCGAGATGTACTTCACTGGGCAAGTGATTCGCGGCGAGGAAGCGCTGGGCATTGGACTCGTCAATCGCTGCGTACCAGCGGCAGAGTTACCAGCAGCTGCCAAAGCATGGGCGCAAGAATTAGCGGCGCTGCCCACGGTTGCCATCGGCTACATGAAACGCAATTTGAATATCGGGCTGCGCAGTTCGCTCGCGGACACTTTAGACACCGAGGCCATGCACATGATTCGCACCTTTGATACCGATGACCACAAAAGCGCGGCAGTGGCGTTTGTGGAGAAGCGCAAACCGACTTTTCAAGGACACTAAATGAGCGACCAAACTACCAACACCACCGACTACACCCCGCCCACCGTCTGGACATGGGACAAAGAAAACGGCGGACGTTTTGCCAACATCAATCGGCCTATTGCTGGCGCGACGCACGACAAGGATTTGCCTGTGGGCAAGCACCCCATGCAGCTCTATTCGCTAGCTACGCCCAATGGCGTAAAGGTGACCGTGATGTTGGAGGAGCTCTTGGCGCTCGGACACGCAGGCGCAGAGTACGACGCTTGGCTCATTCGCATCAACGAGGGCGATCAATTTAGTAGCGGCTTTGTCGCCGTGAATCCCAATTCCAAAATTCCAGCGCTACTAGACCACAGCGACCCTAGCAAGCCTATTCGCGTGTTTGAGTCTGGCGCGATCTTGCTTCACTTGGCGAACAAGTTCGGTGCATTCTTGCCGACCGATGAATCCTCAAGAGCCGAATGCCTATCGTGGCTGTTTTGGCAAATGGGCAGTGCGCCCTATCTTGGTGGTGGCTTCGGTCATTTCTACGCCTACGCGCCCACCAAGCAGGAGTACCCAATTAACCGCTTTGCCATGGAGGTCAAGCGCCAAATGGATGTGCTGGATCGGCGCTTAGCGGTAAGCCCCTACCTTGCGGGCAACGAATACACCATTGCCGATATGGCGGTGTGGGCTTGGTATGGCGCACTGGCAAAGGGCTTGCTCTATGGTGCGGGCGAATTTTTACAAGTGCAGACCTACACCAACGTGATGCGCTGGACAGACGAAATTGCCCTGCGTCCCGCCGTGCAACGTGGTCGTATGGTCAACCGCGTCATGGGCAAACCAGAGAGCCAACTACACGAGCGTCACGATGCCAGCGACTTTGAACGCGTGCCCAAACCATGATGACCTTTTACGATTGCGCCACAGCGCCCAGCCCACGCCGAGCGCGCATCTTGCTGGCTGAAAAAGGTGTGGCTTTTGAGACCGTCCAGATTGACCTGCGCTCGGGCGAGCAAATGGGTGAGGCATTCCGAGCCATCAATCCGCAGTGCACAGTACCCGCACTTGCCACACCTGAAGGAACGGTGCTAACTGATAACGCCGCCATCGCCGCCTATCTAGAAGCAGCCTTCCCCAACCCGCCCATGCTGGGCGTGACGCCGCTTGATAAAGCACAAATCGCAAGCATGAATTGGCGCATGGAGTTTGAAGGCTTGCTTGCGATTGCCGAAGCGATGCGCAACAGTGCACCCGCTATGGCGAATCGAGCCTTGCCAGGTCCACACAATTACGCGCAAATCCCAGAGCTGGCCGCGCGGGGGGGGCAGCGCGTACAGCACTTCATAGACATGCTGGATGCGCACCTGGCGGGGCGCGAATTTATCGCAGCCAATCAACTCAGCATTGCCGACATCACCGCCGTGGTGGCCGTTGATTTTGCGCGGGTGGTTCGCATCAAGCCTAGCGAGCAGCACACGAATCTTTTGCGCTGGCGTGCTGCTTTGGCGCTGCGGCCTGCTTTTGCATGACCTTCCTCGACAAACTACGCGGCGACAAGATGCCTATTCCGCCCCGTGCGCGGGGACGGGCGATTGCGCTGGCGTGGTTGGGTTGCTTGATTGCGATAGGACTCTTGGCTTGGCTGCATTCGCATGGGCAGCGGGCGATTTTGATTGCACCGTTTGGCGCGTCTTGCCTTTTGGTGTTTGGCTTTCCTGATGGTTTCTTTTCGCAGCCGCGCAGTGTGATGGGCGGGCATTTGCTCAGCTCACTGATTGGCTTGCTTTGCTTGCGACTGCTGGGACCTGCGTGGTGGGCAATGGCGCTTGCCGTGGCGACGGCGGTGGCCGTCATGCTGTGGCTGCGCGTGGTGCACCCACCTGCGGGCGCGAACCCCGTCATCATTTTTATGACGCAACCAAGCTGGGATTTTTTGCTCTATCCCACGCTCACTGGGGCTTTGCTGGTTGTGGTGGTGGCGCTGATTTTTAACAACGTGACGCGCGGCGAGTTGCGCTATCCGAAGTATTGGTAATCCATGGAATCCTCAGAACAAATCGGCCGTCATTACGACGTGATCATCATTGGCGGGGGCGCATCGGGCCTCATGTGCGCCATCACCGCAGGCCAGCGCGGCAGGCGCGTGCTGGTGCTGGAGGGTAGCAACAAAGTGGGCAAAAAGATTTTGATGTCAGGCGGTGGGCGCTGTAACTTCACCAACCTCGATGTATTGCCAAAAAACTTTATCTCGAACAATCCGCGCTTTTGCATTTCGGCCTTGAAGCGCTATACGCAGTGGGACTTTATTGCGCTGGTGAACAAGCACGGCATCGAATACGGCGAACGTGATTTGGGCAAGCTGTTTTGCTTGGATTCGGCGAAAGACATTTTGAACATGCTGCTGGCTGAATGCGACGCTGCTGGCGTCACGATTGAAGTGAATCGCAAAGCCACGTCTATCAGGGCGTTACAAGCAGGCGGCTTATCTGGTGGCTTTGCTGTTGATGAATTCACTTGCGAGTCGCTCGTCATCGCCTCGGGCGGTTTATCCATTCCAACAATGGGTGCATCAGGCTTTGGCTACGAGGTGGCGCGGCAGTTTGGGCACGCGGTTTTGCCGACCCGCGCAGGGCTGGTGCCGTTTACGTTTAGCGACAAGTTCAAAGATGTGTCGGAGCGTTTGTCTGGCTTGGCTGCGGATGCGGATTTGTCGTGTCAAACAGCGGCGGGGACAGCTAACTTTAGTGAAGCGGTTTTGTTTACGCATCGAGGGCTATCGGGGCCTGCGGCTTTGCAGCTCTCTAACTATTGGCAGGTGGGCGAAGCGGTAGTTTTGAATTTATTTCCTACCGAGAGCGCGGACGAATTACTGGACTGGCTGCTAGCCCTCAAACGCACGCATCCTAAGTCGCTACTGCGCACGTTGCTGGCGGAGCATCCAACGGTGCGCTTGGCCAAAAGTTTGGTGCTGGAATTGCAAGCGGAGCTATGGGAGAAACACGCGGACACTGCCCTTGCGCAGATTCCCGATACTGCGCTAGCCCTTATTGGGCGTGGCTTGCAGGCATGGCAACAAAAGCCATCGGGCACGGAAGGCTATCGCACCGCGGAGGTGACATTAGGTGGCATGGATACAACTGAGTTGTCGTCCAAGACGATGGAGAGCAATAAACAGGCGGGGCTTTATTTTGTAGGCGAAGTGGTCGATGTGTCGGGACACCTAGGTGGCTATAACTTTCAGTGGGCGTGGGCGAGCGGGCACGCGGCGGGGGAAGTTGCTTAGAATCCATTATTATTGGCGAATCACATCACTTACAAGGGGCGCACATCATGGCAAAAGGTATCCAGGGCGGCAAAGAAGCCAAAAAACCAAAAAAAGACACTTCTCCACCCAAAGTCCCGACTGGCACGGCTGAGCCCGTTCGCGCCACGATCGTCACCTCGATCATGCCTAAAGGCAAAGAAAAAAATAAATTCAAATAATTAGAATCACTCACCCCGCTATAATGCTGGGTGTACAAGTTTTGACTCAATCCTGAGTCGTCGCACGGTATGGATCTGATTCATCTGTACCGCAAGTTGTGTGGCTATGCCACAGAAAGGGAATCACTATGCTAAAAGCTACTATTGCTGAAGTCGTTAAAGCCAATGCACGCGCTGCAAACGATACGGGCAGCTCTGAGGTGCAAGTTGCACTTTTGACCGCTCGCATCAACGAACTCACTCCTCACTTCAAACTTCACGCTAAAGATCATCACGGTCGTCGTGGTTTGATCCGTATGGTGAATGCACGCCGCGGCTTGCTGGACTATTTAAAGTCCACGGACGCTGGCCGTTACACCGCCTTGATTGCAAAATTAGGATTGCGTAAGTAATTGGTCGGCACACAATCGCTTCCCAAAATTTAAGAACGTCTGAGTTAGGTTCCCTAGCTCAGACGTTTTTTACATCTGAGGAAACGGTTTTATCGTTGTTATTTATTGTTGTTAAGAAAGAAAAATACCATGAGCATTTTTAATAAAGTTACCAAGACCTTCCAATGGGGTCAGCACACCGTCACGATGGAAACAGGCGAAATCGCTCGTCAAGCTG
>CANFCG010000041.1 GCA_947445115.1 Comamonadaceae bacterium | reverse complement strand
GCTAAAAGGATGTGAGAAATTAAAGTGCGATCAATTTGATGCCAGCATACGCAATCAAGAGAGATAGCAGCGTCCGAAGCGCCTTATCGGACCAACGGGAATTGAGGCGCGAACCTAGCCAGATACCAGGCAAAGAGCCAGCTAGCAATTGTATAAGAAGCGGCCAATCGACTTGTCCAATCGAGGCATGTCCGAGACCTGCCACTAGCGTAATCGGCACCGCATACGCGATGTCTGCTGCAACGATGCGCGATAGTGGCAATGAGGGGTAAAGAATCATCAAAGCCGTCACGCCAATCGCGCCCGCACCAACCGATGTAATCGTAATCAGTACACCGACTAATGCGCCAAAAGCAACGGGCAGCAAGGGGTGTAGGGGTTTGATAGCAAGCGCAGCATCGCCAGCAACTAGCGTCGGTATCTCACGTTTTTTGCCAAACTGTGCTTTGTAAAACGTAGCGCCCGCTGTTAGCACCAAAGCGAATCCAAGCGTGGTGGTGATGACATGCTGAAAGGCTGCCTCACCTGCGCCGCTGTGCCTCATCACATAGAGCGTCAAAAGAGAGGCCGGAATGCTACCCAAGCTCAGACTGCCCACAATCTTCCAGTCAATCGAACGCGAAACCGCAAGATTGATGGATCCGCCCAGCTTAGTAAACGCGGCAAACAGTAAATCCGTGCCCACCGCTAGTGCCGGTTTAATGCCGAAGCCGAAGATAAGCAGCGGCGTCATGAGCGAGCCGCCGCCCACGCCCGTCAGGCCGACGATCAATCCAACAACAAATCCTGCAAAAATAAACGCTGTTTGGTCCATGTGGAATCCTATGAGGCCTTCGAGAAGAAAAACAATGAGTAGCGACTGTAGGGGTTAGCCCTAGCTTTTCAAACTACTTTATTATTGTTCTTATATATTTATAAATTATATAAAGAAAATACGAAAACTCATAAACTTGAGGGCATGACAACACCTCCTTCTTCTCTCGCACAATCACTGGCGCAAACACGCAAAAGCTACGAAAGCGCCAGTCTTGGCGAAGCCGACTCGCACGCCAACCCCATGCAGCAATTCGAACAATGGCTCAGCGAAGCCATCAAAGCCGAAGTGCCTGAGCCAAACGCCATGACGCTAGCGACGGTTGGCTCGAACCTACGCCCCAGCACGCGCATCGTGCTAATTAAAGATTTTGACGAGCGCGGTATCGTTTGGTTTACCAACTACCAAAGCCAAAAAGGACAAGAGCTGGCAGGCAACCCTTTTGCGGCGCTGCAATTTCACTGGGTCGAGTTAGAACGGGTGGTTCGCGTTGAGGGAGTGGTTGAGAAGGTTGATGCCGCAACCAGCGATCAATATTTCAACATGCGTCCGCTACTTTCCAGACTGGCGGCTATCGCTAGCCCACAGTCAGCAAGGCTTACCAGCCGTGCTGAGCTGGAGGCCTTAATGGATAAGACTGCCAAGGCATCCGGTGAAAACCCCGTTCGGCCTGCCACTTGGGGTGGCTATCGCCTCGTGCCCAACCGTTTTGAGTTTTGGCAAGGGCGCAGAAATCGACTGCATGACAGGCTTGCTTATGAGCGCGAAAATAATGTTTGGATCCGCTCTCGCTTGGCACCTTAAATTGCTCATTTAGCCCTAGAATCCGCTTGTTATCAACTTTTAGGAGTCCCTCATGTCTGACAACATTACCCCTCTCAACAACCACGCCTTCGGCAATGCCGTGGGCACCTCTGCGCTGGAGCGCAACCGTGTCCTACGCAACACTTACGTACTACTGGCTGTCAGCTTGCTACCCACCGTGCTGGGCGCATACCTTGGCGTCTCAACTGGCTTATCCCGCGTTTTCTCTGGCTGGATGGGTTTGATTGTCATGATGGCTGGCGCTTTCGGTTTTATCTATGCAATTGAAAAAACCAAGAACTCGTCTAAAGGCGTATACGTTCTACTCGGCTTTACGTTCTTCATGGGACTCGTGATGTCCAGCCTGATTGCTCGCGTGCTGGGTTTTCGTAATGGCGCAAGCCTTGTGATGACGGCCTTTGGTGGCACAGCAGGTGTATTCTTTGTGATGGCAACATTGGCAACCACCATCAAGCGCGACTTGTCAGGTATGAGCAAATGGCTATTTTGGGGTGCTGTGGTTTTAATGCTCGGCTCGATCATCAACGTGTTTGTCGGATCAACCATGGGCATGGCTGCTATCAGCACCTTGGCAATCGGTATTTTTAGCGCCTACATGCTGTACGACATCAAGCAAGTGATTGACGGCGGCGAGACTAATTACATCAGCGCCACGCTGGCGATTTACCTCGACCTGATCAATATCTTCCAAAGCCTGCTCAGCTTGCTGGGTATTTTTGGTGGCGAGAAAGATTAAAAACGCATGGATCCCCGCCTTCGCGGGGATGACAAAGACATAAAAAATCCGCTGCGGCGGATTTTTTATGTCCGTTGCTTATCAAGCTCGCTCAAACACCGCCATCGACTCCACATGCGCGGTGTGAGGAAACATATTCACGACCCCCGCGCTGGCAAGTCGATAACCCGCGGTATTAACCAGCACATCGGCATCTCTGGCTAGCGTAGCTGGGTTACAACTGACATAGACGATTCTTGAGGGGGGTAGCCAGTCGCCTTTGTCGATTGCGCTCTCACTCTCAGGGCTTACCAATTCAGCCAAAGCTTTAACTAGCGAAAAAGCGCCCTCACGCGGCGGATCGACCAGCCACTTTTCAGCTTTTCCGTCTGCAATCAGCATTTCAGGCGTCATTTCAAATAAATTACGAGCTATAAAATGAGTACTCGCACAAGCCTTACTGGATGTGGCCTGCAAGCCATTTATAAAGCTTTTAAAGTTGCCCGTTGCGCGTTGCACCAAGGTCTCGCTGCCCTCTACGCCCAGCACCTCGCGTGCTTGCGTCACGAGTGGCAGGGTGAAGTTGCCAAGGCCGCAAAACCAGTCGATCACGCGCTCTGTTTTTTGCACATCCAAAAGCCGCAACGATCGCGACACCAACACGCGGTTAATGTGCGGATTAACTTGCGTAAAGTCAATCGGCTTAAACGGCATCACTACGCCAAACTCTGGCAGTGCATAACTCAAATCGCCCGTACCGTCTGCCTCGTCTAAGCGATGCACGGTTTCAGGCCCCTTGGGCTGTAACCACCACTGGACATGGCTTGCAGCGTGTTGCTCTCTAGCAAAGACTTTTAATTTTTCAATATCGGATATGGAGAGTGGCTCCATGTGACGCAACACCAGCGCGGTCACGTTGTCACCGCAAGCCACTTCGATTTGAGGCAGCGTTTCACGTGCTTCCATACTAGCAATCAAGGTGCGTAACGGCATGAGCAAACGCTCCACCTGGGGCGCAAGCACCGCGCAGCTTTTGATATCCGCCACATAGCGGCTCTTGCGCTCGTGAAAGCCAACCAGCACTTCGCCTTTTTTAATGACATATTTCACCGATAAGCGGGCGCGGTAACGGTAGCCCCATGCTGGGCCTTCGATAGGGCGCAACAAGCTCTCGGGTTTGGTTTTGCCAATGTGCGTCAGGCTGTCTTCTAGCGAGCGCTGCTTCACAGCGACCTGAGCGCTTGTGTGCAGATGCTGCATCTTGCAACCCCCGCAGCTATTGGGCTGCAGGCCAGCATGCGGGCAATGCGGGCGCACGCGCTGCGACGACTCTTTATGAATCTTGGTTAGCGTGGCTTTTTCAAACGTCTCTTTCTTGCGATTGACTTGCGCAGAGACCACCTCAAATGGCAGTGCGCCATCGACAAAAACGACCTTGCCATCAAGGTGGGCAATGCCTTGGGCTTCTAGATCTAAAGACTCAATGGTGTAGCGAGGGGTGGTATAAGAGGAGGTATGGGAAACATTCATCCCTTGATTTTAAAGACCCTGCGCCCTCACCCAATACTTTAACCCCACATCATCTTGAATTAAATTCAAGCTGTCCACCATTTGCTCGAGGTCGTCTTTGCCGTGGTTGACGTGATCACGCAGTACACGGTTAAGCGTCTTGGCTTGTAAGTTTTGCGTCTGTCCAATGCCAAAGTTGCGGCGGAATTTAAATTCCGCACTTGATAGCTCACGCTCCAAAGTGGAGAGCTGCTTATCCAACATCAGATTGAATTGGCGTAATTTTTGATCTGTGATCTGCGCAATCGCATCTGAGTTTTGCGCCAGCACGCGCCATTGCAGTTGCAAGAGCGCCAGCAAATCTTGCTTGGCATTAGCTGCGTTGGCCTCCACCATTAAGGCCGTTTTGCGCAGGCGCTCTGCATCATCGGGCTCGCGGTCTGGGTGCAGCAAACTAACTAGCCGGCGATATACCTCGCGCAAAGACTGCTCGGCATCCGCGTCCGCTGGTTTTTCTTTTTTTGCTCTAGTTGCTAGATGTGCCACCTTTGCCGCTGTGCGCTCTTGCTCCTTGGCTTGCTCGCTCCAATCTGCACGCAAGGATTCTTGAAATATGGCATCAATCTCATCAATGAGAGGCACACCCTCGTCTTCTTGGGACGGCTTACCGTGCTTGGCTTGCAGCGTTTCTAACACGCTTAACTCGTTCGTTAGCATTCCAACTTGCAGCAGACTATGGCTAATCATAAAAATGATCTCGCTCATCTCGGCCCGTATGGTTTTGGACAAGCCTTTGGCATCTAGGCGACTATCCAAATACAGAATGATGGCGAGACTGAGCTGCGATTTTTTCCGCTCAATAGGATCGACCGCTGCCGCGAAGCGCCGCTCAAAATCCTGAGCTAATACGCGCTGCTCTGCCAACTGTGTTTTATAAGCTTCGATTTGAGCCTGTTTAGCCTGAAATCTCCGCTGTTCTGTGCTCTGCGTCGCCTCGGAAGCAACAACATCTGCGCTTAACTCAACGCTTGGGGAGGTACTGCGCTGGATCAACGGGCTTGCCTTGTTTTCGGATTTCAAAATGCAGCTTCACACGATCGGAGTCGCTTTGCCCCATTTCCGCAATTTTTTGGCCTTTCACCACGGACTGGTCTTCTTTGACCAAGAGCGTTTGATTGTGGGCATAGGCGCTTAAAAATGTATCGTTGTGCTTCAAGATAATTAAATTGCCATAGCCGCGCAGGCTAGAGCCGGCATAAACGACACGTCCATCGAAAGCTGCCAGCACAGCATCGCCCGCCGCACCTCCTATGTCGAGACCTTTATTTTTACTCTCATCAAATCCGGCCAGCACGACGCCCGAGCTCGTTGGCCACATCCAATTTAAATCATCAGACGCTGGCTTGGCCACCACCGCTGGCGTAGGCGGCACAGCAGAGTTTGGCAGGCTCACGCCATGTGTGGGAACAGGCATAGTGACAGCCACTGGAGGGACAGCTGCCGTTGTTGCCACTGCGATTGCACCAACAGGTGGGATAACGCGCAGCACTTGTCCAACCTCGATTTGGCTAGGGCGATCGAGCTGATTCCAGCGTGCAATATCACGCCAATTTTGTCCATTGTCAAAACCAATACGAATGAGCGTATCACCAGATTTCACGCTGTAATAGCCAAGTTTCCCAGCATTTTCAATACCTAGCGGTGGTTTGGAATGACCTATGCCTATACCGGTGCCACGGTCTTCAACTGGCGCTTTATTCAGGTAGCCAGAAGATCCTTTTTGACTAGCACAAGCCGCCAAAAACAATACGGCCATGACAACTGAAAATCGAAACGAAAGCAATAGCTTACATGTAATTTTTTTCATAAATTATCTCTTTTCATTTCATTAAATAATGCCTGATTTTAGAGGTACAAATTGAACTGGCTCCAGAATATGCTTCACAAACCCAGTCGGTGTTTTATCAATCACGATCAGCGCTTGCTGTTTGTTATCCGCCCAAGATGGCGCGACCAATCTGCCGCCTATCGCCAATTGTGCTAACCATGCTGCTGGAATCGACTCACCCCCAGCCGCAGCAATAATTGCCACATAAGGCGCAACATCGGGAAACCCCAGCATGCCATCGCCAAATTTAACTTGCACATTGGTGTACTCGCAAACCTTCAAGTTCGCACGAGCCTTTGTGACCAATCCTTCTATGCGCTCGATGCTAAATACGTGGCGTGCCAACTGCCCCAGCACCGCCGCTTGATAGCCACAGCCCGAGCCAATCTCCAGCACTTTGCCCGTAAAACGCGACTGACCGTTGAGTAGCAGCTCAATCATTCGCGCCACCACATTGGGCTTAGAAATCGTCTGGCCAAAGCCAATCGGCAGCGCCGTGTCCTCATAAGCCTGTGTCACCAGCGCCGAATCAACGAAGCGATGACGCTCGACAAGGCGCATCGCGTCTAGAACAGCAGGATTTTTAATCTCGCGACTCAATTTTTCAATCAACCGATCTCGCACACGGCTAGAGTCAAGCCCCACACCTGTGTCGATAGCTGCGACCTTCCCCTTTGATACGGGTAATGGTTCCCCCCGAACGGGTGGATGTCGCAAAGCGACAGGGGGGATGACACTCATCAAACTAAAGTCTCTCATGGAGCAGCCAAACTCTGCGTCCAATAGGCAAGCCGATCCATATCCGTCAAATCCACTTGCAACGGCGTGACGCTGACATGGCCATCATGCGTGGCGTGGAAATCAGTGCCCGCTGCATCGTCTTTGGCAGGGCCAGCAGCGCCAATCCAATACATCGTCTCCCCGCGCGGACTTTGTTGTTTGATGACGGGCTCGGCGGCATGACGACGCCCGAGCCGCGTGACACGCAAGCCTTGCAACTTTTCAGTTGGAAGATTCGGGATATTGACATTGAGTAGCCACGGCGGTGTCATAGGACTGAGTCCATGCAAACGCTGTGCCACAAACTGGGCCGCATAATTGGCTGCATCATCCAAATGCGCCCATCCCTTTTTAACTTGCGAAAACGCAATCGCAGGCACACCAAACAAATAGCCCTCCATCGCAGCGCCAACCGTCCCGGAGTAAAGCGTGTCGTCGCCCATATTCGCGCCATTATTGATGCCTGACACCACCAAGTCGGGCTTGTAGTTCAGCAATCCAGTCAGCGCAATATGCACGCAATCGGCAGGCGTGCCGTTGATGTAGCGAAAGCCACGTGTGCGTGAGTCGCTCTCGGAGCGGGTGACGTACAGCGGCGAATGCAGCGTGAGCGCATTCGATTTCGCGCTATTGTTTTGCTCAGGCGCAATCACCTCAACCTCGACGCCCTCCAGCCGTTTAAGCGCCGCATACAGCGACACAATGCCGTCAGCTTGATAGCCATCGTCGTTACAAAGAAGAATTTTCATAGGTGTTTTCCTTCTGATGGATTGTAGGCGGCGCTATGATTTGCCCTATCATTTATCTCAACTATTTAAGGACTCACCATGATTGCTTGGCTTTGCGAAAACCCCATTGGCGTTGATGCGCTCACCTACAAAGAACTTCCCACACCCGAGCCTAAAGCTGGTGAAGTGCGCATTGCCATTAAGGCCGCATCGCTCAATTTCCCAGATATCTTGATCGTACAAAACAAATACCAAATGAAGCCAACTCTGCCCTTTGTACCAGGCTCAGAATACGCGGGGGTGATCGAGGCGTTGGGTGAAGGCGTGACGGAAAGGTTCCCACATCTCAAAGTAGGCGTCGCGGTGGCGGCGCTGTCTGGAACGGGTGGATTTGGCAGCCACACCTGCGTGCAAGCCGCGCTGTGTATGCCCTTACCCCAAGGCTTCCCCATGGTCGATGCCGCAGCCTTCATCATGATTTACGCGACATCGCACCACGCGCTGGTTGACCGCGCCGCCTTGCAAGCAGGCGAGACAGTTCTGATTTTGGGCGCCGCAGGCGGGGTAGGAACAGCTGCGATCCAAATTGCCAAGCTCAAAGGTGCACGCGTGATTGCGGCTGTATCTACCGACGAAAAAGCGGCGCTGTGCAAATCCATTGGCGCAGACGAGACGATCAATTACACAAGCGAAGACCTGCGCGCACGAGTCAAAGAATTGACCGATGGCAAAGGCCCACAAGTGATTTATGACCCTGTGGGCGGCGACTTGGCCGAGCCTGCGTTTAGAAGCATCGCGTGGCGTGGTCGTTATTTAGTGGTCGGCTTTGCGGCAAGCCCCGTCGTACCAAGCCTTCCAATGAATTTACCGCTGCTCAAAGGCGCGTCTTTAGTTGGCGTATTTTGGGGTGATTTTGCAAGACGCGAGCCCAAGCAAAACGCGGCCATGATGCAAGAGTTAGCGACTTGGTATGGCACAGGGAAAATCAAACCCGTCATCGACTACACCATGCCGATGAAAGACTTGAAGGCCGCTTACGAGCGCATGGGCTCACGCGCCGTCAAAGGCAAACTGGTGATGGTGAACGACTAGGCGGTTCGCAGCTCAATCCGAACCTCGAGCCCCTGCGCAAACCCCATAGGTGGCGAGGTAAAAGTCAGCCGCCCTTTTTGCCGTTCCACAATTGTTTTAACGATAGACAAGCCAAGGCCAAATCCTGTTTGATTAGCCGATTGCCTCACATGGCGGTTGGCAAGCTTAGTGATTTGGTCACTCGATAAGCCCTGTCCTTCATCCATGACCGCGACCCCGGCAGTCACGCCATCCTCCGCGAGTCTCACCCGCACCATGACATCAGCATCCGCCGAATACCGCAGTGCGTTTTCAATCAAATTTCGTAGTGCTAACGCTAGTGTGTCCATATCGCCCATGACCCAAATCGAAACAGCTGAAGCGTCATCCGCATAGGGCGTGTCCAAACGCAATCTACGCTGCACACCAGCGTTGGCCCAAAACTCTTGCACGACCAAGCCAGCAAGGTGCGCCAAGTCCATTCGCTCGCTGTTCAAGCTTTGCGAGCCTTCTGCGCGTGACAGTTGTAGCAACTTTTCAGCGCGGCGCGTCAGCTGCACCAAGCCCGCCATTGCGGCCACTAATTCGGCCTTCGCACCGTCTGGCAGATCGTGTTGCATGGCGTTGTCGATGCGCAGTCGCGCGGTGGCAATCGGCGTGCGCAATTCGTGCGCAGCGTTAGCTGCCAAGCTCCGCTCTACGTCCAAGGCTGAGCCCATGCGCTCTAGCAGCCGATTGGTACTCTCAACAATCGTGATCAGCTCGGTGGGGAATCCTTCATTTCCGCACAGTATTGTCAAATTTTGAGCGCCTCGCTCGGCAAGTTGATCGGTCAGTTGCTTCACAGGTTTTAATTCACGCCTTACGATCCGCTGCACAATGAAAGCCAGTAATGGCAAAAAACCCAGCATTGGTAAAAATAGCCAACGCATCGTTTCCCAAAAAGCATCGATACGGTGCGCCATCGATGCAGCAAGCTGCGCACCAGCATCCAATTGCAAAGCATTGTCCAGCAACGCCTGATCAAATGCTTCATCAATTTCAAATTTGACGTAAACAGCCACACCAATGGCGCTAATGGCCCATACCAACCCAACCCAAAACATCAAATGCTTAGTAATACGGCTCGTCAATGTGTTGGGGGTCTTCATGCGCACTTCCCTACCAAACGATAACCCTGTCCGCGCAGCGTTTCAATACAGCCCGCACCCAGCTTACGCCGCAGACTGCTAATGAACACTTGTAGTGTGTTGCTACCGACCTCATCATCAAAACCATAGAGAGAACGCATCAAGCTGTCTGGCGTATGAATGCGATCAGGTCTGAGTGCCATAAGCCTGAGTAGGCTCCACTCCTTTGCCGTTAGATCCACGGGGGAACCAGCCACCACAGCGACGCCGCGTCCCATATCCACTGTCAGATCAAGTACCGTCACTACCGATGTGCCCCCCGCAGCCCTCACCTCGCCAGCCAATCCTCTTCGACTGACTGCCCGTAATCTAGCCAGCAGCTCTTCGGTATCAAATGGTTTAACCAAATAATCATCCGCCCCTGCATCCAAGCCCCGCACACGATCACTGATTTGATCTTTTGCGGTCAACACAATCACGGGGGTTTGAATCTGATTGCTGCGCAACAACTTCAAAAAATCAAGGCCATCGCCATCGGGGAGATGCAAATCTAACAGCACGAAATCCCAAGTCGCAAAACGCTGCTTATCGATAGCGTCAGCCAACGTATGCGCCGCATCAACGGTGTAGCCGCGCAGCTTGAGCAACCCAAGTAATGCACTCGCAAATGATAAATCATCTTCAACCAATAGTCCTCGCACAGCAGCTCCTAAAAAATCAATGGTGAATCAATATAGCCAAAAGTCACAGATTAACCTTAACCGAACCTGAGCTGGGGCTTCAGATCCGCTTCAGTCTAGCTACCTACATTTGAATTTCAATATTTAGGAGCACGACATGACCTCTCGATTTAACAATTCATCTGCCAGATTGCTTATTGCTTCGCTGCTTGTATCTCTCGTAACCGCTTGCGGCGGCGGAGGCAAAGAAAGCGCAAACAGCAATGGCACAACAGCCTTGCTGCAAACCACGGCGACTAGCTACACAGGCCCAATCACGGGCTTTGGCTCAGTGGTGATCAACGGGATGCGCTTTGCAACCGTAGGCTCCAGCATTGCAGACGATGACGGCATTGCATTGAACTCATCTAACTTGCGTTTGGGCAGCATCGTCCACGTCGAGGGAATGAGCGACAACGTCGCAAGCGGCACTGCAGGAACTATCGTCGTCACGCCAGCGCTTTTGGGCACGGTTGACAGTGTGGATGCAAGTAACACCTTCCTGACGGTTATGGGACGTAAAGTCTCAGTGAACGCCAGTACGAATTACTACAACGCGGCCACAGGGCTCTATGCCACTTTGGCTGCAATAACAACGGGCAGTTACGTCGAAGTGCACGGCTTGATACAAGCTGACGGCAGTTTTTTGGCAACCTTAATTGAGCGGCGTACGGCGCAAGCGGCTTACCGAATGCGCGGTCAAATTACCAATTTGGATGCAGTCAGCAAAACCTTTGTTATGGGAGCACTAATTGTGAACTACAGTACAGCGGCGATCACGGGTGTGCTTGCCAATAATGCGTGGGTCAAGATACAAGCGGCCACAGCACCTGCTGCCGGCGTACTGTCGGCCACCGCGATACTGACGCAAACCGCGCAAGTAAGCGGCGGTGCAATTGGTTTAACAACAGGCGTTGCCAGTAACGGCGTAGTGAAGCTTAAAGGCGTTGCAACTGGCACACCCATCGCCAACATCATCACATTGGCTGGGGTAAACGTAAGCCTAGCAAATGCCCTGTATCAAGGCGGTACAGCTGCAGCGATTGTCGCTGGCACAACGCTCGAGGTGAAAGGCGCTTGGAACGGCTCGACTCTGCAAGCTACGCTCGTTGAGTTTGAGGGTTACCGTGCAACCAACCTCAATGGCGGCGCGGCTTACGAGTTGTACGGTGCTGTCACAGCGTTTACATCCAACAGCAATTTAGTTGTGCAAGGCGTGACAGTCAACGCGAGCAGCGTAACGGGCTTTCCTGCCAGCATCGCAGTCGGCACCTACCTTGAGATCAAAGGGAATATGACTGCGGGTGTGTTGACTGCAATGACTGCGAAATACACAGCTGCTAACACGGGCGTGATTGTGGGCGGTGGACATGGTGATGATGGATCAGGTGACGACAACCACGGCGGCGGCACATTTCAAACGAATAGTTACGAGATAAATGGCGTTGTGAGTGGCTATGTGTCTCTGTCGGACTTCATAGTCAATGGTGTGCGTGTTAATGCGTCGGCAGCATTTTTTGAACACGGTGGCACAGTTAGCAATGACCGTTTTGTCGAGGCTAAAGGCAGCACCAACGCCAGTGGCATCTTTATCGCTACAAAGATTGAAGTGAAATAAACACAAAACATGATGTTCCACACCCTAAAACCATATCATCTTATTTTTGTTTTTCTGTTGGTCGGAATGACAGTCCTTCGTGTCAGCTTGGCATTGGCTCAGACAGCTACGCCGGCAAGCAAAAGCGCGATTGCATCAAAGACACCACATGCAGCGAATCCCATATCAATCAAAAAAATGTGTACCCAAGCAGCTAAAGCTGACTGGCTAAACGAAGACGAATTTTTGATCCTCATGAAACATCGTGGCTACACCATTCAAAGCTTTAAAGTTGTCTACGAATCTTGCTATGAGGTCTATGGTTTTGATAAAGACAAACAGATCGTTGAGGCTTATTTCAACCCGCAAAATGCAAAACTTAATCGACAAAATTTTGTAAAAAATTAATAAAAAGAGCCACCATGTCAAGTCGCATTCAACTACAGATTTTTTCCGCACTATTTGGCCTCGCAACTAGCCTTCATACCAGAGCCGACACGCCAGTGCAACCGCGTACCCAGCTACCTAGCTATAAGCAAGAGTGCGCCGCTTGCCATATGGCCTATCCAGCTGGTTTTTTGCCAGCAGAGTCTTGGCGCAAGATGATGAACACGCTGCCAAAGCACTACGGCGTCGATGCATCAATTGATGATCCTGCGCTGCTAAAAGAAATTTCAGAATGGCTGCAATTGAACGCTGGCACGTACAAGCGCTCTGGCGAGGTCACGCCATCCAACCGAATGACCGACTCGGCATGGTTTGCTCGCAAGCACCGCGAAGTCGCAAACGATGTTTGGAAGCGCGTTGCCATTAAGAGCGCATCCAATTGCATTGTTTGCCACAGCGGTGCAGAGCGCGGCGATTTTAATGAACGCGGTATTCGCATCCCCAAATAAAATCCGAAAGCAATCACATGATGACATCTCAATCCCTCAAAACGGCAGCGATGACACTGCTGTCCGTTTTGACTTTCTCTAGCGCACTCGCAGCCACTAATCTCAAAGAACAGCACGCCAGCTGGACCCTGCAAGCTAAATCAGCGGACCCGGCATTTTCGCCATCTGCGGATCGTGGCAAAAACTTCTACGGACGTATCTTCCGTGCGGGCACAGATATGGCAAGCTGCAGCACTTGCCACACAGCCAATCCCAAAGCACTAGGTAAGCATGTGATAACTGGCAAAGAGATTCCAGCGCTCTCCGCTACCGCTAATTCCGAGCGTTTTACGGATGCCAAAAAATCAGAGAAATGGTTCAAACGAAACTGCAACGACGTGATCGGCCGTGAATGCAGTGCGGCTGAAAAATCGGATCTCACTGCATGGCTCATGCAACACTAATGAGCATCATGAAAACAAAAATACTGGTTTGGGATTACATCGTTCGCTTAGGTCATTGGCTCTTAGCGGGCAGTTTTATTGTGGCTTATTTGAGTGCCGAATCTGAGCGCTGGCGCATGCTGCATGTGGTGAGTGGCTGCTTGGTATTTGCAGCGGTCGTCATGCGCGTGTTGTGGGGATTCATCGGTTCGCGCCACGCGCGATTTACTCATTTTGTCACTGCGCCCAAGCACGCCATTTCGTACTTAAAAAGCCTTGTCAGCCCAGACCTCGAACACCACACAGGGCATAACCCTGCTGGCGGCTGGGCGGTGATGGGTCTGCTCAGTTTAAGCCTGCTTGCGAGCATTACGGGCTGGATGACTTATAACAATATAGGGGGTACAAAACTAGGGAAATGGCATGAGTTTGCCGCCAATCTCGCATGGGTACTCGTGATCGTCCACATAGCGGCGGTGGTCATTAGCTCCTACCTGCATAAAGAAAATTTGCTTGCTGCCATGTTCACGGGATCGCGCAAAGGCAGCCTAAACGAGCGGATTAAAGAAGTCAGTTTAGTCGGCGTTTTATTGTATTTTTCGATGCTGATTTCGATTGCCTATTTCACTTATCGCTACGTTCAATAAACAAAACCGCTTTCTCTTCAATTTTTTGCTGCTGCTTAGCAGCAGCCGCTTGACGATCCAATTTACTCAAAATCGCCTCTTGCCGCTTAAATGCATCTTGGCTACGAATCCGCTCGAGACGTACTTTTTCGCGGCACGAAGTCACAATAAAACGCGTTTGACATTCGCGGTCTTGCGCCTCAAATACAGCAATGGAAGCATCGCGTTCGCTCTCGATGCGCTGACGCTCTTGCTCCCGACCTTCAGGTGTTTGAATATCGGGTTCAGACGCAACTACGCTGCCCATCAATAGCAGCACCAATAACAGCGTGGCTTGCCGCGTCATCGTTCACCGATCTTCAAAGATAAACCCGTATCCACGTCACGCCGCTCAAGCGCTAAATAATCTTTTGACTGCATCTCGTTCAACCGCGAAATCGTGCGTGGAAACTCATGTGCCAATGGCCCTTCGGTATAGAGCTGCTCGGGTGCAACCGCTGCCGACATAATGAGTTTGACGCGGCGGTCATAGAGCACATCAATCAGCCACGTAAAGCGGCGCGCTTCGGAGGCATGACGCACAAACATTTGCGGCACACCTGACAAAATAACTGTGTGAAACTGCGTGGCAATTTCCAAATAATCGTTTTGACTACGCGGTCCACCGCACAAAGTTTTAAAGTCAAACCACACCACGCCACCTGCTTTTTTATAGGCGTGAATTTCGCGTGCTTCAATGTAAAGGATGGAATCAATTTCCTCCTTCGCTTCTGCCAAGCGCGTGAAAGCGTCCTGCAAAGCATGGCTAGCATTGACGTCGAGAGGATGGTGATACAACTGGAGGGAGTCCATGGTGATGCGGCGATAGTCCGTGCCGTTATCGACGTTCAACACATGGAGCTTGGTATTCAAAAGCTCAATCGCGGGCTTCAATCGATCACGGTGCAAACCATTAGGGTACAAGTCATCTGGCTTAAAGTTGCTGGTGGTGACCATGCCCACGCCGTACTTAAACATGGCATCCAATAGGCGATGCAAAATCATCGCGTCGGTAATGTCAGAAACATGGAATTCATCAAAGCAAATCAGGCGATAACGCTTGCTGATCCGCTGTCCCAGTGCGTCAAGTGGATTAACCGTCCCTTGCAAATCAGCCAGCTCGCGGTGCACCTCGCGCATGAACTCATGAAAGTGCAAACGTGTTTTACGTTTGATCGGCACTGCTTCAAAAAAGCAATCCATCAAAAACGACTTGCCACGCCCTACCCCGCCATACAAATAAACGCCTTGCGGAATATCGGGGTGGTTAAATAATTTTTTTAACTTCGTTGAGCGCTGGCCAAGATACGCTGTCCACTCGCGCGCGCACACATCTAACGCCTCGACACCTGCCAGCTGCGCAGGGTCTGAGGTATAGCCTCTCTTAACGAGTTCAGCCTTGTAAATGTCTAAGACAGACACGGGTATGAGAATTTTTTAAAAATTCAAAGTTCGCTTATCCACCGCCAGCGCGGCCTCTTTAGTCGACTCCGACAGCGACGGATGCGCATGACAAATGCGAGCGATATCCTCGCTTGACGCACGGAACTCCATTGCCATCACCAGCTCAGCAATCAACTCAGAAGCTTGCGGCCCAATGATGTGCGCGCCAAGGACTTCGTCGGTTGTAGCATCCGCCAAAATTTTGACGAATCCCGTGGTATCGCCCAATGCACGGGCTCTGCCGTTTGCCAAGAATGGGAATTGACCTGCTTTGTAGGCGATGCCGTCCGCCTTCAATTGCTGTTCGGTTTTACCAACCCAGGCAATTTCGGGGCTGGTGTAAATCACCCACGGAATGGTGTTGAAGTTGACGTGTCCGTGCTGACCTGCAATGCGCTCAGCGACGGCAACACCTTCTTCCTCGGCCTTGTGCGCCAGCATCGGGCCGCGCACCACATCGCCCACCGCCCAGACGTTTGGCAAATTGGTTTGGCAGTGGTCGTTGACAACGATGGCGCCACGCTCGTCCAATTGCAAACCCACGGCTGCTGCATTCAAACCATTGGTATTGGGCACACGGCCAATCGAGACGATCAACTTGTCCACGTCCAGCGTTTGCGCTTCGCCCTTGGCGTTGGCGTAGTTGACAGACACGCCCTTCTTGCCATTTTTAACTTCGGAAATCTTCACACCAAACTCCAACTTCAAACCTTGCTTAGTGAAGGCTTTCAGCGCTTCTTTGGCAATGCCTTCATCAGCAGCGCCTAAGAATGCTGGCATGGCTTCCAAGATAGTAACCTCTGCGCCCAAACGACGCCAGACCGACCCCATCTCAAGACCAATGACGCCAGAGCCAATGACGCCGAGTTTTTTAGGTACGGCGCCGACGCGCAGTGCACCGTCGTTGGACAGCACATTCAATTCGTCAAATTCTGCACCTGGCAACACACGAGCGTTTGAACCCGTAGCAATCACAACATGCTTAGCAGCAATCGCTTCATTCACTTTGCCTTTTACAGCAAGTTGATACAAACCATCTGCATTACCAGTAAAACTTGCCAAACCATGAAAGAACGTGATCTTGTTCTTTTTGAGTAAGTACAAAATTCCGTCGTTGTTTTGCTTCACTACGCCGTCTTTGCGTGCGAGCATTTTTGGCACATCCATCGTCACGCCAGCGGCGTTAATGCCGTGCTCGGCAAAGTGGTGATGAGCGTGATCGAAATGCTCCGAGCTTTGCAAAAGCGCCTTAGAAGGAATGCAGCCCACGTTGGTGCAAGTACCGCCCAGCGCAGGTGCGCCAGCAGCGTTTTGCGCCGCGTCGATACAGGCCACGCTAAAGCCCAATTGCGCAGAACGGATAGCAGCCACATAGCCGCCTGGGCCGCCGCCGATGACGATGACATCAAAAGATTTAGACATAGTTTTTTCTTTCCATTTAATTAAAGTTTAGATTTTTGCCGTCATATATTTGGCAATGATTCGGTGCGGTGGCGTTACAAAGAACATGTAAACGCGACCTAAAAAATTGTTGATGTGCACGATCGTGGATATCGTTGCGTACTTGCTATCGGCTGACTTGTATAAAGACAAACGCACATCCAAATGCTTGTCATCCTCACCCATTACTAGCTCGTTTTCAGATAAGTTGAAAATTAAAAAAATACCGATACGGTCGCCTACTTTGTAATCGGCAGCCAATTTCTTCGTGTTCCTCATACCCGCCACATCACCCGTTTTTAAACCAAACAACGACACCACTTTATTGCGAATGTTCATTGCGCCCTCAACCCACGGCGCAGGCTGCGATACAACGTCGAGCCATATCTGTAAAGGGCTGCGATCAGGTTTCATATTTTTAACTTGATATGCATCGTAGAAAGAAGCTGTTGCAAGCGTGGGAGACAGGAGGCTCTGCTCGGGTACAGGAACTTTGGTAACGTTTGTCATTTTTATTGCACTGCCAATTTAACCGTCCGCCCATTTTTTTGAACAACGATTGGAATGTTGTATTGTTTAGCTGTTGTTCGCGCTGCTTCAGCTGCACGCACCATCGCAGCTTCTGCGCCGCGCACATCAGGATTTTTTGCTTCGTTAGCAGGTTGTGTGTTCATTGCTTGCTCCAATCAATTGCTTCAGCGTCATTCCTTGCATTATTAAAAAGTGTCCATTTATTCACAAGCGGCTTGTAAACACTTTCAAAATTCCACCATCCAGCATTAAAGCGTCTACGTATAACATCATCAGGAATGAAATGTCCTCCATGCTTGACTCGTAATGTCACGCGCTCAATCGCCAGCTCGGCATTTGGCAACGCTAAAAAATAAAGCTCTACAAAATACCCATTAGCTTGCCATTTGGGAATCATCCTTGCATACCCGAGTCCACTCAAAGTCGTCTCAAGCGCAAAGCTAGTGCCACTTGCTACGTTCTTTTGAATCATCTCTAGCATGATGCGCCCCGCTGCTATCGCCGCCGACTCAGGTGCAAATGGCGCGATACCAGCAGCAATTAAATCAGCGTTGATGAAGACGGGGCAGTTCGCCTCATTTGGCAAAAATTCTTTTGCAAAAGTTGTCTTGCCAGCCCCGTTGGGGCCAGCAATGATGATGATTTTCTTTTGCTTAGGCATTCCGCTAACCAATGCGGATTAGATATCAAACAGCAAACGAGCTGGATCTTCCAGCGCTTCTTTCATGGCGACCAAGCCCAACACGGCTTCGCGGCCGTCGATGATGCGGTGGTCGTAGCTCATAGCGAAGTAATTCATCGGACGCACCACCACTTGACCGCTCTCCACCATGGCGCGGTCTTTGGTTGCGTGAACGCCCAAAATTGCAGACTGAGGTGGGTTAATGATCGGGGTAGACATCATG
>CANFCG010000040.1 GCA_947445115.1 Comamonadaceae bacterium | reverse complement strand
TCGGCAGCAATTCCAAGCAATTGCAAGCCGTTGCTGTTGGCAGAGCGATTCTCCAAGTGGAATTTATCGAGTAGCGGCATCTCTTCAACGCAGGGCGCACACCAAGTTGCCCAAAAGTTAATGAGGAGCGGTTTGCCTTTAAATTGAGAAAGTAGCAGTGGTGCGCCAGTTGGCGTTTGAAGCGTTAGCGCCCAAAGCGCAGTCAGTTCGGACGACGGAGTTTTCTCAACACTTTTGCGGCCAGCGGTCATCACGCCCGCCGCCAAAGCCCCCAACCCAACCAAGCTGGCTAAGAGGACATGACGTTTGTTCATAGAACAGGCGCCAGCAACCTTGCCAAGTCCGACTCAGATGCGCCTTCGCGTTTGGCACGATCTTGCAATTGGTCTTCGCCAATCTTCCCAACGTTGAAGTACACGGCATCTGGATGCGCCAAATAGAAACCACTTACGCTGGCAGCGGGTGTCATGGCAAGGCTTTCGGTAATCCCCATGCCAATTTCGGATGCTTGCAAAAGCTCAAACATGGCGTGCTTGGGGCTGTGGTCTGGGCAGGCAGGGTAGCCAGGGGCAGGGCGAATGCCTTGGTACTTCTCAGCAATCATGTCCTCGTTAGATAGCATCTCGTTCGGTGCGTAGCCCCATAAGTCAGTGCGCACTCTGTGATGCAAGCACTCGGCAAAGGCTTCTGCCAAGCGGTCTGCCAGTGCTTTCAGCATGATGGCGCTGTAATCATCTAAGTCGTCTAAAAAGTATTTTTCCTTTTTTTCAACGCCAATGCCAGCTGTCACGGCGAACAGTCCCACGTAATCCTCACCCGTTGGGGCAACAAAATCCGCCAAACAGCGGCTGGGGCGCATCACCAATTTACCATCTACCTCCACCGCTTGCTTCTCGGTTTGCTGGCGCAGTCCGTGCCAAGTCATGGCGATTTCACTCTTGGACTCATCCGTATAAAGCGCAATATCGTCATCATTGACCGAATTAGCAGGATACAAGCCCACCACCGCATTCGCCGTCAGCCAGCGCCCGTCCACCAAGCGCTTGAGCATCCGCTTGCCATCGTTGTACACGCGCACAGCCTCCGTACCCACCACCTCGTCGCGCAAAATTTCAGGGAATGGGCCAGCCAAATCCCAAGTCTGGAAGAATGGCCCCCAGTCGATGAATTTGGCGAGCTCACCAAGATCAAAGTTTTTGAAGACACGCCGCCCAATAAATTTGGGTTTGGTGGGTGTGTAGTTTTTCCAGCTGACTGGTGTTTTGTTGGCACGCGCCTTAGCCAGCGACCACATCGGCACTTGCTTCTTATTCGCGTGTTGCAGGCGTACCTTTTCGTAGTCCGCATTCATATCCGCAATGAACTGCGTAGCGGTATCGGATAACAGTCCAGACGCCACACTCACACTGCGCGAGGCATCGGGCACATAGACAATCGGACCTTCGTAATGCGGGGCAATCTTCACAGCCGTATGCACGCGAGAAGTCGTTGCGCCGCCAATCATCAGAGGGATTTTTTTGATGCGGAAATAGTCATCCTTTTGCATCTCACCCGCCACGTATTGCATCTCCTCAAGGCTAGGCGTAATCAGGCCCGAGAGGCCAATAATGTCCGCGCCTTCCACCTTGGCACGTGCCAAAATTTCGTGACACGGCACCATCACGCCCATGTTGACCACTTCAAAGTTATTGCACTGCAGCACCACGGTCACAATGTTTTTACCAATGTCGTGCACGTCGCCTTTTACGGTGGCAATCACAATCTTGCCCTTGGTACGCACGTCGCGTCCTGCGGCTTCGTCCAGCAGTTTTTCAGCTTCGATATAAGGCAGCAAATGCGCCACAGCTTGCTTCATCACACGGGCGGACTTCACCACTTGCGGCAAAAACATCTTGCCTTGCCCAAAGAGGTCGCCCACCACGTTCATGCCGTCCATCAGCGGACCTTCAATCACGTGAAGGGGCCTACCAATTTGACCATTCACGCCCTTCGCCAAAATTTCGCGGTACACCTCCTCGGTGTCCTCGGTAATAAAGTCTGTGATGCCATGCACCAATGCGTGTGAGAGCCTCGTCTGCACTGACACCGGCGTATCCGCCGTGCCACGCCACGCCAGCCTTTGCGATTCGTCTTTCGAGTCACTTTTGGCTGTATCGGCAATCTCGACCAAGCGCTCGCCAGCGTCGTCACGGCGGTTCAAAACTACATCTTCCACGCGCTCACGCAGTACGGGCTCTAGGTCGTCGTACACGCCCACCATGCCCGCGTTCACAATGCCCATGTCCATACCTGCCTTGATGGCGTGGTACAAAAAAACGGTATGAATCGCCTCGCGCACGGGGTCGTTGCCGCGGAACGAAAAGCTCACATTCGACACACCGCCCGACACCTTGGCGCCTGGCAAGTTCTCTTTAATCCAGCGCGTGGCATTGATGAAGTCCACCGCGTAGTTGTTGTGCTCTTCAATGCCCGTGGCAATGGCAAAAATGTTCGGGTCAAAAATAATGTCTTCAGGCGGAAAGTCCACCGTATCTACCAGCAGGCGATACGCTCGTTCGCAAATTTCAATCTTGCGCTCGTAAGTGTCGGCTTGCCCCTTTTCGTCAAATGCCATTACCACGGCAGCCGCGCCGTAGCGACGAAGTAACTTGGCTTGGTGCAAAAACTGCGCTTCGCCTTCTTTCATGCTGATCGAGTTCACAATGCCCTTGCCCTGCACGCAGCGCAAGCCCGCTTCAATTACGCTCCATTTAGACGAGTCAATCATGATCGGCACGCGCGAAATATCGGGCTCAGAGGCAATCAAATTCAAAAACCGCACCATGGCGGCTTGGCTGTCCAACATCGCCTCGTCCATGTTGATGTCAATCACCTGCGCGCCGTTTTCCACCTGCTGACGCGCCACGGAGAGGGCCGCCTCAAACTCGCCATTCAAAATCATGCGCGCAAAAGCCTTAGAGCCAGTCACGTTTGTGCGCTCGCCAATGTTGACAAACAGCGACCCCTCGCCAACGCTAAATGGCTCAAGACCTGACAGTTTCATGGGTTGTGGTTTAGACATTCCTCACCTTGTATCTTCAAAAAGGTGAGCGTGGTTGCTGTGGACGTGCTTCCCAAGCCTAACAACTGTTGATAGCTGCTGCAACGCTCCTTGGGAGGCTTGATTTTAACGTGGGAAAGCTAGTCTCCTTGAATTTTGGATTCAATCCAAGCATGCAATAGATAATTTATGTACGCAATTGCTCCATCTAGGTGCATTGGGTTTTTAGGTGGCGTAGTTTTTTCCACGGCATGTCGCGCCGCATCGCCAGCGACTTCTACGGAGCCTGAAGAGTGTTTGAATCTCTTTCGCTGCTCTTTCGTGCTCCATTCAGTTTGTAAAAGTTGTGTCTCGCCACCTAAATCGTCCTCAATCACTTCAAGTAACTTGTAAAGACCAGTCCATGTATTTGCATCTTTTGCAGCATACAAGCGCATTGCCTTAGCGATATTCGGCTCGCTCTCTGTAAGGTCTGCAAGAACTGCACTGCGAGGACGAACAACAGGTTGCGGTATGGCATTTCCAAATTTATCTGTAGAGCTTACAGATAGCACTCCTGTCTCATCGTGCAGCACTAACTTTTCACATAGCCCAACGAAAGTGTCATCTCCTCCGTGGGCATTTTTTTTGCGAATCGAGCCAATCGTCAAAGGTGTACGAGCACTTTTTGCGAAAAACAAAATACCAGTTAAGCAAGAAAGTAATGGCTGAGCAATAGTTGTAACTTCCCTGCTGTCATTACATGCATCGAATTTTGAAGATCGATAAATATAGAGGTCGGCATCACCTTCAGTGGTTTTAGTGACAGTCGTTGAACCAGTTATTAAAGTTTGTGCAAGATATTCAAGATCAGATAGATCGCCTCTTATATCGACCTTCCACGCAGAATCAAAATCGCTCATTTCTTCCCCGTCGACCCATACCCACCCTCGCCGCGCTCAGAAGCTGGAAACTCACTCACAACATTAAACGTCGCCTGCACCACAGGCACGATCACAAGTTGCGCTAGGCGCTCCATTGGCTCTATGGTGAAGGCTGTATCGCTGCGGTTCCATGCGCTCACCATCAGTTGCCCTTGGTAGTCGGAGTCGATGAGGCCGACCAAATTGCCCAGCACGATGCCGTGCTTGTGCCCCAGCCCCGAGCGCGGCAGGATGAGCGCCGCGTAGTTGGGGTCTTTTAAATACATCGCCATGCCCGTGGGCACGAGTTGCCATGCGTTGGGTGCGAGCGTGAGCGGTTCAGTCAAACATGCCCGCAAGTCAAGCCCCGCGCTGCCTGGCGTGGCATAGGCTGGCATTTGGGTATGGAGTCGTTCGTCTAGGATTTTGATGTCGATGTTCATTCTTGATTTTTGAGTTTTAAGTTTTTTTATTTGAGACGTTTGGCAATTTCGATCACCAGCTCACGAGCCAGTTCAGTCTTCGATGCTCTTGGCAATTCTTTAGTGCCGTTGGCGTCCACCAAGAGCAGGACGTTGTCGTCCATGCCAAAGGTGGCGGGGCCGATGTTGCCAACCAAGAGCGGCACGTTTTTGCGCTCACGTTTCGCCTTGGCGTGGGCTTCTAGGTTTTCGCTTTCGGCTGCAAAGCCAATACAGTAAAGGTCTCCAGAGGTTGCACGCTTAGATTTTGCGATTGTGGCAAGAATGTCGGTGTTCTCTATAAAGCTTAAAGTTGGAGCGTCACCTGAGCCGTCTTTTTTGATTTTTTGGCTCGCCGCACTGGCAGGCCGCCAATCTGCAACCGCTGCCGTGGCGACGAAGATGTCTGCACTGTCAACATTTGCCTGCACCGCTGCCAGCATGTCGTTTGCAGAAGTGACAGGAATCGTTTGGATGCCCCTTGGGAAGCCAAGCGCTGTGCGGCCTGCCACGAGGGTGACTTCGCAGCCAGCATCCTGCATGGCTTCGGCGATAGCGAATCCCATTTTCCCGCTGGAGAGGTTAGTGATGCCGCGCACAGGGTCAATGGCTTCGTAGGTCGGGCCAGCGGTGATGAGTGCACGTTTGCCCGCTAAGACTTTGGGCGTGAAGTGCGCCACCAAGTCAGCCAAGATTTCTTCGGCCTCTAGCATCCGACCATCGCCCACCTCGCCGCAGGCTTGGTCGCCGTTGCCAACGTCCAAGACGAATGCCCCGTCAGCCTTGAGTTGTGCCATATTGCGCTGGGTAGCAGGGTGCGCCCACATCTCTTTGTTCATGGCGGGGGCTAGTATGAGCGGCACGCCGCTTGGCTTGGCAAGGCACAAAAGGCTCAATAAATCGTCGGCACGACCATGCAACAGTTTCGCCATAAAGTCGGCGCTGGCGGGGGCGATCAGCACGGCATCGGCGCCGCGCGTGAGGTTGATGTGCGCCATGTTGTTGCTAATAGCATTGCCCGCGCCGTCAGTCGCGGCCTTGCTATCCCACTGCGAGGTAAACACTTCGCGCCCAGAGAGCGCTTGCATGGTCACGGGGGTCATAAACTGTGTCGCGGCCTCGGTCATGACCACTTGCACGGTTGCGCCTGCTTTGACGAGGGCGCGGCAGAGCTCGGCGGCTTTGTACGCAGCAATGCCACCCGTCATACCTAGGACGATGTGCTTGCCTACTAAAGTGCTATTTTTTAACTGTTCCATAATGAACGCCTATGCCTAAGATTCGTCAATACTTGATCCAATACCGCACCCGACTTTATGCGACTTTCGGCCGCAGTATCGTGATTGCTCTTTTGGCAATTATCGTGACTACGGTTTTGTTGGTGTCAAGCCTGATGTTCTTCTTTGGCAATGCGCCGCCAAGTTCGATTTCTATGGCAAGCGGCCCCAAAGACAGTTCGTACTACAGGAATGCACTGCGTTATAGAGATTTGTTAGCGAAGCAAGGCATCAAGGTCAATATTATTGAAACGGAAGGCTCTATCGATAACTTGCATCGACTGCTGCGGCCAAACAGCAAGGTCGATGTGGGCTTCGTGCAGAGCAATTTGCCGCCCGATACAGATGTGTCTAAGCTGATGTCGCTGGGCAGTATCTCGAACCAACCGTTATTTATTTTTTATCGCGGCGCGCCCAAAACTTTTTTAACGGAATTTGCGGGCAAGCGTTTATGGCTGGGGCCAGATGGAAGCGGTAATTTATTTTTGTCGGAGTCATTGCTCAAAATTGCAGGCGTTAAAAATGTAGAAACCCCTGTCATTAAAGCGCTTGATACCGCGGAGCAAGCGGCGGATGGGTTGCTAAAGGGGGAGATTGATGCGCTATTTGTGATGAGCGAATCGACGCCGTCGGGCCTGATCAAAAAGCTGTACAGCGCACCGGATGTTCATCTTTTTAGCTTTGAGCAAGCAGATGCCTACATTCGCAATACCAAGTACTTGGGGAAAATGACGGTACCCAAAGGTGTGTTTGATCTCAAGCTCAATGTGCCCGCGCAAGATACGGTGCTGCTTGCGCCTTCGCTAGAGCTCATTACTCACCCAACGCTACATCCCGCCATTTCCGATTTATTGTTAGATGCCGCTAAAACCATTCACGGACGGGCGGGGCGGCTGCGCAATGCAGGCGAGTTCCCCGCCTTGCAAGAGCATGCTTTTCCTATTAGTCCAGACGCGACGCGCTATTTCCAATCTGGCAAGGGCTATCTCTACGCCACTTTCCCGTTTTGGCTGGCAAGTTGGATCAGCCGACTGCTCGCGGTCATATTGCCCGTTTTGTTTCTACTGATTCCTGCGGTCAAGCTTGTTCCCTCGATTTACCGCTGGCGCATTGAGTTTCGTATTAATCGCTGGTATGGTTTGTTGCAGCCACTGGAGCGCGATATCTTCCAGCAGCCTATCAATTTAGACAAACAGGCAAAACTACTGGATCACTTGAATCAATTAGAGGCGGGCATTAACAATATCAAAGTGCCAACGGCCTATGCCAGCCGTTTGTATGGCCTGCGAGAGCATATTAGCTTTGTGCGTCAGCATCTGATTGAGCGAACTTTGATTTTGTAGTGGCTTTGTCGTTTGGCTTGCCTTCTATAATCAAAATTTCCAATTGCACTGATTCGCTGGAATCAGTCTCAAAGCATGACCAAATTCGTATTCGTTACTGGCGGCGTGGTGAGTTCCCTAGGCAAGGGAATTGCTTCTGCGTCGCTCGCCGCCCTCCTTGAGAGCCGCGGTCTCACTGTCACCCTCATCAAACTTGATCCGTACCTCAATGTCGACCCTGGCACGATGAGTCCGTTTCAGCACGGCGAAGTGTTTGTCACCGACGACGGCGCAGAAACTGACCTCGATTTAGGGCATTACGAGCGGTTTATTGAAACGCGGATGCGTAAAACCAATAACTTCACCACGGGGCAAATCTATCAGACCGTGCTGGAGAAGGAGCGCCGCGGTGACTATCTTGGTAAAACCGTTCAGGTGATTCCGCACGTGACGAATGAGATTCAGACCTTCATTAAACGTGGCGCAGAGCAAGCTAGCAAAGGGCTGGCGGCTAAAGGACACCCAGCAGATAAAGCCATTGACGTGGCCATTGTGGAAATTGGCGGTACCGTGGGAGACATCGAATCTTTGCCATTTTTAGAAGCCGTGCGTCAAATGGGACTGAAGATGGGTGCTGGCTGCACGGCGTACGTACATTTGAGTTACCTGCCTTGGCTCGCCGCCGCGGGCGAACTCAAAACCAAACCCACCCAGCACACAGCGCAAAAATTGCGTGAAATTGGTATCCAAGCCGATGCGCTTGTTTGCCGCGCCGACCGTCCTATTCCTGATGGTGAGCGTGAAAAAATCTCGATGTTCTCCAATGTGGCGGAGTCAGGTGTGATTTCGATGTGGGACGTGGACACCATTTACAAAGTGCCGCGCATGCTGCACGAGCAGGGGCTTGACCAGTTGATTTGCGACAAGCTGCGCATTGATGCGCCACCCGCTAATTTGTCGCGTTGGGATGAGCTCGTGAATCTGACGGCTAATCCGCAAACCAGCGTCAATATTGCCATGGTGGGTAAATACACTGATTTTTCGGATAGCTACAAATCGCTCAACGAAGCGCTGCGCCACGCGGGGCTCAAAAATCACGCCAAGGTCAATATTAGCTATGTGGACTCCGAAGAAATTATGGCAGAAAACGCCGATCAACTGGACGCGTTTGACGCGGTGCTCGTGCCAGGCGGCTTTGGCGAGCGCGGCGTAGAAGGCAAGATTACGGCTGTCGGCTACGCGCGGACACACAAGATTCCCTATCTTGGCATTTGCCTTGGTATGCAAGTCGCGACGATTGAGTTTGCGCGTAACGCCGCTGGGTTGGCTGGTGCTAACAGCACAGAATTCAATAAAGATGCCGTGCACCCCGTGATTGCTTTGATTACCGAGTGGAAAGACGCAGACGGAACAGTCAAAGTGCGCAGTGAGGCATCCGACCTTGGTGGCACGATGCGTCTTGGTGCACAAAGCTCAGACGTTGCCAAGGGCACGCTGGCGCACAGCATTTATGGCGACGTGGTGACCGAGCGCCATCGTCATCGCTACGAGGCGAATGTGAACTATCTCGATCAGCTACGCGCCGCTGGCCTCGTCATTTCGGCGCTCACGCAGCGCGAGCAATTAACTGAAATTGTCGAGCTACCCAAGTCCGTTCATCCATGGTTTGTCGGCGTTCAGTTCCACCCCGAGTTCAAATCCACACCATGGGATGGGCATCCGCTATTCAATGCTTATGTGGCGGCAGCCCTTGCTCATAAAGGCGTCCAGAAGGACTCGGAATGAAACTTTGCGGCTTTGACATCGGTTTAGATCAGCCTTTCTTTTTAATCGCAGGTACTTGCTCGATTGAAGGCTTACAGATGTCGCTGGACGTGGCTGGCAGTTTGAAAGAGTCGTGCGAGACGCTTGGCATACCGCTCATCTACAAAGGCTCCTTCGACAAAGCGAATCGCTCATCCGGCAATACCAAGCGTGGTGTAGGGATTGATGCGGGATTAAAAATCCTTGCTGAAGTGCGTCAACAAACAGGCTTGCCTATTTTGACCGATGTACACGAAATCGAACACATCGCCGAGGTTGCCAGTGTGGTCGATGTGCTGCAAACGCCGGCATTTTTGTGCCGTCAAACCGACTTCATTCGGGCTGTGGCGCAGTCGGGCAAGCCAGTGAACATCAAAAAAGGTCAGTTTCTTGCGCCTTGGGATATGAAAAACGTGATCGATAAAGCTCGGCAAGCCGCACGGGATGTGGGTTTGCCAGAGGACAGCTTTTTAGCTTGCGAGCGCGGCGTCAGCTTTGGCTACAACAATTTAGTGGCAGACATGACCAGCCTTGCCGAGATGCGAAATACGGGCGCTCCCGTGGTGTTTGACGTGACGCACTCGGTGCAAAAACCAGGTGGCCTGGGAGCGGTTTCGGGCGGGGCTCGCACGATGGTGCCCGTTCTAGCCCGCGCGGGTATTGGTGCGGGCGTGAGCGGTCTGTTTATGGAAACCCACCCCAATCCTGCCGAGGCGTGGTCGGATGGCCCCAATGCCGTGCCGCTTAAACACATGCGGGCGTTGCTGGAGTCGCTGGTTGATTTGGATCGTGTCGTGAAAAAGCACGGCACAAAATATGGAAATATGGGATTTTTAGAAAACCATTTTGAAGCTTGATTATTTTTGAAGGAAGAAAACCATGAGTGCAATTGTTGACATCGTCGGACGTGAAATTTTGGATAGCCGTGGCAACCCTACGGTCGAGTGTGATGTGCTTTTAGAGAGCGGAGTCATGGGGCGTGCCAGCGTGCCATCGGGCGCCTCCACGGGTTCACGCGAAGCAATTGAGCTGCGCGATGGTGACAAGCAGCGCTACGGCGGCAAGGGCGTTTTGCGTGCGGTCGAGTTCATCAATACTGAAATCTCCGAAGCAGTGCTCGGGCTAGACGCGAGCGAGCAAGCGTTTTTAGATCGCACCTTAATTGACCTTGATGGCACAGACAACAAATCCCGTTTGGGCGCAAATGCGACGCTGGCAGTCAGCATGGCCGTGGCACGCGCAGCAGCCGAAGAAGCCGGCTTGCCGCTGTACCGCTACTTTGGCGGATCGGGCGCGATGCAAATGCCCGTACCGATGATGAACGTGATCAACGGCGGCGCACACGCCAACAACAATCTCGACTTACAAGAGCTGATGATTATTCCGATTGGTGCGCCTTCGTTCCGCGAAGCCATTCGTTACGGCGCTGAAGTGTTCCATGCGCTCAAAAAAATCATTGCCGACAAAGGCATGAGCATTGCGGTGGGTGACGAAGGCGGTTTTGCGCCTAGCGTTGCGAACCACGAAGCGGCGATTCAAATGATTTTGGATGCGATTGCTTCTGCGGGCTACACCGCAGGCGAGCACATTGTGCTGGGGCTAGATTGCGCAGCATCCGAGTTTTATAAAGACGGCAAGTACGAACTCAAGGCAGAAGGCCTGAGCCTCACCGCGCAAGAGTGGACGGACATGCTCGCGACGTGGGTGGACAAGTACCCGATCATCAGTATTGAAGACGCGATGGCCGAAGGCGACTGGGATGGTTGGAAAATAGTGACCGACCGTTTGGCTAGTAAAGTGCAAATTGTGGGTGATGATTTATTCGTCACCAACACCAAAATTTTGAAGGAAGGCATCGACAAAAAGATTGCCAACTCTATTTTGATCAAGATCAACCAAATCGGCACGTTGACCGAGACTTTTGCAGCGATTGAAATGGCAAAGCGAGCAGGCTACACGGCAGTCATTTCCCATCGCAGCGGCGAGACGGAAGACTCCACGATTGCCGATATTGCCGTTGGCACGAACGCAGGGCAAATCAAGACGGGTTCGCTGTCGCGTTCTGATCGCATGGCAAAGTACAACCAACTCTTGCGCATCGAAGAAGACCTTGGCGACATTGCGAGTTACCCTGGCCGTGCGGCGTTCTATAACTTGCGTTAAAAAACGGTACTGCTGCGCGCCTTATTCCATATGGCCTCCCGCCTTGCTACTTTCGTTCTGCTCGGGCTCTTCTTGGTGTTTCAAGGGCAGCTTTGGCTCGGGCGTGGCAGCGTGTTTCATGTGCGAGATATGCAGCGCAAGCTGACGGCGCAAGAGCATAAAAATGCACTTGCCAAAATAGACAATGAACAGCTATTGGCTGATATTCGGGATTTAAAAAGTGGCATGACGCTGGTGGAAGATCGTGCGAGATACGAGCTTGGCATGATCAAGCCAAATGAGATTTTTGTGCAATATGCCAAGTGAACTTGAGACTTCGCAAGCAGACCACCGTTGGCAAGCTTGGTGCGAGTGTTGCGATGACCCCGACAGTGAACGGCGCTTATTTCACACCCTAAAAGCTCAAAATTTTGGTGGCACAACCGACTCAGCAGGCATAAACAGCATCGCAGCATCAATCACATCAAAACTGTAGGGTTGACCGCAAAAGTCGCAATTGACTTGAATACCATCTCGCTCCTCAATCATGCGTTCGGTCTCAGACTGACCTAGGCTTCGGATTGTGCTGGCTACGCGTTCGCGGCTACAAGTGCATTGAAAGCGCGGTGCTGGGTTGGCGGGCTCGTAACGCGCAATCGGCTCCTGCCAAAACAAGCGATGCAAGATATCGTCAATGGACAACGTGAGTAACTCGTCCGTCTTAATCGAAGCGGTCAAAGTCGCGATGCGATTGAAGTCTTCATTTTTACCAATTTGATCTTCGTTTTCTGTGCTGGTGAATGCGCCCGCTAGGTTGTTCTCACCTTTGAGTGGCATACGCTGAATCAACAGACCCACCGCCATCTCGCCATTGGCAGCAAGCACGAGCTTGGTATCCAATTGCTCGGACTGCAGCATGTAGTGCTCTAAAACGGACGCAAACGACTCCAGCGGATCGCCTTGATCGCCGTAGAGCGGCACAATGCTTTGATAGGGCTGTTGGCCTTGAAATTTGACCTCGGGATCGAGCGTAATGGCGCAGCGGGCTTGATTGCCAGCATTGATGAGTCGGCTAAACGACTCATTGCCTTTGACCGCATGCACGACCTTGGCTGTGGTTCGAAACGTGAGATCAGACTTCACTTCAACAACGGCCAGCTTGATGGGGCTCATGTCCTTTTTTTCACCGCCCATGACTTGCAAAATCAGCGAACCATTAAACTTAATATTACCTTGCATCAGCACCGCCGCAGCCGTCATTTCGCCTAGTAAGTTTTGAACGATGTCAGGGTACTTTCCTGAGCCAACTTCATCGCCCGCATGGAGCTCTCGGCGGCTGAGTATTTCTTGCCACGAATCTGTGAGGCGAACGATGGCGCCACGAACGGGCAGGCCTTCAAAAATAAATTTATGTAGTTCGGACATTCAGTTCAATCTCGAGGGTTAGTCGCGTAGTTTTTTTAGGCCTTTGGAAAAGCGCGTGCCGTTATCTTGGTAGTGCTTGGCCGCGCCGTGTAGGCGCTCAATCTGCGCCTCGTCCATGATACGCACGACCTTGGCAGGCGAGCCAATGATGAGGGCGTTATCGGGGAACTCTTTGCCTTCTGTGACGACAGAACCCGCGCCGACCAAACAATTTTTACCAATCTTGGCGTTGTTCAAAATCACGGCCTGAATGCCAATCAGCGAACCGTCGCCAATCGTGCAGCCGTGCAGCATGACTTGGTGGCCAATGGTCACGTTCTCGCCAATCGTGAGCGGCACGCCAGGATCGGCGTGGAGCATCGATAGGTCTTGCACGTTCGAGCCCTTGCCCACACGAATCGTCTCCGAGTCGCCGCGAATCACCACGCCAAACCACACGGATGCGCCTTCCGCCAGATGCACGTCGCCAATCACCTCGGCGCTAGTGGCAACGTAAGCGGTTTTGTGAATTTGCGGGATGAGGTTGTCGAGTTGATAGATGGCCATGTAAAAATCCTCGTATGTTTAGCGAAATTTCAAATACAACCAAAGATCATAACAACGCAAGTGTTTTGATGCTGCGCCAAGAGGCCAAAGCCAGAACCGATGCGAACGCCGCTCGCTCACATCAACCCAAGCTTGTCACGCATCTCGAAGTCCCCAAGCGCTCCATCCACACGCCGCTTGGGTTTGCCGCCATGGTGCACTCGATTGCGCACATCGAGTGGAATGCCATTCGCTTAGCGCTGGATGCCGTTTGGCGCTTTGACGGAATGCCAAGCAGCTATTACGAAGAATGGATGCGTGTAGCAGACGAGGAAACCAAACATTTCAATTTACTGGAAGCGTTGCTGAAAGATTTGGGCTACACCTATGGCGACTTCAAGGCGCACGACGGGCTTTGGCATATGTGCGAAATCACCACGGGCGACATCGTAGCGCGTATGGCGCTGGTGCCCAGAACGATGGAGGCACGGGGTTTAGATGCTACACCGCTGGTACAGGCCAAGCTTAAGCGCATGAAGTTGGCGGGTTTGGATGCAGCGCTATTAAACGACGCCAAGCGGATGGATGCCATTTTGGACATCATTTTGGCGGAAGAGATTGGGCACGTGGCTGTTGGCAATTATTGGTATCGCTGGCTGTGCGCTCGGGACGGATTTGATCCCATTAGTCATTACAAAAAACTAGCGCTAGAGTTTGACGCGCCGCGCCTTAAACCCCCGCTGAATATGGCGGCGCGACTCAAAGCGGGATTTGTGGCTGAAGAGTTGGTCATTTGATGAACGAGATGAGTTAGAATACTGGCTCTGTTTCATATGCAAACAAGCTGGTGATATAGCTCAGTTGGTTAGAGCGCAGCATTCATAATGCTGATGTCGGTGGTTCAAATCCACCTATCACCACCATTTATTTTGGACTCCCTTTGGACTCCCTTTCCCACATCAGCTTTTACAAATTCGTTCGCGTGATTGATCCCGCGATCATGACTGCTTTGGTGCGAGCACTAGCTGCGCAGCATCAGCTAGAAGGCTTAATAGACGTGGCCTCTGAGGGCATTAGCGGGGCCGTATCGGGCACGGCTGATGTTCTGGATAGCTTTGAGCAAGAGCTCACCACGGATTCGCAGTTTGAGGGCGCTTTTGCTGGCATTGCATTCAAACGAACAGCTTGCAAATCTAAACCCTTTCACATGCTCAAAGTCTCGCACGCCCCTGAGTTAATCCGTATTGGGCTGGACGACGAGATCAATAAAAGCGTGGATGCCACAACACCGCACGGTGTGAGCCTCAAACCTGCCGAATGGCGCGAATTGTTAGCGTCAGATGACGTGGTCGTTATCGACAACCGCAACAGCTTCGAGTTTGCGCTCGGTCGCTTCAAGGGTGCGATTGACCCTCAGGTGGCGCACTACCGCGATTTCCCCAAATTTATCGAAGCGAATTTGCCCACGTGGAAAGCCGAGGGCAAGCGGATTGCGATGTACTGCACGGGCGGCATCCGCTGCGAAAAGACGGCTGCGTGGATGGATAACTTAGACACCACCGTCTATACGCTAGAGGGCGGCATCATTAACTACTTGGCTCAAAACAAGGACTTGCCTGACGCAGAAAAAGACTGGCAAGGCGAATGCTTCGTGTTCGACAACCGCATTGCATTAGATGCCAAACTAGCGGAAACCGACACCGATATCGAAGACGTGTATGACGAAAAGCGTGATGGCGCGTGGCGCATAGAGCGCGCTAAGCGATTGGCTGGAAGATGAACATTCCCATGCGGGATGGCGTTGGCGCAAGCTGCGTGTTTTTGCCGCTAGGCAAAGAATCAAACTACCCATCTTTGCTTGATTTTTTTCTAGCCAAATTCCCTAAAGTAGGCGCTGCCGTTTGGCAAGCCAGATTCGCAGATGGCCTAGTCGTCGATCAAGCGGGGCAGCCCGCAAAGCCATATGCCGCCTACTTTGGCGGGCAGCATCTCTATTATTTTCGCCACGTAGAGGCCGAGCCGCACATCCCATTTGACGAAGTGGTGCTCTACCAAGACGAGCATCTAGTCGTCGCCGATAAGCCGCATTTTTTGCCCGTCACGCCCAGCGGCAGATACGTGCAAGAGACATTGCTCGTGCGCTTAAAAAACAAACTCGAATTGCCAGAACTCAGCCCGCTGCATCGCCTAGATAGAGACACTGCAGGCCTTGTGCTGTTTGGTGTGCAAGCCAAGGAGCGCGGCGCATACCAGCAAATGTTCCATGACAGGCAAGTGAATAAAACCTACGAAGCGATTGCGCCATATCGTGAAGATTTAGCACTGCCTCTTAATTACGAGAGCCGCCTAGAAGACTCGGATATCTACATGCAAATGCACGAGGTAGCAGGCAAGCCCAACAGCCGCACCCAGATTGCCTTGCAGGCCATATTGCCCGCTAGACCAGACGGAGAAAGGGCTGGCGAGAGGCTTGCCAGCTACGAGCTAAAACCCGTCACAGGAAAACGCCATCAACTACGCGTCCACATGAATGCGCTTGGCATCCCCATTTTGAATGACGGCATCTATCCCACGCTCACGCCCGAGCAATTGGTGATGACAGAGGCTGACTACGCCAAGCCCTTGCAGTTATTGGCGAAGCGGCTTGAGTTTGTGGATCCAATTACAAAAAAAGAACGAGTATTTGAGAGTCAGAGGCGATTACAAGAGGTATAAAATTCGTTCTCAGGAAGGGAATACCGTCATGCTTCAAACATACAACGCAGAAATAAACGGCTCACAGCTCACGTGGTTAGACACGCCGCCGCAATTGTTGTCGCATCAACGTGTGGTTATTACTTTGGCGAACTCAAAGCCAACTGCACAACCTACTCATCACTACGATTTTTCTGATTTGGTAGGCCGCCTCAAATGGCGCGGCGATGCAGTTGCCGAGCAACGCGCTATTCGTAATGAGTGGTAAGCGCTATTTGCTAGACACCAATGCACTCGTGGCATTGATGGCAGGCAATGCAGGCTTGCTGTCCCTTATCAAACAAGCAGATTGGCTTGGCGTTTCCGTTATTAATGCCATTGAGTTTTTAAGCTTTAGCGGCTTGTCTGCGGCAGATAAAACACTGTTTGACGAATTCATTTCGCGCATTGAAGTCGTCAATCTCGATTACGACGATGCTGATCTCATGAATCGCATCACTGAAGTCCGCAAAGGCAAATCGGTCAAACCGCCCGATGCGATTGTGATTGCCAGCGCGTTAATAAATAAGGCAGTCGTTGTGACGAATGATGCGCATATTCATAAAGTGTTGGCGGCAAACGAACTTGTTGCCGCGAAGGCGTTTTAATGGAGCACAAAATGATTAATAAAAAATCCCGATTTTTATTGACTTTCATCTTGCTTATTTGGGGATTCAGCGTTTTTGCGTGGGCACCATCTATGGGCGAGCCGCCAAAACCTATTAAAGACTATGAGTACATTACGGGCGAAGCAATTAATCTCCCAGCTTTAACGGGTAAGCCTACAGTGCTTTATTTTGGAGGTGATTGGTGTCCACCTTGTCGAGCGACAAGGCCTTCGATTGCAAAACTAGCAAATGAATATGGTGATAGAGTAAATTTCGTATTTGTTGGCTCTGATGACAATAATCTAAGAGCGGCAAAATTACTAGAGATACAAGGGAAAAAGTACAAAATTGCCATGCCCACTCTAGCGAAATTTCCCGCAGGAACAATACAAAGAGGACCTAGTAATTTAGGTGATTTTGGTCGTATCTATTGGTGGCCGACTGTTGTTGTTTTAGATTCACATGGGCTAGTAACCGAAAAAATAGAACGATCTGTACGATCCCAAGGCCTGGAGCAAATCATATTGAATTTATTGAAATAAAAAAATTCACTCAAGCATTCACAAAATTAGCCTTGCGCTTATTCACAAACGCGTCCATGCCTTCTTTTTGATCTTGCGTCGCGAAGAGCGCATGGAATAGGCGGCGCTCGAACATGATGCCGTCCGAGAGGCCGCTCTCGAAGGCTCGGTTGACGGATTCTTTGGCTGCCATCGTGGCGAGTTGTCCGTAGTCGCAAATCATGAGCGCTGCTGCCAACACCTCATCCATCAACTTATCGACCGCCACCACACGGCTGGCAAGTCCTGCGCGCTCTGCCTCGTCGGCATTCATCATGCGGCCTGTGAGCACCAAATCCATCGCTTTAGCTTTGCCCACTGCGCGTGGCAAGCGCTGCGTACCGCCTGCACCTGGAATGATGCCCAGCTTGATTTCAGGTTGGCCAAAGCGAGCGTTGTCCGCCGCGATGATGAAGTCGCACATCATGGCTAGCTCGCATCCGCCGCCTAAACAAAAGCCGCTAACCGCCGCAATCACGGGCTTGCGGATAGAGCGAATGGTTTCCCAATTGCGCGTGATGTAGTCCGCGCCGTACACGTCCGAGAAGCCCCAGCTTGCCATTGCGCCAATGTCTGCGCCAGCGGCAAAGGCTTTCTCGGAGCCCGTCACAATCATGCAGCCGATCTTGGGGTCAGCATCAAAGGCTTTGAGCGCCGCGCCCAGCTCGTCCATCAACTCGCCGTTCAAGGCGTTCAATTGTTTAGGTCGATTGAGGGTAACGATGCCCACTTTATCGGCTTCGATGCGGGTGGTGATGAACTCATAACTCATGGGGTGACTCCTAATAGCGTTGACAAAGATGCAATGGTACAGTTTCCCGCATCCACATCACTGACAAGGAATGCACATATGAGCGACGTTTTATTTGAACTAAAAGGCGAAGGCACGGCACAAATCGCGCTGGTCACGCTCAATCGCCCAGCGGCGCTGAACAGTTTTACCAAGCAAATGCACAAAGACTTGTGGGCTGTGTTTGACGAAATTGCCGCCAACAAAAACATTCGCGCGATGGTGCTGACAGGCGCTGGGCGGGGCTTTTGCGCAGGCGCGGATTTATCGGAATTCGATTTTTCTGAAGGGCCAAAATTGGTGGAACGCGCCAATCCTCGCGCCGTCATCAACGACTATTTCAACCCCACCGCCCTCAAGCTGCAATTGCTGCGCGTACCCACCATTGCTGCCGTCAACGGCGTTGCGGCAGGCGCGGGTGCATCGTATGCGCTGGGCTGCGACATCACGATTGCCGCACCAAGCGCAAGCTTCATCCAAGCATTTAGCAAGATTGGCCTCATCCCCG
>CANFCG010000039.1 GCA_947445115.1 Comamonadaceae bacterium | reverse complement strand
TCCAAGCAGGCTCTCAAACAATCTTCAAACGAAACATTACATCAAAGGAGGGCTACACTTATCCACAGCTGATCGTTAAACAATCGGCTTCAGTCCCTGGGTCACTTTGAGATGCGCAGGGTGGGTCACTTTTAGATGAGCGCCGACAGCGAGGCGACAAATCACTCATACGCGCCATGACAGGAATATCAGCGGAGTTGAAATCGGCATCCCAAGCAGGGGGGCCGAGCACCTTCGTGCCAAGACGCAAATAACCTTTCAACATGGCGGGCGGCTCGACATCAAGCGTACTATTGAGACCCTCTAGCCGCAACGGAATGCGTGGGGTGACTTGCTCTTGCACAGGGGCGAGGTGCGATGCAGAGAGCTTCGCCCATAGACTGGCGGGTATGTCCAGTCCTGCGTTCAGTGGAATACTGGCACAACCAATCATGGCCGCAAAATTATTACGAGCCATAAATTGAAACAACTCGCGTCCCAGCGACATGATGACCCCGCCGTGACGGAAGTCACGGTGCACGCAACTACGACCCAACTCGACCATGCTGTCACGCTGTCCACGCAGACGCGTCAGATCAAACTCCGTATCTGTGTAAAAACAGCCCACACGCTTGGCTTGCACAGGCGTGAGCAAGCGATACGTGCCCACAACTTGCGCAGTACCTAAATCCCGCACGATTAAGTGCTCGCAAAAATCATCAAAAATATCGATGTCGTGTTTCGGGTTGTCTCGACTTGTTTTAAGCTTTGCCCCCATTTCGCCTGCAAATACGTCGTAGCGCAAAGCCTGCGCCTCGCGCACTTCACTCAAATGTCGCGCCCACGTTACAGATAAACCCGTTTTATCGTCGGCAATCACTTGTTGTACCGCAGGCCGGGGTCGTTCCGGCACAGGTTGTTGCCTAGACTTCATGAACATGGATGCCAACGAATTAGCAAAAGGCGCTGTGGGAGATGCAATTTCTAACATGGATAACTCCTTTAGATCAATCAATTTAAGTTCCAACAATCCCGCCGTCTTTGCGTCGAATCGCAAGCGTTGCAGAGCGTGGCCTTCCAGCCCGTACGCCGTCTGGCCATCGGCTAATCGCGAGTGGCTTATCGGGATCAGAGCGCTCACTCGCGGTCTCGCCTGGGTGCTGGATATTGACGAAGACAGTGCGCTGATCGGGTGTGAAGCTAATGCCCGTGAGCTCGCAACCAGAGGGGCCCGTTAAAAAGCGTTTGATCTGACCCGTAATGGGGTCAGCCACCAACATCATGTTGTTACCAAACACTTTGTAGATGCCTTGGTTCATTACCGATGTGGAGATATCGGTTTGAATCCACAAGAGGCCATTTGGCGCAAAACGCAACCCATCGGGGCAGCTAAAGATGTCGCCTTTAATGGTGCCTTGATGCTCAGCCTTTGCCATCGCAGGATCACCCGCCAGCACAAAATGCGTCCAGCGAAATGTGGTGGCAGCCGCGTCGTTGCCATCTTCTTGCCAACGCAAGATGTTCCCCATCTGGTTGTCAGCGCGTGGATTGGCGTCGTCTACTTGCTCTGCGGAAGCCCGTCCCGCTTGGCCTCGCAGGTTGTTGTTGGTCATCGTTACAAACACTTCATTCGTCTTGGGATGTACCGCAATCCACTCGGGTCTATCCATTTTGGTTGCTCCAACGACATCAGCGGCAGAGCGGCATTGAATCAGCACATCAGCTTGCGTGGCAAAGCCTTTATCTGGTGTGAGACCATTCAGACCCTGCGTGAGCTCAATCCATTGCCCCACACCTTTAGCATCAAAACGTCCCACGTACAGCTTGCCTGCATCTAGGATGTTTTTGTTAGCGGCGAAACCACTGACTTCGCCTTTTCCATTTTTTGCAACTTTGTCCCTACTCACAAACTTGTAGATGTACTCAAACTTTTCGTCGTCACCCATGTAAATCACGGCGTATCCGTCTTTGCTAACCGTACAGGTCGCGCCTTCGTGTTTAAAGCGGCCTAGTGCAGTGCGCTTGACGGGCATCTGCATCGGATCTTTGGGATCAATTTCCACCACCCAGCCAAAGCGATGAGCCTCATTGGGCTCCACCACAGCGTCAAAGCGCGTATCAAAATCGTGCCATTGGTAACCCCAGCCTTTGCTGCGCATCCCGTAGCGCAGCTCTTGCGGAGTGGGCTTGGTGCTGGTACTGAAGTAACCGTTCCAGTTTTCTTCACACGTGAGATAGGTACCCCATGGCGTTTGACCTGCCGCGCAGTTGTTGAGTGTGCCCAGAACCCTTGTCCCGCTTGGGTCGTAGCTGGTCTGCATCACTTTGTGACCTGCCGCAGGCCCGCTAATTGCCATCATGGTGTTAGCTGTGATGCGGCGTGCAAATTTGGAATTTTGCAACACTTTCCAACCATCGGCTTTGCGCTCCACTTCAATCACGCTGACACCATGCGCCTCTTGCGCCTTGCGCACTTTGATGGCGCTCCAATTTTTCATCCCATCGGCGTGTAAGAGACCATCGTCGGTGTACTCATGATTGATAGCGAGTAAGCCTCTATTGCCGTTTTGACTGAGCGCAAAGTACTCCATGCCATCGTGGTGCATGCCAGCTTGCAAAGCCTGTTCTTGCCAGGTGTTGCTGGCATCTGCTTTAAACGCAGGGCTGCCCAGCTTGGCACCGACTGGATCGCCCCATCGGTACAAGACCTGCGCGTCGTACTCTAGTGGAACAATGACTTCGTCACTGCTAGAGACAGGCACAGCCGTAAAACCCAATAACTCACCTTTGGTTTTAATTAGCGATTCTTTTGCAGCAAACGCCGAGCCGCTGCCCGCCATGCCTGCTAGCAAAGTCACGGCAGCCAAGCTGCTGCCAATCAATTGGCGCCTTGTGACATCGACCTCATCTAAGTACGGATTGTTGACGGTGTTTATACCTTCTGAATTTTCAAACTTGCCTGCATAACTATCACTCATCACTGCACTCCTTGGTTGTTACTTAAGCGCAAGTGTGCAAAAAAGATATGTCGATTGCGTGACGGTTTGGTGACAGTATTAGTTTTTTGAGGCCGTATAAGAAACCATTTTGACGCTCAATGCCGCACCGTTTTTATCTTTAATGGAACTGATAATTTTGTAAGCCTGCGTTTGAATGCGGTCTGGCATCCTGACAAAATTGTTTCGCTGTACCAGTTTGTCACCGTTCATAAAAGCCCACACAAAAAACTCTAGTGCCCTAGTCGTTTCCACAGAATGCTCCGTATTTTTAGGGAAGAGTGCAAACGTGCCCATGGTGATAGGCCAAGCTCCCTCGCCCGTCTGCTGAGTGAGCGTGCCCGCAAAACTGCCTTTACTGTACCAATCACTATGCGTGAGCGCCTCGCGAAAGCCAGCGTTTGATGGGGATACGAAATGTCCCTGCGCATTTTGTAATTGCGCACTTTTAAGCCCATTGGCTTGAACATAACCGTAATCAACATAGCCAATGGCACCCAGCGTTGTCTTGACTGCTTGCACCACGCCATCACTGCCCTTTGCGCCGATAAAGGTCTGCGGCCACGTAAAGCCCGTCTTCACGCCAAATCGCGACATCCACACGGCACTGACCTTGGCCAAGTAATCTGCAAAGTTATAGGTCGTGCCAGAGCCATCGCTTCGCACAATGACTTTGATTTTTAAGTCTAGCAACTTCAAATTAGGATTCAGCTGCTTGATTTGCGGATCGCTCCAAATCGTGATTTCACCCAAGAAGATGCGTGCCAATACAGCGCCATCCAACCGCAGCGGTCGATCCCCTAGGCTAGGTAAATTCACCACAGGGGCAACACCCGTAATGGCAATCGGAAACACCACCAGTCCCGATTTATCAAGTTCGTCCTTGGAGGGCGCCACATCCGAAGCGCCAAAGTCGGTGGTGTTTTCACGAATCTTTTTTAAACCTGCCGATGAGCCGATGGACTCGTAAGCCACGGCAGCATAGCCCGACTTTTGATATTCCTGCGCCCAGCTTTGGTAGATAGGCGCGGCAGCCGAGGAACCCGCACCGCTGATGCTTTGACCAGTCGCAAAACCGAATGGTGCTGCGACCAAAAAACTGCTGATCGCTAAAAAATTAAGTGTCTTCATGAAACCTTATTTGTTGCCCTTGCATGGGCGTTAGTAAACTTTTTATCTTGACAAAAAGTTGTGTCAATTCGATGACAACTCAAGCGCCACACATAAAAAAAATAAATATAATTCGATAATTCTACGAATATCATATAATTTGAACATGAAGGAAATTGACGCCATCCGCTCTCTCGCCGCTTTAGCGCAAGAAATGCGCCTGCGAATCTTTCGTGCGCTGGTCGTCGCAGGCAATGACGGCCTCACGCCTAGTGACTTGGCCGAGCAATTGAAAGTTGCATCCAATACGTTGTCCTTCCACTTAAAAGAGCTCACTCGTTCGGACCTCATCGGACACGAGCGGCAAGGGCGCAACCTGATCTACCGCGCATCATTTGCCACCATGAACGAGCTGCTGGGATACCTGACCGACAACTGCTGCCAAGGAGCGGCTTGTTCCTAACTCAATCCATACCATGACAAACACCATCAAACCTATCAACGTACTTTTCTTATGCACTCACAACTCCGCACGTAGTATCTTGTCCGAGGCATTGCTCAACCACTTTGGCGCAGGTAAATTCAAGGCGTTTTCTGCGGGTAGCTCACCGCGTGAGAACCAACAGCCGAATCCACTAGCGATTCAAGTTTTGAATCAAGCGGGTATTGATACCAGTTACTTGACTAGCAAAAGCTGGGACGTGTTTGCAGGAACTGATGCGCCGCACATGGATCTCATCATTACGGTGTGCGACAACGCAGCAGGTGAGGTATGTCCCTATTGGCCTGGCAAACCAGCGACAGCACACTGGGGCTACGCTGATCCATCCAATACGACGGGAAGCGATGAACAACGTCTTGAAGCTTTTGTGCAAACCATGCACCTGATCACCAAACGCATTCGACTTTTGATTTCATTACCCGCCGAACGACTGCTGCCAACGGCCCTCAGAGCAACAGCAAAAGAATTGGCCTCGCAATGACCACTCAGCATTCGCTCACACAAAAAATATTTGTCGAATTTTTAGGGACGCTTCTCCTGCTCTGTACCGTCATTGGCTCGGGCATCATGGCCGAGCGCCTTTCTGGCGGCAATGTTGCCATTGCCTTACTTGGCAACACGCTAGCGACCGTTTTTATTTTGTATGTGTTGATTGAGACGCTAGGCGGCATCAGTGGCGCACACTTCAATCCGCTGGTCAGTAGCGTGATGCTGTGGCGTGAATCGAAACCACAGCTCGTGGGCTATATCGCGGCACAAAGCTTGGGGGCAATAACTGGCGCATGCTTGGCTCATTCGATGTTCGATGTCTCCATCATTCAAGTTAGCAGCCACATCCGCACGGGCACAGGGCAATGGATTGCCGAAGGAGTCGCTACAGCGGGATTAATCTTTGTCATCTTGCGCTCTAGTTATACACGTGCATCAGCAAGCGCCTTGGTGGCCAGCTACATTGGCGCGGCGTACTGGTTTACTGCCAGCACCTCGTTTGCCAATCCTGCTGCGGTGCTGGGACGGATGATGAGCGATAGCTTTTCGGGCATTGCGCCGCAAAGCGCATTCAGTTTTATTTTGGCGCAAATCGTGGGTGCGGCTTGCGGGGTGCTTATTCACCGCTGCTTACGCGCTTATAATGAAAACGTTAACCACGGCGCTAATTTAGCGCGGGTTGATAAGGTGGATACCTAGCGTTACCCTCGCCTCATAAGCCTCAGACCACAGATCTGCCGCGATGAGCAAGAGTTGCGATACACCACACAGAACAAACTTAAATAACGGAATATGTGTTGGTAGATGCGTTTGAAATAAATGACCCATCTGCCGATTTTTTGCTTTGATGATGCTTTTAATCGCTACTTTTAAAACAGTCCTCTTTGCACTGCGCCCCGCTTTGAAACCCGCATCCATCATGGCTTGCGGGCGGTTTGACGTTTAACGTCGTCCCTTAGCAACTAGGCAATTCCCCTCGTTTGATCTGTGTTGGTTTCTGGTGTCCTTGGTGCAATATGCACTTGGTTTTTAGGATAATTTAAGGAACAAACATGAAACGCATGTTAATTAACGCCACTCAGGCGGAAGAGCGCCGCTTAGGCATCGTCGATGGTCAAAAACTACTCGACTACGAGATCGAAATCGAAGGGCGCGAACAGCGCAAGGGCAACATCTACAAGGCCGTCGTCACGCGCGTCGAGCCCTCGCTAGAAGCCTGCTTCGTCGATTACGGCGAAGAGCGCCACGGCTTTTTGCCATTCAAAGAGATCTCAAAACAGTATTTTCAATCTGATGTGCCTGCCTCGCAAGCGCGCATTCAAGACGTGATTAAAGAGGGACAAAGCATCCTCGTTCAGGTCGAAAAAGAAGAACGCGGCAACAAAGGCGCTGCGCTAACTAGCTTCGTCTCATTGGCAGGTCGCTATGTCGTGCTCATGCCAAACAACCCACGTGGTGGTGGCGTCTCGCGCCGTATTGAAGGCGAATCCCGTGCTGAACTGAAAGATGCACTCGACCAACTCGAATATCCAAAAGGCATGAGCATCATCGCTCGCACCGCTGGCATTGGCCGTTCGGCGGAAGAGCTGCAATGGGATTTGAACTATTTACTCAAGCTTTGGACCGCTGTGGACGGTGCAGGCCAAGCGGGTAATGGCGCCTTCTTGATTTATCAAGAATCATCACTCGTCATCCGCGCGATTCGCGACTACTTCAACTCCGACATTGGCGATATCTTGATCGACACCGACGATGTGTATGAACAAGCGCGTCAGTTTATGGCACACGTCATGCCTGAGCATGAAGCCAAGGTCAAGCGTTACCGCGATGACACACCGCTGTTCTCGCGCTTCCAAATCGAACACCAGATCGAAACCGCCTATGCCCGCACCGTGCAGTTGCCAAGCGGCGGCGCGATTGTGATTGACCACACCGAAGCCTTGGTGTCCGTTGACGTGAACTCGGCACGTTCGATTCGCGGTGGCGACATCGAGGAAACGGCTACGCGCACCAACTTAGAAGCGGCAGATGAAGTCGCACGCCAAATGCGCCTGCGCGATTTGGGTGGCCTCATCGTGATTGACTTTATTGACATGGAAGAGTCAAAAAATCGCCGTGAAGTCGAAAACCGCCTGCGCGATGCACTCCGCCAAGACCGCGCTCGTGTGCAGTTTGGCACGATCAGCAAATTTGGCTTGATGGAAATGAGCCGCCAGCGCTTGCGTCCTGCCCTGTCTGAAGGCGCGTCGATTCCTTGCCCACGCTGCGGCGGTGCAGGACATATCCGCGATACCGAAAGCTCGGCATTGCAAATTTTGCGCATCATCCAAGAAGAAGCCATGAAAGAAGGCACCGCCGCCGTGCGCGTGCAAGTGCCTGTGGAAGCGGCTTCGTATTTGCTCAATGAAAAGCGTAACGAAATTTCCAAAATTGAAATGCGCCAACGTATCAGCGTGCTGCTCATTCCTAACAAAACCTTAGAAACACCGAACTACAAGTTAGAACGCCTCAAGCACGATGACCCTCGCTTAGACAGCATTGAAGCCAGCTACAAATTGGCCGAAGAGTTTGAAGACCCAAGCAGCGGCGCCCATCGCTCGCAAGAGCCTACCAACAAACAAACGCCCATCATCAAAGGCGTCTTGCCTGATGCCCCAGCGCCCGTCCATGTTGAGCCAGCGCCACGTGCAGCGGCCCGTGAAGTCAAGCCAGTTATGGCTCCCGTACCTGTAGCCTCTAGCGGCGGACTCTTGGGTTGGATCAAGGGATTGTTTGGCACTGCGCCAACACCTGCCACACCAGAAGAGGCACCCTCTACCGTAGGGCGCGGAGGCTCAAAGGAGCGCAATGAGCGCGGCGGCCGCAACGACCGGAGTGGTCGTAACGAACGCGGTGGCCGCGGTGGTCGCAACAACCGGGATGCAGATCGTGCCGAACGACCAGACCGCGCACCGCGCGAAGACGGCAAACCAGCCGAGCCACGTGAGCCACGAGGTGATCGTCCTCCCCGCGAACCTAGAGCTGACCGCGCACCGCGCGAAGACGGCAAACCAGCCGAGCCACGTGAGCCACGAGGTGATCGTCCTCCCCGCGAACCTAGAGCTGACCGCGCACCACGAGAGCCGCGCCCAGAAGGACAAGAGCAACGCGAGCCACGCCCTCCGCGTGAGCCAAGGGCTGATCGCCCTGCACGCGAGCCACGCCCAGAAGGACAAGAGGCGCGCGAGCCACGTGAGCCTAGAGCCGAGCGTGCACCACGCCCTCCGCGTGAGCCGCGTCCCGATCGTCCAGATCTGCGCCAACCACGCGAGGGCGATGCGCCAGCGTCAGTTGTGGCTCCAGAAGCTTTGATGGGTGGACAACAAGCAGTAACCGAAGGCCAAGACCCACAATCGACGACGACGCGTGAACAACGCGAGCCGCGCGAAAGCCGCAACCGTGATCGCAACGGTCGTGATCGTAGATCTGAACGTGGCGCTGAAGGGACGGCTGAAGCCACAAACCAAGACCAGCAAACTGCGCCAACGACTCATGCAGCACCGGTGCCACGTCCTGCCGCGCAAGCTCCCGCTCAAGCGACAGCACCTGCGGGTTTGCCTAAAGTGCAAGCGTATAGCCTGCCTGTGGCCGACATGGCACAAGTAGCGAGTAGTTCTGGCCTTCAGTGGGTTGGCTCTGATGCCGCCAAGATTGCGGCTGTCCAAGCGCAAATTGCTGCCGAACCAAAGCCTGTGCATGTGCCGCGCGAGCGTCCGCCTGTGGTTGAAATCAAAAACGAGCCACTCGTGATGGTTGAAACTAAGCGTGACCTTGGTGAGATGAAGCTGCCCTTCCAAGCGTAAAAGTTTGAAGGTATAAAAAAGAGAGCCGAGGCTCTCTTTTTTTATGGGTGCCGTTTGCGATTAAGGAATCAAAATCGTCGAGCCTGTCGTCTTGCGAGCTTCCAAATCACGGTGTGCTTGCTGCACGTCCGCCAGCGCATAGCGCTGCTCAATCGGGATGGTGATCGCACCGCTGGCGACCATGCCAAACACCGCATCGGCCATCGCCTGTGCGGATTCGCGCGTTGCCAAGTGCGTAAACACGGTTGGGCGCGTGATGTGCAATGAGCCCTTCGCACCCAAAACACCAATATTGAGCGGCGGCACGTTGCCAGAAGCATTGCCATAGCTGGCCAAGAGACCAAACGGCGAGAGGCAATCTAGCGATTTATCAAACGTGTCTTTGCCGACCGAATCGTACACGGCGCGCACACCCTTGTCGCCCGTGATTTCTTTGACACGTGCCAAGAAATCTTCTGTTGAGTAATTGATCGTGTGCGCCGCGCCGTATTGCTTAGCCAATGAGCATTTCGCATCCGACCCTGCCGTGCCAATCAGGTTCAGACCGAGGTTCTTCGCCATTTGGCAAGCAATCAAACCAACTCCGCCAGCAGCTGCGTGGAAGAGCACATGGTCACCCTTGTGGAGCCCGCCTTGTGGCAGCGTTTTGTGTAGCAGGTAATACGCCGTAAAGCCTTTCAGCATCATGGCTGCGCCCGTTTCAAACGAAATCGCATCTGGCAATTTGCACACAGTTTTGGCTGGCATCACACGTGCTTCGCAATAACTGCCAGGTGGTTGGCTGACGTAAGCGGCACGGTCGCCAGCCTTGAGATGCGTCACGCCCTCACCCACAGCCTCAACGATGCCGGCACCTTCCATGCCGAGGCGCAGCGGCAGCGGCAGCGCGTACACGCCAGCGCGTTGGTACACGTCGATATAGTTCAGGCCAATGGCGTGGTGGCGAATGCGGATTTCGCCTGCACCTGGGTTGCCGACTTCTACATCGACAAGTTCCATTTGTTCTGCGCCACCAACGGCGTTAATTAAGACTGCTTTAGACATGGTTTGATTCCTTTAAAGATAAAAATACCCTCTCCCCTTGTGGGAGAGGGCTAGGGTGAGGGTTGGTTTTATGTTGAACTAATTTTGTCACAAGCCAGACCCCACCAGCGACCAGTCATGTCCCCGCTATGACCCGCAGTGTGATGGGTATGATTGATTCGCCTATTCTCACAGCAAGGAATTTTTATGGCCTCAGATGCGCACTTCGCCGACTATGTCCTAGAGCAAATGCATGGTGCGGGCTCTCTTGAATCCCGCAAAATGTTTGGCGAATACGCCATCTACTGCAATCAAAAAGTCGTTGCTTTAATTTGCGGTAACCAGCTCTTCGTCAAGATAACGGCACAGGGGCAGGTCTTTGTAGATAAGGCTTTAGAGCCTGTTTTGCTTGCACCGCCTTACCCAAGTGCGAAAAACTCTTTCTTGATTCAAGACCAGTTGGATGACCGCACATGGCTGGTCCAATTGATACGCATCACAGCGGATGCGCTGCCCGTACCAAAACCAAAGCAGCCAAAAGCAAAAAAGATGTAGATTTAATAAATGGCGCATAATTTAAAAATCGCATCAAATTTAATAAAGTGCATCAAATGAAAACATCAACCTCGCCAGCTGCCGTTCGCATTACCATCACCTTGCCCCTCGATGTCTATGAGTTTGTCAAGACTTATGCCAATGCGAAAGCCATGAAGCTAAGCGAAGCTTTGGCAGACATGGCTAGGCAAACCAAAGCATCAGCCCCTGGTGTCGCGCAGGTCGGCATGATTAAAAAGGGCGAAGCTTGGGTGTTTGATCTAAGCAGCATGAACCGCGCGAGCGGCGCTGACGGAAAGCCTACGCCCAAAATCACGATGGAACAGGTTAACAACATGCTACACGCTGAGTATGAAATATCTGTTTGACATCAATGCGCTCATTGCTTTGGCTTGGCCGCAGCAGACGCAGCACCCACAGATGCAAATGTGGTTCGATAAAAATAGTTCCGATGGATGGGCAACTTGTGCTCTCACGCAAGCTGGTTTCATGCGTATCCTGACTCAGCCTGCGTTTGCCATGCTGCATCGCTTGGAAACTATTAAACTGAGTCACGCGACCTTATTACTACAAACCAACGTCACTCACAAAAAACATCAATTCCTAGATTTAAATTTTGGCTTTGACAAGGTTCTAAGCACCTGTACGGGCGGCTTGCAAGGACATAGGCAAATCACGGATGCCTACTTGCTCACACTCGCCGTCCAAAATAAACGCCAACTCGTCACTTTCGATGCTGGCATTGGCAGCTTGCTCGCGACGACCGCAGAGCGGCAAAAGCATCTGCTTGTTTTGAGCTAACCCATTTAGGGTTTTTACCCATGCATTTGCGTTTGTAATTTCTTATAATTATGTGAAATTACAAACAACTATGCGCCCACATCCTTCCTCCATGCACGACGATGTTGCCACACGATTGCGTGATCGCATCTTCTCTGGCGAGCTCATCCCAGGCTCATTTTTGGATGAGACGCAGCTCTGCGAGCAGCTGGGTATTTCTCGCACCCCCCTGCGCGAAGCCTTGAAGGTATTGGCCTCCGAGAGCTTGGTGCGCCATGAACCGCGCCGTGGCTCGTTTGTGAGCGAAGTCACCGACGCCGATTTAGAAGAAATCTTTCCCGTCATCGCACTCTTAGAAGGACGCTCGGCATTTGAAGCGGCACAAAAAGCAACCGACGCCGACATCGTGGTGCTTGAAGAGTTGCACGAGCGCTTGCAGTATCAAGCCGACCAAGGCGATATCACGGCTTATTACGCTGCCAATTACGCTATCCACGAAGCGCTCATTACCTTGGCAGACAACCACTGGTTAGCGCAAGTGACCGATGGATTGCGGAAAATTTTGAAATTAGCACGCCGACAAGGCCTGCAAGCCCCGCAGCGCATGGCACAGAGCCTGCGCGAACATTTGGCCATTTTTGCAGCCATTAAAGCGCGTGACAGTGCCGGCGCAGAAGCCGCGATGAAGACTCATTTACTGCGTCAACTTGATGTCCTTCGCGCCCGTGCTCAAGTGCCCATTTCCAAATTACAACATTCAACCCCTCTCCGACCGAAGGTGCCTTTATGAGTGATCTCTCTAAAAAATCATGGCTAGAGCGTATCGGAATTAAGCCCTCTAAGGCGATGAAAACAAGCGAGCTGCGCAAACTGTTCACCGATTTGGAGGCGGTCATCGAGCCCAGCATTAGCCAAACCGAAGCGGGCTTACGTGCCGCCAAGGTGATTGACTGGTATGCCACGGCGCCAGCGAATCATCGCCTCCAGCTTTGCCTCCTCATGTCAGAAAAATTCGCCCCCGACATGGCGCGCTTACGTCCAGCCAAAGAGCATTACGAGCAAAGTATTGATACGCCTGAGCAAGGCATGGCTGAAATCAAACTACGCCGCGCCCTTTATTCGCCGCGTCGCCGCTTGCTACAAAGCTTTTCAGCTCACCCTTCAGGCATTCGATTTTTAATTGATTTACGGGTTGAGTTACTGGCCTGGTTGCGTGACGATACAAGGCTAGCCACCTTGGACGCCGAGCTAGAAGGTCTGTTTAGCTTTTGGTTTGACGTGGCGTTTTTAGAGCTCAAGCGCATCTCGTGGGATTCGCCCGCATCGCTGCTCGAGAAGCTCATCAAATACGAAGCCGTGCACGACATCAAAAGCTGGGATGATTTGAAAAATCGCCTCGATGCAGATCGCCGTTGCTACGGATTTTTTCATCCTCGGCTGCCAGACGAGCCTCTCATTTTTGTAGAAGTCGCCTTCGCCAACAAGTTTGACGATCACGTGGCGATGGGCATGGAGGCCTTGCTGGATGTGGCCGCAGCGCCCACGGATTTATCCAAAGTGAGTACCGCCATTTTTTACTCTATTAGCAACACGCAAGCAGGCCTAAAGGGCGTGAGTTTTGGTGACTCCCTCATCAAACTCGTGGTTGAAACTTTAAAAACTGAATTTTCACAGCTCAAAACATTCACAACGCTCTCGCCTATTCCAGGGCTGGCACGTTGGATTAAACAAACAGATGAAGCCTTGGATAAAGCCCTGCAAGCCACAACCATCAAGACTTTGACAGAAAAAAGCGATCTGCGGCGGCGCTTGCAAACTGCCGCATCGCAATATTTGGCGCGGGGATTAACGGACAAGTTACCCGAACAAAAAGATAACACTGGCAGACGCCCTCTTGATCCTGTGGCCCGTTTCCATCTCAGCAATGGCGCCCGAATCGAACGTATCAACTGGGCGGGCGACCTGTCTCCCAAGGGGCTGCAGCAGTCGTTTGGCCTCATGGTGAACTATCTTTACGACCTAAAATCCCTAGCAAAAAACCGCGAACTACTTGCCAAAGGTCGCATCACAGCATCGAAAGATGTCACCCGCTGGCTCTAGGGTGGGCTGTAGGCATACAAATTTAAAAATAGGAGACACCCATGCGTTCATTCTTCACTCTCGCTGTTGCCGCAACCCTTGCGATTTCAACTGGCACAGTTTTCGCTCAAGGCTGGCCAACCAAGCCTGTCACGCTAGTCGTGCCCTTTCCAGCAGGCGGCGGAACCGACGCATTTGCGCGGCCATTGTCTGCACAGTTTGCCAAGCAAACGGGCAAGCAGCTCATCATCGACAACCGAGGCGGCGCTGGCGGTACGGTGGGTGCCAGCATTGCTGCCAAGGCAGCGCCAGACGGCTACACGCTTTTTATGGGTGCGGTGCATCACACGATTGCACCTAGCATGTACAACAAACTCGACTACGACTTAGAGAAAGATTTTGTACCGCTCGCCTTAGTCGCCATCGTGCCGCAAGTGCTCGTCGTCAATCCTAAAAATTTGCCCGTAGCCAATCACAAAGAATTTTTAGACCTAATTAAACGCAGCCCTGGCAAATACAACTTTGGCTCGGCAGGCGGCGGCACGTCGCACCACCTCGCGGGTGAGCTCTACAAAATTCAGACCAAAACTTTCATCACGCATATTCCGTATCGCGGTGCAGGCCCCGCCCTGCAAGACTTGGTCGGCGGTCAGGTGGACATGATGTTTGATGGTTTGGGCTCTAGCGCGGTGCACATCAAAGGTGGACGCATCAAGGCGCTCATGGTCTCGGGTGCAAACCGCAGCCCAGCTTTCCCCGATGTGCCAAGCGCCAAAGAACTTGGCTTGCCCGACTACACCGTGACGACTTGGTACGGCATTTGGGCACCTAAGGGCACACCAGCCGACATTCAAGCTCGTGCGATTGCTGAGATTAAAAAAGCCATGGAAGCCCCTGAACTAAAAACCATATGGGCCAACCAGGGCGCGGAGTTCAGCACGATGAACCAGGCGCAGTTTGGCAGCTTTATCAATAGCGAAATCAAGCGCTGGCGTGTCGTTGTCAAGGCTTCTGGCGCAAAACTCGACTAAACCCACTATGAACTCGAATTTGTATGCGGCTCTGAGAGCCAACTTCCCTAAAGATTTAAACACCACAGCAATTGAGACCGACAATGGCCTCTTCTACTCGTGGCGCGACCTAGAGCGCGGTAGCGCCATGATGGCGAACTTTCTGTTGTCACTCGATTTACCTGCTGGCGCTCGCGTCGCTGTGCAAGTCGAAAAGTCGGTCGAGGCTTGCATGCTGTACCTTGCTACGCTGCGTGCGGGCTTGGTGTTTTTGCCGCTCAACACGGCTTACATGAGCGCTGAAATCGAGTACTTTGTCGGCAACGCTGAGCCAGCGGTTGTGGTGTGTAGCAGCAAGAACTTTGGTTGGGTTTCAAAAATCGCTTTCAAAGCAGGCACGCAAAACGTACTCACGCTGGACGACGACCGCACGGGCTCGCTGCTAGACCGCGCTGCACAGGCGTCTGACGCCTACGTCGTGGCAGAAAGCCATGCCGATGACTTGGCGGCCATCTTGTACACCAGCGGCACCACAGGACGTAGCAAAGGCGCGATGCTCTCGCACGGCAATATGCTCAGCAACGCACAAACACTCAAGTCGTATTGGGGTTGGACGCCAAACGATGTGCTGATTCACGCGCTACCCATCTTCCATGTACACGGCTTGTTTGTGGCGATTCATGGTGCACTACTAAATGGCAGCAAGATGATTTGGTTATCGAAATTCGATCCGAAACTTGTGCTGCAAAAAATGTCGGAAGCCACCGTGTTCATGGGCGTACCCACACTTTATGTTCGATTACTGGGCGAAGCAGGACTCACGCCCGCTACTTGCAAAAACATGCGTCTCTTTGTGGCAGGCTCCGCGCCGCTACTCAAAGAAACCTTCGATGACTGGAAAACTCACACAGGTCACACCATCCTAGAGCGCTACGGCATGAGCGAGACAGCCATGTTGACGTCCAATCCGTACAAAGCTGATGCGCGCTATGCCAATCAATCCGAGCGACGAGCGGCGACCGTGGGCTTCCCATTGCCAGACGTGGCTTTGCGCGTTTGCGGCGAAGGCGACAAGCCGCTGGCAACGAATGAAATTGGCGGCATTCAGGTCAAAGGCCCGAACGTGTTCCAAGGCTATTGGCGTATGCCCGAAAAGACAGCGGAAGAGTTTGCCAAGGACGGCTTCTTTCGCACGGGCGACGTGGGCAAGATTGACGAACGCGGCTATGTGCACATCGTGGGGCGCAGCAAAGACCTCATCATCAGCGGCGGCTACAACGTCTATCCCGCAGAGATTGAAGGCTACATCAACGAGATGGCAGGCGTGGCAGAGAGCGCCCTCATCGGTGTGCCGCATCCTGACTTTGGCGAAGTGGGTGTGGCAGTCGTCATTGCCAAGCCAAATGCCAAACTAGATGACGCCGCGATTCTTGCCTCGCTCAAATCCAGCCTTGCCAATTTCAAAATTCCTAAGCGCTGCTTTGTGGTGAATGAATTGCCACGTAACACGATGGGCAAGGTACAAAAGAATCTGCTACGGGACCAGTACAAAGCCTTATTCCATAAGGCCTAGCGGTGACCGATATCCGCATCCCCTACGCCCAGCTTCAGCGCTTTATGAGCGTCGCCATGGAACGGCTTGGGCTTCCAAGCGCTGACGCAAGCGTCGTCGGCAATCTGATGGCAGAAGCCGAGCTACAGGGCTCGGATGGCCATGGCGTGATTCGCTTGTTGCCTTACGCACGGCGCATCAAAGCGGGCGGGATGAATCTCACGCCGCAGATCAAAATCACCAGCGAGCGGGCTGGCATGGCACTCTTGGATGGCGATAACGGCATGGGGCATTTGGTGATGAAGCGTGCCGCCGAACTGGCAATTGAAAAAGCACGCGTTTGCGGTGTGGCGTGGGTCGGCGCACATCACAGCAACCATGCGGGGCCTGCGTCTCTCTATGCACGAATGCCCATGATGGAAAACATGATTGGCATGTACTTTGCAGTTGGCAACGCCAACCATTTACCGCCTTGGGGTGGACTCGACATGTTGCTGTCCACCAACCCAATTTCTGTTGCCGTGCCTGCGCTGCACGAGTCACCCATCGTTCTAGACATGGCGACCACCGTGGCCGCCTACGGCAAAGTCAAAGCCAAAGCCATGAAGGGTGAGATGATGCCGCTCGGTTGGATGATGGATCGCTTAGGTCAACCCTTGTTAGACCCCAAGCGTGCCGATGAAGGATTTTTGATGCCCATTGGGGGCTACAAGGGCTATGGCCTCGCGCTCATCGTGGGCTTACTCGCGGGCACGCTCAACGGCGCGGCGATGGGCAGCGAAGTCATCGACTTCAACCATGACGACACGACCACCACCAACACGGGGCAAGCGATTCTTGCGATTGACCTCTCAGCCTTTGGCGATGTCGATGCTTTCAAAGCACGCGTCGATAAGCTGGTGCAAGAGCTACGCAGCAGCGAGCGCATGCCTGATGTGGATCGCATTTGGTTGCCTGGAGAACAAAGCCAGCAGCGCAGAATGGATAACACGCGGGATGGTGTGCCACTGCCATCTACGTTAATTGAAAAATTAGACCAATTCGCGGCAGAGCACGCTATGCCTGCTGTCCGAGAAGTAAATTAAAGACACCCATTAGGGACTATGTATGAAATTCATCACACTATTTATCGGTTTGATTTTTAGCGCCCTATCCTTCGCACAAAGCACCTACCCAAACAAACCTATCAAGCTGATCGTGCCACTTGCTGCAGGCAGCGCCGTCGATAACGCCGCGCGCATCGTCGTGCAAAAAATGAGTACCGATATGGGACAAGGCATCGTGATTGAAAACCTGCTTGGCGCTGCCGGGGCAATTGGCGCAGACCGCGTGGCTAAGTCCGCGCCAGACGGTTACACGCTGGCGGGTTTTAACGACAGCATCATGACCATGCTGCCCAACATGAAGCCGCAGACTTGGGACATTCTCAAAGACTTTGAGCCTATCTCCTTAGTTGCCACAGTTGAGTGGGGCTTGGTAGTGCGCAGTGATTCGCCCATCAAAACGGCAGCGGACTTTATTGCTGCAGCCAAACGCGCGCCAGGCACACTGAACTACGGCTCTGGCGGTAACGGCAGCCCACAGCACATTGCGATGGCGCTGTTTGCCAACCAAGCAGGCATCAGCCTCACGCACGTGCCCTACAAAGGTGCCACTCAGGCGGCGGTAGGTGTCGCGGGCAAAGAAGTGGACGCAGCCTTCCAAGGCATCGCAACAGTCAACTCGCTGGTGCAAGCAGGTAAGCTACGCCTGATTGCCGTCTCCACGCCCAAACGCATGGCGCAATTTCCAAACGTGCCCACGGTGAATGAGAGCGGTCTCGCAGGTTTCGAGTTCAACAGCTGGTTCGCCATGATGACGCCAAGCGGCACGCCGAAAGCCATCATCACCCAGCTGCATAGCGAAGTAGTGAAAGCGCTTGCCGATCCCGATGTGCAGTACAAGTTCACTCTGCAAGGCCTTACGCCACGTGGCCTAACGCCAGATGAGCTGAGCAAAGTCATGCGCGTTCAGTACGCGAAATATGGCAAGTTGATTAAGGATGCCGGGATTAAAGGCGAGTGAAGTCTGTCTCACTCAGGTTTAATCCCCGCCTCTTTCACTACCTTCGCCCACTTGGCAAGGTCAGTTTTTAAGTAATTCGCCAACTCGGGCCCACTACTTGCACGGGGTTGCATATCAAGCACCGCTAGCTTCTCTTTGAACTCCGCAGAGTTGACCGCATCGGCAATTTCTTTATGCCATTTTTGGATGATGGCGGCTGGCGTTTTAGCAGGTGCAAAACCCAAGCCAAATCGTGGTTTCGTAGCCCGCTAGTCCTTCTTCGGCAATCGTTGGCAAATCAGTCAGAGCGGGATAGCGCTTGAGGCTTGCAACGCCCAGTGCCCGCACGCGACCTGCTTTGATATTTGGAATGGCAGACGAGGTGTTGTCAAACATCACGTTCACGTGGCCTGCCAGCACGTCTTGAATAGCGGGCGCGGCGCCTTTGTACGGCACGTGGGTCATGCTGATGCCCGCTTGCGCGGCAAACAACTCTCCGCCCAAGTGGTAGGTACTGCCAATGCCTGACGACGCATAAGTCAGCTTGCCAGGATTCGCTCTTCCGTAAGCGATAAGCTCCTTCACCGTCTTGGCAGGCACACTGGGATGCACGACCAAGATGTTTTCAATCGTCGCCACCATGGATATCGGGATAAAGTCTTTGATTGGGTCGTAAGGCGGATTGACCGTCAAATTGGGACTTACCGCCATGATGGAACTCGTGCCGAGTAACAAGGTATCGCCATCGGGTGCTGCCTTCGCCACAAGCACGGCACCAATGGCGCCCGTGGCGCCGACTTTGTTGTCCACAATCACGGGGCGATGCAGCGATGCCGAGAGCTTGGGCGCGAGCACTCGCGCGAGCACATCCGTCGGGCCGCCTGCTGCAAACGGTACAACAATCCGAATGGGTTTATCTGAGGGAGATTTCCCGTAGACCATACTGGATATGGCCTGCAGACCAATCGCCAGAGAAAGTAAGAATAATTTCATGGTGATATCTCCTTCATTCCCGCGAAGGCGGGAATCCATCCTGTTAGAGCGATTTTGCCTGTTCTGCATCCATCTCTGCAAACACTTCCTTCGCCAATTTGAACGACTCCACCGCGGCAGGCGCACCCACGTATACGCCGCACTGCAAAAAGATCTCTACCAATTCCTCTTTAGTCACGCCATTGTTGATCGCGCCCTTGAGGTGAATTTTGAGTTCGTGCGGGCGATTGCTGGCAATCAAAATGCCCAGATTCAACATGCTGCGAGTTTTGAGGTCTAAGCCCGGGCGCGTCCACACATTGCCCCATGCGTGCTCGGTTACGAACTGCTGTAGCGGCTCGGTAAACGCATTCATATTCGCCATCGCGCCGTTCACATAGGCTTCGCCCAGTACTTTTTTGCGCACAGCCAGACCTGTCTTGTAGGCTTCGTTCTCGTTCATGGTGACTCCTTGATGTGGGTAATATTCAAAAAATCAATTATCAAACGCTATTGACCCAAGGAGTACACAAGATGACAACACAGGTGACAAACACGATTGGCTGGATTGGCCTTGGTCGCATGGGCGAGGCCATGGTCAAACGCTTGCTGGCTGGGGGCTACAAGGCAACGGTGTGGAATCGCACGGCCTCTAAAGCCGAGCCGCTGGTGGCTTATGGCGCATCCATTGCCGCAAGCAAGCAAGACCTTGCGAGTTGCGAAGTCGTGTTCACCATGGTCTCCACCACCGACGACTTGAAAGAAGTGCTCTTTGGCGAAGGCGGACTCACCACAGGCAAGCTGCTACCCAAGGTCGTGGTCGATAGTTCCTCTATTTCGCTAGAAGGCTCGGCTAAAATCCGCGAACG
>CANFCG010000038.1 GCA_947445115.1 Comamonadaceae bacterium | reverse complement strand
TTCCGCTGGCGGCGTTGTTGTATCTGCTAGCCATGGCGCACTTGATTGGGCTATCGGTCTACCGTTCTCTCTAGGCACAGTATTAGGGATGCTGGGAGGCCGCTACCTTGCCAAGCAAATCCCGCAGCAAATGCTGTCTCGTGGATTTGCCATCCTTGCTGTGATTGCCGCAACCTTGATGTTGCAAAAACTCATGTAATCCTTTTGTGTTGACAGGGTTTGTCAGTAGGTCATCCATAAGCGTTCACTGATATTATCCATTCGCTTTATTTTTACTCTCACATTCCACTTGGAGACACACATGGCAACAAACAGCTCTCACTCAATCGTCATTATTGGTGGTGGTGCCGCTGGCATTGCTACCGCATCTAGCCTGCTTGCAAGAGCAAGTGGCTTAGACATTGCCATCATCGAACCCGCAGAGACGCACTACTACCAACCTGGTTGGACAATGGTAGGCGCGGGCGTTTTTAGTGCCCCCTCCACCGCAAGATCAGAAGCAAGCGTGATGCCCCATGGCGCGCGCTGGATAAAGGCACGAGTCGCCACGTTTGAGCCAAAAAACAACTGCGTTGTGCTGGAGGATGGCAGTGCCGTCGGCTATCAGCAGCTCGTGGTCTGCCCAGGACTCAAGCTTAATTGGGCAGGCATTGAAGGCTTGGAGGAAACACTTGGCAAGAATGGCGTGACGTCGAACTACCGCTATGACCTTGCGCCGTACACATGGGAGTTAGTGCGAAAATTAGGTTCAGGCAAAGCCATTTTCACCCAGCCGCCTATGCCCATTAAGTGCGCTGGCGCGCCACAAAAAGCCATGTACCTGTCTTGCGACGCTTGGCGCTCTGCTGGAAAACTCAAAGACATTAAGGTTCAGTTTTATAACGCAGGAGCTGTGCTGTTTGGCGTTGCGGACTATGTGCCGGCTCTTATGGAGGCCGTCAACGGCTACGGCATTGATCTTCAGTTTGGACACACACTCACCAAGATTGATGGTGTTGCCAAACAGGCGACTTTTACAAAAGCTCTGCCCGATGGCACAAAAGAATCTATCACCAAAAGCTTCGACATGATTCACGTCGTGCCGCCGCAAACGGCGCCCGACTTTATCAAAGCCAGTCCGCTTGCAGATGCTGCAGGCTGGGTCGATGTGGATCCCGGCACCCTGCGCCACAAGCAATTCGCTAATATCTATGCCGCAGGCGATGTGGGCAACACCACCAATGCAAAAACCGCCGCCGCAGCGCGTAAGCAAGCGCCCGTCGTTGCGCACAACGTACTGGCGGCGCTTGGCAAAGCATCCGGTACAGCGTCTTACGACGGTTACGGCTCATGCCCGCTCACGGTCTCTAAAGGACGCATCGTTTTAGCTGAATTTTTATACGGCGGCAAAGTCGCACCGACCTTCCCAGGCTGGCTCAACAACGGCAAACGCCCCACTCGCTTGGCTTGGTTTCTCAAAGCCTCCATCCTCCCTTGGGTTTACTGGAATGCAATGCTTAAAGGTCGTGAGTGGTTTGCACGCCCGATGGTGAAATGATGATGCACTATTTTCCCGCTCTTACCGGTGGCATATTGATTGGTCTTGCCAGCTGGCTGATGCTAGCCAGCCTTGGCCGCGTGACGGGCATTAGCGGTATTGCCAGCACGGCTTTATTTGAACAGTCTCACGCAGGCAGTCACAACGGCGCTTGGCGCTGGTTCTTTCTTGCGGGGCTTATGCTTGGAGGCGCTTGGTTTGCATCTATGCTCTCGATTTCAGTGCCTGGGCCGCGTTCAACATGGCTTCTCGTTCCAGCAGGCTTACTCGTTGGTTTTGGCACCGTGATGGGTTCTGGCTGCACCAGTGGACACGGGGTCTGCGGTCTTGGTCGGCGCTCTGGACGCTCTTTGATTGCGACTTGTACTTTCATGGCCACAGGCTTTGCAACCGTATGGATTGCGGAACGCCTTGGCCACCCACTCATCTAAGAAGTCCACGTCATGAAAAAGCTATTTATCCCAAAAAATCTTGTGGCACTACTCGCTGGCCTTTTGTTTGCGTGTGGTTTAGTGCTCTCGGGTATGACACAGCCCATTAAGGTGATTGGATTTCTCAATATTGGCGCTATCTTTGAAGGCAGCTTCCCGGGCAAATGGGATCCAACGCTTGCCTTTGTCATGGGCGGAGCACTACTCGTTACCTTGCTTGCTTTTGCCATCACACCGCGTCACGGGCAACGGCCATGGTTTGCCGATAAATTCGAACTCCCCACGCGCAAAGACATCGACGTCAAGCTAGTAGGAGGCGCAGCGCTATTTGGCGTTGGCTGGGCGCTGGCTGGCTATTGCCCAGGCCCTGCGTTTGCGTCGCTTTATGCCGGTGGCCTAGATATCGTGATTTTTATGGCCGCGCTGATTGCCGGCATGTACGTCGCCACTCGCCTAAGCAAGCGCTAGTTTGGTCTGTCCGGAGGGGATCGAACCCCCGACCCACAACTTAGAAGGTTGTTGCTCTATCCAACTGAGCTACGGACAGTAAACCCAAAAAGGCAAAAGAGCCAGAAGCTTTATATCGTGAGATACTGGCTACTGACTCTTTAAATTGGTGGTCGGAGTACAAGGATTCGAACCTTGGACCCCCTGGTCCCAAACCAGGTGCGCTACCAGACTGCGCCACACTCCGACAAGCCCTAGATTATAGCCTAGGGTTTAAACTTTTACAAGTCGATTAATGAAATTGCTCTTCTTCTGTCGAGCCCGTTAAGGCTGTGACCGAGGATTTTCCACCTTGAATAGCCGTCGTCACATCATCAAAGTAGCCCGTTCCCACTTCTTGCTGATGCGAGACAAAGGTGTAACCACGCTCACGTGCTGCAAATTCTGGCTCTTGGACTTTTTCCACATAAGCTGTCATGCCACGCTTGACGTAGTCTTGCGACAAATCAAACATGTGGTACCACATGTTGTGAATGCCAGCCAAAGTGATGAACTGGTATTTGTAACCCATCGCCCCTAATTCGCGCTGGAACTTGGCGATAGTGGCATCGTCCAGATTTTTCTTCCAGTTAAACGATGGCGAGCAGTTGTATGCCAACATCTTGCCTGGATGAACCGCATGGACCTTGTCAGCAAACTCTTTGGCAAACGCGAGATCAGGCGTACCTGTTTCGCACCACACCATGTCGGCGTAATGTGCGTAAGCAATTGCGCGCGAAACCGCTTGGTCCATACCTTTACGAGTTTTATAAAAACCCTCGCTAGTACGCTCACCCGTCAAAAATTCTTTATCGTTTTCATCATGGTCGCTAGTCAGCAAATCGGCAGCTTCTGCGTCCGTACGTGCAATCACAAGGCACGGCACACCGCACACATCAGCAGCCATACGAGCTGCAATCAATTTTTGCACCGCTTCGTTGGTTGGCAATAAAACCTTGCCACCCATGTGCCCGCATTTTTTAACGCTAGACAATTGATCTTCCCAATGAACGCCAGCAGCACCCGCACGGATATTGGCCTTCATGAGCTCAAAGGCATTTAAAACACCACCAAAACCCGCCTCTGCGTCGGCAACGATAGGTGCAAAGTAATCAATGTAGCCTTTGTCGCCAGGACCAACGCCTTTAGACCATTGAATTTCATCCGCACGGGTAAACGTATTGTTGATGCGCTCGACAACTTTTGGCACCGAGTCCACTGGATACAGCGACTGGTCTGGGTACATGGATGAGTAGCTATTGTTATCGGCAGCCACTTGCCAGCCTGACAAATAAATTGCCTTCACGCCAGCTTTAACTTGCTGCATCGCTTGTCCGCCCGTCAACGCACCCAAACAATTAACATAAGGCTCGGTATTGACTAAATCCCACAACTTCTCAGCACCGCGCTGTGCAAGGCTATAAGTCACAGGATTAGAGCCGCGCAAACGCACGACATCGGCCGCGGTATAGCCACGTTTGATACCCTTCCAACGTGGGTTGGTATCCCAATCTTTTTGAATGGCGGCGATTTGCTCTTCGCGGCTTGGTGCTTTGTTAGTCATGGTCATTTCCTTTTGAGATGAGTGATTGATATGTTTTATGTCTTATATAAGATTAAAGACATGATGAATCATAGCACGCTTTTGCGACAGTCGGATGCATTTCCGACGATCCTTTGCAGTACGATTTATAAACCATGATCAAACTCAACGACCCCACCCTATTTAAAACCGATGCACTCATTAACGGCGTATGGACGCAAGGCGCCAGCCGCTTTATTGTCGCGGATCCCTCTACCACTCAAAAAATAGCCGATGTGGCGAACCTTAGCGCACCAGAGGCTGAGGCCGCCATCGCTGCAGCCCATGCAGCCCTGCCCAATTGGCGAAGTAAAACGGGCAAAGAGCGTCACGCCATTTTGATCAAATGGTTTGACCTGCTAATGGCAAACCAAGAAGACTTAGGCCGCATTTTGACTACCGAACAAGGTAAGCCCTTTGCCGAGGCCAAAGGCGAAGTGGCTTATGGTGCCAGTTTTGTTGAGTGGTTCGCAGAAGAAGCCAAACGCGTCAACGGCGAGACCTTGCCCCAGTTCGACAACAATCGCCGCTTGATGGTGGTGAAGCAACCCATTGGCGTCTGCGCAGCCATAACGCCATGGAACTTTCCGCTCGCCATGATTACCCGCAAAGTTGCCCCCGCACTGGCGGCTGGCTGCACGGTCGTCATCAAACCCGCTGAACTTACCCCTCTCACGGCTTTAGCGGTGGCTGAACTGGCTATTCGGGCGGGCATTCCTGCTGGCGTTTTAAATGTACTCACGGCGGATAGCGACAACTCGATTGCCGTGGGCAAAGTCTTTTGCGCAAGCGACATCGTGCGCCACATCAGCTTTACAGGTTCCACCGAAGTGGGTCGCATCTTGATGGCGCAATCCGCGCCCACGGTTAAAAAACTCTCGCTAGAGCTTGGAGGCAACGCGCCCTTTATCGTCTTTGATGATGCGGACATCAACAGTGCCGTCGAAGGCGCCATGGCGAGCAAATATCGTAATGCGGGCCAGACCTGCGTATGCGCCAATCGCATCTATGTACAAGACGCGGTGTATGACGAGTTTGTGAGCAAATTTGCCGCGCAGGTTGGTAAGCTCAAAGTGGGTAACGGCTTTGAAGAGGGTGTCACTCAAGGTCCATTGATTGAAGCGGCGGCTGTCGAAAAAGTGAAACGTCACTTAGCAGATGCTATTGCCAAAGGCGGCAAAGTGATTATCGGTGGCAAGACCCTTGGAGGACAATTCTTTGAACCCACCGTCGTCTCGGAGGCCACAGCGGATATGGCCTGCGCGAGGGAGGAAACCTTTGGCCCCTTCGCGCCCGTGTTCCGTTTTCATGCCGACCTAGAAGCTATTGACGCGGCCAACAACACCGAGTTTGGCTTAGCTAGCTATTTCTACTCGCGCGATATTGGCCGTATTTACCGAACCGCAGAAGCCTTGGAATACGGCATGGTGGGTATCAACGTCGGCATCATCGCGACCGAGCATGTCCCGTTTGGTGGCGTCAAACAATCAGGTCTTGGACGAGAGGGTTCTCGGCATGGCATGGACGAATATCTGGAGATGAAATATCTTTGTATTGGGCTCAACTAGTCACAAACATCACCAGCACCGCAAACGCCATTAAGGTCGTTGCCGCCCAACCTAATACACGCAGGCGCGGCCCAATAATGTACTCACCCATCAGCTGCTTTGATTGACCGATGATCATTAAAGTGGCCATGATGGGGACGGAGATGACGCCATTGATAATGGCACTCCAAACCAACGCCTTGATCGGATCAACCTCGAGGTAACCCATAGCTGTCCCAATGCCGGTTGCCAAAATGATGATGATGTAAAAACCCTTTGCTTCCCGAAATCCACGCGACAAGCCCGACTTCCAACCATTGAGTTCACTTACGGCGTAGGCAGCAGAACCCGCCAATACAGGCACAGCAAGCAGGCCTGTGCCAATAATGCCCAATGAAAAAATTGCAAAAGCGAAATCACCTGCAATAGGCCTAAGCGCCTGCGCAGCTTGCGCTGAAGTTTGAATCGAGGTCACGCCATGCAGATTCAAAGTCACGGCCGTTGCCACCACAATGCACAGCGCAATCACATTTGAAAAAATCATGCCCACGCAAGTATCTTGCTTGATACGTATCAAGTGCATCGACACCAGCGCATGATGTCCGCGCTCGTGACGCTCGTCTGGACGTCGTTTGGCATCTTCGACTTCCTGCGCCGCCTGCCAAAAAAAGAGGTAGGGACTAATCGTGGTACCCAAAACGGCCACCACCAAAGCAGCATATTCTTTTACCGATGTATCTTTGGGCAGAAACGCCCATGGATGCGTGGACTCCAGCAGCAATTGCTTCCACGGAATAGAGACCATCAAAATCACCGCCACATACGCAAACAAGGCCAAAGTTAACCACTTAAAGACCCGCACCGAACCCTCATACGAGAAGTAAATTTGTGTCGCAATGCAAAGCGCACCAAAGCCAAAAATATAAATCGCGAGTGGTCCGCCGATTAACAATTGAATGACCTGTCCGACTGCGGCAATATCGGCCGCAATGTTGATCGTGTTAGCTGCCAACAACAACCAAATCAAGGCTACTGACAGCCAGCGTGGGCAAATCTTATTGATATTGGCAGCCAAACCTGAACCTGTAATTAGACCAATCCGAGCTGATAGCATTTGAATGCCAATCATCAACGGTGTCGTAATAAACAAGGTCCACACGAGAGCAAAACGAAATTGCGCGCCAGCTTGTGAATAGGTCGCGATGCCACTTGGGTCATCGTCTGCTGCGCCGGTAATTAATCCGGGACCAAGCTTGCGTACAAACGCTTGGGCATTGGCTAAGGTCAAACCGTCACTCCAAATAGCATTCCTACGCCTGCCGTGACCGCCATCGCAAACGCGCCCCAAAGTGTCACTCGCAGTGTCGATGTCAGCACCGATGCACCGCCCGCATTGGCAGCCAACACACCTAGGACAACAAGGAACAATAAAGAGCAAACCGAGACAACCCAGACCATGGGCACTAAAGGCATCGCCCAAGCAGCCAGTACCGCGCAGGCCAATGGCAGAGAGGCTCCCAGAGCAAAAGTAGCCGCTGAGGCAAGCGCCGCCTGAATGGGCTGTGCGGTGTGAATACTGGAAATCCCCAATTCATCTCTGGCATGGGCACCCAGCGCATCATGCGCAGTCAACTGTGTCGCCACTTCATGAGCCAGCATCTCATCTAATCCACGCGCCACATAAATCGCAGCGAGCTCTGCATGTTCATGCTCAGGATCGGTCGCCAACTCGAGACGCTCTTTTGCCAAATCAGCACGCTCGGTGTCGGCTTGTGAGCTAACCGAAACATACTCACCCGCTGCCATCGACATCGCACCCGCCACAAGACTGGCGACGCCCGCCACCATAATTGCGCGGGTAGAAGCGCCTGCTGCTGCCACGCCTAAAATCAGGGACGCCATCGTCACGATTCCGTCGTTGGCCCCCAGCACGGCAGCACGCAACCAGCCAATGCGATGTGATCGGTGGTTTTCGTCGTGGCGCACGGCGATTTAGGCTTTAGCCTTGTTTTGAGCCGCGTAGTTCTCCATGCCCTCGCGCACCTCTTGCTTGGCAGCGTCCAGCCCGTCCCAACCCAAGATCTTGACCCATTTGCCTTCTTCTAAATCTTTGTAATGCTCAAAGAAATGAGCAATCGTTTTAAGGCGCAGCGGATTCATGTCCTCAGGCTTTTGCCACTGTGTATAGAGCGAGCACTTTTTATCGATGGGCACAGCCAGCACTTTGCCATCCACGCCCGCTTCGTCTTCCATCTTCAAAATACCAATCGGGCGGCAAGTCACCACCACACCTGGGATCAAAGGCACAGGCGTAATCACCAACACGTCCACAGGATCGCCATCGCCGCTCAGTGTCATTGGCACATAGCCGTAATTCGTTGGATAGTGCATCGCTGTGCTCATAAAACGATCGACAAAAATCGCCCCCGTTTCTTTATCCACTTCGTATTTCACAGGATCGGCATCCATGGGAATTTCGATGATGACGTTGAACTCTTCTGGGGCATTTTTGCCAGCGCTAACTTTGCTTAATGACATATGGAATCTTCCAATAAAAATCTAAGTGAAAACCCGTGTTTTGCATCAAATAACGGGGAAAACCCTGATTGTACTGAGCACATCTGACACCGTTCGTAAGCATTGGATGGCGCTTTCTGAATTAGAGTCAAAGCGTTGGCCAATCGAATGCGGTTCGAGGAAGCAACGAGAGCGGGAAGTTGCCTAAAACAGCAACACTTTCTACATTCGTTTACTTTATTGGGAGACTTTTATGTCTGGAAATTCTGCGCTGTATTTAGCGCTGGTTTGTGGCCTTCTTGCCGTTGGATATGGCGTGTGGGCTCGGAGTTGGATTTTGGCTCAAGACGCGGGCAACGCCCGTATGCAAGAGATTGCGGCGGCGATTCAGCAAGGTGCTGCGGCCTACCTCGCACGGCAATATAAAACCATCACGATGGTGGGCATCGTGCTTGCCATTTTGATCGGTGTGTTTTTAGATGGCATGAGCATGGTCGGCTTCGTGCTTGGCGCCGTGCTGTCGGGTGCTTGCGGCTTTATCGGCATGAACGTGTCGGTGAAGGCCAACGTACGTACGGCGCAAGCAGCGACCAAAGGCATTGGCCCCGCACTCGATGTCGCCTTTCGTGGCGGCGCGATTACGGGCATGCTGGTCGTGGGCCTTGGCTTACTGGGCGTGACTATTTTTTACATGTACTTAGCCGGCAAAGGTCCCGTGACGGCGGCTAGTCTCAATCCCTTGATTGGCTTTGCGTTTGGCTCATCCCTCATCTCCATTTTTGCCCGTTTAGGCGGCGGCATCTTCACCAAGGGTGCAGACGTTGGGGCTGACTTGGTCGGCAAAGTGGAAGCTGGCATTCCAGAAGACGACCCACGCAACCCTGCGGTGATTGCCGACAACGTGGGCGACAACGTGGGTGACTGCGCAGGTATGGCTGCGGACTTGTTCGAAACGTATGCCGTGACCTTGATCGCCACCATGGTGCTGGGTGCACTGATGATGACCAGCGCTGGCACCTCTGCCGTGATTTATCCATTGGCACTTGGTGCTGTGTCTATCGTCGCATCCATCATTGGCTGCTTCTTCGTCAAGGCGTCGCCTGGCATGAAGAACGTGATGCCTGCTTTGTACAAAGGCCTGGCTGTTGCTGGCGTGCTCTCCTTGATTGCGTTTTACTTTGTCACCAAAGCTTTGATGCCTGAAAACGCCATGGCCTTATTTGGCGCTTGCGCTGTTGGCTTGGTGCTGACCGGTGCCTTGGTTTGGGTCACCGAATACTACACAGGCACGCAATACGCACCGGTGAAGCACATTGCACAAGCCTCGACAACGGGCCACGGCACCAACATCATTGCAGGTCTTGGCGTGTCCATGCGCTCCACCGCATGGCCTGTGCTGTTTGTGTGTATCGCTATTTTGTGCGCTTACAAGCTTGCAGGCCTTTACGGTATTGCGATTGCAGCAACATCGATGCTCTCGATGGCGGGTATCGTTGTCGCGCTTGATGCTTACGGCCCTATCACCGACAACGCTGGCGGCATTGCCGAAATGGCCGAACTGCCAAGCTCCGTGCGCGATGTGACTGATCCACTCGACGCTGTGGGCAACACGACTAAAGCTGTGACCAAAGGCTATGCCATTGGGTCTGCCGGCCTTGCTGCTCTCGTACTGTTTGCCGATTACACACACAAACTGGAGTCCTTCGGGCAAGCCATTACGTTTGATTTGTCTAATCCGATGGTGATTGTGGGTCTCTTCATTGGCGGCTTGATTCCTTACCTCTTTGGCGCCATGGCGATGGAAGCGGTTGGACGTGCCGCGGGCTCAGTCGTGGTAGAAGTGCGTCGCCAGTTCGCAGACGGCGAAATCATGGCTGGCAAACGCAAGCCTGACTACAGCGCAGCAGTCGATATGCTGACTACAGCGGCCATCAAAGAAATGATGATTCCATCGCTCTTGCCAGTGGTTGCGCCTATCGTGGTTGGTCTTTGCCTTGGCCCTGCAGCCTTGGGTGGACTCCTTATGGGCACCATCGTGACAGGGCTCTTCGTGGCGATCTCCATGTGCACGGGCGGCGGCGCTTGGGATAACGCTAAAAAGTACATCGAAGACGGACACTTTGGTGGCAAAGGCTCCGAGACACACAAAGCAGCTGTGACTGGTGACACCGTGGGTGACCCGTACAAGGACACCGCTGGTCCTGCGGTCAATCCACTCATCAAAATCATCAACATCGTGGCGCTCTTAGTCGTGCCACTCATGATGTCCCCTGGCATGATGGCGATGCGCGGCGACAAACCAGCAGCAGCAGCACCTGCCGCCGTGAGTGCTCCCGCACCAACAGATGTGGCCTCTAGCCCAGCAGCGATGCCTGCGGCAGTCGAGATTAAAAAGTAAAGCTTTATTCCCTACTTTTTCTAGATAAAGAGAGCCCACTTCGGTGGGCTTTTTTTATGGAGAAACACGTTAAACTAGCCAGTCAATGTCAATCACCAACATCCTCCTTCGCGCCAGCCTTTGCTCCGCCTTGCTTGCAGCGACAAGTGCCCTGCAAGCCTCACCAGACGTGGCTTTCAAGGCATTGCCTGTAGCAACAAATAGCAATGCGAGTGATGATTTAGATAAGCTCTTACTGGCTCGTGGCCTTATTGAAAAAGTCCAGCAAGTTGGCAACACAGCCGCCACGCATGTCAACAACGCCGCAACGGCTGCAGGCGACATCGTTATCAGCGCCATGGGGGTTTTAGGTTTGCCCTACAAGCGCGGCGGTAACTCGTTTGATACAGGTTTTGACTGCAGTGGCTTTGTCAAAGCACTCTACGCCCAAACACTTGGCAAGGTGCTTCCACGCAGTGCTGCCGAGCAAGCAGCACAAACGACGACGATTGAAAAAGAAGAGTTGCAACCAGGCGACTTGGTTTTCTTTAACACCATGCGCCGCGCATTCAGTCACGTGGGCATTTATGTGGGTGAAGGAAAATTCATCCATTCACCCAAACCAGGTGCGCAAGTTCGCATTGAAGATATGCACACGGGTTACTGGGATAAACGCTACGACGGCGCTAGGCGCGTTGAGCCTTAGCCCGTTGGAAACAATGCGCCAAATGTTTGGCGAAACTGCTGTTTATCACTCCACTTCTGCTTCCAAGCCCTAGCGCCCGCTTGCCCATGACGCAAGCCCAGCATGTGCCGCGCCACCGAATACGCGCTCGGATACATCAGCCCATCACGCTCGCTCTTTTCCTTGTGACACACGCGCTGCATGTACGCCAACATCTGCGCTTCGACCTCATCGCGAGAAAAGGCATGCCCCTCTCCACCTAAGAACCTCTCATCCCACTCCGTCATGATCCAAGGGTTGTGATACGCCTCGCGTCCCAGCATCACGCCGTCCACGTGTGCAAGATGCTCCTCTATCTCCTCATTCGTCTTTACGCCGCCATTCAACACAATCGTGCAATCAGGAAAATCCCGCTTGAGCTGATATACAAACTCATAACGCAGCGGCGGAATTTCGCGGTTCTCTTTGGGGCTCAGACCTTGCAGCCAAGCCGACCTCGCATGTACGATAAAGACCGTGCAGCCTACATGGAATAAGGCTCCCACGAAGTCGCGGACGAATTCATAGCTCTCGTTTTTATCGACACCAATACGATGCTTAACCGTTACCGGCAAACTCACTGCGTCTTGCATTGCCTTGATGCCATCCGCCACCAGCAGCGATTCGTTCATCAAACAAGCACCAAACGCGCCTTTTTGTACACGCTCTGAGGGGCAGCCACAATTAAGGTTCACTTCGTCGTAACCGAACGACGCTGCCAGCTTGGCGGACGCAGCCAAATCAGCAGGATCCGAGCCGCCCAGCTGCAAGGCAACAGGATGCTCCTCGTCATTAAAACGCAAATGTCGCGCCACATCACCGTGCAGCAACGCACCTGTCGTCACCATCTCGGTATAGAGCAACGTGTTTTTAGTGATTAAGCGATGGAAATAGCGGCAATGCCGATCCGTCCAGTCCATCATCGGGGCGACGCTGAGGCGATGAGGGGAATAATTAGCCACCCAATAGCTCCTTTAATTGCGTCTCATCCAAAACCAACACACCTAGCTCCCGTGCCTTATCCAGCTTGCTCCCTGCCTCTGCGCCGGCTACTACGTAATCGGTTTTTTTGCTAACTGCGCCTGTGACTTTTCCACCTGCCGCTTCGATCATTTCTTTTGCTTCGCCGCGTCCAAGCGTTGGCAGCGTACCTGTTAGCACAAAGGTTTTGTTCGCTAAGATTTGTGGCACAGTTGGCGTACCTTCGCCCTCGTCCCAAGTCAAGGCGCAGGCGCGAAGCTGCTCCACCACCTCGCGGTTGTAGGGCACATCAAAGAAGCTTCGCAGGCTCTGCGCAACCACTGGCCCGACATCGGGTACTTGCTGAAGCCGCTCCTCGGACGCATCCATGATCGCGTCGATGTTGCCAAAGTGCTTGGCAAACGCCTTGGCGGTGCTTTCGCCTACATGCCTAATGCCGAGCCCAAATAAAAGTCTTGGTAGCGTCGTTTGCTTTGATTTTTCAATTGCTGCGAGTACGTTTTGCGCAGATTTTTCTGCCATGCGATCTAAAGCCACAATGTTCGCCAAGCCAAGTCGGTAAATGTCTGGCAGGCTTTTGATGATGCCTGCATCTACCATTTGCTCGACCAATTTTTCGCCAAGGCCATCAATGTACACCGCACGTTTGTGCGCAAAATGTTCAATCGCTTGCTTGCGCTGCGCACCGCAAATAAGACCGCCAGTGCAGCGCGTGTCAGTCTCGCCTTCTTCGCGTATAGCCACGCTGCCACACACAGGGCAATGCGTGGGGATAGTGAAAATCTGAGCATCCTGCATGCGCTTGTCTAAGACTACGTTCACCACTTCAGGAATCACATCGCCTGCACGACGCACAATGACCGTATCACCCACGCGCACATCTTTACGGCGCGCTTCGTCTTCGTTGTGCAGCGTTGCGTTGGTTACCGTGACGCCGCCCACAAACACGGGGGCTAATTTTGCAACGGGAGTTAATTTTCCTGTTCGTCCGACCTGCACATCAATCGCCAGCACGGTGGTCATTTGTTCTTGAGCAGGGTACTTGTGCGCGACGGCCCAGCGCGGCTCTCGGCTAACAAAGCCAAGCCGCGCTTGGCTTACCAGCGAATTGACTTTGTACACCACGCCATCAATATCAAATGGCAGCGCGTCGCGCTTGGCAGCCATATCTTGGTGAAACTGCACCAACTCGTCCGCGCCCGTGCACACGCGTGCATCAGTTGACACGGGGAAGCCCCAAGCGTGCAACTGCTCTAAAGTTTGCGCGTGCGTGGTCACCTCATTGGGCAAACCTTGCGCCACGGCATAAGCAAAAAAACTAAGTTGCCTGTCAGCAGCAATCTTGCTATCCAACTGCCGCACCGCACCCGCAGCGGCGTTGCGAGGATTGACAAAAATTTTTTCGCCTTTTTGCCCTGCCGCAATTTTGATGCGCTGTCTCTCGTTCAGCGTCTCAAAATCATCGCGGCGCATATACACCTCGCCCCGCACTTCGACCCTCGATGGCACAGTGTCATCAAACAAAGTGATCGCTGGTTTCGCGATCAACCGAAGCGGAATTTGATGGATCGTGCGCACGTTCTGCGTCACATCCTCACCCGTCTCACCATCGCCACGCGTAGCGGCTTGCGTGAGGATGCCATCCTCGTAATGCAGACTCATCGCCAGGCCATCGAACTTGAGTTCGGCCACGTATTCGATGGGTGTATCGGTTTCACTCAGTTCAAGTGTTTTCCGAATCCGTACATCAAAGTTTTTTGCGCCGCTGCTCTCGGTGTCCGTCTCAGTACGAATGCTGAGCATCGGCACGGCGTGCTTGACTTTCGAGAACGCACCCAACAAGCCACCGCCCACACGTTGCGTGGGGGAATCTATTGTTTTTAATTCTGCATGCTTAAGCTCAAGCGCTTCTAATCTTTGAAAGAGCCTGTCGTACTCGGCATCTGGCACCGTCGGCGTATCCAGTACGTAGTAAGCAAGTGCATGTTTGCTCAACTGCTCGCGCAGCGATTGAATTTCTTGCTCGGGGTTCATAAGGTAAATGCTTACGAAAAGAGTCGCTTCGCCATCGGGGAGCCCGCAGACAACCCAACTTCGTCTAGGCGGTCGTACACAGTCTCTAGCTCAATCGCTGTACGCTGCAAAGCTTGCACATCAACGGCGCGGCCTTGCTCGTCCACGATCTCGGCCTCCATGCTGGCGCACAGTTTGATCGCCACATCGCTCATCACATCAAATGGTTTTTGATTATTCACGTCAACACGTGCCACCTGCGGCACATCAAGCGCGAGCGTGAGCTTGCGAATCGGTACGGCATCCAAATCGTCTGCCATCGCCAAATGCGTATCAATCGTCAGCGCAATCATGTCTTGCCGGCTATCGCCCAGTACCCAGCGACCTGGCAGCGCACCTGCGACAAAACCCGCCGCCCTGGCGTGTTGTTGCAAATACGGGAAACTCCAAGCCGCGCGTTTGGCGTGCACATTGAGTGTGAGCAAAATGTCGTGTCCTCGCGTGAACTGCGCCAACTGCTCAGCACGCGCTACTTCCGCCAACATCTCTGGGAATTCAGGTGAGGCACCAAGGCCATCAGCCACGCTACTGGCCTTAGCCACAAATTCGGAAAACTCCACATCATTGAGTGCGCCATTACGGTTAACTAGTTGAATACCCGCTTGAAAATAACGATATGTTTGGCCACTCATCACAGGCTCCCACGCCTCAGTCTGCGTATTCAAGCCTTCCACCATCCATGTTTTAGATCCGATGCGACGCGTCGTGGGCAGCAAGCTCAGTGCGAAGTCGCCCGAGCAAGGCTCGTCCATATCCAGCATGGCGATACAGTCGATTTGCTGATTTAAAACTGGACGGCGATCCACCGTGATGGTTGGTAACGAAGCTAATACTTGCGTGTCCGAAAACTCTGGCGCAACATCAGCGCCTTCGCTCTCTGCTAGGTCATGCGCAGCGGGCATTGTGGGCTCAATTCGCCCTAGAGGCATGCTGGATAAGGGCTGCGAGCCATCGTCAGCGGATTGTTTTTTAACTGTGCGCTCCAGCCACCACCAGCGTGCGCCCAAGTACGCCATAACGACGAGTCCGACTAACAAGAGCTGAATGCGAATGCTCATAGAGGTCTCAATCTGGGCATCATAAAACCATGCTGACAGCGGCTTCCATATCCACCGCCACAATGCGCGATACTCCCTGCTCTTGCATGGTCACGCCAATCAGTTGCTTGGCCATTTCCATGGCAATTTTGTTGTGACTAATAAAGAGGAACTGCGTCTCGGATGACATGCTCGCCACCAGCTTGGCGTAGCGCTCGGTGTTGGCGTCATCCAGCGGTGCATCGACCTCGTCCAGCAAACAAAACGGTGCAGGGTTCAGCATAAAAATCGCAAACACGAGTGCGATGGCTGTGAGCGCTTTTTCGCCGCCCGAGAGCAGATGAATCGTCTGGTTCTTCTTGCCTGGAGGCTGCGCAATCACGGCAATGCCTGCATCCAAAATTTCTTCGCCCGTCATCATCAGCTTAGCTTGACCACCGCCAAAGAGTTTGGGGAACATCAGGCCAAATTGCTCATTGACTTGGTTAAAAGTGTTGCCCAGTAAATCGCGCGTTTCGGCGTCAATCTTTTTAATCGCGTCTTGCAGTGTGGTGAGAGCCTCGGTCAAATCCGCCATTTGCGAATCTAGGAACGTCTTGCGCTCGCGTGCGGCAGTTAGCTCGTCCAGCGCTGCCAAGTTGATCGCGCCTAAGCTTGAGATCGCTTGATTCAAACGTTCAATTTCACCCGCCAAGCCCCACAGCTTCACGCTTCCCGCTGTGATGCTGGCTTCCACCGCTTCCAAATTGGCTTTCGCATCCAAAAGCAATTGCTCGTACTGCTGCGCACCCAAACGAGTCGCCTGCTCTTTCAATTGCAAATCTGAAATACGTCCACGTTGCGGATCAAGCGCACGCTCAGCCCCCATGCGGCGCTCATCCGTGGCACGAAGTTTTTGACTTAAGTCGTCGTACAAATTACGCTTAGCGGCAAGGCTAATTTCGCGCTCCAGCTTCAATGAGAGTGCGGCCTGCAAGCCCGATTGCGCGGCGGCATCGTTCATGCGCAGCAAATCTAAATCCAGTTGCTCATGCTCGCGCGTCAGGTTAGCGATTTGCCCAATACCCAGCGCAATATTGCGGGTCAACTCTTCTTTGCGAGCGACCAAGCTACGGCCTTGAAAGCTCGCTTCTTGCTGCTGACGCTCAATCGCGCGGTGCTGATCGCGCAGAGCATTTAATTTGCGCTCAACATCGATCACGCCATCACCTTGCGTAGCTTCAACTTCTTGCGCCTCGCCTAGCTGAATATCTAAATCTTCAAATTGCGCTTCAAGCGTGACACGGCGCTCTTGAAACTCTGCCATGTGCGCGTCGATTTCCGACACGTCAGACACCAACTGTGCACTTCTCGCCTGCGATTCGCTGACTTGGCGGGACAACGTTGTCCACTTGATTTCCAAATCGTGACTCGCAGCCTGAGCCCTACTAGCATCGCTTTGCGCCTTGCCAAGCTGATTAGACACTTCAGCGTAATGGCTCTCAGCGCGCTGCAAAGCGGTGCGAGTATCCTGCGCCATCAAGGTTTGCGCTCGGGCTTGCTTGTCTAAATTTTCAATTTCTTGAGCCCTAGCCAAAAGCCCCGCTTGTTCGCCTTCTGCCGCGTAAAACGAAATAGAAGTACACGTGACGGCATGACCTTGCGGCGTGTAAATGACATCACCTGCTTGCAGCAACTCACGGGCTTTAAGCGCCGCATCTAGTGAATCGGCAGTGAAACAACCATGCAGCCAGTCCCGCATCAAACTTTGCTGGTTGGCGTCTGAGGTTTTGATGAGACTTAATAGTGGACGCGTCGCATTTGGGGTCTTACCCAGGGTCTCGGCGAAGCCGAGATGGGGTCTGACCCCAATTGCGGCACCAGCATAAAAACTCAACTTAGCAGGAGGCGCATCGTTAGCAAACGATGTCAACATTTCAAGGCGACTAACTTCCAGCGCACCCATACGACTTTGCAAAGCCGCTTCTAGCGCAGCTTCCCAGCCTTTTTCGATGTGCAGCTTCGTCCACAGCTTTGTTAAATGATCAAGCCCATGCTTGGCAAGCCACGGCTTTAAATTGTCGTTCGCAATCACTTGGGCTTGCAGCGTTTGCAGCGCATCTAACCGCGCCTGCGTATCGGCTAACTTTGTGGATTCACTAGTAGCGTTGGCTTGCGCCAAGCGTCGCGCTTCGTCGCTTGCGGGTACTTGCTCACGCAAATTCTCTAACCTTACCGAGCCTTCCAAAGCAATCTCTTTCGCTATTTCCAGATCTTCGGCCAAGGCTTGCAATTTCTCGTTATCGGGTGCGGCTACCTCTTTTTGCTGCGCGGCTAAGCGCTCACGGCGCATTTCCATATTGCGCGATTGCTCGTCAATACTGCGCTGCTCGGCTGCCAGCACTTGAATCTGCTGCTGCACCTGCACAACCTGTGTGCGCTGCGCTTGTACCTTGCCGCGCGCCTTATCCAGCAGTGCTTCCAGCTCAGGTGTTTGCACTTCAATATCTTCTAACTGCGCAGCAAGTGTAATGGCATGCTCTTCCGCGCCCGCTTCCATCGACTCCAAATCCACCTGGTGCTGCGCGGCGGTATCGGCGCGCGTTTTCCACTCAAGCAGCTGCTCGGCAATCTGCGCGATACGAGCCACGGCGCGAACGCGTCCTTCCACCACGAAGCGGATTTCCGCCTCTAGTTTGCCGACTTCGGTGCTGGCCTCATAAAGCAAGCCTTGCGCGGCATTTAAACCATCGCCTGCTTCGTAATGCGATTGACGAATCGACTCTAAATCGGCTTCGGCACGGCGCAAATCGGCCATACTAGCTTCTAGCTTATTAGTCGCTTCCAGCACTTCTGCCGCAAGCTTGCCTTGGTCAGACAAGCTTTCGCCACGTTTTAAAAACCACTGCTGATGCTGTTTCAGCGTCACGTCCGCTTGCAAGCCTTGGTAGCGCTTGGCCACTTCGGCTTGGCGCTCTAGCTTCTCTAAATTGGCGTTCAGCTCACGCAAAATATCAGTCACGCGCGTGAGGTTTTCCTCGGTATCGTGGATGCGGTTTTGCGTCTCACGGCGGCGCTCTTTGTATTTGGAGACGCCGGCGGCCTCTTCTAAGAACAACCGTAGCTCTTCAGGACGCGACTCGATGATTCGACTAATCGTGCCCTGCCCAATGATGGCGTAGGCGCGGGGGCCAAGGCCGGTGCCCAAAAACACGTCTTGCACGTCGCGGCGGCGCACCGCTTGGTTATTGATGAAGTAGCTGGACGTGCCGTCGCGCGTCAGCACACGGCGCACCGCGACTTCTTCGTATTGGTTCCATTGCCCACCCGCACGGTGTGAGGCATTGTCAAACGCCAACTCCACACTGGCACGCGAAGCTGGCTTGCGCGAATTCGTGCCGTTAAAAATCACGTCCTGCATCGACTCGCCGCGCAGCTCGGAAGCACGGCTCTCGCCCAGCACCCAGCGCACCGCGTCAATGATGTTAGATTTCCCGCAGCCGTTTGGCCCAACCACGCCGACCAATTGGCCGGGAAGCTGGAAATGTGTGGGATCGGCGAAGGATTTGAAGCCCGAGAGCTTGATAGAAGTTAAACGCACGGGCTGGATTTTATCTTCTAGCCTACATCCAAGATAATTGGGGCATGAATCCCCTGCTATCCAAACTGCAACCCTACCCTTTTGAGCGCCTTAGACTGCTCTTCAAAGACATCATCCCCAATCCCAAGCTACGTCCTATCAGCCTTGGCATTGGCGAGCCCAAGCACACGACGCCGCAGTTCATCAAAGATGCGCTATGCGCCAATCTGCAAGGCTTGGCGGGCTATCCAGCAACCGCTGGCGAACCAGCACTCAAGCGCTCCATCGTGGGTTGGCTGGAGCGCCGCTATGGGCTCAAACTAGACGCTGCCAAGCAAATTCTGCCCGTCAACGGTTCGCGCGAAGCTTTGTTTTCGTTTACGCAAGTGGTAGTTGATCCGACTAAACCGAATCCCGTAGTCGTCTGCCCGAATCCGTTTTATCAAATCTATGAAGGCGCAGCGCTCTTGGCGGGCGCAACGCCGTATTACGTGAACTCTGACCCTGCGCGTAACTTCGCAGTCGATTGGGATGCCGTGCCCACAAAAGTGTGGCAGCGCACGCAAATGATTTTTGTGTGCTCACCTGGCAACCCCACAGGCGCGGTGATGCCGCTGGCTGAATGGGAAAAGATGTTTGCGCTGTCCGACAAATACGGTTTTGTCATTGCGTCTGACGAGTGCTATTCCGAAATTTACTTTCGCGATGAGCCGCCGCTCTCAGGCTTGGAAGCCTCAGCCCGCTTGGGTCGCCACGACTTTAAGAATCTGATCGCGTTCACCTCGCTCTCCAAACGCAGCAATGTGCCCGGCATGCGAAGCGGCTTTGTGGCGGGCGACGCGGCGTGGATCAAAGCCTTCTTGCTCTACCGCACCTATCACGGCTCGGCCATGAGTGGCACGGTGCAAGCTGCGTCCCTAGAGGCTTGGGACGACGAAGATCACGTGAGTGCCAATCGCGCCGAGTACCGCGCCAAGTTTGCCGCCGTCACGCCTGTGCTTGAAGCCGTGATGGATGTGAAGCTGCCCGACGCGGCGTTCTACCTCTGGGCGGGCGTGCCTAAGCACGTGTGCAACGGATCAGACACTCAATTCGCAGCCGAGCTGCTCGCCAAATACAATGTGACCGTGCTGCCAGGCAGTTATCTTGCAAGAGAAGATGCCCACGGCGTGAACCCTGGCAAAGGGCGGATTCGTATGGCGCTGGTGGCAGAGCAAGCCGAATGCTTGGAAGCCGCGCACCGCATCGCAGATTTCATCAAAACTTATTCATCACCGTCAATCTAGGAACTTTTTTCAATGACACAGCAACTACAAACCATCATCGACCAAGCTTGGG
>CANFCG010000037.1 GCA_947445115.1 Comamonadaceae bacterium | reverse complement strand
TTGAGCGCGGTCGGGATATGAGTCGCGATCTTGCCCGTAGCGGCAGATCCGTTATGACAGCTAGCGCAATTAGTGGCGCTAGTAAAGAGACTGTGATCAGGGCGAGCACCCAGCCAAGCCGCGGTGGACTTATGGCAGCTCTCGCAATTTGCTTGAGTGAGTATGTGGTTGGATGACTTGCCTCCAGTATTCAAGTTGTTATGACAGCTTGAGCAACTAGTGCCGGCAATACTTGAGTGATTAAATTTGGCACCGCTAAAGTTAACCGTGTTGTGACATGAGTCGCAGCTTTGCTGTGTTGCAAAGTGCGATTGCGGCTTGACAACGGTCGTTACGTTTTGGCGTGTTCCGCTGGAGTGGCAGCTGGCGCAGTCTGTAGGAGTCCCCTTAAACGCGCCATTCACATGGCATGATTCGCATGCTGCATTGATATGGCGACCCGTCAGAGGAAATCCTGTTTGCGTATGACTAAAAGTGCTTGCTGTCACTTGGCCAAATGCCGAGTGAGCAAAGAGTACAAAAGCCAGAAGGATTAGCTTGAGTGCTTTTAGCTCTAACAAAGATGAAAGTGTGCCGAACATAAGGGTTTTCATATGTACCCTTCCATTTCAATACGCTCAATTTGCACTTCATTTAGCACCAATGGGGAGGATGCCTCTCGTACGCCAATCCGCGTCTTAAATTTTTTCCAGTTATCTGTCGTGTGACATTGCTCGCAACGCGTGCCAAATCGGCCATCATGAACATCTTGATTTCGATGGCAACTAATGCACGTGCTACCAATAAAGGCGGCATTTCTGCCTTTAGGTGCTGCTTGTTTATGACAACTTTCACAAGCAACCAGCTGATGTGCCCCCGCTAGCTGGTATTTAGCTTTAACTTCGTGGTCGTAATCCCATATAGACCAAGCACGGGTGTTATGACAGTTTTCACAAAGCACGCCGAACTTCAGTCTGTGTTTGTCTGCTTTTTGATGGCAGCTGTAGCAATCGCGTGGCGCGTCTTTAAAGCGAATCGTCGTGTGGCAACTTTTGCAAGCAGTCGTTACATGGCTACCGGTAAGTGCAAAGCGTGAAAGATTGTGATCAAAGCGAGCGACCGTCCAAGACTTGTCGCTATGACACTGTTCACATTTGAGGCCTTCTTGGCCTTCGTGGCGGTCATCTTTTTTGTGACAGCTATAGCAGTCGAGGGGGGTATTGCGATAGCTTTGGAGGTTGGCATGACAGGCATGACATTGCAGCGTGGCTGCAGCATGCGCGTTTCGTAGCTTAAAGCGAGTTTCGTCGTGTTTAAACCGACCTTGTGTTGCTTTCCAGTCGTTTTCAAAATGGCACTTTTCGCACTTTTCGCCTAAATTGCCCACATGTTTATCGTCTTTTTTGTGGCAGCCAATGCAGTCCTTGGGGGCTTCTTTAAATAAAACACTTTGATGGCAATCTTTGCATTCGGTTTTGGCATGCTTCCCGAGTAAAGGGAAAATCGTCTTGCTATGATCAAACTTTACTGACTCTTTCCAGTTACGCTCGGTATGGCAATTGCCACAGCTTTTCCCTAAAGTGTCTTTATGCTTGTCGTCTTTCTTGTGACACGCATAGCAATCCTGACTTAGCTTCACACGGTAAACAGGGCCAGTATGGCAACTAGCGCAAATCGTGGTCCTATGAGCGCCTCTCAGCACATATTTTGTGTCTGTGTCATGTCTAAACGTGGAGGGTTTCCAAAGTTTTGATGTATGGCACGATTCACATTTTTCGCCATATGAGCCTTTATGACCCTTGGCATCGTCATCTTTTTTATGGCAACCAATGCAATTTCGAGGTGTTTCTTTGTAATTGGCGGTTTTGTGGCAATCGGCACACTTCACCTCGCTGTGTTTACCTGTCAGAGCAAACCGTGTGGTGCCGTGATCAAATTTGGCTTCTTTCCAATTTGTTTCGTTATGACAGCTATCGCATTTAACGCCCAAGGATCCTTTATGTACGTCATCCTTACGATGACAAGTATTACATTCAGAGGACGTTTCCCTGAATTTTTTATTAGCCAGATGGCATTTGTCGCATTCAACTTTGACATGCTTGCCACGCAAACTAAAGTCGGTTTGCGTATGGTCAAATTTTTTCTTATCAAACTCGGCTATGCGTGCATCGCGACCTTTGTGATCGGTGTGGCAACTGCGACACGCTTGCGGCTTTAATCGACCATGAAAGCCCGTTTTATTTCGTAAATCTACCCCAATTTCTTTATGGCAATCGATGCAAAGCCCATCTTGTGCTTTGCGCTCAAATTTAATGTGACATTGCTTGCAATCATCCTCAACTTTCAGATGCCCTTGGATAAGTTTTCCAGGTGCAACGATCGACTCAATTCCTTGTGCGTTGGCCTGAAGAGATATGATCATCATGAACGCCACCAACCCACTACGCAGCATGCGCACCACTCCCGCTTCCATTGCTGGATAGAGGGAATTGTTTGCAAAGCGCATGTTCTTTTCATTCGCTAATAGGCGTGCACCGCAAGCACATGAACGACGGCACTGATGACCAAAAGATAAACAAAAGGTATATGGGCGATATGCCAAAATGAGAATAGCCGCGCATAGGCGGTGTACTGAGCAACTCTCACAACGGCAGTTAAATATTGACGAACGAGTTGGCGTGTGCGCTGTTTGTGATGCGCGACGTCTTGGGCTGACCACTTCTGATGCTGCGCTAATTGCTGCATAGGTTCACGTAAATCAGAGCAGCAGCGGAAATAGATCAGCCACATTTTGATGGGCAACCAGAACACTTGACGTAAGTACGTCCGCCAATTACCACTTGTTTGAAGTTCTGATTGCTCAAATGCTTTAAGTCTTGCTTCAACTTTTGGTGCAAAAGCTATATTTGATCGAGCCACTTCTTTATCAAGACCGGCATGCTCTTGCAATTCTTGAAAGCTCGTTTGCTCACTGCGCAAGCCACGATTAACCCTCGCGTAAATAAAACGGCCAATAACACCGCTGAGCGCCACGATGATCATGCTGTAAAGAGCAATTGCTGCGTTGAGTGAGCCCACGCGGAACGTGGAGTGAAGCAAAATTAATAAGGGTCCACCGACGCCCAAAATCATGTGCACAACAAACCACCATTTCAACCTACCCCAATTCTTGGCAAACTTGAAATGCTTACGCATAGGGTAGAGAAACAAGATCACCATCATGCTTGCACCGACAACGCCCAGCCAGTACCCAACATCATCGCCAGCTTCAAAATAGTTTTGCTGACTGGCGTACCAAACGCTGAACGTTAATAAAGCGAGGGTGATATAGACAAACAAATCACTTGCCAGCGCTTGCTCGCCGGTTCTGCCTTTAGCTGCTGGCATTGACTGAAATTGTTGATTGGTCAAATTCATTTCTTTACTCATATGGAAAATCATGTGATTTCATGTGAAATTTTCATGTGAGATAAATTCTACTTGACATTAATTTGCAAATCAATATTTGATTTTTTCATAGGTGTTTTATTTAATTAAAGTCAATTTACATCAAAATTAAGCAGTACTCACATACGTTGGCATGTGAGTACTGCTTTTTGGTGAAATTTTTCAGTGAGGCACTGTTTTTTGATTTTTGATGAGGTATAAATAAATATAATTTATTTATACCTCATAATGGCAAAAATGAATTGGTGACAAAAATGACTCACCGATTGATAGTGCTGTCGCGCTCAGAGCAGTTGATGGAAGGCGGCAAAACTTGCACGCTCTCGCATCACATCATTTTTAGTAATGCAAGCCTTTTCTGGCGCGATATTTTTTTCTTGAATGTATTTCTTGTAGCTTGTGCTTTGCCACGGATCTGTGATGACGTAGCCCCCTTCTTGGGTGCACACCTTATCGGCACCTTCACTTTTATTGCAATGCTGCCAGGTGGCGGCGTAGATGACGCGTCCATCGTGCGTGATGCCTGGGAAAGCGCTCGCATTGAGGCTCTGAATCAAAGAATTTGCGTCGGGCGCAGGCGCTAAATTAAACGGTAGATTGAGTGAGCGGTTAAACCACCACGCTTGTCCGCCGTATTCATAAGTGATATGGGCGGCACGCCCTTTTTCAGAAAATCCAAAAGCAGCCTTGCCACTAGAAAAATTAAAATATTGGTGGTACTCGCAACCCGCGCCGCTCGCACCAAATCCATAGATGTGCGTGGTTTGATGCTCTTCTCGATGCGGCTTTTGTGGCAGGGCTGAAAACTCCAGCCCATCGACGGAGATCATCGGCAGCGCGTAGAACGGGCCGTCGATGTTGAGGCGATTGCCGCAAATGAAGTCCGTCCCCGAGTCTGCTTTAACGGTTTGACTTTGGGTGTTGACAGTGATGGTGCGAACAGAGAGTGAGCCTTTGCCTTGCATCATTGAATCAGAATTTGAAGCATTAGGCCAAGCAAATGACCGAATGCGAACAAAATGTTCTTGCTGCTCTGGCTCGCGTGGCAACTCTGCAGCAGAGGTATAAAAACCAGTAATACCCGCTTTAAATAATGGCTTGGCCTCCCGCTGGTTTGTCAAGATTTCCTTGAGGGTGTAATGCTGACCGCCGATGCTGACGATGTAGCGCCACGTGCCTTGTACGGGGAAGGCTTCGTTGGAGAGCGGCGTTTCATAAATATGCACGACGCTAGTGGCCTGGACACCGCCCAGCTCAATCAAGCTGACATCACCAATGCGCGCGCCCGAATAAGAGCGAAGGATAAAGCGGCCATCGGGACTAATGCGTTCGTAGCTCCCCAGCGCCACCCTTGGCTCTAGACTATCGGTGTTTGCAGCGCCAGCTAAATCAATGGACAAGGGTACAAACTCAGTAGGTGGAATGCAAATTTGCGGCGTGGCAACTGGGCTGTGATTAGGCCGAGTGTTGACTTTGGCGATCTCGAGTGGGCGTTGCTGCTTCATTTCAATGGCGCGCCCTAGCTGCGCCTCGGGCATGGCACCCACCAAGGGCAGGCTATCCAATGCGCCCGTTTGCATGAAAAATGCAGTCGGAAAATGCCGCATGGCCTCTAGCGATATCAAACGCGGACTGCACAGAGGTTGGCTATCAATCAAGGCTTGATGATTCAGTTTTGAAAGCGAGTCGATTATTTCGCGAGCGCCTACCCGTGTATCGTGCAGCGCGATAAAGCGCAAGTTTTTGGCTCTTGCCACCTCGGCAACATGACCGGCCTCCAAAGCGGACAGCACCATGCGTGGCGACCAGACATAGATCAAAGTGTCAACACGGCTGTCCTCTAACTGAGCTAGTTTTTTGTCATCAAAGCAGGCTTGAGAAATTGTTTGGGTTCGTGCAAGACTAAGGTGAGCGACCAGTAGGGTGATGGCAAAAAATAGGGCAGCACGCATAGGGATTGATCTAAATAGGTCATTCTAAAATGAGGATGGACTACTTATCACTGAGAACAGGATCAACACGTGACAATTCGCTTTTCTTTACATGCAATTTTGATCGGAATTGGCATAACTTTGACCACTATGACTCAAGCACAGACCCTAGCCCCATTGGCGATTCCGGCAGATGTCGCCGCTCAATTAAAAGCAATGGGGCGGGTCATCAACCCGCCTGCGACAGCGGCAATCTACGAACCGCGAGTGCTAGAGATAAGGAGCCGTATCAAGGCGTGAACGTACAGCGCGATATTGCCTACGGTGCAGACCCGCGCAACTTGCTGGATGTTTTTACGCCAGCGGCTGCCTTTAGCGAGCCGCGTAAAGTTTTTATTTTTGTGCACGGTGGCGGTTTCACACGCGGTGATAGACGCGCACCAGGCAGTCCGTTTTATGATAACGTGATGATGTGGGCAGCCAAAAATAATATGATTGGTGTGAGCATGACCTATCGCCTTGCCCCCAAAGACTTGTGGCCGGCGGGCGGACATGATGTCGGCCTCGCGGTGCGCTGGGTGATGAAAAACATAGGGGCACACGGCGGAGATCCTAAAAAAGTATTTTTAATGGGGCAATCGGCAGGTGCTATTCATGTCGCCTCATTTCTAGCCGATGAAAAGCTCCACATAACCAAAAATACAGGGCTTGCGGGCGCACTCATGCTCTCGGGTCTGTTTAGCATCACGCCGCAACTCACGGTTGCCGAGCCACCAGTCAAGCTTTATTTTGGTGATGATGCAACGAAGTACGCCCAGCGCTCTTCGCTCATTGGTTTGCTTCAATTACGTCTGCCGATGTGGGTGGCTTATTCCGAGTTTGATCCACCAGCCTTTGAACTGCAATCTGAGATTTTGAACCATAGCCTGTGTACCGTCGGTCGTTGCCCGAGCTTCTATCGATTTGCTGGACATAGTCATATGTCAGAGATTTATTCCATCCATTCGGACGATCCCACTATCGGTGATTCGATGTGGAATTTTGTCAAAGCGAATTAACTCTAAGACCAGCTCAGGGCAAGCGGTTCACTTGATTGCTTGCAGTGCCGCGATACGCTCTTCCATTGGTGGATGCGTCGAAAACAACTTACCCAACCCGCCCGTGATGCCAAGTGCCGCAACGCCTTTAGGCAGCTCACCACTGGCAAGTCCACCGAGGCGCTGCAGCGCGTGAATCATCGGCAAATTACGTCCCATGATGCGTGCGGCGCCGGCATCCGCTCGGAACTCGCGCTGACGTGAAAACCACGCCACGACCATGCCTGCCAAAAAGCCGAACAGCACATCCAAAATCATCGTCGTGATCATGTAGCCGATGCCCGGCCCACTACGATCATCGCCCTTGCGCATGGCGGAATCAATCAGGTAACCAATGGCGCGCGAGGCAAAGACCACAAAGGTATTGAGTACACCTTGGACGAGCGTCATCGTCACCATATCGCCATTGCTGATGTGCGCGACTTCGTGCGCTAGCACGGCCTCGACTTCCTCTTTCGTCATGCCTTGTAAGAGCCCTGTTGATACCGCAACCAGCGCACTATTCTTAAACGCACCTGTAGCGAAAGCATTAGGTTCACCGTCGTAAATGGCAACTTCGGGCATGCTGATATTGGCTTGCTGCGCGTGACGCTGCACAACGCTGATGAGCCACGCTTCGTCTTGGTTTTGCGGCTGTGTGATCACGCGAGCGCCCGTGCTCCATTTGGCGACAGGCTTGCTAATCAAGAGCGAAATGCCTGCACCCACAAAGCCAGTAATGAGTGAATAACCGAGCAGCGCGCCTAGGTTGATGCCATTGGGCCCGATGTAGCGGTTAAAGCCAAAAATCGAACACAGCACGCCAATGACGGCCATGACGGCGACGTTGGTGAGAATGAAGAGGAAGATGCGTTTCATATCCAAAACTCCTTAAAAAGTATGATGTAAATGATGATGGAGGAAAAAATTTCAAGACTTGATTTTTGAGTGTTTGAGGGCGACATAAATCACGCCACCTACAGCTAGCAAGTAGAGAGGCACTTCCATCCAATCTTGTATCTCAAACCAGTGATCAAGAGCGGGCTCGCCCAGCATCATCTTGACAGCCGTCCAGGCCAAAATCGCACCACCTAGCGTGATGATGTGCGGATATTGATCGACCAATTTCAGTACCAATTGGCTGCCAAACATGATGATAGGCACGCTAATTAATAAGCCAATAATGACCAAAAGCACATTCCCATGCGCCGCGCCGCCCACAGCCAAAACATTTTCAATACCCATCGCCATATCGGCTAGCACAATCGTCATGACCGCTTGCCTCACGCTGGCATCAGTGCCAACTTTGATAGCTTCTGATTCACCCTGCTGCGGCCGTACCAGCTTGAAGGCGATGTAGAGCAGCAGTGCGCCACCCATCAACAAAAATCCGGGTATTTTGAGTAACCAAACAACAAATAGGGATGCAATGCCGCGCACAATGACGGCGGCTAGGCTGCCCCAAATCAGCACTTTGCGCTGCATGTGATGTGGCACTTGCCTTGCAGCTAGCGCAATCACGATGGCGTTGTCACCAGCAAGCGCGAGGTCAATCAAAATGATGGCAAGCAGTGCCGAAAGAAAGGTGGGACTGGTGAGTTCAGTGAGCGGTATGAGCTCCATAAGTTTCTCCTAAAAGAACATGGTCTCAGTCTCGCTTGACAGATTCGCACACCTGATGTGTGCAAACTGCTACGTTGCCGGACTGGTTTTTAATCAGTCGTGTTGACGACAACGCGTCACCAACAGACTGGTGACAAAAGCTACTCCCCGATGTGGTCAACTATAGCAGTTAACTGGGCAAGGCTTCTTGCGCTGCTGCTCTAAACACCGCAGCGTCAATGTAAAACGCAGCCTCTTCGTTTTCGATGCACCAGCCAGGCACGCCCATCACAGGCAACGGGGCGTAAGGCTTGGTGGCAAGGTGCTCAGGTGCGAGACGTGTCGTAATGACGTCGTCAAGGCTTGCGTCATCCAGTGCGTGCAGTGGTGAGAATGGACAAAACACATGCGCCGTCATCGCCTTGCGCGGTGTGACTAATTTCTCCAGCAGCGCGTGGCCGAAAATCACTAGGGTAGCAGAAGCCCAATCTGCACGGCGCGTGATGAATGCCTCCTGCCAAGCCTTATTCTGTATGGCTTGCAGCAGTGGTGATGCGGACAACGGTTCAATTAAAAACGCCGCATTTTCATCAAACAGCGTCAGCGCATCACGCAGCTTTCCTCGGTGCTGCGTCACGCCGGCAGCGGCAATCGCAGCAGCTTGCAACTCGTTCAATCGTGCTTTGATTTTGGGGAAAGACAGCCACACAAGTCCATTAAAAAAATCGTGCAAATTGTCCCGCGTGGGAACGGTTTTATTTTGCCAAATAAACGACTCGTAAGCGGCAGCGCCTTGTGACTCTTCTTGCGGCACAAAGCGAACTGGGCAGTCGATGCGCGGATTTGAATCAAGTGCTTCGTTCAAAGCCATATGGACTGGACTTCCCGAGGCCATGGTCTCTGCAAGCCGCTCCCCAATTGACTTGTAGGGCAGCAGCCATGGGGCGCTCCAGTTGATGGATTGAAAATGAGTGTGAGTGAGGTACATTTCACCCAGAGTTTACAAACCACACCAGCATCAAACTTATTTATGACCACACTTCATCCGCCTTCTATCAAGATCAAAGGCGCGGTGCGCCCACTGGCGCACCGCCTGCCAGCCAATCCGCATAAGCGCCCCGCGCTTGTTATTGCCCCGCCCGGAGCGCCTTTGCCCGAGCCTCCGAGGTCTGCTAGCTTGCGCGAGAGATGCCCTCCCGTGATGAACCAAGATCCGCTGTCGTCTTGTACGGCGCATGCGTTTACCAGTGCGCTACGGTTTTTGCACATGAGCGAAGGCGTGGATGAGCCGCTTTCGCGTCTGTTTTGCTATTGGACGACTCGCGTGCTAGTGGAGCAGACTCCGCCTGAGAAGGATTCAGGTTGCATCGTGGCCAATGTGGTCACAGCACTTGAAAAATATGGCGCATGTCTAGAGAGTTTTTGGCCTTATGACGTGACCAAGTTTTCAGAAAAACCACCACAAGAGGCATTTGACGACGCACTCAAACGCACGGTGGTCACGGCGCACCCTATCACTACGCTGCGCGCGCTCAAGTTGTCGATTGCGGCTGGATTTCCCGTACCGCTGGCTTTTACGGTTGCCAAATCGGTGGAAGACGGAGAGGATGGTCGCGGCTCTCACACATGGGAGACGGGATCCTTTCCGTTACCCGCAGACGACGACCCTGCTAACTATGACGCCCAGACCTCGGGGAAGAGCGGCGGAAAATCGGGGCAAAGAGGTGGAGCCGCAGGTAGCAGAGGCGGGAAAGGGCAGGCGAATGGCGGATCGACAGGGGGCGGGGTAAGCACGTCTATTGCTGTGGAAACGGGTCCTGATCACGGCGCTGGCATCCATATCGTTTTGGCAGTTGGCTACGACGATGCCACCGGCAAAGTCAAGGTGCAAAACTCTTGGGGCACAGAGTTTGGCGACGCAGGATTTGGTGATCTCGCCTATTCATTTTTTGGCCCCACACAAGACGCCGACATGAACAGTCACACGGCACCGTGCATGGCTTACGATGCTTGGACGCTACGCGCACAGTCCGACCAGATGGTGACGACAGAGCCCGTGACCGTGATTGAAACGACGTCTGGTGATGTGAGCGTATCGCTGGATGAAAGGCCAAGCTCAGGCATGGGCTGGAGCGTGATTCGGCAAGGGGCTGGTTTGACGCTGGTGGGTAGCGACTTCACGCCGCCTGTGGGTGGCGGTGCTGGACACGCGGTGGGTGGCAGCGGCGTGAGGCGTTTCCATTTGCATGCCAACGACGTGGGGACGTATGCGCTGGTGTTTGCGCTCACGCATCCGTGGATCAAGGGCGAAGCCCCAGTCGAGGTACGAAATTTTCAAATTGTGGTGAAAGCCAGCTAAAGATGTCGTCTAGAACTATCCAATTGCACCGCGTGCTACGTACCAAGCCTGAGAAGGTGTACCGTGCTTTTTTAAACCCTGATGCGATGGCGAAATGGATACCGCCCTTCGGCTTTATCTGCCAAGTGCATCACATGGAGCCGCGCGTGGGCGGCACATTCAAGATGTCGTTCATCAACTTCTCGACAGGCAACGGACACTCGTTTTCAGGCGAGTATTTGGAGCTTGTCCCTAATGAACGCCTGCGCTACACCGACACATTTGACGACCCCAATTTGCCAGGTACGCTGCAAGTCACGGTGAATCTAAAACCCGTCATCTGCGGCACCGAGGTGTCAATCACGCAAGAAAACATACCCGAAGCGATTCCGCTGGAGATGTGTTACCTCGGTTGGCAAGAGTCGCTGATTCAATTGGCTCATTTGGTTGAGCCTGAGATTCAGGGCTGAGACGGCTAAATCATCTGCCAAGCCAACGTTTCCCCGCCCGCCAGCGGCTTAAGTAGCGCATCCCCAAACGGAAAGCTTTCAGGCGTTGTCCACGTTTCGCGTTTTAAGGTGATGGTGTCCGTGTTGCGCGGCAAGCCATAAAAGTCGGCGCCAAAGAAGCTGGCGAAGCCCTCTAACTTGTCCATCTTGCCTACCGAATCAAACGCCGCCGCGTACAGCTCCATCGCAGCGTGCGCCGTGTAGCAGCCTGCGCAGCCGACCGCGTGCTCTTTCAGGTGCGCGGCGTGGGGCGCGCTGTCTGTGCCTAAGAAGAAGCGCGGATTGCCCGAGGTGGCGGCGTCCATCAGCGCCAAGCGGTGCGTCTCGCGTTTAAGCACGGGCAGGCAGTAGTAGTGCGGTCGCACGCCGCCTGTAAAGATGGCGTTGCGGTTGTAGAGCAAGTGCTGCGCGGTAATCGTGGCGCCTAGGTGTGATGTCTCGGAAGCCACGTACAGCGAGGCTTCCCGCGTGGTGATGTGCTCCATCACAATTTTGAGTTCAGGGAAATCTTTGCGTAGCGGGATGAGTTGCTGGTCGATAAACACGGCTTCGCGGTCGAACAAATCAATCTCGGGTGAGGTGACTTCGCCGTGAACCAAGAGCAGCAAGCCCGCACGCTGCATGGCTTCCAGCGTTTTGTAGGTTTTGCGGATGTCGGTCACGCCTGCATCGGAGTTAGTGGTCGCTCCTGCGGGATAGAGTTTGAGCGCGACCACGCCAGCATCTTTAGCACGCAGGATTTCATCTGGACTCATGTTGTCGGTGAGGTACAGCGTCATGAGCGGTTCAAATGACATGCCAGCAGGCACAGCGGCCTTGATGCGAGCCTTATAGGACATGGCCTCTGAGGCAGTTGTCACGGGCGGCCTCAGGTTGGGCATCACGATGGCGCGGGCAAATTGCGCAGCAGTATGCGGCACAACCGTGGCAAGCGCTGTGCCGTCGCGTAGGTGGATGTGCCAGTCGTCTGGGCGCGTGAGGGTGTATGAGGCGGGATGGGTGTTCTGTATCATGGTGGCTTGATTATCCCTAGGAGCGAAAGATGCCTTGGTCACCCAAAACCATGCGATCAACAACCTTGATTGGTCAGCACGCTGCGCTGGTGCCGTTGGGTGCCAAACTGGACGGCGTGCTACGCAATCATTCCATCAACTTACACCCTGGCGTTAATGGTGCCTTGCGAGATACCTGTGTGTACAGCATCATCGCGAGCGATTGGCCAAGCGTGAAAGCACATTTAACGTATCGACTGGCTCGATAATTGACAACATGCTGATCGATTTCTTCTACGCGCTACGCGCCGCCAAACTTCCCGTTTCCGTCAAGGAACATCTCTCCTTACTGGAAGCTTTGCAGGCTGATGTGATTGGACCTCGCTCGGATGACGCGGCTTCGATGGATGATTTTTATTACCTCTCGCGGGCGCTGCTCATTAAAGACGAGAAGCACTACGACAAGTTTGACCGCGCTTTTGCGCAGTACTTCAAAGGTGTGGAGTCCGTCGCTGATTTCAACAAAGAAATCCCTGCCGAGTGGCTGCGCAAAAACCTAGAGTCCATGCTGTCTGCCGAAGAGGCCGCCAAGCTCAAAGCGATGGGCTGGGACGAGTTGATGGAGACTTTGAAGAAGCGCCTGGAAGAACAAAAAGAGCGCCACGAGGGCGGCTCTAAATGGATTGGCACGGGCGGCACGTCGCCCTTTGGTGCGTATGGGCAAAACCCTGCGGGTATTCGGATTGGGCAAGCGGGTGGGCGCAACAAGAGCGCGGTCAAAGTGTGGGATCAACGTGCGTTTAAGGACTACGACGATACGCAAGAACTGGGTACGCGCAATATCAAAATCGCGCTGCGCCGCTTGCGCAAGTTTGCCCGCGAAGGACATGAGGATGAGTTAGATCTCGATCAAACCATTAGCAAGACCGCAGCGAATGCAGGCTTTTTGGACATCAAGATGCGTCCTGAGCGGCACAACAACGTGAAGGTGCTGATCTTGATGGACGTGGGCGGCACGATGGATGAGCACATTGCTAGAGTCGAAGAAATGTTCTCCGCCGCCAAGGCCGAGTTCAAGCACATGGAGTTTTATTATTTCCACAACTGTGTCTACGACTTTATGTGGAAAAATAACCGTCGCCGCTATGCCGAAAAGTTTGAAACCTGGGACATTTTGCGCAAGTACAACAAGGACTACAAGCTCATCTTTATTGGCGACGCGACCATGAGTCCGTATGAGATTTTGCAGCCGGGCGGCAGCGTGGAATACAACAACGCCGAGGCAGGCGCGGAGTGGTTGGTCCGCTTGATTAACACTTTCCCCAAGCACGCGTGGATTAACCCCGAGCCAGAGGGTGTGTGGCAGTATCGACAAAGCATTGGCATCATCCAGCAGATTTTGGGTAACAAAATGTTCCCGATGACGCTTAAAGGGCTGGATGCGGCGATGCGGCAATTGACGAAGTAATCTACAAAATATTTTTTAAATCATTTTTAAGGAGAACGACATGACAAAACTCATTACAAAGCGATTGAATGTTGGTGTGGCTGGATTGCTTGCGGCGAGCTTGCTGGGCGGGTGCGCGCAGTTGGAACAGGTACAAAACTATTTGATGGCAGAGCCAGCTGCCGTTGTGATTCAGCGTGCGCAGCTCGCGATGGGCAACGCGCACATCAATAGCTTGGCGTATGCCGCAAGCGGTATGGGAACGACGTTTGGGCAGGCGTATTTGCCCACCTCACCTTGGCCGAAGATTACCTACTCCAACTTTACGAAGCACTACGACTATGCAAACGCCGCGATGAGCGAAGAGGCCGCGCGCGTACGTGCTGAGCCTACGGGCGGCGGCGCAGTGCCGCTGATGGGCACGGGTGAGCAAAAAACTTCGGGGAGACTTAGCGGTGATTTCGCTTGGAATATGACGCCTGCGCCAACTGCTGCGCCGCTCGCCGTTGATGGCCGCATTCACGATTTATGGACGAGTCCGCACGGTGTGCTCAGAGCGGCGGCGAATTATCCTGCCCAGGTCAGCAAGGTCACGATTCATGGTCAGGAGTTGACGACGCTGGGCTTTACGGTGCCAGGGCGCTTTTCGGCGCTGGTGTATATCAATGCACAAAATTTGGTCGCAGGCGTGGACTCAGTGATGCCAAGCCCAGTGCTGGGCGATACGGCGGTGACGACTTGGTATGACGACTACAAAGAGTTTGCAACGCCAACAGGCAGCGTGAAATTCCCATCCCGTATTCGGCAAGAAATGGCGGGCTATTCCGTGCTGGACGTTGCTGTTACGGACGTCCAGATGAATACGCCGCTAGAGGCTTCCGTGCCTGATGCCGTGCGCAACTTCAAAGAAAACGTGGTCGCCACAAAAGCCGCTGAGACAAGCGGTCTGGGCGTGTGGTTTTTGGCCGGTGGCTCACACAATAGTGTGCTGATTGAAATGGCAGATCACGCTGTGTTGGTTGAGTCACCGCTCTACGATGGCCGTGCGCTGGCTGTGCTGGCGAAAGCCAAAGAGTTGTTGCCAAGCAAGCCCGTGCGCTATGTCGTCAATTCGCATCACCATTTTGACCATGCGGGCGGTCTCCGCACAGCGGCTGCGGCTGGATTGACTTTGGTGACAAGCAGCGCGGCCAAGCCGTATTTTGAGCACGCACTAGCGAATCCGAATCGCCTGCACCCAGATGCGCTGGCTGCAAGCACCGCCAAATGGTCGATTGAAGGCGTAGAGGGTAAGCGCGTGATGACCAGCGCAGCAATCGGAGCGACCAGCGGGTCGCAGCGCACTATAGAAATTTATGAGATGAAGGACAGCGTGCATGCGCAGGGCTTCATGATGGTGTATTTGCCAACCGAAAAAATCTTGATTGAAGCCGATGCCTACACGCCAGGTGCGCCAAACGCGCCTACGCCCACCAAGCCGAATGACAATAACCTTAATTTGGCAAGCAACATCCAAGCAAATGGTTTGCAAGTGGCGCAGATTTTGCCGCTGCATGGACGCATGGTCGATGTGGCTGAATTTAATCGCGCCATCGGCAAGTGAGCTTGCATGATTGAGCCGCGAGTTTTCCTCAAGCAACTGTACGACGCGGCGGTCAAGCGCGCCCAGCCTTCGCACACTCTAGGCGCTTTCATACCCGAGCCGCCAAGCAAGGCGGGTGCTCGCACGGTAGTGGTGGGCGCTGGCAAGGCCGCAGGCGCGATGGCGCAGGCGTTTGAGCAGATCTGGCTGGAGCGTTATCCGAACGCGCCGATGTCGGGCATGGTCGTCACGCGCTATGGCCACACGCCGCCTACGCCCGTAGCGCTCATCGGCCTGCAGGTCATACGGGATAAGGCTTCCACGAGTGCCGATCTTGATAACTTGGGCATCAAAATTGTCGAAGCGGCGCATCCTGTGCCCGACGCCGCAGGGCTGGCCGCCGCAGAAGAAATTTTGCAATCAGTACAAGGTTTGACGAGCGACGATCTGGTCGTTTGCTTGATCTCGGGCGGGGGCTCGTCGTTGCTCACCTTGCCTTGCGAGGGTTTGAGCTTCCCTGAAAAGCAATCAATCAATCAACAGCTTTTGATGAGTGGCGCGAACATCGGCGAGATGAATTGCGTGCGCAAGCATCTCTCGCGCATCAAGGGCGGACGGTTGGCGGCTGCTTGCGGCGCGGCGCGTTTGGTGACGCTGGCGATTAGCGACGTGCCGGGTGACGATGTTTCGGTGATTGCGAGTGGCCCGACCGTGCTGGATGAGACAACCTGCGCGGATGCGTTGGCGATTCTCTCCAAATATGCGATTTCTCTGCCAGCCAATGTTCATAAGGCTTTGCGGGTAGGTACGCTTGAAACGCCCAAGGCACTTGGCCTGCAGGCAAGCAACCCAGCGCAGATTCATTTGATCGCGACTCCGCAGCAATCGCTAGAAGCAGCCGCGGATGCGGCACGCCGTATGGGCGTGACCGCATACATCCTCTCCGACGAAATTGAAGGCGAATCGCGCGAAGTGGCGAAGGTTCATGCGGCGCTAGCGATCAGTACCCAACGCGGACGCAGTAGTTTCAAAACACCTTGCGTGATTTTGAGCGGCGGCGAAACCACGGTCACGGTGCGCCCGCGTGCCGAGGGGCAAGCCAAAGGCAAGGGCGGCAGAGCGGGCGAGTTTTGCTTAGGATTCGCGCAGGCTTTGAATGGCGCACAGGGCACGGATCACGAAATTTGGGCGCTGGCTGCCGACACCGATGGCATTGATGGCGTAGAAGACAATGCGGGCGCATTCGTCACGCCTGACACCTTGGTACGCGCCGCCCATCAAGGGCTTGGTGTGAGCGATCATTTGGCTCGTAATGACTCGTACCGTTTTTTTGCAGAACTTGGCGACTTGCACGTGACGGGCCCGACCCACACCAATGTGAACGACTTTAGAGCGATTTACATCGCTTAAGCGTTAAGGCTGACTTTGCGTTTTTATCCAAGACTCATTCAGGACTTCCAAAGCTATTCGCAGGAACGCTTGGCGAAGGATGTCGGTGCTGGCATCACGGTCGGTGTTGTAGCACTTCCACTGGCTATGGCGTTTGCCATTGCCAGTGGGCTCTCGCCACAGGTAGGGCTTTGGACGGCGATCATTGGCGGCTTCCTGATCTCCGCCCTTGGCGGTAGCAGCGTTCAAGTGGGCGGCCCTGCGGGCGCGTTTATTGTGGTGGTGTACGCCATCGTTCAGCAGCACGGTATCGCAGGATTGCTCGTTTGCACGGCAAGCTCTGGCGTGCTGATTTTTTTGCTGGGATGGTTTGGGTTAGGAGGGTTTGTACGGTTAGTGCCCGAAAGCATCGTGATCGGTTTTACCAATGGCATTGCAGTTTTGATTGCGCTGTCGCAAGTAAAAGACTTATTTAACAACACTTATGCCGTGGGTTTGGGGTTGATGACGGTGGTCTTGATCGTGTGCTGGAGCCGTTACATAGCGCCTCGCAGGCCAATACTAGCAAGGCTTCCCGCGCCTATGTTGGCGCTAGTCGCGCTCACCGTTTTGGCTTGGCAGATGCACCTTTCACTCGAGACGATTGGTTCGCGATTTGGCGAAATATCGGCGGCGCTCCCGCAGTTCTCAAATCCTTTTGCCGCAGGCGCGTTTGATTTCTCTTGGCAGGGACTGCAAAAGCTAGTTATGCCTATTGCTACCTTGACGCTGCTGGGTGCATTCGAGTCTTTGCTGTGCGCCCGAATAGCGGACGAAGTAGGCGCTGGCGTTTATCCGCCGCACGATCCCAACCAAGAGCTGATGGCGCAGGGCGTGACCAATACCGTGCTGGGTTTTGTGGGGGGCATGCCCGCCACAGGCACGATTGCCAGAACGCTGACCAATATCAAATGCGGAGCCACATCGCCCGTGGCGGGTCTTGTTCATGCGGTGATTATTGCTGCGTTTGTGCTGTTGGCCTCTAAGCTGGCGGCGTTGGTGCCGCTGTCTGTGCTGGCGGGTTTGCTGATGCTGGTGGCATGGAATATGGGCGAGTGGCACGAATTTGTGCGTTTCAAACAGCGCTCGTACTTCGATCAAACGGTGCTGTGGGTTACTTTTGCACTGACCGTGGCTGTTAATTTGCTGGTGGCGTTGGCGGTGAGTTTAGGATTGGTTTTGCTGCAAAAAGTGCTCAACAAGGCAAACTGAGAGCTTGCAACGGTTTCCCTGTTTGAGGATTAAAAATGATTAGGTTGATGCGCCTTGGATGAGCCGCATCCTTTTCAGCCGTTTGCAGCACCAATTTGCTGCTACCCATGTGCTCACCCGCCGCTTGATATTGCCGCACCACGAAGTCATGTTTTAAAAACTCACCAGAGTTTTCGCCAGCTTTGACTTTGCTGCTGTAACCGTCTTCCGTCACCGTCCAATATGCGCTCCAGGTCATGCTGGGTGAGCTTTGCACCTGTGCCGAAAATACGCCGCCAGTCTCTTGTTTGAGTGAAATGGCAACTGCCGCTGGCTCTTGCTCGGCGTTCCAGCGATTCCAGTTTCTAAGGTCGCGACCGTTGCCCACCATTTGTGGCGTGTAGATCATGCTGGAATTTTGCCAAGCTGAGACTTGCCGCTGGCGAGCCGTATGAGAGGGTGTGGCGAAGCGATCTGTCCAGCCGATGTAGTCCCAGTAATTGACGTGGAAGGCCTGCACCACTGGGGCTGGTGCATTTGGATTGGCGCTGCTCGCATCTTTTAACGTGGAGAGCCACTTATCCGCAGGTGGACACGAGCTGCAACCCTCAGAGGTGTAGAGCTCAATGACAGGTGTAATTTTGTCGCTTGACTTGGCCGTGCAGGTTTGTGCGACGGCGGTTGAAATGGCACTTGTAGAGGCCAAGAGGCATAAGGCGTAGCGAGCAGTTTTGGCGATTGTCATGGCGAACTCCTGATGTGATGCCAATGAGTCGTGTGAGTGTGTGGGTTCTTACACCCCAAAGCTAAAGATCGCGGGTAGCTTACCCGCAAGTAAGGATTCGGTAACCTCTTTCTTAGCTCGCCAATCTTTGACTAGTAAGCTCACGGTTTTTGCAGTCTCTAAAGTGAGACCTACGCTGCAAGCCAAGCGGGATGTGGGCTGCAGCGTGGCGATCATGTCGGCAAGCAAGGCGGCGTTGCGGTAGGGCGTTTCAATAAAAATTTGCGTTTGACCACTTGTGAGCGCTAGTTTTTCGAGCGTCTGAATGCGAGTTCTTCGAGCTGCCGAGTCTTGCGGCAAGTAGCCATTGAATGCGAAATTTTGGCCATTGAGTCCGCTAGCGGCTAGTGCAAGCAACAACGACACAGGTCCGACCAGTGGCACCACTTCAAGCCCGAGTGCATGCGCCGCGCGGACGATGGACGAGCCCGGATCGGCAATGGCGGGCATGCCCGCTTCGCTCATAAGGCCGATATCGAAGCCTTGTAAAGCCTTATTCAGCATGGCTTGCGAGGCAGCGTTGTCGTTTGCCGCTGTATGGTCGCCTTTTTTATGTGCCTCTCTGGGCAGCTCCGTGATCGTCATCTCTTGCAGCGTGCAGATGAGTGGATAGTGCTCGGCGACGCGCTTTAAAACGGCGCGAGTGCTTTTGGCGTTTTCGCAAATCCAATGTTGAATGTACGCGGCGGCTTGCAAGGTGCCATTGGGGATGGCATCCGTGATGGGCGTTTGTTCGTCGCAGCCGAAATCGAGTGGGGCGGGAACGAGGTAGAGTTTGCCTTTAGCCGCGGTGATCATAAGATTTTGATGCCTGCAGCAGCAATCATTTTGGCGGTGCGAATGAGCGGCAAACCCACGAGCGCCGTGGGGTCGTCGCTGTCGATTCGCTCTAAAAGCGCTATGCCAAGCCCTTCGCTTTTGGCACTGCCCGCGCAGTCGTAGGGCTCTTCTGCGAGCAAGTAGGCGGTTATTTCGTCGTCTGATAAATCGCGAAAAACCACGCGGACGGCGGCGATATCGACTTGCTCAAAGCCTGTTGCTTGGCAAACCACAGCCAGCGCGGTTTGGAAGATGACGGTTTGTCCGCGCATGGCTTGGAGTTGTTTGGTTGCGCGTTCAAAGTTGCCAGGTTTGCCAAGCGGTTCGCCGTTTAAGTCTGCTACTTGATCGGAGCCAATGACGACGGCATCTGGCCGCAAAGCCGCAACCACATTGGCTTTGGCGAGCGCGAGGCGTAGCGCAAGGTCGCGCGGAGACTCGTTTGGCAGTGGCGTTTCATCGACTTCGGGCGGGATGCAATCAAACGGAATGCGCAGGCGGGACAGGAGTTCGTGCCGATATTTGGAGGTGGAGCCGAGGATGAGTGTGCGTGCGCTGGATGGGTTCATGCAGCGATTTTCTTACAATTGACGCATGAAACACATTGACACCGCACGCTTTTGCAAAGATGGCACTAGCCTTTTGGGCACTTTTACCGAAGTGGACTTGGCGCGTTTGGCCGCAGAAGTGCTGCCAAATACAGGGTTTAGCGTGGCTTGGACTGTAACTGGCGAGAGTCCTGATTTGATGGACTTGACGCTTAAGGGGATGGTACAAATGAAATGTCAACGATGCTTGGGCGCTATGGCTGAACTGATTGACGCGAGCTATCGCTTTCAATTTGTTAAAGACGAAGCGACAGCGCAGGCCCAGGATGAAGCGCAGGACGAGGTGGACACGTTGGTTCATTCGCGCGAATTTGACATGCAAGAGCTAATAGAAGACGAAATGCTGATGGCGTTGCCATTCGTGAGCTTGCACGAGACCTGCCCAGAGGCTGGTGCGACAGCATTTTTGCCAATAGAAGCGAAGACAAATCCATTCCTAATACTCAAAAACTTCAAAAACATGGCATAATCCGACGTTCGCCGTGGAGAGATGGCCGAGTGGTTAATGGCAGCAGACTGTAAATCTGCCCTCTTACGAGTACGATGGTTCGAATCCATCTCTCTCCACCAGTGATTTGAAGCGATTGTGCGGGTACGTTTGCGCGGGGTTCGTATAGTGGTAATACCTTAGCCTTCCAAGCTAAAGCGAGGAGTTCGATTCTCCTACCCCGCTCCAGTTTTGT
>CANFCG010000036.1 GCA_947445115.1 Comamonadaceae bacterium | reverse complement strand
TGACGCCAAAGTAGCGCAAGACAATATTGACACTGCCGTCTTTATGTCCAAACTGCCGTGGGCTGGCTTTGGCCCAAGCGGTGAAGGCGCAACCATCAAGAACACGGCCAAACCAGAGATCTGGAAAGAGCAAGCCAAATTCAAAGAACATAGCGAAAAAATGCAAGCTGAATTAGTTAAGGTTCAAACGGCCGCAAAAACAGGTAGCTTGGATGCCATCAAAGCTGCATTTGGCGGCGCTGGCGGTAGCTGCAAAACTTGCCACGACGCGTTCAGGACGCAATAAGACGTGCCGGTGTTGGACAACCATAGCCACACCCACAAACTCGCTCCAGCGCATAAAAACCTGGGGCGTTTTTGGATGACTCTTGCCGGTGTATCCGTTGTCGGATTAATGGGGCTCTCGGCTTGGCGGCAGGGTTGGTTTACGCCAACGGAGCACTTACATTTAGAGTTGAGCAATGGCGCACAAGGGCTGCAAGTGGGCACCTTGGTCAAGCTCAAGGGTTTTAAAATTGGCGAGGTCGATAACATGACCTTGGAGCCCAATTTAAACGTACATGTCAGTATGCGCGTCACCGAAGAAAAGCTGGCGCTTCTTGGCGCCGATGCGCAGGTTAAGCTTTCGCGCGATACCCCTATTAGTGCAAAGTACATTGAAATTATTCCGGGTACCAAACCTCAAGGCTCACTAAAAGCCGAGGCAAACATCCCTTTAAAAGACGGTAGTGAAGTGGAAGACATGCTGCTGATTGTCAAAAGTGGGGTTGAAAAACTAGTTTCCTCACTTAGCAAGATTGAGCCGATTTTGGATGACGCCAAAAAGCTCACGGGCGAAGCCGCTGATATGCGCGGGCATGTACACAGTGCCGTTGATGTGATGCTTAGTAACTTGCAAGCCACCTCCGGAAACGTCAAGCAAATTGGGCAAACGGCGCAGGGTATGGTGACCAGCATTGATGCCGACCGCGCCGTCATCATGGGGCAAGTTAAAGGCATTGTTAAAACGCTAGAGATAACGGTTGGCACCGATGTGCCGCAAATGTCTAGCAAGGTAAAGGGTGCGCTGGATGATGTGAAAAAAATTACCGAAGGCGCCGCGGTGGATATCCCGCCGGCGCTGCGCTCCACGCGCATCGTGACAGCGGATGTGGCCGAGATAACGGATGGCGCAAAAAAGACATGGCCTATCTCGACTTTCGTTAAAGGCGAGGCGCCTACAAAACCAATTCGCCTAGATGCGTTTGAGGCGGGGAGATGAAGTCGGTCACGCTTTTTTCTCTGGCTATTGGCACGCTGATTTTGGTGACCGGTTGCGGCTCTAAACAACCCATCGAAGTCAAAAGCCCCGCACTTGAATCAGCAGAGCGATTAGAGCACCGCGCAGCGGCTTCTTACGCCAAAGGCGACTCCGTGGGTGCGGCCAAAGATTTTCAAACAGCGGCTTATGTTTATGAGTCGCTGGCGCTGGTCGATGCGCTTGCCAGTGTGCAGCTCAGTTTGGCTCGAATCGACTCAGATGATGGTCGACCTGTTGGGGCACTCGCTCGCGTCAACCGTGTTTTAAATCTTCCAAGCACAGGCGCCACCCTTGCGCCACAAACGCTGCTGTTGGCGCAGGGCCGCGCCGCCGCGCTTTATATGCAGCAAAAGAATTTGACCGCAGCAGACGACGCTCTTGCCGCAGCCGAGGCCTTATGCGCTTCGCCTTGCGAAGCGCTATCTGCACTGTCTACGCTCAGAGCGGGCTGGCATCTAGCCTCTGGTGATTGGATAACGGCAAAAACAAAAGCGGTGCTCGCGCTAGGTCAAGCAAACACCCCCTCCGATAAGGCGAATGCCTTGCGAAGCCTTGCCCAGATTAGTCTAGCGCAAAGCCTCTTCCCGCAAGCAACGCAAGATGGCCTTCAAGCGCTACAGCTTGACCAATCGCTTGGCGCGTCTGACCGTGTGATTGCCGATTTGGACTTGTTGGCCAGTATTTACACCCAGGCGGGTGATGCACGCAAAGCCGTAGAGTACCTAGGCCTCAGCCGTGCCGCAACAACGGCAAGAGCTCAGCTACACGGAAAATGAGCGCTCACACCAGCCGAGCCGGCACACACTTTGTGACGCGCTGGGCGGCGCTTAAAACCTTATGGCTGCATCGCAGTTATTGGCGGCTCGCTGAGCCACGGCGTGTGATGCGTGAGTTTCGCGATGAGCAGTTGTCTGAAATGATGCCTTTTTTTGTCGTCATCGGCCTGCTTGCAGGTGGCGTTTTGTTTGTACTCATTCCCAGCGTCTTGCCCGAACAAGCCGCCAGCTTAACGTCCATCGTTTGGCCGGTTTGGGTCGCTACTGCGGCGCCCATGATTTGCGCTCAAACCATGGCGCTGCTAGTCGCTCCAACCTTGGCTCTCGACCTTATTCACAAGCATGAGTCGGGGTATTTTCAAACCTTAAATTCTGCATATGGCGCGCCAGCAGGGTATCCTTGTATTTCATGGATTGTGGCTTTGTCGGCTGTGTGCGTGGTTGCTAGTTACGTTTTAATTTTGTTTTCTTTTTTAATTGGACTTGGCTTGGCGCTTATGTTGTCTGTGGGCGACGTCCGTGCAACATGGGATGCCGTACTGCTTGCCGCCCCACCCATTAAGTGGGTTCGCTCAGGTGTCGCCGCTGCCATACTGGGCGCCGTTTGCGGCTTATCTGCCGTCCTTCATGCATGGCCTGGAACGCAACTCTCTGACTCAAAGGGCGATAGCGCAAGCCATGCACATCGCTTAGGACTGCGTGTCATGCTGATGTGCTCTATTGTGGTAGCGCTTACCGGAATCGTTATGAATGGCGTGATCGGCTTGTTCGATAGAGCACTTTAAATTAACACGCCACGGTCATGTCAAGCGGCTAATAATTTTTCGATTAACGCATGAAGCTCGGCAAAGTCTGGCTCGCCCACATAGCGCTTCACAACATCACCTTTTTTATCAAGCAAAAACGTTGTGGGTGTAAGTTGTACATCGCCCCACGCCTTAGCGATAGCACCCGTGTTATCAATGGCGACCTTAAAAGGCAGTTGCCGTGTTTGTGCAAAATTGACCACATAACTAGGGGGGTCGTACGACATGGCAACCGCTAGCATTTCATAGCCTTTGGCATGGTATTGGTTATAAGTGGCAATCATTTTTGGCATTTCAGCCACACAGGTTGTGCAACTGGTTGCCCAAAAATTAACCAAGGTCACCTTACCCTTAAAGTCGGCGGTTGTCTTTTTACTGGCATCTAAAAGTACGAAATTAGAATTCGGCGCTACACTGGTCACCAATGAATTTTGCCAAACAATGGCCGCGCCTATCGCGAGCAATAGCGCAGGTAGCAGCCAAACTTTTTTTTTCATAGAGACCTATTAAATGCAAAACCAAGACATCAACGCGATGAATCGTAGAAATTTTAACCAGAGTGGCTTACAACTCTTGGCGGCGCTCTTAACGCTACGCGCAGCGGGGTATTCTGCAAATGCACTGGCATTCAACCTTGGTGACCTCTCAAACGGCGATGCCGCTAATGGCCTCAGGGCGGCGCTTGCCCGCGGCACGGCATCGGCCGTTGATTCGCTGGGAAAAAATGATGGGTTTTTGGGCAACCCCTTGGTCAAAATTCCGCTCCCTGGTTACATGGAGAGCGCTGCAAAAATCATGCGTAGCCTTGGTCAAGGGGCGAGAATTGATGAGCTCGTCACTAGTATGAACCGCGCCGCGGAACAAGCCGTGCCCATGGCTAAAAACCTCCTCGTTAAAACCGTACAAGCCATTAGCGTCACCGATGCAAAAAATATCTTATCGGGTGGCGAAGGGGCGGCAACTAAATTCTTTGCTGAAAAAACACGTACACCTCTTGGTGTTCAATTTCTACCGCTCGTTAATAAAGCGACCGAAAAAGTCGGGCTGGCTGATAAATACAACAGCTTGGCGGGCAAACTGCAGCAGTTTGGCTTAGTCAAACCTGATGATGCCAATATTCAAAAATACGTCACAGGTAAATCACTCGATGGTTTGTACCTCATGATTGGCGAAGAGGAAAAGAAAATTCGCCAAGACCCTATTGGCACAGGCAGCGCGATTTTATCAAAAGTATTTGGTGCGATCAAATAAATGTGAATAAGTTTGGGTTTTAAGGTCATTTTTAGCTGATAAGATGGTGGCTATCCACAGCCTCGATCATGCCTATATCTTCACTCGCCGCACCGCAAACCATTGCGCCATCTGATGCCCCCACTATTTGGGCTGTTTGCCTCGAAAAACTAACTGCCACCATTCCTGAAAATCAAGTTTTTACTTGGTTAAAGCCGGTTGAGATGGAGTTGGATGCCGAATGCCGTATCGCCACCTTATGGGTTGCCAATAGATTTAAATTGGACTGGATACGTAGCCAATACTTCAAGGCTATTTCTCACACGCTGCAATCTATCATTCCACAGCCTGTTGATATCACGCTGGCACTTCGCCCTCAAAACAATGTCGTCAAAGAAAAAGTAACGCGATCTCCCGCAGGATTTGTTGACGAACGGCTTTATACACAACCCGAAATGAGCGCGCCATCCACTGAGCCCGCTATTAGCCAGACACGACTCAACTCCACCTTAACCTTTGATAACTTGATTGAAGGCTCGGCAAACCGTATGGCAAGGGCCGCCAGCCTGCATGTCGCGAATATGCCAGGGGCGCTCTACAACCCTTTATTTATCTATGGCGGGGTAGGTTTGGGTAAGACCCATTTAATGCACGCAATTGGCAACCAACTACTCAGCCAACGACCACTGGCAAAAGTTCTCTATATTCATGCTGAGCAGTTTGTCTCGGATGTTGTGCGTGCGTATCAACGTAAAACGTTTGATGAATTTAAAAACCGTTATCACAACCTCGATTTACTACTCATTGATGATGTTCAGTTTTTTGCCAATAAAGAGCGTACACAAGAAGAATTTTTTAATGCTTTTGAAGCCCTTTTGACTCGTAAATCACATATTGTGATGACCAGTGATACCTATCCAAAAGGCCTGGCCAATATCCACGAACGCCTCGTTTCCCGTTTTGACGCGGGGCTAACAGTAGCACTAGAACCTCCTGAGCTTGAGCTGCGTGTGGCAATTTTGATGAATAAAACGCAAGCAGAGGGTTTGGTGATGCCTGAAGAAGTCGCTTTTTTTGTGGCTAAGAATGTGCGATCAAACGTGCGAGAGTTAGAGGGTGCCCTTCGAAAAATTTTAGCATTTTCTAAATTCAACCATAAAGAAATTTCAATTACCCTGGCTAGAGACTCACTACGTGATTTATTGTCTATCCAAAATCAGCAGGTTTCGATAGAAAACATACAGAAAACCGTTGCGGACTATTACAAAATTAAAATCGCTGATATGTACTCTAAGCGCCGTCCTGCAAGTATTGCTGGGCCTCGGCAAATAGCCATGTATCTAGCAAAAGAGCTAACAAAACGCAGCTTACCTGAAATTGGTGACTTATTTGGTGGCCGGGATCACACGACAGTGCTGCATGCTGTCAGAAAAATTACTAAAGATCGCCTGCAAAACCTTGAACTCAACCAACAACTACACATCCTTGAACAAACACTTAAAAACTAATGCTGTGGATAAAAAAATGATAACAACAAGTTATCCCAGCATCGCGGATGAATATTGAAAGTTATTACAATAAACCACTCAATTTTTATCTTTTTTCAACAACCATTTTTATAAATAAGATATTGATTTAATGGTGAATTTTTAGTTGTTCACAAAAATTGACATCCTTATCTACTACTACTAATTTAAAAACTAACTTAATTAAGGAATACATGAACATCGTTAAAGCCCCTCAGCACGAATTTTTAAGTTTGCTTCAATCGGTCTCTGGCATTGTTGAGCGTCGTCATACACTGCCTATTTTGGCCAATGTTCTTTTCCGTAAAAAAGACGATCAATTGCAAGTTGTTTCTAGTGATTTAGAAATTCAAATTAAAGCCGCAGGCTTAATGGGTGGGGACGTGGGAAGCTTTACTACCACCGTTGGCGCTCGCAAATTGATTGATATTTTGCGATCATTACCAAGCGATCAAATAATATCGCTTAGCTCACAAAACAACAAATTGGTTTTACAAGCTGGTAAAAGTCGTTTTACACTGCAAACAATGCCGGCAGAAGATTTCCCGTTGGTACAAGAATCAGCCAAGTTTGGTGCATCATTCTCCGTGCCACAAAAAGTGTTGAAGGATCTGTTACAGCAGGTTTCGTTTGCGATGGCTGTGCAAGATATTCGTTATTACCTGAACGGTATTTTGTTCGTGGTTGATGGCAAGCAGCTTAGTCTTGTTGCCACCGACGGTCATCGTTTGGTGTATTCCAACTCGGCGTTAGAGGCTGATGTGCCCAAGCAAGAGGTTATCTTGCCGCGTAAAACGGTTCTTGAGTTGCAGCGCCTGTTGTCCGATAGTGATGACATGATTGACATTCAATTTGCAAACAACCAAGCTAAATTTAATTTTGGCACGATGGAGTTTGTGAGTAAGTTAGTCGAAGGTAAGTTCCCCGACTACAACCGTGTGATTCCAAAAGGTCATAAAAACCATGTGAAGTTGGGCCGTCAAACATTATTGACCTCTTTGCAGCGTACGGCTATTTTGACGAGTGATAAATTCAAAGGCGTTCGTTTGAATTTTGAAGCTAATTTACTTCGCATTTCCTCTAATAATGCTGAGCAAGAGGAGGCGGTTGAAGAACTCGATATTGATTACAGCGGTGATGCAATCGAGGTGGGTTTTAACGTCACTTATTTAATCGATGCCTTAGCCAACATGACGCAAGAAATGGTAGGTATTGAACTTGCCGATGGCAATAGCTCGGCTTTGTTCACAATGCCTGAAAACGCCAACTATCGCTACGTTGTGATGCCGATGCGTATTTAAGCTGGCCACCTTTACTCTTATTGAAATTTTTACTCTAGGTTCTCATGTCTGAAGAAAATATAAACCAAGTGCCGCCAGAATTCGTTTTAGCGCCGCTTACAGCCGAGCAGGCGGCCTTAGACTCGGCGCAGTATGGTGAGGGCTCGATTCAGATTTTGGAGGGCTTAGAGGCTGTTCGTAAGCGCCCTGGGATGTATATCGGGGACACCAGCGACGGTACGGGTTTACATCACTTGGTGTTTGAGGTCGTTGATAACTCCATCGACGAAGCGTTAGCAGGGCATTGCGACGATATCGTCGTCACCATCCATAGCGATAATTCGATCAGCGTGACTGATAACGGACGCGGCATCCCAACAGGTGTCAAGATGGATGATAAGCATGAGCCTAAGCGCTCAGCGTCTGAAATTGCATTGACTGAGCTGCATGCGGGTGGTAAGTTCAATCAAAATAGCTATAAAGTTTCGGGTGGTTTGCATGGTGTGGGTGTGAGCTGCGTGAATGCGCTTTCGCAGTGGCTGCGCCTGACGGTGCGCCGCGACGGCAAAGTGCATGAAATTGAGTTTGCCAAAGGGTTTGTGCAAAACCGCTTGGTTGAAGTGGTAAATGGCGTTGAAATTTCACCCATGCGCGTGACCGGAGTAACCGAGAAGCGTGGCACAGAAGTTCATTTTTTAGCTGACCCTGAAATTTTTAACAACATCGATTTTCATTACGAGATATTGGCTAAGCGCTTGCGCGAGCTGAGTTTCTTGAATAATGGCGTCAAGATTCGTTTGATTGACGAGCGCAACCAACGCGAAGATAACTTTGCGTATGCTGGCGGCGTTAAAGGCTTTGTTGAGTTCATCAACAAAGGCAAAACTGTTTTGCACCCCAACATTTTTTATGCCTTTGGCGAGCGTCCATCTGAGACCTACGGGGGCATTCCTGGTACCAGCATTGGTGTGGAAGTCTCGATGCAGTGGAACGATGGCTACAACGAGAGTTTGCTGTGCTTTACCAACAACATTCCGCAGCGTGATGGCGGTACGCACTTAACGGGCGTTCGCGCCGCGATGACGCGTGTGATTAATAAATATATCGACGACAACGAGTTGGCGAAGAAAACCAAAGTCGAAGTCAGTGGCGAAGATATGCGCGAAGGCTTGGCTTGCGTGCTTTCTGTCAAAGTGCCAGAGCCAAAGTTCTCTAGTCAAACCAAAGACAAGCTTGTGTCCAGTGAGGTGCGGGCGCCCGTAGAAGAAATTGTTGCGAAGACGTTGACCGATTTCTTGCAAGAGCGCCCCGCGGATGCAAAGATCATTTGCAGCAAGATCATGGACTCGGCGCGTGCACGCGAAGCAGCCCGAAAAGCCCGCGAGATGACACGTCGTAAAGGTGTTTTGGATGGCATGGGCCTTCCAGGAAAACTAGCCGATTGCCAAGAAAAAGATCCTGCACTGTGCGAAGTTTATTTGGTCGAGGGCGACTCTGCGGGTGGTTCTGCCAAGCAAGGGCGCGACCGTAAGTTTCAAGCGATTCTTCCACTGCGCGGTAAGATTTTGAATGTGGAAAAAGCGCGCTACGAGAAGTTGCTCGCTAGCACCGAAATTATTGCGCTCATTACCGCGCTGGGAACCGGCATTGGCAAAGACGATTTCAACGTTGCCAAGCTGCGCTATCACCGCATCATCATCATGACCGATGCGGATGTGGACGGTGCGCACATTCGCACGCTGCTGCTCACGTTCTTCTATCGTCAAATGACGGAACTCGTTGAGCGTGGGCATATCTACATTGCTCAGCCGCCACTCTACAAAGTCAAGGTTGGCAAACACGAGCAGTATCTGAAAGATGGACATGAGCTAGATGCCTTCTTGCTTAAAGTCGCGCTAGACGGCGCGCGCCTCATGCCAAGCGCGGGTCAAGCGATCGTGACGGGCGATGCCCTCGCGGAAGTGGCGCGTCAATACCAAATGGCACAAACCGTGATTGATCGTTTGTCCAATTGGATGGATATCGATGCACTTCGCGCGATTGCCAATGGCGTAGCGGTGCATTTAGAGGATATGGATGCAGCGGTGAAGTCGGCAGCTGTCATGCAGGCGGCGTTAGAGGCTGGCGAAAGTACAACAGGCGCACGCGCCGTGGTTCGCGCCGAAGTGGATATGCGTACCGACAAATTGCAACTCGTCATCACGCGCTACATCCATGGCAATGCGAAGCCCAGCATCATTCACAGTGACTTTGTGCGCGGTAACGACTACGCAGCCTTGCGCCGTGCAGCAGACACCTTCAATGGACTCATTGGCGTTGGTGGTGTGATCTATCGTGGCGAAGGCGATCGCCAAAAAGAGCAAAAAGTGACAGACTTCCGCGAAGCCATGGTCTGGCTGTTGCAACAAGCCGACAGCGCAGTAGGCCGCCAGCGCTACAAAGGTCTTGGTGAGATGAACCCAGAGCAATTGTGGGAAACCACGATGGATCCGCAAGTACGCCGATTGTTGCAAGTCAAAATCGAAGATGGCATCGAAGCCGACCGTGTGTTTACGATGCTGATGGGCGACGAAGTCGAGCCGCGCCGCGAGTTCATCGAAACGAATGCGCTGCGGGCTGCGAATATTGATACGTAAAGACGCCTCCCTAGCACTGTCTAGGCTACGTCTTTGTCCTCTTTCCCAAACCAAGCCACATAAAGCACGGGTAGCACGAGTAGCGTCAATAGCGTTGCTGTAAATAACCCACCAATCACCACGATGGCCAGTGGTTTTTGGGTCTCTGCGCCAATGTCCGTGGATATCGCCATAGGGAGCAATCCTAGAGCTGCTAGCAGCGCCGTCATCAGAACGGTGCGTAGACGTGACATGGATCCCTCGCGGACGGCGTCTACAACGCTGCGCCCATTTTCTCGTAGCTGCTGAAATACCGACAGCATCACCACACCATTGAGCACTGACTGCCCCGAGAGAGCGATAAAACCAATCGCTGCCGAGACCGAGAGTGGTATGGAGAATGCGAAGAGTGCGATAAAGCCACCAATTAAGGCGAGCGGTACGTTAATCAAAATCAGCGCCGCCATTTTTAATGAGCTAAACGCATCAAAGAGCAGTACAAAAATCAGTAACAACGAAATAGGTACCACCATTGTGAGGCGCTGCATGGCACGCTCTTGGTTTTCAAATTCACCACTCCAGCTAATCGACATACCTGTTGGAATTTTGATGTTCTTTTCTACGCCCGCTTTCATGTCGGCAACGATGGAACCCATGTCGCGGTCTTTAATAAAGATACCAATCGCCATCGTGCGCTTACCCGCCTCGCGCGATATGTTCATCGCCCCGCTGGTTTCGCGGATGGTGGTTACGCTGCCAAGCGCTGCGTAGCCACCATCGGGTGTCGGAATTGGGATGCTTGCTAACTTACCAATTTCGCGCTTATCGGGCGGCAGTCTCACTGAGACCGCAAACTTGCGCTCACCCTCCCATAGCTGCGTCGCGGCTTTGCCAGCCAGTGCCGCTTCAATCACATCTTGCACGTCTTGCACATTGAGACCCAACCTTGCGGCGCGGTCGCGGTCAATGTCAATCAAGATTTGTGGGACTTGACCTTCGCGGTCAATCTCAGCCTGGAAAACGCCTTTGACTTGCCGTACTTCGTTGGTGATGGCGTCTGCTGTGGCTTTCATTTGGATCAAATCATCCCCCACTACCTTAATCACGATTTGCCCTTTAATTTGCGAAATCGACTCCAAGACGTTGTCGCGAATTGGTTGCGAAAACGAAGGCTCGATGCTTGGTATTTTGGATAGCACGGCATCCATTTCATCAATGATTTTGGCCTTGGTCATGCCTTTGCGCCAGAACTCGGGCGGCTTGATATCGACAAAAATCTCCACCATACTGAGTGTTTTAGGGTCGGTGCCATCTTCAGGCTGTCCCGCCTTAGAGACCACGGTATTGATCTCAGGAACGGTTAGTAGTGACTTGCGTGCCATTTTTAAAATTTTGGCTATTTCGTCATTTGATGCGCTGGTGGGCAGCCTGAAATTAACCCACGTTGTGCCTTCATCCAATTCGGGCAAAAACTCAGACCCTAGTTGCGATGCCAAACCTAGCGCCACCACAAAGGCGGCAACGGAAATTAAAACGACTCTGCGTGTGTTGCCAAGCGCCCAATCAAGCGCAGGTGTGTAAATGCGTTTGCACCATGCTACCAAGCGGTTATCACCATGTGGCAAGCCTTTTTTGAGCATCCAATAGGCGAGCAGTGGAACCAACGTGAGCGAGAAGATGAGCGAGCCAATCAATGCCGCCACAACAGAGAGTGCCATGGGTTGAAAGATGCGACCTTCGTGCCGCTGTAGTGCAAAAATGGGCACATGCGCTGCAATGATGATGAGCATAGAGAACAAGGTGGGGCGCCCCACTTCTGCGGCCGCAAAAATAACCACGTTACGTCTTGCTTCATCATCCAGGTTGTCTCGCTTTTCGGCCAAGCGGTGCATGATGTTCTCAACCACAATCACTGCGCCGTCCACAATAATGCCAAAGTCCATCGCCCCCAGACTGAGTAAGTTGGCGGGCACCCCCATGATTTTGAGGCCCAAGAACGTTGCCAAAAGCGAGAGTGGAATGACAACGACAACGGCAAGCGAGGCGCGTAAGTTGGAGAGAAATATATAGAGGATGAGCGACACCAACAGTGCGCCCTCAATCAAGTTTTTAAACACCGTCCCTAGCGTTTTAGACATCAGCCATGTGCGGTCATAAAACGGCTCAATGCTCACGCCTTTGGGAAGCGCCTTGTCGTTGATGTCTGCAATCTTTTCTTTTACCGCCTTGAGTACGACGCTGGCGTTTTCGCCCTTGCGCATGATGACAATGCCTTGCACGATGTCGTCGTCCGAGTCTTGTCCAACAATGCCCAAGCGCGGTACAGCGCCAATTTTGACCTGAGCCAAATCACGAATCAAAATCGGTGTGCCACCCCTTGCCGCCACCACAATGCGGCCAATGTCGTCGGGTGATTGCAAGAGACCAAGACCGCGGATCGCGTACTGCTGCACGCCTTGTGCCACATAGCTTCCGCCTACATTGGAGTTGCCGCGCCCAAGTGCATCGAGCAAGTTTTGGAAGGTTAGCTTGTAAGCACGTAGCTTATCCATATCGGGCTGCACTTCGTATTGCTTGATGAAGCCGCCCATCGCCACCACGTCAGCCACGCCTGGCACTTGGCGGATGCCCCGTTCGATCACCCAATCTTCTAAGGTGCGCAAGTCAGTGCTGGACAGGCCATCGCCTTTGACGCGGTAGCGAATGATCTCGCCCACAGGCGTGGCGTTGGGCGCGACGTTGACCTGCGCGCCTTGCGGTAAGTCGATGCCGTTTAAGCGTTCGTTGACCTCTTGACGCGCTACATTGATGTTGACGGTGTCGTCATACGTGATAACGGTGTAAGACAAGCCAAACTGTGTATGAGAAAACACACGGATGGATTTGGGTAGCCCCGATAGTGCTACCTCTAGAGGTAGCGTGACTTGCTTCTCAACCTCTTCAGCCGCACGGCCCGGGTAGAGGGCAATGACGGTGACCTGCGCGTCCGTGACATCAGGGAAGGCTTCAACCGATAAGTTTTTGAAGGCGAACAAGCCCGCCAAGACAAAGATCAAAATCCCCAGCACGATGAAAAGCGGCTGGTAGAGTGCGAATTGAATTAGGCGTTTCATTTTTTGGCATCCTGCGCAGGCGCAGATGCCTTACTGGCTGTGGCCTGCGGGCTAGTGGCGACAGGTGCGACGGTGGATTGAGTGGTATCTTGCGAGAGGCGCCACAGACGAGCCAAGAGTAGTGTGTTCTCGCTCACCACTTGTTCGCCAGCCTTGAGGCCGCTTGAGATGACAACTGTTTTAGACCCCTCGTAAGCTAGCTCGACCTCGCGCGGCTCAAACGTGCCCGCGGCACCTTGAACAAAGACTTGATGCTTGGCGCCATAAAGCAGTGCTGCACCGGCAGGCACGGAGACGCTGCCGTCCGCCATTTGCCGTGTGATGCGTGCCGTGACTAACATTTCGGATTTCAGTAGCCGCTGCGGGTTGGCAACTAAGCCGCGAACTTTAATGGTGCGTGTGGCGGGGTCAATAAAGTCACCGGCAGCTTTAACGACGGCTTGGAACACTTGGCCACCAAGGCTTGGCACCGTAATCTCGAAACTACTGCTGGGTTTGAGGTTGCCAATATCTGATTCGCGTGCATCAATTTGAACCCATAAGCTGCCCGGGTCGGTGACCACAAACAAAGGCGGTACACCCACACCAGACTGGTCGGGGCGAAGCTCTTGGCCTGGGTTGATATTTCGCTCTACCACCACGCCAGCAATGGTGCTGCCAAGGGTGAGCTGTTGATTGACGCCGTTTGTGCCTGCGCCGCCATAGAGTTTGGTGCGGGCCTCTGCGCGTTGGCTCTCTGCGCCCGCGCGAGCTGCATCGGCTTCTGCGCTGTCTAATTCTTTACGGGCAATGATGCCCGCGTCAAATAGCTCACGTTGCCGCGCCAGCGCTTTTTGTGTCACCACGAAGTCGGCCTTTGCTTTGGCGGTTTCGGCTTGTGCCACACCGAACTCTGGAGAGGCCAAAATGGCTAAGGCTTGACCATTGGCGACGTTTTGACCAACGTCGGCCTTGATTGCAGCAACACGGCCCGCAAAGCTGGCGTAGAGGCGCTGAGTGCGGTCTTCGTTCCACACCAGTTTGGCGGGAAGTTCAATGCTAATGGCTTTGGTGGCTGATGCGGCGCTGATGCTGAGTAAAGCTAGTTGCGGATGATTAGGGGCAAAACGAATTTGATTGTTTTGCACGATAGGCGCAGGTGGTTCGACTTTAGGTGTTGGCGCTTCGTGGCAGGCGGCGAGGAGTGCGCCGCTTACAACGACGGCAATCAAAAGAGCGAGATTAGTTTTTTTCATAGTGCAGGTTTAAAGCGGAGTCTTGAAGCGAATATCCCAAGCGGCTTGTGCTTTTTCAAAATCAGTTTGCGCGGCAATGGCTTCTAGTGTGGTGGCACGCCATGTGCGACGTGCTTCTAAGAGGTCGGTGAGCGAGAGCGCACCTTTGTTGTAGGCCAGTTCTGCTTGGTTGGCAACGCGCTTGGCTTCCAGCGTAATGTTTTGAGCATAGCTGGAGGCGCGTAGCTGGCTGCTGGCGAGCTCTTGGTTTAGACGTAGTGCGTCGTTGTTTGCGGCGTGCCTTGTGCGCTCTAGCGCAGCTTCGGCAATGGCAAGCTGTGACTCTGCTCTTGCAATCTCGCCTTGGTAGGTGTAGCCGCCAAGTGCGCCCATTTGTAGAGGCATTTGCATCCGAAAGGTGAGAAGGCGATTGGATGTGCCGGGGAAGTGATCAAACGCAGTGCCCAGTGTGATGTCGTTCTTTTGCAAAGCGAGGGCATTGTCTAATTGCGCTTTGGCTGACAGCGTTCTAGCGAGTGCGGCTTGAATATCGGGGCGTTGTTCAATTAAAGTGGCTTGGTTATAGGTTTTATCTACTCTGGCTTGCGAGCCTAATTCAAGGGGTGATGGGCTGGCAATAGAGATGAGTTTTTGCGGACCTAAATCTAGTATGAGATTGAGTGTGAGCTCGGCGCGCGAGCGGTCTTGCTCGGCAAGCGTCATGTCGTTTTGTGCTCGCTGTGCTTCGATATTGCTACGCGCAGTGTCTTGGGCGGACAAGTCGCCTGCCGCAAGCCGTTTGTTAGCAGTAGCGGCTAAGAGTTTCGCGCTGTCGGCAATAGCGCCCACTTGTTTGATCCGCTCTTGCGCACCAAATAAATCAAAGAATGCGCTGCTAGCTAGTAGTCGTTGTTGAACTAAGGCTTCTGTTAAATCTTGTGCGGAGGCGTTTGCCGCTTCAGTTGCAGCCCTAGTACGAAGCATACGTTTATCGCCACGCTCCCAGGTCCAGTCGATACCAATGTTTTTGTCGATCCGCTTATCACCCAAGATGGACCCTGCGCCAATGCCGTTTTGTAAATCAATTTGCGAGACACTAGTGGACAGCGTTGGCAGTGGGGCGTGGTTGGCAGCAAGAATATCTGCGCGAGCGCCAGACAGTTGCAGTCTTGCGATTTGCGCATCAATGTTTTTAGTGGCGGCAATTAAAGTCTCGGCCAGCGTAATGGGACGAAGTGCTGCTACGTCGCTGCTAGCGTCCTGTGCTTGAGTGCTGCTATTAAAGCCAAAAGCAAATAGTAGGCCAATGATTAGTCGCGTGCTGCGTTTGTGGGGTATCCTCATACACAGTGTTTTACTCTCACACACCTGACCACCACCTGACCAAACTTATAAACAATGACCTTTTATGCGAATTTTATTAGTTGAAGATGATCCCGCTTTGTGTGAGGTGATGACGCAAAGTTTGCAGAGCCTTGGGCATCGTGTGGAAGCAGCAACCAGTGTGGTTGCTGCGCAGCATTGGTGGCGTGTGCAATGTTTTGATGCCGTCTTGTTAGACCTTAATTTGCCAGATGGCTCAGGGCTAACGGCACTGCGAGAGGCTAGGGGCCGTGGTGACAAGACGCCTGTGATTGTGTTGACCGCCAGAAACCGTACGGAGGAGCGCATTGCTGGGCTAGACGCTGGCGCCGACGATTACATGGGCAAACCCTTTGAAATGGCAGAGGTCGAAGCGCGACTTCGTGCTTTGGTTCGGCGCACAGCGGGGGCGGATGATGTTGTGTTGGTGGGGTGTTTACGATTGGATAGGCGTGAGCGGCGCATTTACTGCAACGAAGTCGATTGGCCCCTGCCAGCCAGAGAGTTTGAGGTATTGGTGGAGTTGATGTCCCCAGTGGGTCGTGTGGTGAGTAAGCGCATGCTCTCAGAGAGGTTGTCCGAGTTGGATGCCGCTCTTGGCGACAATGCACTGGAGTCTTTTATCTCTCGATTGCGCAAGCGTATGGTGGGAACGGACGCTTCTATTTTGACGGTTCGTGGTCTGGGTTATCGGGTTCAAGCGGGCGCGCAAGAAGATAGTTATGCGTAAGCCCTCACTTAGGCGAAAGCTACTGTTGCACTTACTTTGGCCGCTTTGTTTGACTTGGGCTTTGAGCTCAACGCTGGTGATTGGATTTGCTTATTATTTTGTGACGCAGGCTTATGACCGATCGCTACTGGATGATGCATATGCTTTATCTGCGCAGGTTCGTACGGATGCTGATGTTGGACTACATTTAAATCTAACAGATGCAGAAATGGGTTCTGTTTTGTTTGATCAATCGGAGTCAAATTACTTTTCGATTTGGCGCGCTTCGGGCGGTCTGGTTGCGGGACATGCCGCTTTGCGCCCTGCTTCTGATCTAGAAGGGGTGGTGCCAAAGTGGACGGATGGCGTTTATTTTGGACAATCGGTTCGCATTGTCTCCTTGGCTCGCACGAAGCCTGAAGGGTACGCCGTCGTCGTCGCACAAACGACGGCTAGTCGTAATCGGATGCTAAAACATTTGCTTTTGGCGGGACTTTTGCCGCAGGCCATTCTGTTGTTTTTATTGGCCTGGTGGCTAAGTCGGCAGGTCCGCTTAGATTTGGCACCTTTATCGGATTTACAAAAAGCAGTGGAGGGGCGCGATGCAGCTGATTTGCGGCATATTCCTTCGCAGTTGACGGATTTGGCACGAACGGCGGATATTGAACACCTAGGTTTGGCCGTCAACTCCCTCTTTGATCGTCTTCAATTGGGTATTCAGGCGCAGCGAGAGTTTTCTGGAAATGTAGCCCATGAACTTAGAACGCCACTTTCTGGTATTAGGCTTCAGGCAGAGCATGCACTTACTTTAAGCACCGAAATACCCGTTAAGGCGAGGATGAATAAGCTTTTGGCGGGAGTGGATCATGCAAGTCATCTAGTGGATCAGTTGCTTGCTTTAGCCTTTGCGGATGAGGCGGAGCATACGGTGCCGCTTGTTCGGCTGGAGTTAACCGAGGTGGTGCGAGAGGCTGTGCTGCGTCACTTGCCTCGCGCTGATGCGCTTGTCGTGGATTTTGGTGCTGAAGGCCTTGATATTGTGGGTGGGGTTTATGTATGGGGTCATCGTGTGCTGATTGACGCCGTGCTTGATAACTTAATTGATAACGCTTTTCGATATGGCTTGCTGGAGATGGATCGAAAAGTAACTGTCTCCATTTCCTTGGAGGATGAGGGGTCGGCAGCGCGCCTCGCCGTACTGGATGGCGGTTCCGGTCTTGGCGAGCAAAACGTTGATTTTTATAAAAGTCGATGGGTACAGGCCAATGATCGCCGTCAATTTGATGGCCGCATTAGCGGTGCTGGTGTGGGGTTGGGCTTGGCTATTGTTGCCCGATATGCAGAGCTTTTGTGCGCCGAATTTGCGCTTGCGCCAAGGTTGCCGCAAGATGGCTTATCTGCATCATTATTGTTTTCACTGCGAAGTTAAAATTGCAGGATGCAATACCCTAAAATTTTTGATGTCATTGTGGTTGGTGGTGGCCATGCGGGCACCGAGGCCGCACTGGCGAGTGCCCGAATGGGCGCAAAAACCCTCCTGCTTACCCATAATATTGAGACGCTTGGGCAGATGAGCTGCAACCCGTCCATTGGCGGTATCGGCAAAGGGCATTTGGTCAAAGAGATTGATGCGCTTGGTGGTGCGATGGCGATTGCCACAGACGAGGCGGGCATTCAATTTAGGATTTTGAATTCTAGTAAAGGTCCTGCAGTTCGCGCCACGCGCGCGCAAGCAGACCGTGTTCTGTACAAGGCGGCGATTCGCTATCGCTTAGAAAATCAGCCCAACTTGTGGCTTTTTCAGCAAGCGTGTGATGACTTAATGGTCGAGCACGTGGATGGCCAAGAACGTGTGACGGGCGCGGTGACGCAAAGCGGGATTCGCTTTCCGGCTAAGACGGTCGTGCTGACAGCGGGCACGTTTTTGGACGGCCGCATTCATATCGGTCTACAAAATTTTTCTGCGGGCAGGGCGGGCGATCCTCCTGCCATTAGCTTGTCTGCAAGGTTGAAAGAGCTGAAGCTTCCACAGGGGCGGCTCAAAACAGGCACGCCACCGCGTATTGATGGGCGTAGTATTGACTTCTCAAAATGTTTGCGCCAACCTGGTGACGGCATGGAAAACAACGAGGGTGTGATTGACACGCCGATGCCTGTGTTTAGCTTCATGGGCAACAAAGCCATGCATCCCGCGCAAATGCCGTGCTACATCACGCACACGAATGAGCGCACGCACGAGATCATTCGCTCAGGCTTTGATCGCAGCCCCATGTTTACGGGCAAGATTGAGGGCGTAGGTCCGCGCTATTGCCCAAGCGTCGAAGATAAAATTAACCGTTTTGCTGACAAGAATAGCCATCAAATCTTCTTGGAGCCCGAAGGCCTGACGACACACGAATACTATCCCAATGGCATTTCAACCAGCCTGCCGTTTGATATTCAATTAGGCTTGGTGCGCTCAATGCAAGGTTTAGAAAACGCCCACATTTTGCGTCCTGGCTACGCGATTGAATACGACTACTTTGATCCGCGCAGCCTTAAGTCCAGCTTTGAAACCAAGCAAATTGGCGGACTCTTTTTTGCAGGGCAAATCAATGGCACCACGGGCTACGAAGAGGCCGCCGCTCAAGGATTGTTTGCGGGAATGAATGCGGCGCTGCAAGTGCAAGGCGCTGACTCGTGGTTGCCACGACGCGACGAAGCGTACTTGGGTGTGCTGGTAGACGACTTAATTGCCAAGGGCGTGAGTGAGCCTTACCGCATGTTTACCTCTAGAGCCGAATATCGGCTGCAATTGCGTGAAGACAATGCCGACGCAAGACTTACCGAACGCGGGCGCGAGCTTGGTATGGTGGGTGATGCGCAGTGGGACGCTTTTTGTAAAAAGCGCGATGCCGTTTCACGTGAAACAGAGCGTTTGCGCAGCACGTGGGTGAATCCTAAAAACATTGATAAAGCCGAGGCGGAGCGTGTGTTGGGTAAGGCGATAGAGCACGAATACAGTATTGCAGACTTGTTGCGCCGGCCTGGTGTGAGCTACGCAGCGCTGGCTAGTCTGGTAAAAACCGATGGTGAAAGCCTTGCCTCGGCTGAGCTAAATGCGATGAGCGACGCGCCTAATTTTGATAAGTCGGTGATTGAGCAAGTTGAAATTTCCGCAAAATACTCGGGCTATATTGAGCGCCAGCAGGGTGAGGTGGAGCGAGCCACGGCAAATGAGGGCACTCTGCTGCCGCAGGATTTTGATTACTCCGAAGTCACGGCGCTCAGCATCGAGGTGCGGCAGAAGCTCGCGAAATTCAAGCCCGAGACCCTGGGGTTGGCGGGGCGAATCTCTGGCGTCACGCCGGCCGCTATTTCGCTCTTGCAGATTCATCTTAAAAAAGGACGGCTAAAAAAAGCAAGAGTTGCCGCCTTGGTGGAATGATGGTGAACATAACGGATGGCAGCATGTTGGCAGAAAAACTGCAGGCGGGGTTGGTCGAGCTTGGCCTAGATCTGGCCGTGCGCCAGCAAAAGCAATTGCTGGATTATGTAGCGATGATTGCCAAGTGGAATAAGGTGTACAACCTTACCGCTATTCGAGACGAGGGTGAAATGCTGACGCATCATTTGCTGGATTCGTTGGCGGTTATTTCCCCATTGCAAAAACATTTAGATGGTCTGCATGCCAATGCCAGCAAGACCCACAGGCTATTAGATGTGGGCGCCGGCGCGGGTTTGCCTGGCGTTGTTGTGGCTATTTGTTGCCCCGAAATTTCAGTGTCGTGTGTGGATGCCGTCGGTAAAAAAGGGGCATTTATCCAGCAAGCAGCGTTGGCGCTAGCGCTACCCAACCTGCGCGGCATCCACGCAAGAGTCGAGCAAATGCTGCCCGCCGATGTGCGGGGCGGCTTCGATGTCATTACCAGCCGAGCGTTCGCGACACTCTCGGATTTTGTGGGATTGACGACAGACCTGCTGCTACCCAATACGGGTGTCTGGATGGCGATGAAGGCCAAAACGGCGGACGCTGAGTCGGCAGGTTTACCTAAAGACGTTGCCGTGTTTCACGTGGAACAGCTCCACGTGCCAAGCTTGGACGGGGATCGTTGTCTCGTTTGGGTGCGGCCTCGTGCTATCTGCGCGTAGGCGTAAGCCTGTGCCGAGGTTACACTTACCCCGACATGTTTGGAATTACTAATTACGCCGCTTTTGTTGCGGCTTTTGTTTTGTTACTTTTTATTCCTGGACCTGGAAATTTGGCATTGATTTCTTCGGCGAGTAAAGGTGGTTTGCGTGGCGGGTTGGCTTCGGTTTTTGGACTTTTAGTTGGAGACCAGATTTTGCTTTGGCTAGCAGTGGCGGGTGCTGCTGGTATCTTGGTAGCAAATCCATTGGTTTTTAAGGGCTTGCAGATTGTGGGGGCGATGTATTTGACATGGCTTGGTTTTAAGATGTTGCTGGTGAAGCAGGGCGATCGGTTGGCGGTGGAAATTCAGGCTGGGCAGTATTTCAAGCAGACGATGTTGATTACGCTACTCAACCCCAAGGCTGTGATGTTCTACGTGGCTTTCTTTCCGCAGTTTGTAGATCCTGCGCGGCATCAGGGGTTGGCGACGTTTGGTGTGATGGCGACGACGATTGCTGCGCTTGGATTTCTGTATTGTTTTGCGGTAGTGCTCATCACACATTACGCAGGGCAGAGGCTTCGTGCTAGCCCAATGTGGGCCTGGCTTTTGAGTAAACTGGCGGGCGTATTTTTAATTGGTTTTGGTGCTAAATTGGCCCTGAGTTGATAAAGACTTGGATTCCCGCCTTCGCGAGAACGACGAAAAAGAGAGAAAAAATGGCAAAGATTTTTTGTATCGCCAATCAAAAAGGCGGTGTTGGTAAAACGACGACGACAGTTAATTTGGCTGCCGGGCTTGCCAAAATTGGCCAGCGTGTTTTGATGGTCGATTTAGACCCACAGGGCAATGCCACTATGGGTTCTGGCGTTGATAAGCGCGAAATCAAGCTATCGATTTACGATGTGTTGCTCGAGTCTGCATCGGTTGCCGAAGCTAGAATTCGCGCTGAAAAGTGTGACTATGACGTGCTCGGTGCAAATCGCGAACTCGCTGGTGCTGAGGTTGAGTTGGTCGATGTTGAGCGCCGCGAAGCCCGTCTCAAATTGGCGTTAGCCGCCGTTGCGGATGAATACGATTTTGTTTTAATTGATTGCCCGCCGTCACTCTCTATGTTGACTTTGAATGGTCTTTGCTGCGCCAATGGCGTGATTGTGCCAATGCAGTGCGAGTATTTTGCGCTGGAGGGATTGACTGATTTAGTCAATACGATCAAGCAAGTGCATGCTAATTTAAATCGAGATTTGCAAATTATTGGCCTCTTGCGCGTCATGTTTGACCCGCGTATCACGCTGCAAGTGCAGGTGAGTGATCAGCTTAAAGCGCATTTTGGCGATAAGGTTTTTGACACCATGATCCCGCGCAACGTCCGTCTAGCGGAGGCTCCCAGCTATGGTCTTCCGGGGGTCATATTCGATAAGGCTTCTAAGGGCGCGCAGGCGTACGTGACGTTTGCTGCTGAAATGGTGGAGCGCATTAAAAAAATGTAATTAAAAACATGGATTCCCGCCTTTGCGGGAATGACTAGTTCTAGAGAAAGTAAAAAATGGTTGTTAAAAAACAAAAAGGATTGGGTCGCGGGCTGGAGGCATTGCTTGGGCCCCTAGTGGTTGATGCTCCTGCGGTGAGCCTCTCGCTAGGCGTAACAGGTGCGGTGGATGCAGGCGGCACGAGTACGCTGCGCCTTGATCAGATGGTGGCTGGTAAGTACCAGCCGCGCGCACATATGGACGAGGGCGCGCTGTACGAATTGGCTGAAAGCATCAAGGCGCAAGGCATCATGCAGCCGATTCTTGTGCGCCCGATTGCGAGCGGGGGCTATGAAATTATCGCTGGTGAGCGCCGCTTTCGTGCTGCCAAATTAGCTGGTTTAGAAGTCGTTCCTGTGCTCGTGAAAGACGTGACGGACGAAGCTGCTGCAGTGATGGCGCTGATCGAAAACATGCAGCGCGAGGACTTGAATCCGCTGGAAGAAGCTCAAGGCTTGAGCCGCCTCATCAAAGAGTTTGGACTTACGCACGAGGCTGCTGCTGGCGCCGTTGGGCGTTCACGTAGCGCCGCATCCAATTTGCTAAGGCTGCTCAATTTGGCCGAGCCTGTGCAAGGCATGCTCGTTGCGGGCGACCTCGATATGGGGCATGCGCGGTGCTTGCTGTCGCTCGATAAAGCTACGCAAATTACGGCGGCGAATCAAATTATTGCAAAAAAAATGTCGGTGCGCGAGGCTGAGAGCTTGGTCAAAAAGATCAGTGCTGAGTTTGCATTGACACCCAGCCGCCCAAAATCCGAGAAGTCGCGGGACATTAAACGTGTGGAAGATGAGCTAGCCGATTTGCTCGCCGCCGCCGTTGATATCACCATTAAAAAGCGCGTGAAGCGCAATGGCCGAACCGAAGATCAAGGTGTTTTGACGATTGGTTTTGGTTCGTTGGACGAGCTGAATGGTCTGATTGAGCGATTGAAAAAGTAAGCCGCTGTCATCCCCGCGTAGGCGGGGATTCATGCTTCAGTTGGTAAAAATCTTTCCAGGATTCATGATGTTTTGCGGATCAAGCGCCCGTTTAATCGTGCGCATCATACTCACTGCTCCTTCGCCTGTCTCGTCAATCAGGAATTCCATTTTGTGCAGACCCACGCCGTGTTCACCGCTGCATGTGCCTTCTAGCGAGAGTGCGCGCTTCACTAACTTGTGATTTAGTCCTTCGGCGGTCTCGCGTTCTGACGCACTCTCTGGGTCTAGCAAATAGCCAAAATGGAAGTTACCGTCTCCCACATGACCGACTAAAAAGTACGGAATACCCGACGCATCGGCCTCGGCAATTGAGTCCAGCAAGCAGTCGGCCAAACGGGAGATCGGCACGCAAGTGTCGGTGGAAATGGCGCGGCAGCCTGGGCGCGATTGAATCGCGGCAAAGTAAGCGTTGTGCCGTGCCGTCCACAGCCGAGTGCGATCTTCGGGCGTCGTGGCCCACTCAAAAGCTTCGCCGCCAAACTCGTTTGAAATCTCTTGCACCGATTCGGCTTGCTCTTTCACGCCAGCAGGCGAGCCGTGGAATTCCATCAGCAGCATCGCACCCTCACACAGATTGAGCTTTGAGTATTTGTTGAGCATTCGCACCGTGTTGGCGTCGATCAACTCAACCCGTGCAATTGGAATGCCCATTTGGATAATTTGAATCGTGGCGCGCACAGCCGCCTCGATACTGGGGAAGCTACACATCGCGGCGCTAATCGCCTCGGGTAGCGGATAAATTTTGAGCGTGATCTCGGTCATCACGCCCAGCGTGCCTTCCGAGCCGACCATGAGGCGTGTGAGGTCGTAGCCTGCGCTGCTTTTTTTGGCGCGAGTGCCTGTGCGAATGAGCTCGCCGCTGGCAGTGACGACCTCTAGCGCAAGCACGTTTTCACGCATCGTTCCGTAGCGTACGGCGTTGGTTCCGCTGGCACGCGTGGCCGCCATGCCACCAAGGGATGCATCAGCGCCTGGGTCAATCGGAAAGAAGAGCCCCGTGTGTTTGATGGCCTCGTTCAGCGCTTTGCGGGTCACGCCAGGCTGCACGGTAACGGTCAAATCTTCGGCATGAATCGCCAAAACCTTGTTCATACGCGACACATCAAGACTAATACCGCCTTGCACTGCCAGTAAATGACCCTCAAGCGATGAGCCCACACCAAACGGAATAACGGGTACACCGTGCAGGGCGCAGATTTTGACGGCGTCGACGACATCTTTTGTCGATTCGGCAAAAACAACGGCATCGGGCGGCGGCATAGTGAACGCAGACTCGTCGCGTCCATGTTGCTCTCGTACTACCAATGAATTACTAAACTGACTTCTAAATCGAACACTCAATGCATCCAAAAAGGTGGTGCTCACTGGATGAGATGGGTCGTGAGGTGGTGGGCTGGATTGCTCGTAAATGATGCTCATTTTGTAAGGGTATATCTGGGGTAAATTGAGTTTAAAAAAATCTTGGCTTATGTCATTATTAGCGTTGAAAGCGACAGTCATTTGTTACAATCGCGAGCAGCAAACTTTTTACCTCTCTTTTGTTATTTTCGATTTTTTCGTAATAACAGGCTGAGTGAAAAATTTAATCATAAACGTATCGGCTTGTTTTAGAAAAAAAATTCGCGTGAATAAAAGGCTTTACCGACTCGTTTTCAGCAAGAAAAAAGGCACATTAATTGCCGTTGCTGAAACTACAGCCAGCCAAGGCAAGGGCGCTGGTGAGACGACGGCGTCGTGCGCACCAGAGTCCTCGGGAGAGCCCGTTGAATATGGCCTAGAGAGCACTCGAGGCGCGGGTGGTGCAAGCTTTGCAACGATTGCATTTGCAGTCGCAATGGCCTTCACTGGCGCAGCCAAACTGAGCTCTAAAAGTTACGCGCAATCAGTTCTCCCGACAGGCGGCGCCATCACGTCAGGTACAGGCAGCATTTCAACATCGGGCAATACACTCACCGTCAACCAAGGCTCCAACGTTCTAGGTGCCAACTGGCAGTCATTCAGCATCGGCGCAGGCAACAGCGT
>CANFCG010000035.1 GCA_947445115.1 Comamonadaceae bacterium | reverse complement strand
CTTGATGCAACATCTCCGCCCGATGGAATGCACGGAGCCCTTTGGCAATTTGCTCAACAATACCGCGCACCGTTTCTAAATCTGGCTTTGGGTTATCCAGCATCCACTGTTTAAGCGTCTGACCTTGAATGAACTCCGTGACGACGTACAGGAAGTTACGCTTACGCGTCTGCTGCGATGGCTTAAGCACATGCGCACTATTGATTCGCTTGGCAATCCACTCTTCCATTAAAAACCGATCCAAATAGGCAGGATCCGCTCTCAAGTCAATCGACGGCGTTTTGATAATGACTTGCTCACTCGTCTCGTTATCAACCGCCAAATACACGTGGCTACGGCTACTGGCGTGCACTTCTCGTGCAATGGTGTAGCCATCAAACGCCATCCGCGCCTCCAATAGCGGCGGGAATGGCAAGCTGGTGAGCTGCCCCAGCATTTCATCGGCATTTTGATTCGGCAACTCGGCAACCCGAATGACTTGCACCGTGAGGTTGTCATCGCTCCCGCGTTCAAAAGCTTCTGCCACGATCGCTTGCGCTGCGAGCTCCAAGTGACTCGCATTGGCATGAATTGCTGCCACGATGAGGGGCGAACGTGCGTATTCGTAAACGCCATCCGTCATCAACACAAAAATATCACCCCGCTCTAGCGGCACGGCGAGGTAATCAATCTCTAACTGAGGCTTAATTCCCATTGCACGACTTAGATAGCTTTTATCCTCCGACACCCACATACGGTGGTCATTGGTGAGTTGCTCCATCGAGTTGCCACGCAAACGATAAATGCGTGCATCACCCAAGTGGAAAAGGTGCGCCGTAGTTGACTTGAAGACCATCGCACTCAAAGTGCAGACATAGCCCTTGTCTTTATCGTAGCGGTATTGGCTATGCTGCGTTTGCGTAAACAACCAAGAGTTGGTGGCCGCAAGCACCGCTTGAGCAGACTTCTTAACCGACCAAGCTTCTGAGGTACAGAAGTAGTCTTCTAAAAAGCTACACACCGTGGTTTCGCTGGCAATATGACTCACCGCGCTGCTGCTGATGCCATCAGAGAGTGCAATCGCAATGCCTTTTGATGAGAGCAGCGGCTCCTGCGGCGTAAACACGCCGTGGAAGTCCTGATTAACTTCCTTACGGCCTTTATCGGTATGCTGCCCGACAGATATTTTTAATTGGCTGGCCATTTTGGTGCCAACGCGCCATTAAATGGCACGCTTTGGCGCTGTTTTGATGTGCGTAGAGTACAAAGTCAAGCCCGTAAACGCAAGGCCGCCCACCAGATTACCCAAAACAGTTGGGATTTCATTCCAAATCATGTAATCCATAATTGAGAAATTACCCCCTAGCAGCAAGCCAGACGGGAACAGAAACATGTTCACGATGGAGTGCTCAAAAGTCATGTAGAAGAACAGCATGATCGGCATCCACATGGCAATCACTTTGCCGCCTACAGTGGTAGAAATCATCGCGCCCACCACACCCAGCGACACCATCCAATTACACAGCATGCCGCGAACAAACAAAGTCATCATGCCTGGCGCGCCATATTTTGCGTAGCCCAGCGTGCGGTTTTCACCAATCACACCAATGGCTTTACCAACCGCATTGGGTTCTGTCGAAAAGCCAAAAGTCACAATGATGGCCATCAACACAGCCACGAGAAATGCACCTGCAAAATTACCCGTAAACACTAAGCCCCAATTCCTGAGAACCCCACCAATCGTGACGCCTGGGCGTTTATCAATCAACGCCAGCGGCGCCAAAACAAACACACCCGTCAGCAAATCGAAACCGAGTAAATAGAGCATGCAAAAGCCAACGGGGAACAAAATAGCACCCGCCAGTGGTTGACCCGTTTGAACGTTAATCGTGATCGCAAATGCAGCTGCCAGCGCAAGGATAGCGCCAGCCATAAAGGCACGAATGAGGGTGTCCCTAGTGGACATAAAAATCTTGGACTCGCCAGCATCCACCATTTTGGTGACAAATTCCGAGGGGACTAAATAAGACATAGTGTTTCTTTCTGAAGCTAAATCAAGACAAAGATTTGAAAAGACACAAGTTAACCCCATGCCTACAAATTTATGAAGCAAAAATCATGCCCAATTTTGGTTCTTCGCACCATCTCTGACTCGCCTACACTCCATTCGCAATGACCGCACCGACACAACCCACAGCGCCCCCACTCTCTCCCATGCCCAAAGCCGAGAAGCGCTTGCTCTACATCTTGGCGGGCATTCAGCTCACACATATTGTTGACTTCATGATCATGATGCCCATTGGCCCCATGCTCATGCGTGATTTAGGCATTGAATCTCACCAATTTGGCCTCTTGGTGTCCTCTTATTCGCTGACCGCCGCTGTGGCTGGCTTGCTGTGCGCCATGTTTATTGACCGTTTTGGCCGCAAACGTGCGCTACTCACGCTCTATGCTCTGTTTGCGCTAGCGACGCTGGCTTGTGCGTTAGCACCCGGTTATTACGGCCTCTTAATTGCTCGCTCCTTAGCGGGGGCATTTGGCGGCGTGATGGGCGCCTTGGTCAGCACCGTCGTTGGCGATCAAATTCCGCCAGAGCGACGTGGCCGCGCGGGTGGCTACATGGCGGCATCATTCTCCATCGCCACCGTCGCAGGTGTGCCACTTGGACTGTGGTTGGCGAATCACACACCCGTGCTGACGTGGCGTGCGCCTTTTGTATTTGTCGCCCTACTGTGCGTAGGCCTAGGATGGGCAGCTTACAAGTGGCTCAAAACGGGGGCGCCCAGCCCTGCCGCCCTAGAGGCCAATAAACACAAGGCTTCCGAGGCAGGCGCCCCAGTAAGCGCCCTCCAAGGCGCATGGCAACGCATCAGAGACACCTTGGCCGACCCGGTTCACCGCTGGTCCATGCTATTTGGCTGCTTGACCATGTTTGCCATGTTCTCCATTGTTCCATTCATCACTATTTTTGCCACGGGCACGGTGAAATTTCCAGAAACCATGCTGCCCGTGATGTACTTAATTGGCGGCGCGTGTACGCTCATCACCAGCCGCTGGGTAGGCAGGCAAACCGATCGCTTGGGCAAACGCAAAAGCTTTTTAATTTTTGGCTCTTTGTCCCTCATCCCCATGATCATTGTCACGCATATGCAGGCCGCGCCTGTGTGGGTTTATTTGATCGTTAGCACGATGTTTTTTGTCGCTTCCAGCGCCCGCATGATTCCCATGATGGCGCTAATGAACGGAGCTGCCAGCCCACCTTTGCGTGGCACATTCATGAGCCTCTCGGCATCCTTTCAGCAAGCGGCTATGGGGCTGGGTGCATTCGTCGCAGGACACATCGTGAGCGTAGACACAAGCGGCGTGATGCATCAGTACAACGTGGCTGGCTACGTCGCTGCCGCAGCCATGCTGGCGGCGCTGTGGGTATCGGGGCGCATCAAGCAGCGCGGCTGATTACTTATCCTTTCCCTGCGACACATCCATGATGAGCTTGGCAAGCAAATACATACGCGGCTCAATCGAATCAATCAAGATGTACTCCGCGTCATTGGAGTGCGCCCCAAACCCACGTGCACCAAAGCGCTCTAGCACGGCGTTTTGAGTTTTGAGTGCCGCAAAGGCTGCATCCGTTCCCCCGCCTTCGGCCTGAGTGCTAAATGCTAGCGACAGACCCAAATCGTCTTGATACAACTTCTTCGCGTACTCGGCCACAGCGAATGCCGCAGTGCTTGATTGCAAAGGCGGACGGCGGCGCTCAAAATTAAATTCGACCTTGGTATCGGGAATGAGTTTGTTTTTGATGCGCTCGGCAACCTTAGGCTCGATGCCGTCAAAGTCTGCCACACGCAGCACACGCACATCCGCCGCAGCCGTGGCTTTGGCAGGAATCACATTGCGATTCGTTCCCGCTTGCGAAATCGTCCAATTGAACTTCACGCCCGTCGCAGGGTCAGACAAATCGCGCATTTGCAAAATTTGATGCGATAGCTCGTACAGCGCATTACGCCCAAGCTCTGGCGCGCCGCCTGCATGAGAGGCTTTGCCAGTGACACTGAGTGTCACCGCACCAATACCTGCAGTCACCAGCGAAATGCGATCTGACGCGGCTAGAGACGCTTCGCAAGAAAACGTCACGTCATGCTCCGCGCCAAGCTTGGTCAGCATGGTGCGCGAAGCGGGCGAGCTAATTTCTTCGTCGCCGTTAATCAGCACCGTCACCAGCCCATAGTCTTTAAAGTTGTTGGCCTTTAGCACTGCCAGCGCATGCAAAATCATCGCGATACCTTGCTTGTCGTCTGAAATACCAAGGCCATAAGCCTTGTTGCCATCCACGCGGAAAGGTTGATTGGCCAGCATGCCGCGCAGATACACCGTATCCATGTGCGCGATGAGCAAAATCTTTTTTGTGCCTGTTCCTACAAACTGCGCATGCACCATTCGACCTGGCTTGGCAGGGGTATCAAACATTTTGTAGGTGTCTGCACCAGGCTCAAGAAACTCCACCTTGCCGCCCAAGTCTTTTAGCTTGCCTGCAATGAGCTCCGAAAGTTTGTCGAGTCCCTCGCGGTCGCCACTGCCAGACTCAATCGACACCAAAGATTTGAGTGTTTCAAGGTATGGGGCTTTTTCTTTTTGTACGGCAGACATGACGGCTGCATCGGGCGCAGCTTGTGCGGTTAACAATAAGCTGCTGGCCAGTAAGCCAGTAAAAAAAGTGTATTTCAATGTTTTCATACCAAAAGATCCTCAATTCTCGTCATTCCCGCGAAGGCAGGAATCCAGACTTTTCCTAAAAATTAAAATGATTGCATTGACGTGGATTCCCGCCTTCGCGGAAATGACAGAGGGTGTTATTTCCCCTGTGAAATATCCATAATCAATCGGCTGGAAAGATACAGCCGACGCGGGATAGCGCCAATGTCGGCGTACTCCTCTTGGTTGCTGTGATAGCCAAATCCAGGCAATCCCAATGCCTCTAAAACGGGCTTGCCCGATTGCGACGCATAACCCGCATCTGTTCCGCCGCCCGTAACGGGCACCACAAAAATGCGTCCGCCCACCTCTTTATAAATCTCTACCGACTTTGCCACCAAGGCTTTGCCCGCCGCGTCGGCCACAAAGGATGGGCGCGAATCAGGAATAGTGACTGTGATCTCGCTACCTGCCAATTTGGGCTTTGCCGCTCGCTCGCGTAATTTCGCGATCGCCTCGTCTCGCAGCACGGGGTCAACGTAGCGCAGCGTCGCGGTCAAGCTGGCAGAGTCAGGCACGATATTGGCGACCGTTCCGCCCGAGCCAATCGTCCAGTTAAACCGCAGTGCTTTGGCTTGGTTGTCTAGGTTCATAGTCGACAGCACAAAGTCCGACATTTCCACCAGCGCATTCACGCCTTTCTCAGGTTCAGCGCCTGCATGCGCGGCCTTACCTTTAAAGTTCACCGTGACGTTAATACCGCCAGACGCCGCCAAAATCATGGCCTCCACAGGTACAGCGGATGTCGGCTCATACGAAAAAATCACATCGTGCTCACCCGCGAGCTTTTGAATCAAAGCACGCGAACCAAACGAGCTCGTCTCCTCGTCGGTGTTAAACATCATGGTAATTTGCGCAAAGTCTTTAAAACCTTGCTGCTGCAAAAGGCGCACGGTATTCAAAATCACCGCGACACCGCCTTTGGCGTCGGCCACACCAGGACCGTAGGCACGGTCACCCTCAATGCGCCACGGCAATTTGGCCAACGTGCCCTTCACATGCACGGTATCCATGTGCGCCATCATCAAAATCTTTTTAGTCCCCGTGCCTTTGACGGTACCGTAAATGTTCTCACCCACGGGGTTGCTGATGCTACTTGGCTGCGCCGCACTACGCGTGACAGTTGCACCAAGTGCCTTCAGTTGTTCTTCCAAAAAGTTAGTCATCGTCGCCATACCCTCTAGATTGGTAGAACCCGTTTCAATGTTGACGAGGTTTTTTAGCGTTTCAATCGTTGCAGGTTTGGCGGCTGTTGCAGCAGCAAAGAGTGCTTCGTTGCGGATGGGGGCTTGTGCAGCAGCCAGCCCAGAAGCCAACACAAAGGCTAAGGCGGGAAAAAAGAGATTTGACATGAAAGCATCCTTCAAAATGAAAGGTGAGATTTCAGCACCGCGGCCAACAAAACAGTAGCGTATTTACCCCAACAGACGAAGCAACTCGGAAAGCGCAAACACCGTGGTTTGCCCACGAACCGCAGCACGGTCACCCACAAAGTGCTGCGTCGATGTGGTTACCACACTGCCCACAGAAAAACCAAAGCACACCGTGCCCACAGGTTTTAAATCACTACCCCCGCCAGGACCCGCCACCCCTGTGACCGCCACGGCAACATGGCCTGTAAGCCCCGCTGGATATGGCCTGCCAGCCATCGCCTCTGCAATCGTCCGCACAGCGCCGCCGGCCATCGCGCCTGCCACGTCTTTCGACACCGCGCCATGACGACGAATCATGCTTGAGGGCACGCCCAGCATTGCCGTCTTCGCATCGTTGGAATACGTAATAAAACCGCGATCGAACCAAGCGCTTGAACCAGCCAAATCGGTACACACCGCAGCAATCATGCCGCCTGTGCAACTCTCAGCTGTGGTGAGTAAGAGGCCACGGGATTGGAGCTTGGTGGCGAGTTGCTCTACTAACTTTGCTGTATTCATATCACCCCCTCAAAACCGAATCATCGCAAAGATCAGCAACACACAAAACGCCGCCACCAAATCGTCAAACAAGATCCCGAAGCCGCCGCGCCAGCCAAAGCCTTTGAAGGTTCGATCCGCCCAGCCCACGGGCCCTGGCTTGGCGGCATCGAAGTAGCGGAACAGCACAAACGCGCCAAACTGCCCCCAAAATGTTGTGGGTGTCACGAGCCAAAGAATCAGCCAAAACGCAACGATTTCATCAATCACGATAGAACCCGGATCCATCACCTGCAAATGCTGCGCCGTGCGCATGCCCGCCCAAATAGAGACGATGGCCGTCGCCGCAATCACCCAGCCGATTTGCGCGGACGAGAGCCAGCTTTGCAAGATGCCAAACGATACCCACGCCCACAGCGTGCCGACGGTGCCCGGCGCAAGGCGCGACAGCCCCGAGCCAGCGCCCAGCGCAATGAAGTGCGCGGGATGCGAAAACAAAAATCGGCTGTCGGGATGTAGCGGCGGGATGTACTGTTGTTGGTTCATTCTTTTGAGTTTAGCGCCGCCAGATATTGCACCCAATGCTCGATACAAGCGCGGACTTTGGGTAGACGATGGCGCTCGGAGAGCATTACTGCATTCATCGGCGTGGGCGTCTCGTAAATAAGTGTGGGCAGCACAGGCACCAGCAAGCCTTGCTTCACAAGTGCGTTCGCCACAATGTCCGCAGTCCGCGCAATGCCAAGCCCCGCCAGCATCATGGCGCAGAGCGTGGCGGTGTTGTCCGATTGCCACGTGCCCGCTGGATGGAGCGACTGCACCACGCCCTTGGTTTTAAAGCGCCACTGGTTCGGATGCCCCGCACGGCTATTCACAATCAAACTGTGATTGGCTAAATCGGCCATCGTGTTGGGCGTGCCATGCTTGGCAAGGTACGCAGGGCTGGCGTAGAGCGCACGCTTGAATTCGCCCAAACTGCGCTGAATCAGCAAATCATTGTTGGGCACAGCCGTGCGAATGGCAATGTCAATGCCGTCCCGCGCCATATCGACCAAGCGATCTTCCACGCGCAAATCAATCACCAAACGCGGATGCGCCTCGCGCAGGGCAGGTAGACCAGGAATCAACACATGGTCGGCAAACACCGCGCTGGCACTCACGCGCACCACGCCGCGAATGTCCGTGCGGTGCAAACCCATGTCCGCCTCGACCACGGCGTGCGCGTCCGCAATGCGCTCGCAGTGCGCAAGAAACGCCTGCCCCTCGGGCGTCAGCGAGAGTGCATGCGTACTGCGATGCACCATGCGCGTTGCATACGCAGCTTCGATGCGCTGCAAGGCACGTGTAATCTGGCTCACAGGCACATCCCGCTCGCGAGCCACGGCGGATAAGGATCCCAGCTTGGCGATACGTGCGAAGACGTGCAAATCCTCAAAGCTCAATTGATGCGCAGGATTGGCAATTTGCAGAGAAACGTCTTTTTGCATAAATCAAATTATGAACGATTTGTTTTGCATTTTTTGCAAAAGCTATTTGCTTGCTGTGCGGTTTCCAAAAACACACGCAAAACCTACAGTTCATTCAAGCCATCACCTCGGGTGGCTTTTTAAAGGAGAAGCATCATGACCTACAGCAGCAGTACCAACGCCCGCCAATTACGCGCTCAGTTTTTGAGTGACGACACGATGAACTATTGGAGCGTGATCCGCGGCACGATCAAGGCGATGAAAAGTGATCGAATGATGAAAACGACTTGCCAATCGGCAGCCCAGCTTCGTCCTGAACACGGAGACCCAGCTCGCGGCTTACTTGCCCGATACATGTGACCCTTGTGGAAGCCTTACTGGATAAGGCTTGCAGGGCATTTTTCTGGCTAGGAGGGGCGGTGAATAGCAGCTCGTAGTCATCGCCACCAGCCAGTGCAAACTCCAGCGAGCCTTTAATCCAATCCGTCTGAACGCTAGCTCCCACGTCCGAGGCTTTAAGAATGTGTCCGAGATCGCCCAGGAGTCCATCGCTGATGTCGATGCAAGACGTGGCAACGCCTCGCAAAGCCACACCCAGATTGACCCTTGGCGTGGGGCGCTCTAGGCGATGACGCACGGACTCCAGCGCTGTGGAATCGGTTTTGATATTGCCTCGCAAAATTTCTAACGCCAACCGCGCTTGCCCAACGTGGTCAATGTCTGTTCCCGACACATAAATATCGTCACCAACTTTTGCGCCACTGCGGAGCATTGCCTTACCAGCTGGCACTTCGCCAAACACCGTGATACAGATATTGAGCGGCCCCTTCGTGGTGTCCCCGCCAATCAACGTGCAGTTGTGCAAATCCGCCAACGCAAAGAGTCCGCGAGAAAATCCAGCCAGCCACGCCTCATTGACTTCGGGCAGAGCCAGCGCAAGCGTGAAGGCACGTGGCGTTGCACCGCAAGCCGCCAGATCGGAAAGATTGACTGCCAGCGCTTTGTGCCCAAGCGCTTCTGAGTTGACATCGGGAAAAAAGTGCCGCCCCTCCACCAGCATATCGGACGAGATGCACAGCTGCATGCCAGCCGTGGGCGTGAACACCGCGCAGTCGTCGCCAATGCCTTGCTCTGGTCGGCGATTAAAAAATGTATTGATTAAGTCGAACTCGCCCATAAACCTACCGTCATTCCCGCGCAGGCGGGAATCACTTTTTAAACGAATGCTTACCCGCATCGGGGCTCACAGCATCCAGCACGAAGAGCGGAATCTCCACATCGAAGCGCTCGCCGTCTTCGGCCACGCAAAAAAAGCTGCCGTGCATCGTGCCGCTAGAGGTGTTAATGCGCGTTCCGCTGGTGTACTCAAACGACTCGCCCGGCTTGAGGTACGGCTGACGGCCCACCACACCAAGACCTTTGACTTTTTGAATCACACCGTTGGCATCGTTCACGCTCCAATAGCGCGAAATCAATTGCACACCGACTTGCCCCGAGTTGATGACCTCGATGTTGTAGGCGAACGTGTACACATCGTCCATCGGGCTAGATTGCTCGGGCAGATATTTCGGGATTGCGCTGACTAACATTTGATATTTGGACATGACTAGGATGCTAACGCTTTTTTTAATTGTTTTAGCAGCAGTGTCATCACGGCATCACCATCTGCACGCATCGCGATGTGAGTGTTGATGGGTCTAGCCGCGCGGTTACGCAAATCGCACACCGTCATGCCGCGTGTCAATTTGCCATCGAGTTCGATATCCACAGGCGCATCTTGGAAGCCAAACAACTCGGGCGCGTGCAGCCACAGCGCGACAACGGGGTCGTACATCGGCATGGGCTCTAAACCGTCGCTGCTGCGGATGCGCTGGTAAGCATCTAAATAACCACCCAATATTTGCGCCTCGGCACCCAGCCAACTTTTAACTTCTTGCACATGCGTTTGCGTGAGCAACACCTGACGGCAGACGTTCAAACCAAACATGCGGATCGGGATGCTAGAGCGAAACACGATGTCCGCTGCTTCAGGGTCGGCAAAGATATTGAATTCAGCCGCTGGTGTGTGATTTCCTCTATCCGTAGAACCCCCCATGATGACGATTTCATCCAAAGTCTGCATCGCCCTTGCACCCTGCTGCAAAGCCTTTGCCACATTGGTGAGTGGCCCAATCGCTACCAGCGTTGTTTTTGCTTGGCTGGCTTGTTGACCTCGTAAATGCGTCAGCAGTGCGCCAACGCCATCCATACCATCGGCCTTTTGCGCCGTGCTAGGCAAAGTTTCTCCCAGCGTTGCCATGCCTTGCTTACCCAAAATGTTTTGCGCTGTCTCTGATCCGCCCATAAGCGACCTCTCGCAGCCCCCATACACAGGGACTTGCAGGCCATGCAAGGCGCGGATACGCAAAGCGTTGCCCAGCGTCACGGCTAGCGGCGCATTGCCTGCCACCACACTCACGCCTGCGCAATGAAGCAGCGGCGAGCGGCACACCAAGAGCAGTGTGAGCCAGTCGTCAAAGCCAGGATCGCAGTCCAGCCAAACTGTTCGTTTTTGTAAGCCCATGCGGCATTACTCTTTGAGCGATACCGTTTTTAAGATGTTGCCAAGCTGCGCACGGTCAGCCTCAATAAAGGCGCTAAACGCCGCTGGCGTGCCGCCTTGGGGCAAGATAGATTGGTCCAGCAATTTGGCTTTCACGGCATCCAGCTTTAGCACTTCCGTGATTTCCTGCGCCATGCGCTGCACGATCTCGGGTGGTGTTTTAGCGGGTGCATACAGTCCCGCCCAGCTCACCACGTTGTAGCCCTTAAAGCCCGTCGTTTCAGAAATAGCAGGCACATTGGGCAAAGACGGCAAACGCGTATTACCTGTCACGGCTAGCGGCTTTAATAAATTGGCGCGAATCGAAGGCACAGCCGATGCACTAATCAGCATGGCGAGCTCAATTTGTTTGGCCGCCACATCATTTGCAATTTGCGCGCCGCCTCGGTATGGGATGTGAACGATATGTAGCTGTGCTTGGCGCTTGACCATCTCCATCGCCAAATGCGGCAGCGTGCCGATGCCCGAGCTGGCGTAGTTAAGACGCCCAGGATTCTTGCGAGTAAAGCTCACTAACTCTGCAAAATTTTGTGCAGGGACAGAGGGGCTAGCCACCAGCACCATCGGTGCAGTATTGACCAGCACCACGGGCGCAAGGTCTTTCAGCATGTTGTAGCGATAGCTCGACTCGCCTGGACCGCCTGGCACCAAGGGCGCATCACCCGCCATCAAAAACGTGTAGCCGTCGGCAGGCGCGGCAATCGCCTTGCCAATGCCAATCGAGCCGCCCGCCCCTGTGGCGTTTTCCACCACCACGCTTTGCCCAAGACGAACCGACACATACTGCGCCACCAAGCGGGTTGTGCCGTCCAAACTGCCGCCTGCGCCATAAGGAACTAACAACGTAATGGAATGTGCTTTAGGCCATGCGGCTTGCGTCTGCGCAAAGCTTGCGCTACATAGGCCAGCAAAAGCCAAACTAAGTGTGATGAGTGTGCGTTTTTTCATAAGTTTTGTTCCATTCTTTGCGCCATTGGCTGCGAGTGCTTTCGTCAATCCAAGCCGCATCCAAGCTATTGTGCATAAAGCCCTGCACATCTTTCATACTTGCGCCAAAGTGCTGCACCATCATGTGCCACGCCTCGGTAGGGTTGACATGGTGCAAGGTCGGGTCGTCGGTGTTCGGGTGCAGCTTCAAACCCAGCGCCATCATGCGACGAATCGGGTGATCTTGCGCCCAGCGGTCGGGCGACAACGTGCGCAAGTAATACGAGTTTGTTGGCACAACTGTAAACACCAACTCACGCTCTAAAGCTTGCTGAATAAGCGCTGGGCTATCAATCACCGTATAGCCGTGGTCGATGCGATCGACTTGGAGCACATCCATCGCCGTTTTTACATTTGGCCAAGGCATGCCGAACTCGCCTGCGTGTGCGGTGGTTTTGAGTCCTTGCTCCCGCGCCAATCGGTAAGCCGCTTCAAACCATTCGGGCGGAAAATCGTTTTCGCGGTAATCCATACCAATGCCCGGCACTTCGTCGCAGCGGTGGTCGAGCACCCACTGCACCATCTCTACCGCCGCACCTGCACCCGCTTCGCGGTCAATCGAGGGAACGAGTCGCCCGATGATGCCAAGGTCGCGTTCAGCGTCAACAATAGCGCGGCGAATCGCCTCTAGCACGCGCGGATAGGGCAATCCAGAGACTTTGGCTGTGCCCGTTGGATTCCAAAAAAACTCGGCATACCGCACATGATGCGCGGCTGCGTCAGTCAAATATTCGTAACTGATGCGGTAAAAATCGTCTGGCGAATGGAGTAACCACTCGTCCAGCGCCCGCAACACACGCAGCACGCCCACAGGCTTTTCGCCGCGCGTGTAAAAAGCGTCAATATCAGTTTGTGGAATTGGCGCTTTCGCCTTACGCACCAAATCTTCAAACGTTTGTTTGCGCACCGTGCCCAGCAAATGGCAATGCAACTCCGCCTTGGGTAGTTGATGCAAAAAGTTTTTGGTTGGGATCATGCCTAGATTCTATGGAACATGCCAAATTGAGCGTGCGAAAATAGTCGCATGAAGAACTCTAAGAACCCATTTGTTATTGCCCCGTCCATTCTCTCAGCCGACTTTGCCAAGTTAGGCGACGAAATTAAAAACGTGATTGCCGCAGGCGCGGACTGGATTCACTTTGACGTGATGGACAACCACTACGTGCCCAACCTCACGTTCGGCCCGATGATTTGCCAAGCCTTAAAGCCACACGCCAAACGCGCAGACGGTACGCCAGTTCCAGTCGATGTGCACTTGATGGTGCAACCCGTGGACGCACTAGCGGCGGCCTTTGCCGATGCAGGTGCTGACTACATCAGCTTTCACCCCGACGCGAGCAACCACGTGCATCGCAGCATCCAAGTCATCAAATCCAAAGGCGTAAAAGCAGGGCTCGCATTCAACCCAGCGATGGAGCTAGACGTGCTGGATTGGGTCATCGACGACCTCGATTTAATTTTGGTGATGAGCGTCAACCCCGGCTTTGGTGGACAAAGCTTTATCGACTCGGCACTGCGCAAAATCGAACTGATCAAAAAACGCATCGAAGCCAGCGGCAAAGACATTCGTTTAGAAGTAGACGGCGGCATCAAAGTGGACAACATCCGCCGCGTGGCAGATGCTGGGGCAGATGCTTTCGTCGCGGGCAGCGCAATTTTTGGGAAGACGGATTACAAGGGTGTGATTGATGCGATGCGGGTGGAGTTGGGCTAGCATTAAAATCTAGTCAACCAATTGGGAGGCAAACATGCTACAGACTTATCACGCGGAGATTACGGGCTCACACCTGCAATGGCTTGGGTCTGCGCCTGCACACCCATTGCGTCAACGCGCGGTGATTGTGTTTGATGCGCCATTGCCGCAAGCTGCGCCGAAGCCAGTCGCAACCAACAGCTTTATGGCTGCAAGGGGTGCGTTAGGCAAATCAACCAGAGAAGAGGTATTGGCTGAATTAGCGGCCATGCGCGATGAGTGGCAACGATGACAGATGCGTCAGTAGATGGGCAACCGCTGCTTTTTGACAGCAACATCTTGATCCTTCATCTACGCTACGCCTTAGATGATGCGACTACTAAGCTGCTAGATGCTGCTGTTCAAAACAAACTAGCTGCCATATCCGTTATCACCCGTTCTGAAGTGCTTGCGTGGTCGCGCCACACGGACGAGTCGCTTGAAACGGCGCAGAGTTTATTAACGAACTTTGCCAGCATTCCAGTCGATGAACAAATAGCCGATGCTGCGGCTCAAATTCGCCGCAGCGTGAATATCAAATTACCCGACGCTTTGATTGCCGCCACTGCGTTAGATGCACAGCGCACCTTGGTTACGGCCAACATGCGCGACTTTGAAAAGATTGCAGATCTAATTCTCGTTGCGGTGTAATTCAGGGGCATTAAGTCAATTAAGCTACTGCGTAGCTATACCGTTGAGCTTCTTGGGCAAAAGCCCTAGCGTAAATCCATAGTACGAGCCCTGCTCAAGTTCGCGAGTCCATACAACGCGAATGGCTTCATTCGCAGCGAAATAACTCATCCCTAGGCACCAATATGACCAGACCTCCTTATCGATATAGCCAGACTTAAAGTACAAATATTCCTCGGCACAGAGATTAAAGTAATCGTAAAGTCGTTGGTGATCTTTGGGATCGGTGAGCGTGCCAGCTGGCAAAGATCGAATTCGATTTAGATCATCATTTAGACCATCAAAACGGACATTGAACTCGTTAAAGAGTTTAATAAAGCGTTCAGTATTTGAGTTGTGCTGCACATACAAGAAATGAAAGAAGGCTGCAATGCTTCCCACCAACGAAAGTAATAATTCTGGGGTTTGCTTTGTCTCTGGTAAATAATAAAAGCCAATGCCGACTACGAAAATCACTCCCACAAACCGCCAAGGATATGACTGCTTTTTTGAAAGTTGGAAAGATAGACTCATACTATATTGCTAACAACAAAAAATATTTGTGCCATAACTAACCACCAATTTTCACGCCATGCACTTCCTGAATCTTCTGTGCACAAGGGCCAGTTGCAATCAATATCTCGTCTAGATTCCCGCGCGTACACATTACACGGTCTAAGTTTTTCCCAGAGATCCCGACAATGTCAACAGCGCGCCCTGCGCCATTGATCTCGTACCTAATTATGGCTAGTGACTTTCCCTGTGCTTTAACAACAGTCGATTCTGATCGAATTTGCGGTGAAGGCGCCGAAATGCCAGCCTGTTTATCCATCGCCTCAAATTTCATAGCAAGTCTTCCCTCGCCGTACTTTCCTAGCGCATCGGCAAACTGAGGTGTGATATCGGCATCCGATACTCCATCTGCCGATTGACTTGATGACATTACTCGAAGCTCAGGGATTGCACTGCGAACCGTGGATGGTGGCTCTGAGGCCAGACGATCGCGTCGCTCATAGTAATTATTTGCCAAATTGCCTAGTAGCAAGAGAGCCACCACAACGGCGAAAAATCGCTTCCAATCGACACCTTGCATAACCTGACTCCTATCTGGCATGAAGACACAGCCAGCTTGCGGCGTTTATGTAATGTGTACCGCAAAATATGCGGCACTTCCTAATTGCATATTAGATAGCAAAACCTTTGCTAAACTAGCCCCCATGTTCATTTTTTCAAATTTTCTTTCAGGTCAACAGGCTGCGCGTCTGGGCCGAGGAGCTTGGCTTTGGCGTACGCCAAATTCAGCCTGCCTCTAACCCCTTTGCGGGCGCCTCGATTGCAGTGCGCCCACCGCCTTTAGAAATTTTGAAAGAAACGCAATGACGGAACTTGAATTCAACACGTTAGCCACACAAGGCTACAACCGCATCCCGCTCACGCTGACGGCTTTTGCGGATTTAGAAACCCCACTCTCGCTGTACCTCAAACTTGCCGCGCCACCGAGCGAAGGCGAGTCTCCGAACTCTGGTCAAGGCAACAACAGTTTCCTGCTGGAATCCGTGGTCGGCGGCGAGCGCTTTGGCCGTTATAGCTTTATTGGTTTGCCTGCTAGCACCCTGCTTCGCGCCTCGGGCTTTGGCAAAAACGCCAAAACCGAAGTGGTGACGAACGGCGTGGTGGTCGAAACCGACACCGGCAATCCGCTCGACTTTATTGCCGCCTATCAAAAGCGTTTTAAGGTGGCGCTACGCAGCGGCTTGCCGCGTTTTTGCGGCGGACTTGCTGGCTATTTTGGTTACGACGCGGTGCGTTACATCGAGCGCAAGTTAGAAAACTCTTGCCCGCCCGACGAGCTGAGCACACCCGATATTTTGCTGCTGCTGTGCGAAGAGTTGGCGGTGATCGACAACCTCTCTGGCAAGCTGCATCTCATCGTGTACGCCGACCCTGCAAAGCCAGAGGCCTTTACCCGTGCGGCCTCCAGACTAGCTGCCCTGCGCGAGCAACTCAATCAATCGGTCGCCGCGCCTTCGGTTGCGCCCTCCGCGCCGCAGCCGACGATCCGCGACTTCGCGAAGGCCGACTACATCCGCGCGGTTGAAGAAGCCAAAGAAATGATTGCCGCTGGCGAGTTTATGCAGGTGCAAGTGGGGCAACGCATCAAGCGTGCGTTTACGCAGTCGCCCCTGTCGCTCTACCGTGCGCTGCGTTCGCTGAACCCCAGCCCTTACATGTATTTTTACGATTTCGGCAGCTTCCAAGTGGTGGGCGCATCGCCTGAGATTTTGGTGCGGGAAGAGAAAGTGGGCTCTGGAGAAAATATCAAACACATGGTCACGATCCGCCCACTGGCAGGCACGCGTCCACGCGGCGCAACGCCTGAGCTAGACAAAGCCGCCGAGGTGGAGTTGATTGGCGACCCCAAAGAACGCGCCGAGCACGTGATGCTGATTGACCTTGCGCGTAACGACATCGGACGCATCGCCAAAATTGGCAGCGTGAAAGTGACCGAAGCCTTCTGCGTAGAGCGCTACAGCCACGTGATGCACATAGTCAGCAACGTCGAAGGCGAGCTGCTGGCGGGCATGTCGAACATGGACGTGCTCAAAGCGACTTTCCCTGCGGGCACGCTAACGGGTGCGCCCAAGGTGCACGCGATGGAGGTGATTGACAGGCTGGAGCCCATCAAGCGCGGCATCTACGGCGGCGCGTGCGGCTACATCAGTTTTGCGGGCGATATGGACGTGGCAATTGCCATCCGCACGGGCATCGTCAAAGGCGGCATGCTGTATGTACAAGCGGCGGCGGGCGTGGTGGCGGACTCTGTCCCTGAGCTGGAATGGAAGGAAACGGAGGCCAAGGCGCGAGCCTTGCTCCGCGCCGCTGAGTTGGTTGAGGAGGGCTTTTAAGTGACGAACGCCACTAAAAAGCTAAAGCTGCTCATGCTGGATAACTACGACAGCTTCACCTACAACCTCGTGCAATATTTTGGCGAACTCGGCGCAGAAGTCACGACCGTGCGCAATGACGAAATCACGGTGCTAGAGCTTCAAACAAGATTCGACAATGGCGACTTCAATCGTCTCGTCATCTCCCCAGGTCCTTGCTCGCCAAGCGAAGCGGGCATTAGCGTTGCGGCGATTCAGCACTTTATGGGCAAGCTACCGATTCTGGGTGTATGCCTCGGCCATCAAGCCATTGGAGCGGCGCTTGGCGGCAACATCATCCGCGCGCAGGTGCAGATGCATGGCAAGGTCAGCACCATCACCACGACTGAACAAGGCGTATTTGCAGGATTGCCCAAACAGTTCACGGTGAACCGCTATCACTCGCTAGCCATTGAGCGAGCGACTTGTCCTGTGGATTTAGAAGTCACGGCATGGACAGACGATGGAGAGATCATGGGTGTGCGCCACAAAGGCTTGCCACACAAGGCGCGCATGGAGGGCGTACAGTTTCACCCTGAGAGCATCTTGACCGAGCATGGGCATGCGATGCTAAAGAACTTTTTGGATTGAGGCTCTTTATGACAACCACCATTCACCCTATCACCCCCACCGAAGCGCTGCAACGCGCTATCGAGCACCGCGAAATTTTTCATGACGAGATGCTGCACATCATGCGGCTCATCATGCGCGGCGAAATGTCGCCTGTGATGATGGCGGCGATCATCACGGCGTTGCGCGTCAAAAAAGAAACCATTGGCGAAATTACCGCTGCGGCGCAGGTGATGCGCGAGTTTTGCACGCCCGTTAGCGTGGTCAATAAAACCAATCTGGTGGACATTGTGGGCACGGGCGGCGATGGCTCGCACACGTTCAACATCTCGACTTGCGCGATGTTTGTGGCCGCTGCCGCAGGGGCACGGGTCAGCAAGCATGGTAGTCGCAGTGTGTCGAGCAAATCGGGCAGCGCCGATGTGCTGGAGAGCCTGGGTGTGAACATCAATCTCTCTCCAGCCCTTATCAGCCGTGCGATTGCAGACGTTGGGATTGGTTTTATGTTTGCGCCCAATCACCACCCGGCCATGAAAAACGTGGCGCCTGTGCGCAAAGAGCTAGGCGTTCGCACGATGTTCAATATCTTGGGGCCGCTGACCAATCCAGCGTCTGCGCCCAACATTTTGATGGGCGTGTTTCATGCCGATTTGGTGGGCATTCAAATCCGCGCTTTGCAACGCCTTGGCGCCGAGCACGCGCTGGTGGTGTACGGCAAAGACGGCATGGACGAAGTGAGTCTTGGCGCGGCGACGCTGGTGGGTGAACTGAAAGACGGTGTGATTACCGAATATGAAATTCACCCTGAAGACTTTGGCATGGCGATGACCAGCTCGCGTGTGCTGCGTGTGGAAACACCCGAGGCTTCCAAGGCGCTGGTGCTGGACGTTCTAGCTGGCAATGGCCTGCAGGCCACAGCCAATATGGCTTGCAGGGCAGCGACCGATATTGTGACACTGAATGCAGGCGCGGCGCTGTACGCAGCAAATGTGGTCGCGGACATTGGCGCAGGCATTGCCAAAGCGCGCGAAGCGATTGCCAGTGGCGCGGCCAAGCGTAAGTTAGATGCGTTTGTGGCTTTCACGCAAGCAGCAGATACAGGCGCAAAGTAGCACATGAAAGAGACTGTCAAAACCAAGAAAGCCAAAGTTCGCCGCCACACCATCGAGGGGCGAACCATTGCCTCGCATGGTTACGAGAGCGATGTTTGGCAAGATTTTTACCATCTGTGCCTTACGGCGTCTTGGCCTAAGTTTTTTACATCCGCTGCGCTGACATTTATTGCGCTCAACGTGATCTTTGCCCTGCTCTACCTCGTAGAGCCTAGTGGCATTGCCAACCTTGCACCGAAAAATTTTTGGGGCGCCTTTTTCTTTAGCGTGGAAACGCTCGCCACGGTAGGCTATGGCGATATGCACCCCAGCAGCATGTACAGCCACAGCATTGCCACCATTGAAATGTTTACGGGCACAGCCAGTGTGGCAGTGCTGACGGGGCTGCTCTTTGCAAGATTTTCAAAACCGACGTCACGCATTTTGTTCACTGACCGCCTCATTTTGGGCGACTTCAACGGACAGCCCACTTTGATGCTACGAGCCGCCAATGCGCGGCAAAATCAAATTGCCAACGCCACGGCCAAGATGCACGTGCTGGTTCAAGAGATTACGCTGGAAGGCAAAAGAATCCGCCGCGTTTACGATTTGGAATTGGTGCGGAGCGATCAACCCATGTTCTTTTTGACGTGGACGATCATGCATGCCATTACGCCGAGCAGTCCGCTCTACAACCTCTCTGCAGAGGATATGAAGATCAAAGATTTGATCTTTTTAATTCGCATTGTGGGTTTTGACGAGAGTATTGCGCAAGAGATACAAATGCGCCAAAGCTATAGGCATGAGCAAATAGTATGGGGACATCAGTTTGTCGATTTGGTACACGCACAACCGAACGATGATGCCATCCATATTGACTATAAAAAATTCCACCTGACACATCCACAAACCATTCAGCCACAAGCTACGGAGACCCACGCACCATGAGTGACATCTTGAACAAAATCGTTGCGGTTAAGCGCGAAGAGGTAGCCGCCGCCATCAATACCAAACCACTAGCGCAGGTCAGGCGAGATGCCGAGAGCCGCGTTTTGACGCGCGATTTTTTGGGTGCAATGCGAGCCAAGATTGCCAAGGGTCAGGCAGCGGTGATTGCTGAAATCAAAAAGGCCAGCCCCTCCAAAGGCGTGCTGCGCGAGCAGTTTGAGCCAGCCGACATTGCGCAAAGTTACGCAGAGGGTGACGGCAAGGGCAAAGACGGTGTGAGTGCGGCGTGCCTCTCTGTGCTCACCGATCGTCAATTCTTCCAAGGCTCTGTGGACTACCTCAAGCAAGCGCGTGCTTCCGTGCCGCTGCCCGTTTTGCGCAAAGACTTTATGGTGGACGCGTACCAAATTTACGAGTCACGCGTAATGGGTGCGGACTGCGTGCTCTTGATCGCCGCCTGTTTGGATGACGCACAGATGAAAGAGTTTGAAGCCATCGCCATGAGCTTGGATATGGCGGTACTGGTCGAGGTGCATGATGCGGCGGAATTGCAACGTGCGCTCAAGCTCAAAACACCACTCATCGGAATTAACAACCGCAATCTGCGCACATTTGAAGTGACGCTGGATACGACGCTGGGATTGATGAAGGACGTGCCAGCGGATCGCATCCTTGTGACCGAAAGCGGCATCATGTCGCCCGCAGACGTTGCCAAAATGCGCGGCGCAGGCGTGCACAGCTTTTTGGTAGGTGAAGCATTTATGCGTGCGAAAGAGCCGGGGTTGGCACTTGCAGAACTCTTTGTTTGATATCAGTGGATTAGGCGTAAAGCCGCATCTACAGGTCTCTGCGGGCGCAACGACCGCTTTTGTATTTTCGTGCCCAGGTCAAAAAGAGGAATTGCTCGGCCACCCTTGCGCGGGCGTGACAGGGCGCAATTTAGATGCAGCACTTCCCAAGCTCCATGCGCTTGCACCGCAGTTTTTTGCATCAAGTAACCGCGCCGCTTATGTACTGACGAACTCGTGGTCACAGATTGAATATCCTGCCAAGACAGGGCGATCTGAAGCGACGGCTGCTGAAATTTTGTCGCTGGATAACTTGCATCGACTTGAGGGCGAGCTTGCTGGCATCAGTACCATTTTGATTTGCGGACAAAAAGCCAAGCACGCGGTGTTAGCGCTACAAGAGCAGGGGCGACTGGCTAAGGTGAAAATTTCCATCGTCATGCATCTCAGTCCACTTGCGGTCAATAGCCATGCGGCTTGGCGCGGCAAATCGGGTGATGAGCGGCTGGCGCTATGGGCAGCAGACGTAGTGCGACAATTAGCATCATGACAACGCAGACTGAATCTATTCAAGCTTTAATGCAACGCCTAGGCAAAAATGCCCGCGAGGCATCAACGGCTATGGCTCGCGCAGATAGCGACATTAAAAATAATGCGCTCAAAGCGTTGGCTAGATTGCTGCGCGAAAACATTGCCGCACTCCAAATTGATAATGCGAAAGATTTAGAGCGCGCGGTGGCAAATGGCTTATCTGCGCCGATGGTGGATCGCTTAAAACTCGATCCAAAAACGCTAGAGACTTGCGCTGTGGGCTGCGAGCAGCTCGCCGCCATGGCCGATCCGATTGGCGAACTCACCGCGTTCAAGACTCAGCCCTCGGGCATTAAGGTCGGTCAAATGCGCGTGCCGCTGGGTGTGTTCGGCATGATTTACGAGAGCCGCCCCAACGTGACGATTGAAGCCGCGAGCCTTGCTATCAAGTCTGGCAACGCCTGCATTTTGCGCGGCGGCTCGGAAGCGATTGACTCCAACAAAGCGCTGGCAACCCTTGTCCAGCAAGCCCTAGCCCAGAGCGGATTGCCCCAAACCGCGGTGCAACTGGTGCCCACCACCGACCGCGCCGCTGTGGGCGAACTCATCACCATGCCTGCGTATGTCGATGTCATCATTCCACGTGGCGGCAAGGGCTTGATTGAGCGCGTGAGTGCCGAAGCGAAAGTGCCTGTCATCAAACACTTGGACGGCAACTGCCATGTTTATGTGGACGATGCTGCTGATTTGGCAATGGCAATCAAAGTTTGCGACAACGCCAAAACGCAAAAGTACAGCCCCTGCAATGCGATGGAGTCGCTGCTTGTAGCGCGCTCAGTTGCGGCAGAGTTTTTGCCAAAGATAGCTGCCGTGTTTGCCGCCAAGGGCGTAGAGATGCGCGTCGATGATGAGAGTGCGTCCCTGCTGCAAGCTGCATCCAGAAAGGCTTCTGAGGTAGATTGGTTCGAAGAATATCTCGCCCCCATCATCAGTATCAAGGTGGTGGACGGCGTTGACGCGGCGATTGCGCACATCAACCACTACAGCAGCCATCACACCGACAGCATCATCACGAGCAATGACGCCGCTGCGAAAAAATTCATGCGCGAAGTCGACTCCGCCAGCGTGATGCACAACGCTAGCACGCGCTTCGCCGATGGTTTTGAATATGGGCTTGGCGCTGAGATTGGCATCAGCACAGACAAGTTCCATGCACGTGGCCCTGTCGGGATTGAAGGACTCACGTCGCTGAAATATGTGGTGCTTGGGAATGGTGAAGTGCGGAGTTAGCGTTTCTTTTTTTCGCTCTCACGCGTCAGCGTTTGCAACTCACGCACTTTGCTATCCACTATTGCCGCATCAATTGAATCGACCTGCATACCCCTACGGATAAGGCTTTGCGCTGCTTGGTATTGTGCCAAAGCGGCACTATCGTCTAGCTGCGCACGCATCGCCTCTGCTCTGGCAATGGCAGAGCGCACGGGCTTGTTTTGCGCCAACTGCACGCGCGACAGCCAGCTCCACGCATCGGCATCTTGGGGATGGATGCTCAGCCAATCTTGTAGACGACTCGTCACGTTGCCCAACTCTGCCGCACTCACACCAGATGTCAGCATCGTCTGGTTCACGGCATACAGCATCTCAACTCGATTTTGACTTGTTACATCAAGCGCCGTGGGCACTTGCAACTCTGCCCCCAACCACCGCACGGCTTGCAACGCTGCAGGCGGCGTCTTTATCGAGGTGCTCGCCCTCAATCGCTCGTAAAACCGCCTTGCACGCGCAACATCTTTCGTTTGCCAAGCGGCTAGCGCAGCCGCGTACTGTGTGGCAGCATATTTGGCATCTGTGGGCAATGCCGCATCGCCTTGTTGCAGATAAAACTTTTGTGCATCCACACTCAAATCGGCCATCACGCCAGCTCTAGCTGCCATCAAACGATGTAGCAGTAGGTAGTTGGCGTCGTCGATATTTGTAGCTTTGCTAGGGGCTTTGCTCCTAGCAAATTCACCCACGCGGGCACGCATATCAGCTACACGCTCGGTGGTCAGTGGATGCGTTCGCAGATACGGAAAGTTGCCGCTATCCGAAAGACGCGAGGCCTTACCCAGCATTTCGAACATATCCACAAACCCCTCTGGGCTATAACCTGCCGGCTGCATGAGCGTAAAGCCGATGCGATCGGCCTCGCGCTCAAAATCACGCGAAAAATTAAGCTGGCCTTGAATCGACGCGGCTTGTCCCGTTGCCATGGCCGCGCTCGCCATTTGCGGATTCGTTCGCATGGCCAGCAAGCCCACCAGCATGCTAGCGACTAACCATGGCGTTGAAGCACTTTCTTTACTCATCCCGCGTGAGATGTGCCTTTGCGTGACGTGCGTGGTTTCATGTGCAAGGACTGACGCTAAAGCATCGGGCGTTTCGGACAGTGCAATCAAACCTAAATGCACGCCAAAGTAGCCACCGGGCAAGGCAAACGCATTCACGCTTTTATCGCGCACCAAAAATGCATGCCATGCAAACTGGGTGTCCATCTCAAAAGGCATGGCGCCGTTTCGCTTGGCCTCGGCCAGCAGCGGCTGCCAAATACCGCCGATGTAAGCGTCTAAAACAGGATCTGACACGTACTCGGCATCGCGGTAAATTTCGCGTCCAATTTGATCGCCTAAGCGGCGCTCCGCACCCAGCGTCATCGAGGTATCGTCACCCAAATTAGGCAATGCGGATTGCGCCTGCAACGTGAGGCTTGGCGTCAGCAGCAAACTGAAAGCAATCAGCGCCGTAATCAATGAGTGAGAAAAATTCATACCGTTAGTTTGTAGCATCAAACCACGCGGTTTATCATTGCACGCATGACTACATCAAACTTTACTTCGCCCGCACACTCGCCCCTGACACACTTCGACGCGGCAGGGCAAGCGCACATGGTGGACGTGGCAGCCAAGATCGCGACGCACCGCGTCGCACGGGCATCGGGGCGTATTCAGATGTTGCCTGCAACCTTCAAACTGATTGAACAAGGCAGCGCCAAAAAGGGCGATGTGCTCGGGATTGCTCGCATTGCAGGCATCATGGCCGCAAAAAAAACCAGCGAACTAGTTCCGCTTTGTCATCCACTTGCCTTGACCAAAATCGGCATTGACTTCGCCCCCGAGTCTGACTCAGCCTGGGCCTGCACGGCAACGGTAGAAACCGTCGGCGTCACAGGTGTAGAAATGGAAGCGCTCTGCGCCGTGCAAGTCGCCCTGCTCACCATCTACGACATGTGCAAGGCGGCTGACAAGGGTATGACAATTACCGATGTACGTTTAGACGAAAAAATCGGCGGAAAGTCTGGGCACTTCGTTCGCTAAGGCTTAATCGCCCACCACGCAAATCTTCAGCATATTCGTGCCACCTGGCGCGCCCATCGGCTCGCCAGAAGTGATCACGTACACGTCGCCTTTTTTAACAATCCCGCGCAGAATAAGCCTTGCTTCTGCTTGCTTAAGCGCCGACTCTTTATCGGTGCTGGTATCCAAGAGCAGCGGACGCACGTTGCGATAAAGCGCCATCTTGCGCTGCGTCTTGATGTTGGGTGTCAACGCATAAATCGGGATATGAATACGGTGGCGGCTCATCCAGAGCGGCGTCGATCCGCTGTCGGTTAAGGCCACAATAGCCTTGCAACCCAAGTGGTGCGCCGTAAACAATGCGCCCATGGCAATGGTTTGGTCAATTCGGTTAAAAGACTGATTGGAGAAATCTGCGTCCAGCTCCACATCTTCAGCCGCTTCAGCCGCAGCACAAATCTCGCTCATCGCAATCACCGTCTCAAGCGGATATTTGCCTGCGGCGCTCTCCGCTGACAGCATCACCGCATCGGTGCCATCTAGCACAGCGTTCGCCACGTCACTCACTTCAG
>CANFCG010000034.1 GCA_947445115.1 Comamonadaceae bacterium | reverse complement strand
GCGAGCGTCAGTTTTTGTCCGCTACAAAGTTTGTTCGGCATCATTACGCCTAGCGGATTGCACTTCGAGCGGCACCATCAAGGTTGGTGGGATATTGATCCAAGCAAGCATCGCTTGATGCTTAACGGCTCAGACGAGAAGATGCTGAAGCGCCCCATGGTGTTTACGGTGGATGATTTGATGCGCCTGCCCTCCATCACGCGGACGCACTTTATTGAGTGCGGTGCTAATAGTGGTATGGAGTGGGGCAATGTTGCGGTTCCCACTGTGCAATACACACACGGCATGTTGTCTTGCAGCGAGTTTACGGGCGTACCGCTGCGCCTGCTCTTGGAGATGTGCGGAGCGGACTTTAAGCGTGGCAAGTTCGTATTAGCCGAGGGCGCGGATGGTTCGTCCATGACGCGCACGATTCCTGTTAGCCTCATTCAAAGCGACGAAGTGCTGGTCGTGTATGGGCAAAACGGCGAAATGCTGCGTCCTGAAAACGGTTATCCGCTGCGACTTTTGGTTCCAGGTGTGCAAGGTGTGAGCTCGGTTAAGTATCTGCGCCGCATTGAGCTGGGCGATATGCCGTATGCCACCAAGGACGAAGTGATGGGCTACGCCGACCTGATGAAGGATGGGCAGCATCGCCAGTACACCAGCATTCAAGAAGTGAAATCAGTGATCACGAGTCCAAGCGGTGGTCAAAAGATTTTGGTGCAAGGTCAGCACAACATCACGGGCTTGGCTTGGAGTGGCCGTGGAAAAATTAAACGCGTCGATGTCTCCATAGATGGCGGGCGCAATTGGCGCGAGGCGCGATTGCAAACGCCGATTCAATCCAAGTGCCTGACACGCTTTCAGTTACCGCTTAACTGGACGGGAGAGATGGCACTGCTGATGAGCAGAGCCGTTGATGAGACGGGGCACATTCAACCGACCTATGCCGAAAACCGCGCCGTGCGTGGCTCGCGGGGCATTTATCACAATAATTCGATTCAGACGTGGCAGGTCACGCCAAGCGGCGAGGTGAAAAATGTTCAGCTCTAAATATGTCATCGCTTTATGTCTTGCGCTAACGTCTTTTGCATCACAGGCGCAGGGTATTGGACGCGCGGCAACACCCAACGAAATCAAAGCTTGGGATATTGACGTCAGACCTGATTTCAAAGGTTTGCCTAAAGGTGCGGGTTCTGTCGCTTCAGGTGAGGCGGTTTGGGAGACGAAATGCGCGTCGTGCCACGGTACGTTTGGCGAGAGCAACAGTGTCTTCTTCCAATTAGTCGGATACACCAATAAAAAAGACGTGGAGCGGGGTAATGTGGCGACTTTGCAGCTGGGTCATGATGCCCCCGCGCGCACCATGACGATGAAGTTGCCCACGATTTCAACTCTGTGGGACTACATCAACCGAGCTATGCCGTGGACGGCACCAAAGTCTTTGAAGCCTGATGAGGTTTATGCTGTGACCGCATTTTTGATGAATCTGGCAGAGGTTGTTCCCGATGACTTTGTGCTGTCTGATAAAAATATTGCGGAGGTGCAAAAACGACTCCCGAATAGAAACGGGATGACGACCAAACACGCGATGTGGCCTGGGGCGGGTGGCAAACCCGATACCCAAGGCTCGGCCTGCGTCAAAAATTGCGGGACTGATCCCAAGATCAGCAGCAGTATTCCTGCCTACGCCATGACGGCGCATGGCAATTTGGCTGATCAAAATCGGGCATGGGGATCGATTATTGGGCTAGATACTAGCAAGCCGATGATGGAAGAAGTTGCTGTGATAAATGCTCCGCAAGCCAAGCTGGATAAGGCTTCCAGCAGTATCAAAACATCGGAAGTGTTGCCGATTTTGCAAAAGAACACTTGCACGGCTTGCCATGCGGTCGCCACCAAAGTGATGGGGCCTGCGTTTAAAGACGTGGCTAAAAAGTACGCGAACCGTTCGGATACGGCAAGTTATTTGGCAGGAAAAATCAAATCTGGCGGTACGGGCGTATGGGGGTCTATCCCTATGCCGCCGATGAGCATCAGCGACGCAGAATCAAAGAAAATAGCGCAATGGCTTTCGCAGGGTAGCGTGGATTAATATCAATTTATAGGAGTGTTCAATATGCAACGTAGAGAATTTTTAACCACAGGTCAGGCCGTGATGGCAATGGCTGCCGTAGCCGGATTGATTCCAACCATGAGTGCTGCGCAAAACGCACCGGGCTGGAACAAGGCGGCGTTTGAGGGCAAGAGTTTGGCCGAAGTCGCCAAAGCTTTGGGCGGTGCTGCTGCCACAGCTAGCGGCGATGTCATGCTGTCCGCCCCTGAGATTGCCGAAAACGGCAATGTGGTACGCATGGGCGTGGAAAGCAAGCTGGCTGGCACCTCCATGATTGCTCTCTTGGTAGAAAAAAATCCATCGGTGCTTTCCTGTGCGTTTGATGTGATTGCGGGATCGGATGCCAGTTTTGCTACGAATGTGAGGATGGGGCAGACCTCCAATGTTTATGCGCTTGCCAAAGTGGGTGATAAGTTTTTTTATAGTGTCAAAGAAGTCAAGGTCACCCTTGGCGGCTGCGGCGGTTAAGCCCTTGCTCAAACAGAATCGAAAGGAATAAAAAATGTCAGATCCAATGAGAATTAGAGCTGCGGTGCTCGGCGACAAAACAACCGTTCGCGCCTTGATTAGCCACGAAATGGAAAGTGGTCAACGCAAAGATGCGGCAGGTAAAACAGTGCCTGCATGGGGCATTCAAACCGTGAGTGCCACGCACAACGGGCGCACGGTCATGAGTGCGCAGTGGGGGCATTCGATTTCAAAAAATCCGTTTGTGCAGTTCAGCTTTAAGGGTGGTAAGTCGGGTGATGAAATTGCCGTGACTTGGGTGGATAACAAGGGCGACAAACGAACCGATACAGCCAAAATTGCTTGAGATAAAGCAGTCATTCCCGCGTAGGCGGGAATCCATCACTAAAACTAAAAGGAGTCAACCCATGCGTATGAATAAAACAATCACGGCTGCAGCCCTTATCGGATATGGCCTAGCGGCCAGTTTTGTAGCTCATGCGCAGGAGTCCAAAGAAGCACTCTACACAAAAAGCTTGGCTGCTACTTGCGCCAATTGCCACGGCACCAATGGCAAAGTGGTGAGTGCATCGCCCGTCGTTGGTTTGGCAGGAATGTCCGCCGACTACATCGCCTCGCAGATGAAGGCTTTTAAGTCGGGCGCTCGCCCAGCAACGGTGATGCACCAATTGGCTAAAGGCTTTAGCGACGCGCAGATTGACCAAATGGCGGCTTACTTTGCTGCGCAAAAAAAATAAGGAGCTGACATGAATAATTTTTCAAATCGCCGCTCATTTTTGCAATCATCGGCAGCCCTTTCGCTCCTTGGCCTGGGAGCTTGTGCAACGACAGTCTCGTTGCCCACCAAGGCGCAAGTCGTCGTGATTGGCGGCGGCTACGGTGGCGCAACTGCAGCCAAATATGTGCGCCTGCTGTCGGACAACAAAATCAGCGTCGTGCTGATTGAACCCAATGAGGCATTTGTTTCATGCCCGCTCTCCAACTTGGTCGTTGCGGGTAACAAGCAGATCGGTGAGATCACCACCTCATACGAAGCCCTTGGTAAAAATCACGGCATCACCGTGGTACGCGATATGGCGCAAAGCATCGACTCAGCTAAGCGCACAGTCACGCTGGCGAGCGGCGGTGTGATTAGCTACGACAAGCTCGTCGTCTCGCCTGGCATTGACATGATATTTGGCTCCATTGAGGGCTACCAAGCTGCGCATGGCGCGGGGCAAGTCATTCACGCTTGGAAGGCAGGCGCTGAGACGGTGGCGCTTCGTAAGCAATTAGAGGCCATGCCAGATGGCGGGACGTTTGCTATCACCATTCCTGTGGCTCCGTTCCGGTGCCCGCCAGGCCCTTACGAGCGTGCGTCGGTTGTCGCTAACTACTTCAAACAATTTAAGCCTAAATCGAAGGTGCTGATTTTGGACGGCAATCCTGATGTAATCTCCAAAGGTGCACTCTTTAAAAAGGTCTGGGCCGAGCAATACAAAGGCATCCTAGAGTACCGAGGCGATCACAAAGCCACAGCGGTGGACGGCAAAACGGGAACAATCAAGTTTGAAGTGCAAGACGATGTGACCGCTAGCGTGGTTAACGCCTTACCCTCGATGCGTGCGGGCTTGATTGCTGTGAATTCTGGGCTGGCCAACATGGCCAATGGCCGCTGGTGCGGTGTGAACTATCAAACCTTTGAGTCCACGGCGGTCAAAGACGTGTTCGTGATTGGTGACTCGATTCAAGTTGCGCCGCTCATGCCCAAAAGCGGGCACATGGCAAACAATCACGCCAAGGTTGCGGCAGCGGCGATTGTGGCGCAGTTGGCAGGATGGGAAGTCAATAGCGCTCCGATGCTGACCAATACTTGCTACAGCTTTGTGAATGACAAAGAGGTGATTCATGTGGCCAGTGTTCATGAATACGTGGCGGCTGAGAAAACCTTTAAAACCATCGCAGGATCCGGTGGTCTGAGTGCCAGTCCTTCAGCGCTAGAGGCTCAATACGCGATGAACTGGGCGAATAATATTTGGGCGGACACCCTATCATGAAAAAACTAACTTATTTCGCCTATGCGTCATTGCTAGCAGCCTTATCTGGCATGGCTTTTCCGGCAATTGCGCAAAAATCTTCCTCAGAAGCGATTGCCGAATATCGAGCGGCACTTCAAGATGGCAATCCTGCCGATTTGAACGCAGCACGCGGCGAAATACTTTGGAAAACAGCTCGCGGCCCCAGCAACGTATCGCTGGAGCAGTGCGATTTAGGCGTAGGCGTGGGCAAGGTCAAAGGTGCCGCCACCAAGTTGCCGCGCTATTTTGCAGACACCAAGCATGTGATGGATTTAGAGTCGCGCCTGGTGCATTGCATGATGACGCTGCAAGGTTTTAAAGCGGACGAGTTTACGACCAAAACTGCGTTTTCTAATGAGGGTCAACGCGCCACCGTGATTGAAGATTTAGTGGCCTACATTTATGATGAGTCACGTGAGATGTCGATTAGCGTTCCGCAAGGTCACAAAGAAGAAAAAGCCGCCTATGCACGGGGCAAAAAAATCTTTTTCTTTAAAGGCGGTCCATACGATTTTTCTTGTGCTTCATGCCACAGCCAAGACGAAAAACGTATCCGCCTGCAAGACTTGCCAAACTTAACAGCGCCAGAGCCCGCCAAAGCTGCATTTGCGCAGTGGCCTGCATACCGCGTGAGCCAAGGTGCGCTACGCACAATGCAGTGGCGCCTCTATGACTGCTTTCGCCAGCAGCGTTTTCCTGAGCTGCAATACTTGAGCCAAACATCGATTGATCTCACCACCTTTTTGGGTGTGAATGCTAATGGCGGCAAGATGGCCGCGCCCGCGATTAAGCGCTAATTGAACAGAGGGACGAACACATCATGAAATCAATCTTAGCTCTAGGCCTTATGACTATTGGGCTGTCAGCCTATTCACAAGCTGCGAAAGCCCCCTCTAATAAAGAAATTGTTGCTAATCTGAAAGCCTCGTTTAGTGAACGCGGCGCAGCCAAGCTGGACAGACTCGATCAAACAGACTTGCAAAAAATCTGCTCGCAAGCGGCCGAGTCTGGTAAACCACTACCCGCTAAAGTCAAAGCTAGCATCGAGAAAAAAGTGCTGGCCAGCATTCCTTATCCTGCCGATGGTGCGTATTTAGGCGATTGGAAGGAGGGTGAAAAGATCGCTCAAAATGGACGTGGCCTTCAGTTTAGTGATGTGGTTGGATCAGCCAATGGTGCCAATTGCTACGCTTGCCATCAACTCACACCAACGGAAATTAGTTTTGGCAATCAAGGCCCGAGCTTGCTCAAGTATGGGGCGCTTCGCGGTGTGAAAGACCCAGCCAGTAAGGACTCCGAAGCCATTGTCAAATACACATGGGCGAGAATTTGGAACACCCATGCGTTCAATGCTTGCAATGGAATGCCGCGATTTGGAGATGCGGGCATTCTCACATCTGCTCAAATTAAAGACGTGATGGCGTTGTTGTTAGACCCCGCTTCACCAGTCAATAAATAAGCAGCCATGAATCTTTCTAGACGTGAGTTCAGCTCGGTTTTGACCGCAGCTGCAGTGGCTGGCTTCTCCTTCTCTACCGAAACATCGGCACAAGAGGCAAAGCGACTTTACGATGTGCCTAAGCGTGGCAACGTGCATCTGCTGCACATGACCGATTGCCACGCGCAGCTCTTGCCGATTTACTTCCGCGAGCCCAACATCAATATCGGTGTAGCTGGCATGAATGGCCGCGTGCCGCATTTGGTGGGCGAGTCTTTGCTGAAGTACGCAGGGCTTGCTGCTGGGAGCGCACAAGCGTACGCACACACCTATTTAGACTTCGAACGCGCGGCCCATCAATTTGGAAAAGTGGGTGGGTTTGCACATATGGCTACCTTGGTGAAGCAACTCAAAGCCACACGCCAGGGTGCTTTGCTGCTCGATGGCGGCGACACATGGCAAGGTAGTGCCACGTCACTCTGGACAAACGCGCAAGATATGGTGGAGGCAGCCAAGCTCTTAGGTGTAGACGTGATGACGGCGCACTGGGAGTTCACTTACGGTGAGAAACGTGTCTTAGAAATCATTGAAAAAGATTTTGCAAAAACCAGCACATTTAAAGGCATCGACTTCATCGCGCAAAACGTCAAAACCAAAGACTTTGACGATCCCGTGTTTAAGCCTTACGTGATGAAGGAGATGAACGGCGTGACGTTTGCCATCATCGGGCAGGCTTTCCCGTACACACCGATTGCCAATCCTGGGTGGCAAGTACCCAATTGGACATTTGGTATTCAAGACCAAGAGCTGCAAAAGCAAGTGAATGAGGCCAGAACCAAGGGCGCACAGGCCGTGGTGCTGCTCAGTCATAACGGTATGGATGTGGATTTGAAGCTGGCAACGCGCGTCACTGGTATCGACGCCATTTTGGGCGGCCATACGCACGACGGCGTACCCGTGCCAACCATGGTTAAAAACGCTGGCGGTCAAACGCTGGTGACCAACGCAGGCAGCAACGGTAAGTTTTTAGGCGTGCTCGATTTAGATGTCAGAGACAAAAAAGTCGTCGCTCTTCATTACAAGCTGTTGCCCGTCTTTGCCAACTTTTTGCCCGCCGACAAAGAGATGGATGCGCTCATAGGAAAGCTCCGCAAGCCTTATCTAGAAAGGCTTGTAGAGCCATTGGCTGTGACGGACGGTGTGCTTTATCGCCGTAGCAACTTTAACGGCACGTTCGATCAATTGATTTTGAATGCACTAATGGATGTGCGTGGGGCAGAAATTGCATTTTCACCAGGCTTCCGCTGGGGCACGTCGCTCTTGTCAGGGCAAGTCATTACGCGCGAGCATTTGATGGATCAAACAGCGATCACGTATCCGTGGACAACGCTCACCGATATGACGGGCGAGACGATTAAAAACGTGTTGGAAGATGTGGCAGATAACCTCTTCAACCCCGATCCGTACTACCAGCAAGGCGGCGACATGGTGCGAGTGGGCGGCTTGCAATACACGATGGATGTGACCGCCAAAGCGGGTAGCCGAATTGTGGATATGCGCCTAAGCGGAAAGCCGATTAGCGCAGGTAAAACCTACAAAGTCGCAGGTTGGGCGCCCGTACAAGAGACTAGCAAAAATGCAGGGCCCGCGGTTTGGGATGTTGTCGAGACATGGCTGAAAGATAAAAAGACGATTCCATCGATGAAGCCCAATATGCCATTGTTAAAAGGCGTGGATGGCAATATTGGTTACGCGGCCCTTTAAAAATCGCGCGTCCTAAATTCGCTTGGCGTCTGATTTTTTTGTTTGCGAAAGAATCGGCTGAAATACGCTTCGTCCTCAAAACCGAGGTTGGCTGCAATTTGCTTGATACTTTTTGAAGTGTACGTTAAGTCACGCTCAGCTTCAAACAAGATGCGGGCATGGATGACTTCTAACGCGGTTTGCCCAAGCAAGTTCTTGGTCAGACGTGTGAGTTGCCCTGCGCTGACGCCCAGTCGTTTGGCATACGCATCAACACCTAAGTTGGTTTTAAATTTTTCATTCACGAGGCCTCTAAATTTTTCCACGACTTGGGCTTGCCTTGCTGGTGCATGCCGTGACTTAGGTGTTTGCACCAGATTTTTTGGGGTCAGGCTTTGGGTATAGCGTCCAATGTGCACCAGCAAGGCGGCCAACAAGCTCAGGCCTGCGGCAGCATGACCATAACTATGAACACGCCACTCGTGCTCGATCGCATCTAATAACGATTGCAATGCCGCATCTGCTTTGGCGTCAGTGCCAAGTGGGATAACCCAAGGTTGACGCATAACCTGTCCCAGCTCTGGCATCACAATTTTGGCCATGGATTCCATGGGTTGTTGTGCCACGGTAATCACGGGGCCATCCACATCGCTGGAAAGATGAAAACTATGTACATTTTGCGCAGGGATAAAAATCAGACTCGGGCTTTGCAGTTGCGTTTTATTGCCATTGATCATGACCTCGGCATGGCCTTGGTTTAGCACCATTATTTGCAAAAAAGAGTCGTGTACGTGCGGTTCAATCTCCCAGTTGTAATGTTTGGAGCGCTCGGGAATAAATTCAAAATGAAATGAATTTGTCCAAGCATCCAGCACCGTGCGGCTCGCTGATTCCGTCTCTCGTTCACCGTAGAGTTCGTAATGCTTGATGCGGGTGGTCGGTAAGTTCATGTTTCGCAGGAATTGTCCTGTTTATAGCCTAATTCGTCAAAGCAATTTTCCTCAAAATGTCCACAATGGCACTCTATGAAATCTATATCTACACAAGTTGTTATTGTGGGCGCAGGCCCATCGGGTTTGTTACTGGGTGCATTGCTCCACAAAGCGGGCATTGATCACATCATCGTTGAACGCCAAAGCGGCGACTATGTGCTGGGGCGCATCCGCGCTGGCGTGTTAGAGCAAGGCACTGCTGACTTGCTGGACGCTGCAGGGGTAGGCGAACGGATGCACAAAGAGGGTTTGAAGCACGACGCCTTTGCGCTGTTTTTTAAGGGTGAGTTTCATCGCATCAATTTTGCTAATCGCCAAGGCGGAAAGCACATGGTGGTGTATGGTCAAACCGAAGTGACACATGACTTAATGGATCACCGCACAGCTCATGGCCTGCAGACGATTTACGAAGCGGGCGATAGTGTGGCTGTTCATGACTTTGTATCAAACCATCCGCGTGTCACGTTCACTAAAGACGGCGAGGCGCACGAGATCAAAGCAAGATTTATTGCGGGCTGCGATGGTTTCCACGGCGTGTGCCGCGCCAGTGTACCGAAGGGCGCGATTCAAAACTTCGAGAAGGTCTATCCCTTCGGCTGGCTGGGTGTGCTGGCAGATACGCCGCCTGTTTATCACGAGGTCACTTACTCCAATACAGAGCGCGGCTTTGCGTTGTCAAGCTTGCGCTCTATGACGCGTAGCCGCTATTACATCCAATGCGGCATGAACGAAAAAGTTGAAAACTGGAGCGACGATCGCTTTTGGGCGGAGTTCAAAACTCGCATCGATCCTGATGCCGCCAAGCGGTTGGTAACCGGACCTTCTCTAGAGAAGAGCATCGCGCCGCTGCGCAGTTTTGTGGCGGAGCCGATGCGCTTTGGTTCGATGTTTTTGGCAGGTGATGCTGCGCACATCGTGCCGCCCACTGGTGCCAAAGGATTGAATTTAGCGGCAGGCGATGTGAATGTGCTGTCGCAAGCCATCGTCGAATACTTCCAAGAACAATCTAATGCAGGCATCGAGCATTATTCGGCGCGCTGCCTGCGCCGCGTCTGGAATGCCGAGCGCTTCTCGTGGTGGTTTACGTCGTTGATGCACAAGTTCCCAGACACCGAGGGTCAAAATTTTGGATTTCAGCAAAAGATGCAAGAGGCGGAGCTGGATTACCTCGTGCATTCGGAGGCCGCGCTTCAATCCATTACTGAAAATTATGTTGGACTGCAACACTAGCCTCAGGCATTAATATCGGGCTTATGAATAATTTAATCAAAACACCCAAAGCAACTTTTCAGTGGGACGATCCACTTCACCTCGACTCTCAGCTCACAGACGACGAGCGCATGATTCGTGATGCGGCGCGTGCCTATTGCCAAGGCAAACTGTTGCCACGCGCCACACTGGCGTTTCGTAACGAGTACACCGACCCCGCCATCTTTAAAGAGATGGGCGAGCTGGGACTCTTGGGCGCGACCATCCCCGAAGCCTATGGCGGCTCCGGCTTAGGCTATGTGGCGTATGGCCTCATCGCACGTGAAGTCGAGCGTGTGGACTCGGGCTACCGCTCCATGATGAGCGTGCAAAGCTCGCTCGTGATGGTGCCGATTAACGAGTTTGGAACCGAAGCGCAGCGACAAAAATACCTACCTAAGCTCGCCACGGGCGAATGGATTGGTTGCTTTGGACTGACCGAGCCCGATCACGGCTCTGACCCCGCATCCATGGCAACCCGTGCCAAGGCCGTGGACGGTGGCTACGTGCTCACAGGTAACAAGATGTGGATTTCCAACGCGCCGATAGCGGACGTGTTTGTGGTTTGGGCGAAATGTGTGGGCGGCGATCACGATGGTCGCATCAAAGGATTCATCCTAGAGAAGGGCATGAAGGGGCTGTCCGCCCCTGCGATTCACGGCAAGGTGGGGCTGCGTGCTTCCATTACGGGTGAGATCGTGATGGATGGCGTGGAGATCTCCGAGGCGCAAATGCTGCCAACCGTGGCGGGATTGAAAGGGCCATTCACCTGTTTAGACTCCGCACGCTTTGGTATAGCTTGGGGTGCACTCGGTGCAGCAGAGGACTGCTGGTTTAGAGCGCGTCAATATGTGCTGGATCGCAAGCAATTCGGTCGTCCACTTGCCGCCAATCAACTCATCCAAAAGAAGCTAGCCGATATGCAAACCGAGATCACACTTGGCCTGCAAGGCTGTTTGCGCCTCGGGCGCATGAAGGACGAGGGCACAGCCAGTGTCGAGATCACCAGCATCATGAAGCGCAACTCCTGCGGCAAAGCGCTAGACGTGGCACGCCTGGCACGCGACATGATGGGTGGTAACGGCATCAGCGACGAATTTGGTGTGGCGCGGCATTTGGTCAACCTTGAGGTCGTCAACACCTACGAAGGCACGCATGATATTCATGCGCTGATTTTGGGCCGCGCGCAAACGGGGATTCAGGCGTTTAGTTAGCGGTGATGTGTGTTGGTGCAAGCATCTTGCGCCGCCACAAGAGCAAACACAATCCCAGGGCCAATCGTGATGCCGGGTGCGGTGTAGACGCCGCCCATGATGCTGTGCATGTCGTTACCCACGGCATATAGGCCGTGGATTGGCAGGCCGTCCGTGTCCAGCACACGTGCCTTCGCGTCGGTCTCTAGCCCCGTCGATGCGCCAATGTCGCCAGGGTACAAACGCACGGCGTAATAAGGCGCTTGGACGAGCGCTCCTAGATTCGGGTTCTTACCCGACCATGCAGCATCACCGATGTTTTGTTGATACGCCGTTGTGCCGCGCTGGAAATCGAGATCGACGCCGCTAGCTGCAAAACCGTTAAAGCGCGTGACTGTCGCTTGCAAAGCGTTGGCATCGATGCCCAGCTTTTGCGCGAGCACTGTCAACGTGGTGCCTTGCGTTAAATAGCCATCATCCAGAAATGACTGAAGTGCTCGGTCGCCTGATGTCGCACCTGGCCTCACCATGCCAATGCCGTACCTAGAGAGCGCGGCAGCATCACAAATCAAATAGGCAGGAGTGGAATTGGTTTGCTGCATCGCTAACGCAAACAGGTGATACGAGGTGCTCTCATTCACAAAGCGCTTGCCCGTGCTGTTGACAGTCAGCATCCCTGGTTTTGCTCTGTCCATCACAAAGTGCGGGAAGGCCGCTGTGCTGCCGTCGGCACGTTTGCGTAATGACACAGGTGCCCAAAACGCATTCGTTGCGTTGGTGGAAGGCTGCACGGCACCATAGTGCGCACCGAGCTTTCGCGCCAAATCTTGCGCGGCTCCCGTGTGCCCCTTGGCAGCGGGACACCAAGTGGGGTCTGCCTTCCCGAGCATCTCCTCCCGCATGGTGGGATGTCGATTGAAGCCGCCACTGGCCAAAATCACGCCGCCATTGATTTTGATCGTTCGGCGCTCGTTGCCCTGTGTGAGGGTGACTTCTGTGCCACTTAGTTTTTCCACAGATGTATTCAAAGCTAGTGAGACGTTCTGGTGTTTAGAGAGTGAGTACAGCAATCGGGCTACCAGAGCGTTGCCCATCACGAGGCGTGTGCCGCGTGGATATCGCAAGCGGTCCAAAGCGTGACGCAGCACAATTTTTGTCGCGTATTTAAACGATGCCCATGACTTCGTCATTGCCAGCAAATGATTGATATCGGTTCTGTCGACCATCATGCCGCCCAGTACGGTGAACTCGGGGATGGGCGGACGGATGAGTTTGAAGTGCTCAGCCAGTAACCTGCCATCAAACGACAACGGTTCTAGAGCACGTCCGCAAAGCGTAGAGCCTTCCAAATCCGAGATGTAGTCGGGGTGCTTGGGATACGGTCGGAACTTGATATCGGTCTTTGACTCTAGCGTCGCAATAGCCTCGGAGCCCTTATCCAGAAAGGCTTGGCGCAGAGCGGCAGGACTACGATTGCCAACTGCGTTGTCCAAATAATGCGCGGCAGCTTCCAAGGTGTCCGATGGATTGACGCTTGCAGCGTGGTGCGTGCCGGGCACCCACGTTGTGCCAGCCGATTGCGCTGTCGTGCCGCCAACAAACTTGGTGTGCTCAACTAACAGAACGCTTGCGCCATCGAGAGCCGCAAACAATGCGGCTGCCATGCCAGCGCCGCCTGCGCCAATGACGATGGTGTCGAAAGTGTCTGGGAGGCTTTGGATTCCCGCCTTCGCGGGAATGACAGTGGAGTAAATGTCCATGTCAATGTGTGAGTAAAAATTCCACCATCAAATCGCGTACACGGCCAAACATGTCGGCGCCTGTCATCGTGCTGCAGCCCTTATCCCGTGCGGCTTGCACGAGGGGTGAAATGGCAGGCGCAGTGATGACGCAGCCGACAAACATGCTGCTGGTGAGCTTTGAAACATCCAGTGGGTACGGATCGCCCACCTTCATGCCCATCGGCGTGGCGTTCAGCGCAATATCAAAACCTGTGGGATTAGTCTGTCCATGTGTGACGTTGCAGCGATTCAAACTGCCTAAGCGATCCACCAAGGTCGTGCGGCGCACGGCATCTTCGTCGTGGATCGCTAGCTCGCTCACGCCTGCCATCACCAACGAATAGGCAATTGCCGAGCCTGCGCCGCCCGCGCCAATCAAAAGCGCTCGCTTGCCCTCTATCTTGCAGCCCGCATCCATCATGGCGGCGCAAAAACCCATACCGTCAAACATATCGCCATGCCATGTCCCGTCTGGGTTGCGGCGCATGGTGTTAACTGTTTTTAAGAAGCTGGCGCGGTCCGACGTGGTGGCGCATAGATCAAAACAAGCAAACTTGTGCGGTACGGTCACGATGATGCCGTCCACGTTTTTTGCAAGTGATACGCCAGCTAGCCATGCGGCAAGATCCGCGGGTGCTACGTGCGCCGGCATGACCATAGCGTTCTGTCCGTGTTCTTGGAATGCAAGGCTCACACCTGCGGGTGATTTAACTTGAGCGATGGGGTCGCCCACAATAAAGTGAACACGAGTAGCGCCGTCGAGTAGCTTTTGCATGATTATTTTAAAAATGAAATGATATTCCAATTTGGAATTGTATTTCAAATTTGGTAGAATTACCGCATGGAGTCAAACTCAATGGAATCAAACTTATGAACGGCGTTTTAGAGCGCACCCTTGGCATCTTGGAGCTTCTCGCCCGTCATGGAGAGGGCTTGGATTTAGCCGTCATCGCGGACGACCTCGCGATTCCGCGCAGCGCTGCGCATCGCTTGCTGGCTGACCTGACCCGTGTGGGTTATGTCAGGCAAGTGCAGGGGCGCGGTTCGTATGTGCTCACGACCAAACTCATGGCGATGGGACTGTCTTACCTCAGCAGCGCGGGCATTATCGATGTCGCGCAGCCCTTACTAGATAGGCTTGCCGAGCATTCTGGCGAACTGGTGCGGCTCTCCGTGATAGACGGCAAACGGCTCACGTGGGTTGCCAAAGCGCAGGGCTCCAAGCAAGGTTTGCGCTATGACCCTGACATGGGAAGCGATGCTCGCCTCTCTTGCTCGGCATCGGGTTTGGCATGGATGATGACGCTTGCCGACGATGCAGCGTTAGCGGCGGTATCCGAGCAAGGTCTTGGCTCACCTGCTGACTATGGTCCCAATGCGCCGCGCTCGTTGACGGCGCTACTTGCCGATATCCAAGCCACACGCGAACGAGGCTACAGCTTGACCTGCGAGACTTTCACGGCAGGGCTGAACGCCATGGGTGCTCCCGTGCAAATCAAAGGTCGAGCGGCAATCGGCGTGATCACGATTGCAGGGCCAACGGTGCGGCTGACCGAGGAAAAAATGCAAGAGCTTCGCATTCCGCTGTTATCCACGGCAGACCAACTGGCGGCGGCTAGCGGTGCGTCGCCATTCTTTAACTCACTTTAAAAATTTTGGCGCGCCATGACCGAGCCAGTTGATTTACTCGTCGATGTGCTGGTCATAGGCTCGGGCGCTGGTGGTTTATCTACGGCGGTTGCTGCTGCGCACCTTGGCCTCAAAGTGCTAGTCGTCGAGAAAGACCCGCAGTACGGTGGCACGACGGCGTGGTCAGGCGGCTGGCTTTGGATTCCGCGCAATCCACTCGCTGTCGCTGCTGGAATTCACGAGACACTCACCGCGCCGTTGCTTTATTTAAAACAAGAGCTAGGCGAGCGTTTTGATGAGACGAAAGCGAGGGTATTTTTAGAGCATGGCCCGCGCATGGTGGAGTTTTTTAAATCCAAAACAGCTTTGCAATTTGTGGATGGCAACGGCATTCCCGATTTTCATGGCAATGCCTTGTATGCCACACTGGGCGGGCGTTCGCTCTGTGCCGCGCCATTCGATGCGTGGCGCTTAGAACAGTTTTCAGGAAAATTTAAAGCACTCAAACCACCGCTACCTGAGACCACGCTGTGGGGCATGGGCATTGCATCAGGTGCCGATCTCAGGCATTTTTTAAGTAGTACACGTTCAATGGCATCTTTTTGGTATGTGACTAAGCGAGTGCTGGCGCTATGGCGTGATTTGATGTTGTTTGGCCGCAGTACGCGCTTAGTCAACGGTAACGCCTTAGTCGCAGGCCTTGCTACGTCTGCGTTTGAAGCGGGTGTGGAACTTCGCGTGAATAGTCCTGTGACGCGATTGTTGATGAGTGATGATGGTAAAAAAGTTTTAGGCGCGGCCATCAAAACGCCAAATGGCGAGCAAACGACCGAGCAAGCATGGGAGTTTACAGTTCGTGCGCGTTTTGGCGTGGTGCTCGCTTGCGGTGGCTTCCCGCATGACACGCTTCGAAAAAAAGAATTGCTGCCTCATGCGCCTACAGGGCATGAGCACTGGTCGGCTGCCTCGCGTGGCAATACGGGCGACGGTCTTCGCCTTGGCGAAATGGCTGGAGGCCATATTCAGAAAGGCTTTCAAGAGGGCTCTGCCCTTGCGCCTGTGTCACTCGTGCCGCAAAAAGATGGCTCATTTGTTCATTTCCCACACCTCTTAGAGCGTGGCAAACCAGGCTTGATTGCCGTGACTAAGCGCGGCCTTCGCTTTACCAACGAAGCCAATTCGTACTATGACTTTATGCTCGGCCTCTTTGCCGCAACGCCAAGCGGTGAACTTCCTGAGGCGTGGCTTATCGTTGATCATCGCTTTATCCGTCGCTATGGACTCGGCGCCGTCAAGCCTTTCCCCATGCCGATGCGAGGGTTCATCGGCAATGGTTATTTGAAGCGCGGGCGCACACTGGTAGAGCTTGCAGAGGCTTGCGGCATTGATGCGGCCGCATTAGCTGATACGGTCGCAAACCATAACTGGCAAGCCTTGCAGGGCAGGGATGTACTCTTTGGACGCGGCGACACACCTTACAACCGCGTGCAAGGCGACAACACGCAGGTCAGAATCAAAAGCAAAGTTGACATACACATGAAGGGCAAACGCGTGGATAGCTTTGTTCCCGAATTTGCCAATCCCTGCATGGCAGAAATCAAGCAAGCACCGTTCTATGCCGTGCGTGTGGTGGCAGGTAGTCTGGGCACATTTGCGGGACTAGAAACCAACGAACACGCGCAGGTGCTGAATGAAAACAAGCTGCCCATCGAAGGGCTCTACGCCGCAGGCAACGATATGACTAGCGTGATGGGTGGGCACTATCCCAGCGGCGGCATTACGCTGGGTCCCGCTATGACATTTGGCTATATCGCTGCCCACCATATTTTTTCGCAGGCCACATCCAGTATGACCTCTACAAGACCCATGACATCAAAATAAGGATTAACTATGTTTTACGAACTCGCCACTATGACCTTGCCCTTTGGCACAGCCGGACAAGCTGCCACTAACGTGCAAACTTTTTCAAACGCAGCGGACGCTAAAGGCGAGCTGCTCGGCTGCTGGTTTACCGACATCGGCGTGCTCAATCAAATGATTGTGCTGCGCGGCTTTGAGTCGCTTGCCGATTTGCACTTTGAGCGTGAGCGCACGCAAAAGAGTTTCAGTCCTTTTGGTTGCGCCGAGTTTTACCAGTCTTGTGAACAGTACAGCTACCGGGGCTTCCCGTGGATGAAGCCCGTGCGCCCAAGCTCGGAGACGGGCGCGGTCGGCCCCGTGTACGAGATTCGCACCTACGGCATCAAACCTGGCGGCGTGCAGCCCACCATTGATTTGTGGCAAGAGTTTGTACCGCTACGTGACAAAATTTCACCGTGCTTGGTGGCCATGCTGGCGCTGGATGGCCCACTGCGCTTTACCAACATCTGGGCGTATCCCAGTTTAAATGCGAGAAGCCTAGCACGCGCTGATGCGGTGGCACAAGGCATTTGGCCCCCCAAGGGCGGACCTGCGTTCTTGACGACAAACATGGTCTCCACCATTGCCATGCCAACCGCCACTTCGCCACTTAAATAAAAATGTCCCGCGCTTATTCCCTCGCCTACTTGACGGCCTACACCTGCACGCCGCCCGAAATGATTCGCGTGGCAAGCCTTGCTGGGTATGACTTTGTGGGGATGCGCCTATGGCCGAATGCCCCTGGCGCTCCCCAGCAATTTCTTATCGGAAAGCCCGATGTGCTGCGCGAAACGCTTGCCGTACAAAAAGACACGGGCGTGGGTGTATTTGATTTAGAGATTATTCGTATCGGGGCAGATTTTGATCCTGCTGTCTATCGTCCGTTATTGGATGCGGGTGCGGCGCTGGGTGCACGCGCGGCGCTCATCGCGGCAGACGATACGGACGAGATTCGACTGGTGGATAGCTACGCCAAACTGTGCGAATTCATGCTGCCTTACGGCATCACCGCCGATTTAGAGTTCATGCCGTGGACGGCAGTCAAGACTGCAAACGATGCCGTGCGTGTCATTCAATCGGCTGGCAGACCAAGCAATGCCGGGATCTTGGTGGATGCGCTGCACTTTGGGCGTTCACACACGACGCTTGCGGACATTAAAGCCATTCCGCGTGAGTTGCTTCATTACGCGCAAATTTGCGATGCCGAGGCGGGGACGCACTTCACGACGGTTCAGCTTATTCACACCGCACGCGAAGAGCGTTTTCTGCCCGGCGAGGGCAACATTGATGCACGGGGTTTGTTTGAAGCACTGCGCTTTGATTTGCCCATGAGCGTTGAGATCGTTCACAAGCCACGCATGGCGGGCATGAGCGCACTAGCGTGGGCAAGCCTGTGTTTGTCTAGTGCGCACCAGCTGCTGCCTCGGCGCCCTCTTTAGATTGAGTCGTCGTGCGGCGCGTCAACCACACGACAGGAATTAATAACAAAAAGATAATGGCAGACGCGTGAAATAAATCGTCCGCAGCCATGGTGAAGGCTTGCTGCGTAATGCTGAAATTGATTTGCGCTAGTGCTTGCTCGGTACTCAAACCAAATGCCTTCATGCTCGCAATGGTGTCCACAGCGACGTGGTTGCTGGAGTTGATGAACTCGGTCAATTGACTGTGATGCAGCGTAGCGCGGCTTTCCCACAAGGTTGTAAAAAGTGAAGTCCCAATAGCACCAGCCATGATACGGGTGAAGTTGGAGAGTCCTGCGGCGGCGGCCATTCGCTCTGGTGGAAGGCCCGAAAGCGTAATGGTGGTTAGTGGAATAAAAAAGCAAGCCATGGCAATGCCTTGAATCAAGGTAGGAACCATTAAGGTCATAAAGTCGGATTGGGTACTAAAGTGTGAGCGCATCCAAAGCACCAAAGCAAAGACTAAAAACGCAAAGGTAGCAATCCGTCTTGGATCGACTTTGGTAATATTTTTACCCACAATCGGTGACAAAATAATCGCCATGATGCCCACCGGCGCAGTCACCATACCCGCATCGGTGGCTGTGTAGCCCATAAATTGTTGTAGCCACAGCGGCATTATTACGACAGTGCCAAAAAATAAGCCGTAGGCGATTGATGTACTCATCGCACCGGCCCAAAAATTACGCCGCGTAAAAAGCCGTAAATCGACGACAGGGTGCTCGTCGGTCAATTCCCAGACAATAAAAAAGACAAGTCCAACGACAGCCACCACGCCCAAGGTCACAATTAAAGGGGAGTGAAACCAATCATTCTCTTTGCCCAAATCCAACATGATTTGCAAAGCACCAATCCAAATGACCATCAGGGTTAAGCCGACCGTGTCAATGGGTAACTTGTGAATCACGCTATCGCGTTTGTGATAGATTTTCCAAGTCAGCATGGCTGCGATGACGCCAACGGGTAGATTAATAAAAAAGATCCATGGCCAGCTCATATTGTCCGTAATCCAGCCGCCCAGCAAGGGGCCCATCACAGGTGCGACCAAGGTGGTCATTGCCCACATGGCCATTGCCAATCCTGCCAAGGCTTTGGGGTAACTAGCTAGCAGCAGTGTTTGCGAGAGTGGGATGAGGGGGCCTGCTACAAAACCTTGCATGGCGCGAAAAATAATTAGCGTCGTCATATTGGGTGCGAGGCCGCAGAGCATCGAGGCAATCACAAACAAAATCACGCTTAAAACAAACAAGCGAACTTGACCAAAGCGCTGTGCGAGCCAACCTGTGAGTGGGACGGCAATAGCGTTAGCCACCGCGAAACTGGTAATGACCCACGTGCCTTGGTTGGGGCTAACGCCCAAATCGCCCGCAATAGCGGGTAACGACACGTTGGCAATCGAGCTATCCAGCACATTCATAAATGTGGCTGCAGACAATGCCAGCGTGCCCATTAACCGCGCGGTGCCTTCAAGCGGCGGCGGAGCGGTTGGCGTCAAGGGTTGACTCATCGCAGATTCAAGGCGATAACGCGGTGGACTTCGTCATTAGCACCTTTGTCAATGCCATCAAACACCTGCGTTTGTTGCGTGGCATTAGCCCTTGGTACTTCAGCCAGTGTCTTACCGCTTTGATTCGAAATATCGATCTCGGCATCCATAGACAAGCCCAAGCGCAAAGGATTGGTCGCAAGCTGGTTGGCGTCCATTGCAATTCGCACGGGCACACGCTGCACCACCTTAATCCAATTGCCTGTGGCATTTTGTGCTGGTAAGAGCGAGAAGGCTGCGCCTGTGCCCACAGCCATGCCAGTCACAACACCGGTGTATTCCACTTTTTTGCCGTAAAGGTCGGCGATTAATTTGACGGGTTGTCCAATCCGGATGTTGCGCAGTTGTACTTCTTTAAAGTTGGCATCCACCCAGACTTGGTTGAGCGGAACGATGGTCATGAGCGGTGCACCTGCGGCAACTCGCTGTCCCATTTGCACAGATCGTTTTGCGACGTAGCCATCCACAGGTGCAATCACGCTACCGCGTTTCGCAGAAATCCAGGCCTCGCGCACTTTGCCTGCGGCGACTTGGACGCTAGGGTGTTGTTCGACGGATGTGCCGTCTGTCATGGCATGGTTACTGACCAATTGCTCACGCGCGGCAATGACAGCCGCCTGCGCTGCTAGGAGTGAGCTCTTGGCGTTATCTACGCCAGTTTGCGCGTGTCCCAATTCTTCTTTTGAGACGGCGCCATTGGCTAACAATCCACTGCGACGAGAGAGGTCTTCATTCGCTCGCGCAAGCTCGCTTTGTGCGCGAGTAACGTCGGCATTGCGAGCGCCAATTTGTGCATCTAACGTGCCATTGTTTGCATACAAAGTGCGCACTTGACGAACTGTTTGGGCGAGATTGGCTTCAGCTTGATCTAACGCCACTTTAGTGTCCAGTTGATCGAGGCTAACCAATGATTGACCTGCTTTGACGAAGTCGGTTTCTTCTGCGCCAATCGCCATCACGGTGCCGCCCACTTGTGGTGTAATTTGGATCACATGACCTTGCACGTAAGCGTTGTCGGTTGATTCGTAATGGCGCGAGACAAGCCATTCGTAGGCAATCCATACCGAACCAAGCACCCCAAAAATGACGGCAAGCGTGATGAGAATTTGTTTGCGCTTTGTGTTGGCTGCCGGGGTATTTTTTTGTGCTGTAGTCATGATTATTTTTCTTTCAACTGTGTCAATTCTTGTAACCGCCGCCAAGCGCTCGAATGAGTGCAACTTGTGTGTCCATGGCGCGAGCCGTTAAATCAAGGGCTTGCTTTTGTTGGCTGAGAACAGCCGTTTCGGTTGCCAATACTTGTAGGTAATTAGCGATGCCCGCTTTGTAACGCTGCATAGATAGGCCATAAGCGTCTTCGGTGGCCCGCTGCGCCGCCCGCTGCTGCTCGCGCTGGCGCGTCAAAGATTGACTCGACGCCACTTGGTCTGTGACATCACGCACGGCATCAATGACCGCTGCGTTATAGCTTTCGATGGCGGCATCCAGATCGGCCGTTTTGCCGCGCAGGTTGGCGCGCAATTTGCCGCCTTCAAATATCGGTAATCGAATCGCGGGCCCGACACCCCATTGCTCACTAGTGCTTTTATGTAAGTTGCCCAACCCAATACTCGAAAAGCCGGCATACGCCATTAAATTGACATTAGGATAAAACTGACTTTTGGCACTAGCCACATCACTGGTCGCGGCTTCTACACGCCAGCGTGCTGCCGCAATATCAGGCCGAGTGCCAAGTAAATTAGCCGGTAGTGTCGCCGGTATGGATGGCGCATGTATGGCGAATAAGGCGGGTGCTTTGATGTTGTCCGCTAGTGTGGAGTCACCTACTAGTGCAGCCAAGGCATGGCGACTCAATTGCTCCTGCTCGTACAGCATTTCAATTTGAAGGCGCGCCTCTGGAATACCACCTTCGCTTTGGTGCAATTCAACCTTTGTATCTAAACCTGCGTTGACGCGCGTGCGAACCAAGCTTAGCATCTCGCTGCGCTGCGCCAAGCTGCGCGCAGCAATGAGCCGTTGGCCATGAATGCGCCCTAGCTGAAGCCACGCGCGGGTGATGTTGGTTGTGAGAAAAATGCGTGCAGCCTCTGCATCCGCCCCCGCAGCGCGCGCTGCGCCTAAAGTGGCCATCAAAGCACTGCGGTTCTTGCCAAAAAAATCAATCTCCCAGCCCGCCTGTAGCTGCGCGGTTCCCATGTTGTAGATGTTGCCTGCTAAAGGCGGCGGGTAAATGCTGTTTTGCGTGAATAGCTGGCGCGTCGCCTCTACGTCTAACCCCACAGTTGGAAAGAGGGCGCTATGAGAGACGTCCGCAATAGCTTCCGCTTTGGCAAGCCTCGTTTGAGCGATTTTGATGCTAGGCGCATCAAGTAATGCTTTGTTAATGAGGGTGGTGAGATCGGCGTCACCAAAATCTAACCACCAATCAGATCGAGCCGTTTGCGATTCTGCGTCGGTGTCTGTTTGTGCCAAGCCAACCGATGTGCCATCGCGCAGTTTGGCGTTTGACGCCGCCACGCCGCTCATGTCGGCACAAGCTGATACCAGTAGAGCTGCGACCGTAGCGGCTACCAAAGTAGTGAATTTCATGGCTTCTCTTCTGCGACATTTTGTACCGTCACGTTATCCAAAATACGGTTTAAAAATTGACACAGCTGTTGCCACTCCGCTTGGCTAAATCCGGCTAGAGATTCGTTTTGCATGTCGCAGATCAACGGACCTAAGGTTTTGGCGACTTCTCGTCCTTTGTCCGTGAGTGCTAGATTGACGACACGCCTATCTTGTTCGCTTCGAGCCCTTGTGCATAAATTCTTTTTCTCTAACCGATCGAGCAAGCGTGTCATAGCGCCCGCATCAATTTGATGTTCGCGGGCCAACTCGGCAACGGTAAAGGTCTGCCCTAGATGCAGCTTCAGCAAGGGAACCCACTGTGCATTGGTGAGGTCTAAGGGCTCTAATTGACGGTCAATTTTTTGGGTCATATTTGACAAAATACGTCGCATCAGGTAGCCCACGCTCTCTTGCGGTAAATAGTTGTTGACTTGGTAAAACGCGGTGGCATTTGGATTCATGCTCGCAATAATAAATGCCTAGGCAAATACTGTCAAGGCATTTATTTTTATAAATATTATTTATTTAATATTGAAATATTTACAAATTAAGTTATTTTGTGTATATTAGTCTCACTTTTATCATCTTCAAAATATTGAAAACTTAATAATTACATTTATGCATCGCTCAATCCTACCCAAAATCCTCCAGGCGGCAATCATTACAACTAGCTGGGTGGCAGGAGGGGGGGCATGGAGTCAAGCGCTGCCGCCAGCAGGGCAAGTAGGGCGCGACCCAATGCAAGCGGCGCCAATTAATAAAGAAGGCAATCCAATTACAGCGCCAGCGATCTTAAGTGCTAGTACGCAAAGCACAAGCGCGGTTAGCGTCACCGTCAGCGGCTTCACCTTTGTTGGTAACGCCAACGTGAGCACCGAAGAGCTACAACGCGTCGTGGCATCCAGCCTCAACCAAAAACTCGACTTTGCAGGGCTAGACAAAGTCGCCGACAGTATCTCAAACTACTACAGAAGCAAAGGCTACACCGTTGCCAGAGCGTACCTACCCGCCCAGCAAAGCGCTAATGGCGTCATCCAAATCGCTATTATTGAAGGGCGTTACGGCTCAGTCAATATCAAAAACGGTAGCGCCGTTAGCGTCGAGCGCCTGCGCTTGACTATCACCAACAACCTATGCAGTGTTAGCGACGGCAAAGACTGCATCGGTAAAACCATTCAAGATAAAGGGCTCGAACGCGCTATCCTTTTGCTCAAAGATCTACCCGGTCTGACCGTCACCGCCAATTTAAAACCAGGCCAAGCCATCGGTACCTCGGAGTTGGATGTGGAGACTAAAATCACTAAAAACACGGCCTACAGCTTAGGCTTTGACAATTACGGCTCCCCCTCTACCGGCATCACTCGTTTGAATGCCAGTGTCGACCTTAACAACCTAGGCGCAGGAGGCGACCAACTCAGCTTAGGCATTGCCACCACTAACACCACTGATACCAAAACCGGCAGCGCTAGTTACAGCCTGCCCGTAGGCTATGACGGCCAGCGCGTGGGCATTGCCTACTCCAGAAGCCAATACCGCCTAGGCGCAGGCTTTAGCGCCACACTCTCCCACGGCACATCCAACGCACTGTCTGCCTTCACCAGCTACCCCCTCATTCGAAGCGTCAATCAATCCCTCTACGTACGGGCATCAGCCGAAGTGCGCAGCGGCATTAACAGCGTCGACCTAGTCTCAGCCTCCTATAGAACCAATGCCAACGTTGGACGAATTGGCATCAACGGCGACAACGTCGACAGCTTTGGCGGAGGTGGCTACACCGTGTACGGCTTAACTGTCAGCCAAGGCTTCGTTGGTACCAATGACGCTGCCGACTCAAGCGCCACAGGCGCACACAGCGCAGGGCGATTTGGCAAAGTCGCCTACAACATCGCTCGCCAGCAAACCCTAGAAGGCCCCGTTACGCTGTACACGGCACTCAACGGGCAAGCGGGCAATAAAAACTTAGATGGCTCGGAGCAAACGGGCTTAGGCGGTCCTTCCTCCACCAGAGGCTACGGTGGCGAGGCGGGCGGTAGCACGGGAGCTAGCGGTACGGTGGAGTTGCGCTACACCACGCCGATACAAATTGGCAGCAGCTTAGACAACATCACCTACGCGACCTTTTGGGATCGAGGTTGGGTGCAGTACTACCAAAGCCCGATCGTGATTGGCTCGGTCAATACCCGATCGCTGTCCAGCTACGGCTTGACCTTCACGGTTCAGTCGCAGGCCCGTGTGCCAACGCCGACCTCGGTGGGCTACTTCATGCGAGCCATGTTGGGTGTGCACAGCATGACCGCGGCCCAGCAATCGGCGGTGGATACAACTTCCAGAGGCAAGCTCTGGATCCAGGGCGGCTTGACGTTTTAAGCGAACGAGCGCAAGCCTTTTGATTTCGATCATCTGGCCATTCAATTACTTGTATTTTTAAAGACTTCCTGCCATGAATAAAAACCTCTACCGTCTTGTCTTTAGCAAAAAAGTGGGCGCGCTCGTTGCCGTTGCCGAGACGACTACATCCCAAGGTAAGAGTGCCGGTGAGAGCACAGGCGGTAGCAGTGCAAGCTCAGAAGGTGCAGGCGGATTCCGCCTTGCCATGATGTCCTTTGCAGTTGCCGCCGCCGCAATGGGCTTAGGCAGCCCAGACTTTGCCATGAGGGCCTACGCGCAATCAGTTCTCCCGACAGGCGGCGCCATCACGTCAGGTACAGGCAGCATTTCAACATCGGGCAATACACTCACCGTCAACCAAGGCTCCAACGTTCTAGGTGCCAACTGGCAGTCATTCAGCATCGGCGCAGGCAACAGCGT
>CANFCG010000033.1 GCA_947445115.1 Comamonadaceae bacterium | reverse complement strand
CATCGTGTGACCGAAGCCGCGTTCAAACGGCTCCAAAGTGACCTCTGCGCGGTTATGACCCAATTGCGTGACTTGAATATTTTTTGGCTTGAGCAAGTTATTTTGCATGGGATTACCTTTGTAAATTGTTCTTTAGGTGCCTATGAAGCAGAGAGTTTTGCTAACTACTTCGTCGACAGTCAAGCTAAGTTAGCCAAAAGAAGGCTAACTTTTAATTTTAACGTGAATACAACTCGACAATTAACGATTCGTTAATGTCTGCGCCGAACTCATCGCGATCAGGAGATTTTTTAAATACGCCTTCAACTTTGTCGACGCTCACATCCACCCAAGCTGGCAGACCAATTTGAGTCGCTAATTGCAAAGCTTCTGCAATACGTAATTGCTTTTTAGATTTTTCACGCACAGCAATTACATCGCCCACTTTTACAGATGCGGATGGAATGTTATTGGATTGTCCGTTGATCAAAATGGCTTTGTGAGACACCAATTGACGTGCTTCTGCACGTGTAGAGGCAAAACCCATACGATATACAACATTGTCGAGACGGGACTCAAGCAAAGACAGTAAGTTAGCACCAGAGTTGCCTTTGCGGCGATCAGCCTCTTCAAAGTAGCGACGGAATTGACGCTCTAAAACACCATACATGCGCTTAACTTTTTGTTTTTCGCGTAATTGCAGACCAAAGTCTGATGTGCGCTGACCTGAGGTACGACCATGCTGACCTGGCTTTGAGTCAAATTTTGCCTTATCACTAATCGAACGACGTGCGCTCTTTAGAAAAAGATCTGTGCCTTCACGGCGTGAGAGTTTGGCCTTGGGGCCTAAGTAACGTGCCACTTTAATTTCCTTTATGTGTCATCTACCATTATTTTCATAATGGGAGCTAGCTTGAAGTAAGCTAGCGGTGGGCTTGCGGTTGAAAGATATACGGCGTATTAAATTAAATACGACGACGCTTTTGTGGACGGCAACCGTTATGTGGAACCGGTGTCACATCGGCGATTTGATTGATACGAATACCGAGCGCGGCTAAAGCACGCACAGAGGATTCACGACCAGGGCCTGGACCTTTGATTTCAACATCAAGGTTTTTAATACCTTGCTCTTGAGCAGCACGACCAGCAACTTCAGATGCAACTTGAGCTGCAAATGGCGTTGACTTACGTGAACCCTTAAAACCTTGACCACCAGAGGAGGCCCACGCCAATGAATTACCTTGACGATCGGTAATCGTAATGATCGTGTTGTTAAATGAAGCATGGACGTGCGCAATACCATCCGCAACATTTTTGCGGACTTTTTTACGAACACGTTGCGATGCTGAGTTAGCTGGTGCTTTTGCCATTATTTACTCTTTTCTTATTTCTTGAGTGACTGAGCGGCCTTACGTGGACCCTTACGAGTACGCGCATTGGTACGGGTACGCTGACCACGCATTGGCAGACCACGACGATGACGGAACCCACGATAGCAACCAATGTCCATCAAACGCTTGATGTTCATTGTTGTTTCACGGCGAAGATCACCCTCGATCGTGAAGAGAGCGATTTGATCGCGGATTTTCTCTAAATCACCATCCGTAAAATCTTTTACTTTTTTGGAATAAGCGATTTCACAAGCGACGCAAATCTTGCGTGCGCGAGTTCGACCGATACCAAAAATAGCGGTCAACCCAATTTCAGCGTGCTGATGGGGTGGAATATTAATACCAGCGATACGTGCCATATATACCTCTAAAACCTATTAAATTAACCTTGGCGTTGCTTATGACGTGGATCTGTGCAAATAACACGAACCACGCCTTTACGACGAATGATTTTGCAATTACGGCAAATTTTCTTAACCGATGCGGAAACTTTCATTTCACTCTCTCCTATAAATGCGAGTAGCTTACCTAAGCTACTTCGCTCTAAACACAATACGTGCCCGCGATAAATCGTAGGGCGTCAATTCAACCGTCACTTTGTCGCCAGGCAATATACGTATGTAATGCATACGCATTTTCCCTGATATATGCCCCAAAACAATATGACCGTTTTCTAACTTAACTCGAAAAGTAGCATTAGGCAAATTTTCTAAAATCTCCCCCTGCATTTGAATTACATCATCTTTAGACATCTGGTATTTATTATTTAAATTGTGGTCTTAAAGCTAGATTTTTTCAGTAATGATTCATACTGCTGACTCATTAAGTAATTCTGCACTTGCGCCATAAAATCCATTGCAACAACAACAACAATCAATAAAGAAGTGCCACCAAAATTGAAAGGTACATTATATTTCAAAATCAAAAATTCAGGTATTAAACAGATAACAGTAATATAAACTGCACCAGAAACTGTCAAGCGAATCAAAATTTTGTCAATGAAGCGTGCTGTTTGATCCCCTGGTCTAATTCCAGGAACAAAACCACCACTTTTCTTTAAATTATCGGCTGTTTCACGGCTATTAAAAACTAGAGCCGTATAGAAAAAACAAAAGAAAACAATTGCAGCCGCATACAACAATACGTATATGGGTTGGCCTGGACGCAATGTGGAGGCAATATCTTTCAGCCAACGCATAGAATCACCAGCACTGAACCAACCCACAATCGTTGCAGGCAACAGAATAATGGACGATGCAAAGATTGGAGGTATCACGCCAGCCATATTTAGCTTCAACGGAAGATGAGAAGATTGGCCACCGTAAACTTTGTTCCCTTGTTGTCTGCGAGCATAATTCACCAAAATTTTCCGTTGTCCACGCTCAATAAAGACAACCGCATAAGTCAAACCAACCACTAAGATCGCAATTAATAAAGCAATCACAATGCTCATAGCACCGGTGCGAACCAACTCAAGTAGACCTGCAACTGCCGTTGGAAAACCAGAAGCAATACCAGAGAAAATAATAATAGAAATTCCATTACCCAAGCCACGCTCAGTGATTTGCTCGCCTAACCACATTAGAAATATAGTCCCAGCAGTTAAGCTGACAATAGCAGACAATCTAAATCCAAATCCCGGCTCTAAGACAAGTCCAGCCTGACTTTCTAATGCAAGAGCTATACCAAGAGATTGGAAAAGCGCTAAACCCAAAGTGGCATACCTAGTGTACTGAGTTATTTTACGTCTACCAGCTTCACCTTCTTTTTGCAACTGCTGAAAATGCGGCACCACATATTGAAATAGTTGAATAACAATAGATGATGAAATATAAGGCATGATGCCTAATGCAAAGATTGAAAATCTTGACAATGCACCGCCGGAAAACATATTAAATAAACTTAATATGCCACCTTGCTGATCTTTAAATAGTTTCTGTAGTGCAACCGGGTCAATTCCAGGAACTGGAATATGCGAACCAATACGATAGACAAGTAACGCCAACAACAAAAACATGAGTCTGCTTTTGAGATCTCCAAACTTGTTGGATTTAGTAGATGACGCTGCTGTTACCACAAATAAGCTCTATAAAAATTAGGCGAATGATCCACCGGCAGCTTCAACAGCAGCTTTGGCACCAACAGTTGCACCAATACCGGTCAACTTTACAGACTTCGTCAACGAACCAGTATTAATTACCTTAACTACTCGAATTAATTCACCGACTAAACCAGCCTGCTTCAGTGTCAACATATCAACCTCTGGGACGCTAAGCATCTCCAGAGTTGTTAACGTGATTTCAGCATTAAAACGTAGTGTTGTAGATTTGAATCCGCGCTTTGGTAAACGGCGGTGCATAGGCATTTGCCCACCCTCGAAACCAACCTTATGGAATCCACCTGAACGAGATTTTTGGCCTTTATGGCCACGGCCAGCTGTTTTGCCCAAACCAGAACCGATTCCACGACCGACACGACGCTTTGCGTGCTTTGCACCAGCTGCTGGAGAAATGCTATTGAGTTCCATGTGTATTACCTAAATCTGTAAGTTAAATTACTTTAACCAAGTAACTAATCTTGTTAATCATGCCGCGCACGGCTGGCGTATCCTGCAATTCGCTGGTGCTACGAATTTTTCGCAAACCCAAACCACGAACGGTTGCACGATGCGATTCTTTGCAGCCAATAGGGCTACGAACCAATTGAATTTTTACGGAGGTAGTTGCGGTCATGATCGACTTACTTTCAAACAAAAATGTCTTCGACAGACTTACCACGCTTGGCAGCCACTTCAGAGGGCGTCGTCGATCGCTTTAAAGCATCCAACGTTGCACGAACCATGTTGTAAGGATTGGTTGAGCCATGACTCTTAGCCACAATATCCGTAATACCCATCACTTCAAACACGGCACGCATAGGACCACCAGCAATAATGCCAGTTCCTTTAGGTGCCGCCGCCAACATCACATTAGAGGCGCCATGCTGACCCATCACTGTGTGGTGAATCGTGCCATTTTTAAGCGACACCTTCATCAGATTGCGCCTTGCTTGCTCCATCGCCTTTTGCACAGCAACTGGAACCTCTTTAGTCTTACCCTTGCCCATGCCGATACGACCATCGCCATCACCAACAACAACCAAAGCCGCGAAGCCCAGAATACGTCCGCCTTTAACAACTTTTGTAACGCGGTTAATTGCGATCATCTTTTCGCGCATACCATCATCACGAGCTGGATCTGCTGCTTTTGCTTGAATTTTTGCCATTTTGATAATTCCTTATTTGCAGACAGTAATTAGAACTGTAGGCCAGCGGCACGAGCTGCCTCAGCCAAAGCCTTAACACGTCCGTGGTATGCAAAACCTGCACGATCAAAAGCAACGCGCTCAACGCCAGCCGCTTTAGCTTTTTCTGCAATTCGGGTTCCAATCGCTGTCGCTGCTGCAGTGGTAGCACCTTTACAGGAGCCACCGAGAGACGCGCGGACAGATGCCTCTACCGTAGAAGCCGAAGCCAATACAGTCGAGCCATCCACCGACACCAGCGTTGCATAAATGTGTGTGTTTGTACGGTTTACCGACAAACGAACAACATCTTGTTTTCCGATACGAATACGGGTCTGACGAGCACGACGCAAACGCTGCTCTTTTTTGGTCAACATCATAGCAATCCTTATTTCTTCTTAGTCTCTTTGATCGTGATGCGCTCATCGACATAACGGATACCCTTGCCTTTGTACGGCTCAGGCGGACGTACCGCACGAATTTCAGCAGCAATTTGACCGACACGCTGACGATCAGCACCAGAAATCAAAATTTCAGTAGGTGTTGGCGTTGCGACTTTGATACCAGCAGGCATATCAAAATTAACAGGATGAGAATAACCAACGGTTAAGTTGAGCTTATTACCGGTTGCTTGAGCTTTGTAGCCCACACCAACTAAACTGAGTTTTTTCTCAAAACCTTTACTCACACCAACCACCATGTTGTTGACCAACTGGCGCAGCGTACCACTCATCGCATTTGCTTCGCGAGAGTCGTTGACAGGCGTGAAGCTGATTTTGCCAGCGTCGTTTTGGATCGTAACAGACGCATGCTGCGCCATACTTAACGTACCACCAGCACCCTTGATGCTGATAATATTATCTTTAATACCAAACTCTACATCTGCAGGAATGGTTACGGGCATTTTGCCTACACGGGACATTTTATTCTGCCTCTCTTTAAGCGACGTAGCAAAGAACTTCGCCACCAACACCGTTAGCGCGAGCCTTGCGATCGGTCATGACGCCTTGAGGTGTTGTCACGATCGCGACACCCAAGCCATTCATCACCTGCGGAATTGCATCAGAGCCTTTATAAACACGCAAACCAGGACGGCTTACACGTTCAATACGCTCAATCACAGGACGACCTGCGTAATACTTCAAAGCAATCTGAAGTTCGGACTTGCCGCCCTCAGTTTTAACTTTGAAACCATCAATATAACCTTCGTCAGCCAACACTTGTGTGATAGCAATCTTCACTTTAGAAGAAGGCACAGTCACTACAGGCTTCGCAACAGCTTGCGCGTTACGAATGCGTGTCAACAAATCGGCAATAGGATCACTCATGCTCATTATTTGTTCTCCTAATTACCAGCTGGCTTTGGTAATGCCAGGAATTTCCCCGACAAAAGCCATTTCACGAATCTTGGCGCGAGCCAAGCCGAATTGACGGAAAGTACCGCGTGGACGACCCGTCAATTCGCAGCGGTTACGCTGGCGAGTTGGGTTCGCATTACGAGGCATTTTCTGCAAAGTCATTCGCGCCGCAGCACGCTCGTCTTCACTCTTCTTTGCGTCTTTAGATATTGCCTTGTACTCCGCGTGCTTAGCAGCGAATTTCGCTACCAAGTTATCACGCTTGAGTTCACGCTGGATTAATGCTTGTTTAGCCACATTGCACCTCAGTTTTTAAACGGGAAGCGGAAACCAGTCAAAAGCGCCTTGCACTCTTCGTCTGTTTTCGCCGTAGTGGTGATACTGATATTGAGACCGCGCAAAGCATCCACTTTGTCGTATTCAATTTCAGGGAAAATGATCTGCTCTTTCACACCGATGTTGTAGTTACCACGGCCATCAAAGGCACGACCCGAGATACCACGGAAGTCACGAACGCGAGGAAGAGCGATCGTGACAAAACGATCCAAGAACTCATACATCTGCACACCACGCAAGGTGACCATGCAACCGATTGGCAAAAGCTCACGAATCTTAAAACCCGCAATCGCTTTTTTCGCCTTAGTGACAACAGGCTTTTGACCTGCAATTTTTGTCAAATCAGCGACCGCATTGTCAAGAATTTTCTTATCAGCAACTGCCTCACCAACACCCATATTAAGCGTGATTTTGGTTAAGCGTGGAACCTGCATAGGCGTCGTGTAACCGAACTTGGCGGTCAATTCAGGCGCCAACTTCTCACGATAAATTTGTTGTAAACGTGCCATTTAATTTAACCTCACGCAGACTTCTTAGCAGGAACGACCGATTTGATCTCTTCTCCGCTAGACTTATAAATACGAACACGCGTGCCGTCAGCCAACGTCTTAATGCCAACACGATCAGCCTTACCGCTTGCGGTATTGAAGATGGCAACATTGGACTGATGGATAGGCATTGTTTTATCAACAATACCGCCGGTCACATTTTTCATTGGATTTGGCTTCGTGTGCTTTTTAGCCACATTCACACCGTCAACAACCAGATGACTATCATCAGCACGCGAAATAACTACGCCGCGCTTAGCCTTATCTTTACCTGCAATGACGATAACTTCGTCACCCGTTTTAATCTTATTCATATCTTGTACAGCCTTTTACAAAACTTCAGGCGCCAAAGACACAATCTTCATGAATTTCTCAGTACGCAATTCACGCGTTACTGGTCCAAAAATGCGAGTGCCAATAGGCTCTAATTTTGCGTTCAAGAGAACGGCAGCATTACTATCGAACTTAACCAAAGAGCCATCCGCACGACGGATGCCCTTGGCAGTACGAACCACCACAGCGCTATAGATCTCGCCTTTTTTGACGCGACCGCGCGGTGCAGCTTCTTTAATGCTGACCTTGATGACGTCGCCTACGCTAGCGTAGCGACGCTTGGAGCCGCCGAGCACCTTAATGCAAAGCACAGATTTAGCACCTGTGTTATCGGCAACCTCTAATCGAGATTCTGTTTGGATCATGTTATCTATTTTTCCAACTTGTACTGGACACCCAGTTAGTCTTGGTCCCGTCGTTGAAGTTATCTATTAAGACAACCCCTCCGCTTGAGCTGATTTCGAGGTCATTGAAATTCTTTAACCGCGAAGCCTTCGATTATAGCGCGCCTTTTATCCTTGCGTCAACTAATCTATCAAAATATTTTTAGATTCTTGCAAACTAACCAAATCAAGCACAACGCCGGATGCAATTTCAGCATTAATCCGCTTGACCATTCCAGATAAAACCTTACCTGGGCCACACTCGACCATTACTTGAACGCCGCTGGCGTATATCGCTCGCACTGACTCCACCCAGCGCACAGCGCCAAAGGCTTGGCGATAAAGTGCGTCTTTGATCCTCACTGGATCAGACTCGATCGCCACATCGATGTTGTTGAGTAGCGGGATCTGCGGCGTGAGCAGATTGACACCGGCCAGCCTCTGCATCAGCTTCTCAGCCGCAGGACGCATCAAACTTGAATGGAATGGCGCAGACACTGGCAGCAACAGTGCGCGCTTTGCCCCGGCAGCCTTTAAAGCTTCGCAAGCCTTATCCACTGCAGCCTTGCTACCAGAAATCACTGTTTGCATGGGGTCATTAAAATTCACCGCCTCTGCCGTCTCTGCACTCGTACGGCCGAAACTATCCGTCACTTCAGTGCAAATGCGACTCACCGTGTCGGCGGCCATACCTAAGATTGCGGCCATTGCGCCCACGCCAACAGGAACAGCCTCCTGCATAGATGCCGCCCTAAAGCGAACCAATGGCGCAGCTTGAGCCAAGGTCAGCGAGCCAGCCGCCACCAGAGCAGCGAATTCCCCTAGGGAGTGCCCCGCCACCAGCGAGGGAGGGGTGCCGCCTTCATACAACCACGCCCGATACGCCGCCACACCCGCAACCAGCATGACTGGTTGCGTATTGGTGGTGAGTGCCAACTCTTCTTTAGAGCCTTCTCGAATCAACTTACCCATATCTTGCGACAGCGCATCAGATGCTTCCTGGAGCACATCAACAATGGCAGGATGATCACCCCACGCATCGAGCATCCCAACGGATTGCGAGCCTTGGCCTGGAAATATAAAAGCAAATTTTTTCATTGTTAGATTTTTCAATTCTTAATATTGAACAAGCACTGCGCCCCACGTGAAACCGCCACCAACGCCCTCCAACATGAGGGTATCACCGCGTTTCACCTTGCCGCTGCGCACGGCATGATCGAGCGCTAGCGGGATTGACGCTGCGGACGTGTTGCCATGCTGATCCACCGTCACGATGAGCTTCTCCATTGGCATTTTTAGTTTTTTAGCCGTGCTTTGCATAATGCGGATATTGGCTTGATGCGGGATCAACCAATCAATGTCAGCATCCGTTTTACCTGCCTTGGCTAGGGTGACTCTCGCCGCCGACTCCAGTACGCCCACAGCCAGCTTAAACACAGCAGGACCATCCATTTTGAGTGTCGGATCACCTAAAACTAAGCCGCCTGATACCGTACCAGGCACACACAGAATATCTTTGTACCTCCCATCGGCATGCAGGTCGCTTGCCAAGATGCCAGGGCTATCGGACGCCTCCAAAATCACTGCGCCTGCGCCATCACCAAACAGCACACAGGTTGTACGATCTTTAAAGTCTAGGATGCGCGAAAACACTTCGGCACCAACCACTAGAGCACGCTTGGCTGTTCCTGTTTTGATTAGCGAATCGGCTACGGTGAGAGCGTAGACAAAACCACTGCAAACCGCTTGCACATCAAACGCTGGGCAGCCATTGGTAAGACCCAGTTTGTTTTGCAAAATCGTAGCGGAAGAGGGGAACACCATATCGGGCGTTGATGTGGCGACGATGATTAAATCAATATCAGAAGGCTGCAAAGCCGCGCTAGATAAGGCCTGCAAGGCCGCCTCATAGGCAAGGTCACTGCAAGTCACGTCGGGCTCTGCAAAGTGGCGTGCACGAATACCCGTGCGCTCCACAATCCACTCATCAGAGGTTTCTACGCCACTCACAGCCAGCTCAGCGGCCAAGTCTGCGTTGGTCAATCGACGCGGCGGCAGGTAGCTGCCCGTGGACACGATACGCGAGTACTTCATTGCTAACTTCCCATTCAAATATGTTTATGTTTGTTGAATTTTGGCGATATTCGCCTGCACATTCTCAAGCAAACCTTTACGCGCCGCATCATAAGCTCGCTCTAATGCAAAGCCATAACCAACTTGATCTGCCGAGCCATGACTCTTAAAAACAAGGCCTCGCAAACCCAAGAGCGCTGCACCGTTGTAGCGACGATGATCGACGCGATTTTTAAACGCTTTCAGCACAGGATAAGCAAAAATAGCTGCTAATTTGGTCAGCGGATTTTTTGAAAACTCCGACTTTAAAAAATTACTCACCATCATGGCTAGGCCTTCGCTCGTCTTCAGCGCCACGTTGCCCACAAAGCCATCGCAGACGACGATGTCGGTCGTACCTTTAAAAATATCATCGCCTTCGACATTGCCAAAAAAATGAATGTCACCGCGCGCATGTGCCGCACGGAGCAATTCGCCCGCCGCTTTAATCGTCTCGTTACCTTTAATGACCTCTTCACCGATGTTCAGTAAACCCACGCTGGGCTTGACCTTGCCCTTGAGTACCGTATCCAGCGCCGCTCCCAAAAAGGCAAATTGCAATAAGTGCTCAGCCGCGCTATCCACATTAGCACCCAAGTCCAGCATGGTGGTGCTGCCGCCAAGCTGATTTGGTAATTGTGCTGCAATTGCTGGACGCTCAATGCCATCCAGAGTTTTTAAAACATAGCGTGAAATGGCCATGAGTGCACCCGTGTTACCAGCAGACACTGCCGCCTGCGCTGCGCGAGACTTGACTTGCTCCACCGCAATACGCATCGACGAGTCACGTTTTTTGCGCATCGCCGTTTCCAGTGAATCGTCCATCGTGATGACATCGGTCGCAATCACTTTGCGCGCGCGCGCGTGCACAAAACCTTGCAGTACGGCCTCCGTACCCACCAGCACCAAGCGCGCCTCTGGATGTGATTCCAAAAACGCCATGCAAGCAGGCAGCGTCACACTAGCGCCGGCGTCGCCACCCATCACATCTACGCTAATCGTCGTGAAAGTCATGGAGAAAAGATAAAAAGAAGAGGATATAAAAAGCAGAAAACCCAGCCAGAACGTGTCTGAAACTGGGTTTCGCGATAGCTAGGACTAAATTAGGCGTCGTTTTTAGTTTTCACAACTTTACGGCCACGGTAAAAACCCGTTGGGCTGATGTGGTGGCGCAAATGCACTTCACCTGTTGTTGGCTCTATGCCTGTACCTGGAGTATCCAAAGCATTGTGCGCGCGGTGCATGCCGCGCTTAGAAGGAGATTTTTTATTTTGTTGAACAGCCATGATGAACTCTAAAAATGGGGGGTGATTCGATTATCGAAAGACTTGAGATTATAGCCTAGTCATGGTGCTTGTTACGCACTGCATCAATACCTAATTGTTTCAACTTGCGATACAGATGTGTTCGCTCAATGCCAGTTTTCTCAGCCACCTTAGCAACTGATCCATGCTCAATTTCTAAATGATATGCAAAATACGCCTTATCAAATGCATCCTTAGCCTCACGCAATGGCTGGTCTAAGCGCAACAGTAGATCTGGCTTGCGAGGATCAATGTGGGGGCTCATCGCATATCCAGCCATATCTGGCGACAATAAATCCGATGAAATCGCTCGCGCATTAGACGCCACCAGCACTTCAGTATCTACAAATTGCTCAACCGCCTTAGTTTTGCCCACAGACTTTTTAAGTCCGGACTCTACAGCTTGTAATAACTTTTGAAGCGTGATCGGTTTTTCTAAAAACGAAAGCGCACCCAGCTTTGTTGCCTCTACAGCCGTCTCAATCGTAGCGTGACCGCTCATCATGACCACGGGCATGTTAAGCTGCCCCGATCCGGACCACTCCTTTAACAAGGTCACTCCGTCCGTATCGGGCATCCAGATATCAAGCAACACAAGATCAGGGCACGCTCGGCCACGCGCGGCTCGTGCCTCAGCGGCATTTTCGGCCAGCTCAACTTGATGACCCTCATCATTCAAAATTTCAAATAATAAATCACGAATGCCATGCTCGTCATCAACCACTAATATATTCGCCATAGTTATGAATCGGCTAAACGCCAACACTCCTCTTTGTCAATGGAAATAATAAACTCACTCGCGCACCCAACCCCTCTTCTGCGCTCTTATTTGACAGAGTAATCTCGCCATGGTGTTCTTGCACAATTTTCCGCACAACAGCCAAGCCTAGCCCAGTCCCTTTGAGTTTTGTCGTGTTGTACGGCTCAAAAGCTCGCTCCAAAATATGCTCAGCAAATCCCATACCGCTATCCTCAATCAAACACTGTAAATTGGTTTGATTGACATTTTCTGCCAATCGAATTACGACCTTCTTGGGGCTTCCATCCGCGGTTGCATGTGACTGCGTCGCGTCAAGTGCGTTTTGTAATAAGTTGTGAATGACTTGCCTAAGTTGTTCGGTATCACCTTGGATATTTGGCAAATCAGGTTTAGAAAAAACATGAATCGTTCCTTGCTGTACTTCATGCTCATAAAGCGAGAGGGTATCTTGAATGACGGACAGCAATGAAATGGGCTGCAAGCGAGCACTGGGCAAACGCGCGTAGTCTCTAAACTCATTGACCAGACGCTTCATGGCTTCGACCTGGTCCACAATTGTCTTAACGGATTTCTCTAACACCGCCAGATCAGCTCCTTGCAGCTTATCGCCCAACTTCATGGCCAAACGCTCGGCTGATAATTGAATAGGCGTAAGCGGATTTTTAATTTCGTGCGCCACTCTTTGCGCCACCTCATTCCAAGCTTTGACACGCTCAGTTTTCTGTTCAGCAGCTCTTGCGTCAGCCAGCTGCTGAGTCATGCTAGCAAAAGATCTAGTCAAGCCTGCCAGTTCATTGTCTTGAGGTAATGCAAGTTTAGGGCTGAAGTCACCGGCACTCACGCGCTCAACTCCCAAGGCCAACACCAGCAAAGGTCTAACCAATTGATTTCCAAGAATGACAGCCAAAATAAAGGCACCCAGCACCGCCAAAAACAAACTGAGCGTGAGCGTGCCAATGTACATTTTTTGCAACCCCGTCCTCGCCAATGCCCGCTCCTGATACTCGCTATAGGCAGTTTGAACTATCAAAGCGTTCTCGGCCAAAGCCGCAGGTATTTTTTCGCTCACAACTAAATACCTTGACTCCGACATTAACTCCAACCCAGGATTGCCAATAGGAATGACCACTTTTAAGCGCGCGATTTTTGTTTTTGCAGTATCATCCAACCCTTCAAAAACGCTGATGCTACGCTGGGTTCTCAAACTACGCATCTGCTGAGCCGTCGGTCTTTCTGGCGCCAATTGGAAGCGCGACTCCCCGCTACTAGCCAATAACATTCCAGTATGGCTCCATACCTGAGCGTCATCAGCTCCCCACTGCTCACGTAAATGGTCTAATTTCACGGACAGCCCAGCATCGCCCTCCATTTGTAAAACTGACGCACCATTGCGCACCTTATTTGAGAGATCGCTGGACAACTTATCCAAGGTCGCACGGCCTAAGTTAAGCCCGGCATCTAGTGCGTTTTCAACGCGAACATCGAACCAAGATTCAATGGAGCGTGAAACAAATTGATAGGATACGCTGTAAATCAGCACGCCTGGCAATACACCAACAAGCGCGAAAATAGCGGCTAATTTCATCAATAATTTGCTGCCAAATCGTCCTTCTTTTAGACGCTGCCGCAATCGCCAGGCCATAGCAACAATCGCGCCAAACAAAGCTACCGCGAGTAGGCTGTTAAACAATAGCAAGTGCCCAATATTTTGATCACTCAGCGTACTATGATCGACCGCCCTAATCAACAAATAAGTTAATGCTGCTGCCGCAAGCAAGGCCAGGCCTAAGCCAACGCGAAAAACTAAGCGAGTGGCGGTTATCCGGCCTATCACGGAGTTGCCCCTACTAGCTGCATACGCTGGCGGAGCGTCGCATGGATACTCCAATCGCCTCGCCCAATCAACCCAATTTGCAAAGGTTTGGGCAGCTGCGAAATATCTAGTCGATAGCTTAATTGAATCCAATAATTCGCATCATCCATATCCAACCCTTGTGCAACACGCCAGTTGTAAATGCGCTGTGCTACCGCTAACGCTTCCGCCAAGGTTTCATAAGTTTGAGGCAGCTGAACACCAAGTCCAGACGCGGCCGTCCCATCAGACCACGGCAGCACACGCCAACGACGTGTTAATGCTTGGTAGGAAATGCGAGTCTGACGACTAGCCGTTATCACGGTTTTATCAACCCAATACCAACGTTCTTTGGTGATCTCTAAGTCACTGACAAAAGTGAGGGATACGCCTTTGTACATGGCCTCTTCGATACTGCTTGGTAGTTCGAATTTAATCTCTGCGGACACTGCCACATCCTTGCCAAGACGACTCGCTTTGAGATTCAAAATTTCAGCAGGTGCCGTCTGGGCCAAGAGCGTGAAAGACGCACACAACCACATTAAGAAAATTCCTAGTAGAAACTTAATCGGCTGTTTTATCAAAAAGCGCATCATAAAAACCATCGTGCTGCAAAGAGGGTAACCATAGACCGTGCGAGTCTAACGCTTTTGCATTGCCATTCGCTTGCAAAAACCTCTGCTTAACCACCCCGCCTTCCGTCTCAAACACAGAGCAAGTCGCGTAGAGCAATCGCCCCTGAGTGCGCAGCGTTGCCCACAGCGCTTGCAACATCGCAAGCTGGATATGCCCCATCGCTGTAGCATCCGATTCACGCCTGAGCCAGCGCACATCTGGATGTCTGCGCACAATTCCAGAGGCTGTACAAGGGGCATCCAACAGCACCGCATCGAATGGCGTGCCATCCCACCAGCTGGCTAGGTTTGCCGCGTCAGTAATCTTGACGATTGCACGCTGTTTTAAACGACTCAAGTTTTCATGAATGCGCTTTGCGCGCTTGGCATCCACTTCAAGTGCAATCACTTCAAAATGCTTACCCCAATCGTCACCCGATAACACAGGCATACCCGCATGAGCAAAGGCCTGCAAAAGCCGCTCAATTAAATGCGTTGTTTTGCCGCCAGGCGCCGCGCAGGCGTCCAACACTCGAATTTTGTGCCCTTGCCTGGCACGCACAACTAATTCAAACAAAAATTCATCGCTTAGTAATTGCGTAGCCGCGCCTTGAGCTGCCAAGTCCTGCACCGAGAACCACCCCACAGCGTAATGCGGCAAGCTGGTTACGGGTGGCGCATCCTGCAAAGCAAGCCCGCAGGCCATATCCTGCTTGGTCTGCACGAGTGCCGAATCAGCCTCATGCCATGCAACACCTTGCTCATCAAGCACTGCAATGAACTCTGACATCGTGGTTTTTGCCAGATTCACCCGCAAGGTGAGCGAAGGCTTCATTTGATTTGCCGCAAGAATCGTTTGCCATTTATGCGGCTGCTCGCGACGCATCTGATCAATCCACCACTGCGGATGGTTGTACTGAGCCTCTTCGCTTTGCCGTGCTTGCTTCATCAACGTTTCGCGCTCACGCAAAAATCGGCGCAGCGTGGCATTGATAAAGCTGGCGCTTGATCGTGTTTTGGAGTGAGATTTCGCCGCGTCAACCGCTTGATTGACGAGCGTGAAATCCGTATAGCTCGCACCCGAGTCAGGCTCGCTCACTAAAAGCGCCAACGCCGTACAAAGGAGCGCATCCACAGGCGGCATAGGCTCGCGCGATGCAAGCAACTCGCGCAGTGCACGCGCCATCCCCCAATTACGCAGTACTGCAAAGCTAAGCGCCTGCACACCTGCACGTAGGTCAGGTTTAACAACGGAGCCATCCGCCAGCACATCATTGAGCGAGCGACCCGCCATGACAAAAGCCACGGCTTTCGCCGTGGCCCCTAATTGCAAAGACAAAGCTAGCATGACGCCACTCTCAACAGAGAGTTATGCAGCAACTTCATCCTCAGTTGAAGCTCCCACTGCGCCTTCAGCCTCTTCGGCTTGCGCCTCTTCTTCTGCAATACGGCGACGCTCAGCATCGTCCATTTGATCCTTAGCTGCACGCGCTTGGTGATAAGCCAAACCTGTACCAGCAGGAATCAAACGACCCACAATGACGTTTTCCTTCAAGCCACGCAGCTCGTCGCGCTTGCCCATGATGGCAGCTTCAGTGAGCACACGTGTCGTCTCTTGGAACGATGCGGCGCTGATGAAACTGTCTGTGGACAGGGACGCTTTAGTGATACCTAAAAGCACATTGGTGTATGTCGCTGGTAATTTGCCTTCGGCCCGTAGAGCATCATTGGTGTTCAGAATTTCTGAACGCTCAATTTGCTCGCCTGCAATGTAGCGTGAGTCACCAGAGTTCTCAATCACCACACGGCGCAGCATCTGACGAACAATCACTTCGATGTGTTTGTCATTGATCTTCACACCTTGCAGACGATAAACGTCTTGCACTTCGTCAACAATGTAGCGCGCCAACTCTTCCGAGCCAAGCAAACGCAGAATGTCTTGTGGATCGGCTGGGCCGTCAATAATGCTCTCGCCTTTATTGACAACTTGACCTTCGTGCACCACCAAGTTTTTCTCTTTCGGCACAAGCTCTTCCCACACTTTGCCATCTGGATCAGTGATCTGCAGGCGAACTTTGCCTTTGGTCTCTTTACCAAAGGAGATCGTACCCGTCATCTCAGCCAGCATGCCTTTGTCTTTTGGCGCGCGCGCTTCAAAGAGCTCAGCCACACGTGGCAAACCACCGGTAATATCGCGGGTCTTTTGACCTTCCATGGGGATACGTGCCAACACTTCGCCCGGATTGATATCTTGACCGTCACGCACCTGAACGAGGCCGCCCACTGGCAAGCCAATCGTTACGGCATGCTCTGTACCTGGAATCTTAATTTCCTTGCCAGAGGCATCCAAAAGCTTGACTTGTGGACGAATCACCTTGGCAGAACCGCGGCGCTTAGGATCGATCACGACGAGCGTGGACAGACCCGTCACATCATCGACCTGCTTAGCAACGGTTACACCTTCTTCGATGTTTTCAAATTGAACCTTACCCGCGAACTCCGAAATAATCGGGCGTGTGAGTGGATCCCAATTCGCCAAAACTGTACCCGCTTTGATCATTTGATCTGGTTTGATGGCCAGTATCGCGCCGTAAGGCACTTTATGACGCTCACGCTCACGACCATGCTCGTCGTTGATGATGATTTCACCCGAACGCGCAATCACCACCAATTCTTTTTTACCATTGGTCACATAGCGCATCGTGGCGTTAAAGCCAATCGCACCACTGGATTTGGCTTCCACATTAGAAATAACCGCTGCACGCGATGCCGCGCCACCAATGTGGAACGTACGCATCGTCAACTGCGTACCAGGCTCACCAATTGATTGCGCTGCAATCACACCAACAGCTTCGCCTTGATTGATCAATCCACCGCGGCCTAAGTCGCGGCCATAGCACTTGGCGCACAAGCCAAAGCGTGTTTCGCAAGTCAAGGCTGTGCGAACTTTAATTTCGTCCACGCCAGCAGCTTCCAGCATTTCGATATTGTCTTCGTCCAGCAAATGACCAGCCGGCATCAACACAGCACGTGTTTCTGGATGCAAGATTTCTTCGGCAGTCGAGCGACCCAGCACACGATCACGCAATGCCTCCATCACCTCACCGCCCTCAACGATGGAGCGCATCATTGAGCCGAGATAAGTACCGCAATCGAGATCACGAACCACCAAGTCTTGCGTCACATCGACCAAACGACGTGTCAAGTAACCCGAGTTCGCTGTTTTGAGCGCCGTATCAGCCAAGCCTTTACGCGCACCGTGGGTGGAGATGAAGTACTCCAGCACGTTCAAACCATCACGGAAGTTCGCCTTAATTGGCGTCTCAATGATCGAGCCATCAGGCTTGGCCATCAAGCCGCGCATACCTGCAACCTGACGAATCTGGGCGGCAGAGCCACGAGCACCAGAGTCCGCCATCATGTAAATGGAGTTAAACGACTCTTGGTTCACGGTCTTGCCGTGGCGATCGACAACTTTTTCTGTTGCCAACTGCGCCATCATGACCTTGGACACTTCGTCGCCAGCCTTGCCCCAAATATCCACAACCTTGTTGTAACGCTCACCAACGGTCACGAGACCCGATGCGTATTGCTGTGCAATCTCTTTCACCTCTGTCTCGGCGCGAGCAATGATGCCTTCTTTTTCTTTTGGCACCAGCATGTCGTCAATCGAAATCGAGATGCCTGCTTTGGTCGCCAAACGGAAGCCCGCTTGCAACAATTGATCAGCAAATACCACGGTAGCTTTGAGTCCACATTTACGGAAAGACATCTTGATGAGCTTAGAAATTTCTTTCTTCGTCAGTGCCTTGTTGATGTTCTCGAACGCCAAACCTTTTGGCAAAATTTCTGACAGCAAAGCGCGTCCGACGGTCGTCGCCCAAATTTTGGTCGACGGCGTGAACTCGCCCGTTTCTTTATCAAGAACGTGCTCTGTCAAGCGAACATTGACTTTGGCTGTGATTTCAGTCACGCCAGCGTCCATTGCACGCTCGACTTCAGCGACGTCCGCAAAGATCAAACCTTCGCCTTTGGCGTTGGTGCGTTCACGGGTAGCGTAGTAAAGACCCAGCACCACGTCTTGCGACGGCACGATAGATGGCTCGCCAGAAGCAGGGAACAAAATGTTGTTCGATGCGAGCATCAGCGTGCGCGCTTCCATTTGCGCCTCTACTGACAACGGCACGTGGACCGCCATTTGGTCACCGTCGAAGTCGGCATTAAACGCCGAGCAAACGAGTGGATGCAGCTGAATCGCTTTACCTTCAATCAAAATAGGCTCAAAAGCTTGAATACCCAAGCGATGCAGTGTTGGCGCACGATTCAGCATAACAGGATGCTCGCGAATCACCTCTTCCAGCAAGTCCCAAACGATGGGCGAACCCGATTCGACTTCTTTTTTAGCCGCTTTAATCGTAGTTGCAATACCCAGCGCTTCAAGGCGCGAGAAGATGAAGGGCTTGAACAGTTCAAGCGCCATCAGTTTTGGCAAGCCACACTGGTGTAGTTTGAGTGTCGGACCAACCGTAATCACGGAACGACCTGAATAGTCCACGCGCTTACCCAGCAAGTTCTGACGGAAACGTCCGCCCTTGCCTTTAATCATGTCTGCGAGTGATTTGAGCGTACGCTTGTTAGCACCCGTCATGGCTTTACCACGGCGACCATTGTCTAAGAGCGAATCGACCGCTTCTTGCAACATGCGTTTTTCATTGCGCGCAATGATTTCTGGTGCTTTGAGTTCGAGCAGGCGCCCCAAACGGCCATTACGGTTAATCACGCGGCGATAGAGATCATTCAAATCAGATGTCGCAAAACGTCCGCCGTCTAGCGGCACGAGTGGACGCAAGTCAGGTGGTAACACGGGCAACACTTCCAAAATCATCCACTCAGGTTTGATGCCTGATTTTTTGAACGCTTCAAGAATTTTTAACCGCTTGGAGTTCTTTTTGACCTTCGTCTCAGAACCCGTCAAATCGCCGCGTAGGCGCTCGATTTCGCCTTCGATATCGATGCTCGCCAAAAGTTCCTTGATGCCTTCCGCACCCATTTTGGCTACAAACTCATCTCCATACTCGGCCTCTTTCGCATCGAACTCGTCTTCCGACATGATGCCGTATTTTTTGAGCGGCGTCATGCCTGGATCGGTCACCACGTATGCTTCAAAGTAGAGCACGCGCTCAATGTCACGCAGCGTCATATCCAACACCATGCCAAGGCGTGATGGCAAGGATTTGAGGAACCAGATATGGGCGCAAGGCGCTGCCAAATCGATGTGCCCCATACGCTCGCGGCGCACCTTAGTTTGCGTGACTTCAACGCCGCACTTTTCGCAGATCACGCCGCGATGCTTAAGACGTTTGTATTTACCGCAAAGGCATTCGTAGTCTTTGATAGGCCCAAAAATTTTCGCACAAAAGAGTCCATCGCGCTCAGGCTTGAAGGTGCGATAGTTAATGGTTTCTGGCTTTTTGACTTCGCCAAAAGACCATGAGCGAATCTTCTCTGGGGATGCCATCGCAATTTTGATGGCCGAGAAGTTTTCAGTAGGCGTAAATTGCTTAAAGAGGTCAAGAATGGATTTCATGTGTGTTCCTTTATCTGTTTATTGAAGCAATCAAACTCAAATTTTCTCAAGGTCCATGTCGATACCGAGCGAACGGATCTCCTTGACCAAAACGTTGAACGACTCGGGCATGCCAGCATCAATCGTGTGCTCGCCTTTGACGATACTCTCATAGACCTTGGTACGACCTTGCACGTCATCGGATTTGACCGTCAACATCTCTTGCAAAATATACGACGCGCCATAAGCCTCGAGTGCCCAGACTTCCATCTCGCCAAAGCGCTGACCACCGAACTGCGCTTTACCACCCAATGGCTGCTGCGTGACCAAGCTGTAAGGGCCAGTCGAACGAGCATGCATCTTGTCATCAACCAAATGATGCAGCTTGAGAACATGCATATAACCGACCGTCACTGGACGCTCAAACTTGTCGCCTGTCTGTCCATCAAACAATGCCGCTTGTGTGCGGGTGGCATTCAGACCTTTTCTCTTAGCCACATCCTCTGGGTATGCCAGTTGCAGCATTGACTGAATCTCAGCCTCAGTAGCACCGTCAAACACGGGCGTTGCAAATGTCACGCCTTTGGAGAGCTCGACCGCCATCTCGCGAACATCTTCATCTTTCAGCTTAGAGAGGTCTTCTTTTTTGCCCGAGTTGTTGTAGATCACTTCCATCGCCTGACGAAGTTCAGCCACTTTAGTTTCGGCTTGCAATAAATCACCAATGCGCTGGCCAATACCCTTGGCAGCCCAACCCAAATGGACTTCAAGCACCTGACCCACGTTCATACGCGAAGGAACGCCCAGCGGATTCAACACGATATCGCACGGCGTGCCGTCAGCCATAAATGGCATGTCTTCGACAGGCACGATCTTAGAGACCACGCCCTTGTTGCCGTGACGACCCGCCATCTTGTCACCTGGCTGCAAGCGACGTTTGACAGCCAAGTACACCTTGACCATTTTGAGTACGCCTGGTGGCAACTCGTCACCTTGCGTCAGCTTGGTACGCTTTTCTTCAAAAGCCAAATCAAAGTCGTGACGGGTTTGCTCCATCGCATTTTTAATGGACTCAAGCGATGCGGCCACATCTTCATCTGCTGGACGAATATCGAACCAGTGGAACTTCTCGACCGAAGCCAAGTATTCCTTGCTGATTTTTGTTCCCTTAGCCAATTTTGCAGGGCCGCCGTTGGCGACTTTGCCGTTGAGTAATTTCTCGATGCGGTCAAACGCATCGGCTTCGACAATGCGCAGCTGATCGTTCAAATCGAGACGGAAGCGCTTGAGTTCGTCGTCAATAATTTGCTGCGCACGCTTATCACGCACAATGCCTTCGCGTGTAAACACTTGCACGTCAATCACGGTGCCTGAGCTACCTTGACTGACACGGAGTGATGTGTCTTTTACGTCGCTGGCTTTTTCGCCAAAAATGGCGCGAAGCAGCTTCTCTTCTGGCGTCAGTGTGGTCTCGCCTTTAGGCGTGACCTTACCAACCAATGTGTCACCTGGCTGTACTTCAGCGCCGACATAGATGATGCCTGACTCGTCCAAACGGTTGAGTTGTTGCTCAGCCAAGTTAGGAATATCACGCGTAATTTCTTCAGCGCCTAGTTTCGTATCGCGAGCGGCAATCGTCAACTCTTCGATGTGAATCGAGGTGTAGCGGTCTTCCGACACCACACGCTCAGAAATCATGATCGAATCTTCGAAGTTGTAACCATTCCATGGCATGAAGGCCACGAGCATGTTTTGGCCCAAGGCCAATTCACCCAAATCGGTTGATGCGCCGTCAGCAACCACATCACCTTTGGCAATCTTGTCACCACGTGTGACGATAGGACGCTGATGGATATTGGTATTTTGGTTAGAGCGTTGGTACTTGATAAGGTTGTAAATGTCCACACCCACTTCGCCAGCTAGCGCTTCGGCGTCGTTGACACGAACCACAATGCGTGTTGCATCAACGTAATCCACAATACCGCCGCGTGTTGCTGTGACCACGGTACCCGAGTCAATCGCCGCAACGCGCTCAATACCCGTTCCGACAAATGCTTTTTCAGGACGCAGCACAGGCACTGCTTGACGCTGCATGTTCGCACCCATCAGAGCGCGGTTCGCATCATCGTGCTCTAAAAACGGCACAAGAGATGCCGCAACGGACACGATCTGCGCTGGCGACACATCCATATACTGAATACGCTCAGCGCCCACCAAAACCGACTCACCCATCTCACGAGCAGAGATCAAATCGCCAGTCAAAGTGCCTTCCGCATCCAACACAGCATTGGCCTGCGCGATCACGTATTTACCCTCTTCGATTGCCGACAAGTAATCGATTTGCTTCGTTACTTTGCCATCAATCACGCGGCGATATGGGGTTTCAATGAATCCGTACTCATTCAAACGCGCGTAGAGTGCCAATGAGTTAATCAGTCCAATGTTTGGACCTTCTGGTGTCTCAATCGGGCAGACGCGGCCGTAATGCGTGACGTGAACGTCGCGGACTTCAAAGCCAGCACGTTCGCGTGTCAAACCGCCAGGTCCAAGCGCCGATACGCGTCGCTTGTGCGTAATCTCAGACAATGGATTCGTTTGATCCATAAACTGTGACAGTTGGCTTGATCCAAAGAACTCTTTGAGCGACGCTGTAATCGGCTTGGAGTTAATGAGATCATGCGGCATGAGTGGCTCTTGGCCAGGTCCGCCTTCGGCTTGACCCAAGCGCTCTTTAACAGCCTTCTCGATACGAGCCAAGCCAACACGGTATTGGTTCTCAGCCAATTCACCCACACAGCGTACGCGGCGATTGCCGAGGTGGTCAATATCATCGACTTGACCATTGCCATTGCGCAAGTCAACCAAAATTTTGACCACGTGCATGATGTCATCGTTAGACAAAACCATAGAACCAGTCGACTCTGGACGACCCACACGGGCGTTAAATTTCATGCGCCCCACACGCGACAAATCATAGGTGTCAGGGTTGTAGAACAAGCGCTGGAACAATGCTTGTACAGCGTCTTCAGTTGGTGGCTCACCTGGGCGCATCATGCGGTAGATAGCGACACGTGCAGCCAATTCGTCTGCCGTCTCATCTGAGCGTAGGGTTTGCGAAATGTAAGCCCCTTGATCGAGTTCATTGGTGTAAATACAAGCCAATTCCTGCACACCCGATTCGCGTAGCTTTTTGAGTAGTACCTCGGTCAGCTCATCATTCGCCTTAGCAATGATTTCACCTGTATCAGCTTCAACGATGTTGTTAGCAAGCACACGACCCAGCAAGAAATCTTCTGGCACGCTGATGTGCGTCGTACCCGAACCTTCTAATTCTTTGGTGTGACGTGCAGTCACGCGCTTATCTTTAGCGACAACAACGGTCCCTTTTTTGTCGGTAATGTCAAAACGAGCCACTTCACCGCGCAAACGCTCAGCTACGAAGGCCATTTGTGCGCCGCTGTCTTGCAATTTGAACGCATCGTTCACGAAGAAGTTAGCCAAAATGCTTTCGTTATTCAGACCAATCGCCTTGAGCAGCGTCGTCACTGGCATCTTGCGGCGGCGATCGACACGGAAATATAAAATATCTTTTGGATCAAACTCAAAATCAAGCCACGAACCGCGGTAAGGAATGATACGCGCAGAGAACAAAAGCTTGCCCGAACTATGCGTTTTACCCTTATCGTGCTCAAAGAACACGCCCGGACTACGGTGCAACTGGGACACAATCACGCGCTCAGTCCCGTTGATGATGAACGAGCCTTTATCCGTCATCAAAGGCACTTGCCCCATATAGACTTCTTGCTCTTTCACTTCTTTCACCACTTTGGATTGCGGCGTCGAAGTCTCGCGATCATAAATAATGAGTTGCACGCGCGCACGTACGGCAGAGCCAAACGTCAATCCACGCGTTTGGCACTCACGCACATCAAAGGCTGGTTTGCCGAGGTTGTACTCAAGAAATTTCATCTCGACAAAACCGTTATGCGACACGATTGGGAATGCGGCCGTAAACGCGGCTTGCAAGCCCAAATCAACACGATCTTTGTTCGACACATCGGCTTGCAAGAACGACACATATGCGTCGCGCTGCATTTGTAGCAAATATGGAATTGCAATCACATTCTCGCGACCGCCGAAGCTTTTGCGAATACGTTTGCGCTCAGTAAATGAATACGCTGTTTTGGTTTGCGTGCTGGCCATAGAACACCCCTTTTGAAGTTTCAAATTGATGTGAATAAATCACTAAATGACAGTGCATCTCGGTGACTGGCCACTACCAGTCATTGGCGGACGGTATGGCATTGCACCACACCCGAACCAAGATATTTTCCCTCTCAGAAAACACTAAAAAGCACACTCGCTAACAGCGTTAGCCAATGTGCTTGATAGTGACCTCTTATTTGAGTTCGGCCTTAGCGCCCGCGTCTTCCAGCTTTTTCTTAGCGGCTTCTGCATCGGCTTTATTAGCGCCTTCTTTAATTGCTTTTGGTGCGCCATCAACCATGTCTTTAGCCTCTTTCAAGCCCAGACCAGTGATCTCGCGAACCGCTTTAATCACGGACACTTTTTGCGCGCCAGCTTCGAGCAAAATCACATTGAATTCGGTCTTCTCTTCAGCAGCGGCAGCAGGGCCCGCAGCAGCAGCGGGGCCCGCAGCAGCAGCAGCACTCACGCCAAATTTCTCTTCGATGGCTTTCACCAATTCGTTGAGGTCCATAACCGACATCGTATCGAGTGCGGTCAAAAATGCGTCTTTATCAAATGACATTTTTATATTTCCTAATATCTTTAGTTGGTATTGAAATGATTGCGCTCTACTGCTTATTCAGCAACAACAGCAACCACTTCGCCTTTTTTCTCTGCTAATACAGCCAACACACGTGCGGTACGTGTGATAGGCGACATAAGCAAGCCACAAATTTGTGACAAGAGCACTTCCCGGCTAGGAATGCTTGCTAATTGCTTAACACCAGCTACATCTAAAAGCTTGCCTGCAAATGCACCTGCACGAATCACTAACTTATCGTTAGTTTTCGCGAAGTCAGCAACCACTTTCGCGGCTGCAACTGCATCTTCAGAAAAGCTATAAATGAGCGGACCTGTCATTTGCTCGGACACGACTTCAAACGGGCTTCCTGCCACAGCACGGCGTGCCAGTGTGTTTTTAAGCACACTGAGACTCACACCTTTGCTGCGGGCATCGACGCGCAGTTTGGTCATTGCTTGCACCGTGATACCACGGTATTCAGCAATAACGAGTGTCTGAGCTTTTGCGGCGAGGCCAGTCACTTCTTCAATGACGGCGGATTTCTCACTGCGGTTAAGACTCAAAGTTCTCTCCTTCAAAATGTGTTCGTTGAGACAATCTCTGAACACGGCCATTTT
>CANFCG010000032.1 GCA_947445115.1 Comamonadaceae bacterium | reverse complement strand
TGAGGTGGGTTAATGATCGGGGTAGACATCATGGAGCCAAACGTGCCGCCATTAGAGATGGAGAACGTACCGCCCGTCATCTCTTCCATGCTGAGCTTTCCGTCGCGTGCTTTGACGCCGTACTCGGCAATCTTTTTCTCGATGTCGGCAAAGCTCATTTGGTCGGCGTTGCGCAAGATTGGAACGACCAATCCGCGTGGTGAGCCGACCGCAATACCAATATCGAAGTAGCCGTGATACACGATGTCGTTGCCATCCACAGACGCATTCAGCACTGGGAATTTTTTGAGTGCGTGGACAGCAGCTTTGACGAAGAAGCTCATAAAGCCTAATTTGACGCCGTGCTCTTTCTCAAAACGATCTTGCATACGTTTGCGCATGTCCATGACGGGGGCCATGTTGATTTCGTTGAACGTGGTCAAGATGGCGTTGGTCGATTGCGATTGCAGCAAACGCTCGGCCACACGGGCGCGCAAACGTGACATCGGCACGCGCTGCTCTGGGCGGCCGCCTAGGTCTAGCGCTGCAGTTGCGACTTGCGGCAGAGATTTTGTAGGTATGCCTGTCGGAATAGCCGCAGCGGCAGCTTTTGGCGCAGCAGCCGCTACCAATACGTCCCCCTTAGTCACGCGTCCATCTTTGCCTGAACCAGCGACCGAGCCTACTGCCATGCCGTTGTCTGCCATCAATTTGGCGGCTGCGGGCATGGCGACACCTGCCATGCTTTGCGAGCCAGATGCGGCGGGGCTTGCAGTGGCAGCAGGCTGGGAAACCACAGCGGATATGGCCTGCACGGCAGCGGCTGGTGCAGGATCTGCCCCCTTGCCTTCGGTATCAATCTTCGCGATCACTTGGTCACTCACGACGAGCGCACCATCCAGCACCACCAGCTCAGACAAAACACCTGATGCTGGCGCGGGAACTTCGAGCACGACTTTATCGGTTTCGATTTCGATCAAGATTTCGTCAGCAGTGACAAAGTCACCGACCTTCTTTTTCCAAGTCAACATGGTTGCTTCTGCCACGGATTCCGATAACTGGGGGACTTTAATTTCTACGATTGCCATGATGTGTATTCCTTAAATTTTTAAATTAATTATTTAGTGAGGATGAAGCCTTTGAGGCGAGCAAAGGCGCCTTCGACCAGCGTCTTTTGCTGCTCTTGGTGCAAGTGCGCATAGCCTGCGGCTGGTGACGCACTGGCAGCACGGCCAGAGTAGCCCAGCTTTTGATCGTTCTGCATATTTTCAAAAATATTGTGCTGCACAAAGAACCATGCACCTTGATTTTGTGGTTCGTCTTGGCACCACACCACCTCGGCAAGATGAGGATACTTTTTCATCTCGGAAGCAAACGCTTTGTGCGGGAATGGATAGAGCTGCTCGACACGAATAATCGCGATGTCATCCTGCTTTTTCTCTTCGCGCTTTTTAACCAAGTCGTAGTAGACCTTGCCCGAGCAAGCTACCAAGCGCTTGACCTTTTTCGCATCCAAATCACCCGAATCAGGAATCACCGTTTGGAACGTACCCTTGGTGAACTCAGCCAGCGGTGACGCGGCATCTTTGTTACGCAAGAGCGACTTGGGTGTCATGATGATCAACGGCTTGCGCAAATTGCGAATCATCTGGCGGCGCAGCACATGGAAGATTTGGCTAGCCGTCGTCGGTTGTACCACTTGCATATTGGTATCAGCCGAGAGTTGCATGAAGCGCTCGAGGCGTGCCGAGCTGTGCTCTGGGCCCTGACCTTCGTAGCCGTGTGGCAGCATGAGCGTGATGCCGTTGACGCGGCCCCACTTCACTTCGCCTGAGGCGATGAATTGGTCAATCACCACTTGCGCGCCATTGGCAAAGTCACCAAATTGAGCTTCCCAAATCACCAAGGTGTTGGGGTCATTGGAGGCGTATCCATACTCAAAACCAAGCACCGCTTCTTCGGACAGCAGCGAGTCAATGACGACAAACGGAGCTTGTCCATCGGCCGCGTTTTGTAGCGGAATGTAGGTACCCGAGTCCCACTTCTCACGGCTTTGATCGTGAATCACCGAATGGCGGTGCGTAAACGTTCCGCGTCCGCAGTCTTCGCCCGACAAGCGGACTGGGTAGCCACTAGCAACCAGTGTCGCAAATGCCATGTGCTCGCCCATTCCCCAGTCGATGTCGCGCTCACCGCGCCCCATGGCTGCACGGTTGTCATATACCGTCTTCACCAATTGATGCGGCGTCACGCCTGCTGGAATCGTCGTAATGCGCTCGGCAATACGCTTCCATTCAGACAATGGAATCGCCGTGTTGCAAGTGTCTGTCCATTTGTTATTCAGGAACGGAGCCCAATCAACCGCAAACTTGCTTTTGAAGTTGGTGATTGTGATGTCTTCGGTGTGCTTGCCAGCATCGAGCGCGGCGCGATAGGCCTTTGCCATGTCGTCGCCCAGCGTGGCGCCCAAACCTTGCGCTGCCAGCTTGTCGGCATACAACTTGCGCGTACCAGGATGTGCTGCAATTTTTTTGTACATCAGCGGCTGCGTCAGCGCTGGCGTATCTTGCTCGTTGTGACCGAGTTTGCGGAAGCAGATGATGTCAACGACCACGTCTTTATTGAACTTTTGACGGTACTCTAAAGCCCACTGGGTTGATAGCACCACGGCCTCTGGATCGTCACCATTCACGTGCAGCACAGGCGCTTCCACCATCTTGACCACGTCGGTGCAATACAGCGTCGAGCGTGTATCGCGGGGGTCAGAAGTTGTAAATCCGATTTGGTTGTTGATGACGATGTGCACCGTGCCGCCCGTGTAATAACCACGGGTTTGCGCCAGTGCCAGCGTCTCCATCACCACGCCTTGGCCAGCAAAAGCCGCGTCGCCGTGCACCAGCACAGGCAACACTTGCTTGCCATCGGGGTCAGCACGCCTGTCCATACGGGCGCGGACGGAGCCTTCCACCACGGGGTTCACGATTTCTAAGTGCGATGGATTGAATGCCAGCGTCAAATGAACGGGGCCGCCATCGGTTGTCACGTCGCTAGAAAAACCTTGGTGATATTTGACGTCACCGGATGGCAAATCTTCAGGTGCCGTGTGGTCAAACTCGGCAAACAAATCTTTCGGGGCTTTGCCCAAAGTATTCACCAGTACATTCAAACGACCACGGTGCGCCATACCAATCACGAGCTCTTGAATGCCAGCCTTGCCCGCGCTTTGCACCAGCTCATCCATCGAGGTGATGAAACTTTCTCCACCTTCAAGCGAGAAACGCTTTTGACCGACATATTTAGTATGCAAGTAGCGCTCTAGGCCCTCAGCAGCCGTTAGCGTTTGCAGGATGTTTTTCTTTTGCTCGGTATTAAACGCAGGTTTGCTGCGTGTGGTTTCCAGCTTTTCTTGCCACCAGCGCTTTTCATCTTGATTGGTCGAGTACATAAACTCCATACCAATCGTGCCGCAATAGGTCTCGCGCAAGGCATTGAGCAAATCACGCAGGCTCATGCTTGCTTTGCCAAAGTAGGTGTTGCTGGTGTCAAACACCGCTTCTTGGTCGGCATCAGAGAAGCCGTAGAAAGCAGGATCTAAATCAGGGATATGGTCGCGCTCGGTACGCTTGAGCGGATCTAAGTCGGCCCAGCGTGCACCCACATTGCGATACGCTGCAATTAACTGCTGAGCTGCCGTGCGTTTTTTGCCCATCGACGCGTCGCCACTGGCGATCACCGTACGAGTCACACCTTGCTTGGCGCGTTCAGCAAACGCATTGATGACAGGCATGTGCGGCACATCTTTAGCCGCAGAGCCATCGCTAGCGGGAACGTGCTGGAGTGCATCGAAGTAAGCGCGCCATGTGTCGTCAACCGACCCAGGATTTGCAAGATAATTTTCGTACATCTCTTCGACATAGGGCGCATTGCCCCCAAAAAGATACGTATTGCCGCTGTAAGCAGCATAGACGGAGTTGGATACCGACATGATTGACTGACCTCTCTCCCCCTTTGGGGGACATTAGCTGGTTGATAAACCTTCCGCGACACGGCTGAACCGATTAGCGGATTGAAAGACACATTACTTACTGACGGATGACGTGGAAGGAACGAAATTAACAACGTTTATTATAGATGGCTATGTCTACAAAGCCGTTTTACCCCGCCATTCAAGGCTTGCGCGCCCTCTCCATCGTTGCCGTCATCGTTTTCCATTTCCAAAGTAATTGGCTTGCTGGAGGCTACGTCGGCGTCGATTTATTTTTTGTTATTTCGGGATTTTTAATCACCAGGATGATCGAGCGCGACCTCGGCACTGGCTCATTTTCGATCACGCATTTTTATAAAAATCGAGTGGTGCGATTGCTACCCAATTTGTTCGCCATGATTGTTGCAACGGTCGTTATTAGCTATCTTGTGCTGCGCCCGTATGATTTTTTTCAATACGCGAAAAGTCTGCAGCTCTCTGCCATTTACCTCACCAACATGGTTTTTGCCAAACAGCAGGGCTACTTCGATATGTCCCGTGACGTGAAGCCTTTGTTGCATACGTGGTCGCTCTCTATTGAAGAGCAGTTCTATGTGCTATTTCCCTTGCTAATGATCTTGCTATTCAAATTTAGAAAGTATCGTTTGCCTGCACTAACGATGTTGGCGATAGCCTCCTTCGCGATGCGCTGGCGATATACGCAGCAAGAGTTGCCATCGGAGGGCTTCTTTTCATTTTTTGGGCGCGTCTGGGAATTCATCGTCGGCGCAGCCATTGTTTATTTACCGCAGACTTGGAGGACCAAGTTAGCGCAGCAACCCGCCCTCTTTTGGCTGGGAATGTGTGTGATTGCAGCCTCCTTAATTGGGCTAGATGAGGGGCTACCTTATTCGGGCTTGTTACTCCTTGCACCTTGCTTGGCCATCGCGCTCATCATCATTCAAAACGAGTCACCCTTGGCAACCCAGTGGCTAGGGGCTCGTCCCTTGGTCTTTATTGGCGGCATGTCCTACTCTTTGTACTTGTGGCACTGGCCACTCATGGTGTGGTTTCATCAAAGTGATTTCGCTTTTTCTTCAGACTTGCAAAGCTTACTTTTAGTCATAACCACTATCGCTATTTCGTATCTCGCATGGCGCTACATCGAAGAACCGTTCAGGGAAAAAAAACACAAGTACTCTGGCAAAGTGGTTGCCGTCTCAGTCATTTTTTTTGGCTTGTTTTGTGCGTCCGCAGGTGGCTACATCTACGCCCAATCAGGCATGGAACTTCGATTTCCTAACTACACGGTTGTCGCCAAAAATTTAGCTTCATTTAACTTCGAAACGCAGACAGGCATCACGCTCACAGCCCTAACGCGGTGCTCATCCGATTCAGCCGCGAGCGAGGTCGTACATAACTGCGCCTTTGGCGATGCGCAAGCAACGAAGCGGTTTTTGGTACTGGGTGACTCGCACGCTGGCTCGTGGTATCCCGCCTTCGATGCCGCCGCGCAAACTCAAGGCTGGCAAGGCGTGCAGGTTTCTTTGCCAGGATGCCCGCCATTACTTGGCATTCAAAGCTGGGACGGTGCCAAGAATATTTGCAAGCCGCAATTCGATGCTCGCGTGCAGGCTTTGCTAGGCGCTCAGTCATTTCAAAAAGTTTTTTTAGTCGCCTTTTGGAGCATGTACTCTGAGGGAGATGAGCGAAGGCCTTATCACTTTGTATCGGATAGTCGCGTCGTATCGCGTGATGCGGCGGCTAGCAAGCAAGTCATGGCTCAGCATTTAAAAGAAACGATTCAGTTTTTTAATGCCCGCGGGATCGAAGTGGTCATCGTGCACACCGTACCGACACTACCCAAGAGGATTCAAGATCTACCAAATGATTATTCTCAAATTCGCTCCGCCGTTAAAGAGCGCAATCGTTTTATGAAAGAGTCGATTGATCCCGCGCAAACAGCAGGATCGCTGAGCACACTAGATGCTGCCAGTGTTTTATGCACACAGGCCATCTGCCCCACACGCGTGAATGGGTATGTGATGTACTCAGACAACAACCACATCAGTCTTGCAACAGCCGCCCAGTTAATTCCACTGGTGCAGTCAGCACTGAAGTAGATCAGCAAACCCGCAACTAAAGCTTGTAAGCGCCATCCAACAAGCTAATCGCCACGCCTGTTTTTGCCGATTGCTCGGCGGCCAGTCCAATCAAGACGGCTTTAAGTCCATCCTGCAAACTCACCTCAGGTTTAGCGCTGGCATCGCCTGCTTTGAAACGACAAGCCATGTCAAAAAACTTTTGATGTTGATAGAACGTCGAGCCGTTGTGGTCGCCCGCCGCCAAGAGCGCCGTATCGACAGGGATATCTAAAGTTTTGAGCGGTACGGCCGTGATGGTTGGATGATTTGTCCAGCCATCAACGCCTGTTTTGTGACGCTGACTCACGGTCAATTGCGCGACGGGCGCATCGCCCAATTCGGCTGGCCAAAAGCGCCCAGGGCCTGGCACCTTGCAATCCAGCTTGCCGCGTGCGCCCACCACACAAAGCTCTTCTTGATAACGCGAGCCTTCAGCAAACATGCATAAATCTAACAGCGCTCTTCGCGGCAAGCCATGTCCTGATTGGTTTGGTGGGAAGTCCAGCACCACATAAGCGTTATCCAAAATATCGGGGGTCTCGCCAGCATAGGTCTCACTTAAATGATTGTTGTTTTGTCCGCCAGATGCAAACACGCGAATCGGATCGGCTTGCATCACGTGACGCATCAAATCAAAAAAGTGACAACATTTTTCTACCAAAGTGCCGCCTGTATTGCGGTTAAAGCGATTCCAATCACCCACCTTGGTGAGGAAGGGATAACGATGCTCGCGGATGCTAAACATCACGACTTCTCCCGTGTAGTGTGCGCTATGCGCCTCCTCGATTAGTTTGGTAATCGGTGGCATGTAACGGTACTCCATTGCCGTCCAGATGGGAGGAGTGGAGCCTAAATGGGTACTGCTGGAAGCCTTATCCAGTATGGTTTGAAGGATATTTACCCCTACTAAATCAACGCACGCGGGCTTCTCTAGCAGCACAGGTTTAGGGTTCGTCTCCATGATGCCAGCCAGCTGCGCTGCATGGCAATGATTAGGACTGGTCACCACCCAAGCGTCAATATCGACATTCGCTAAAAGAGCATCCAGTGATGACAAAAACTCCGCATGAGGTGCATATTTGGCAGCCAACTTTTGCATCGCCGCATCGGGCTCAAAAATCGCAATGACAACAGCGCCATCGACCATGGCTAGATTACGCAAGTGCTCTTGCCCCATCATGCCGCAGCCAATAAATCCGTAACGAATAATTTTAATTTTTTCTTGACTCATCTGTAGATTATTTCCAGCTTTGATTCAGTTACTTCAGCCGATTGACATAGCGACACACATCGGCATCAAACCAAGTCACCGAATACTCGCGGATGGTGCCATCACTGTCTCTAGAAATACGCTCAACACGCGGACAGGCGTCGCCTACTTGGGGCGCAAAGCCACCCAGCGTCCAATCGGGAACAAAGCCTTGTCCGATTCGGTCTTCGGCGCTGGCAATCCAAAAACCTAGGCTCTCCTTGTAAAACAGATAGAGCGCAACGCCTAGATCTTCTTGCTTGAGTTTTGGGTGCTGCTCCGCATCGAAATAGATTTCCTCTAACGCAGATGGCATGCCGCTTAGCAAGCGCAGCCTGCGCACTCGATAACACTTTTTAGAGAAAGAAGTTTGGAATGCTTCGGGCGTGTCGATTTTGTCAAAAGATGTAATGATGGCGCCGGGCAATCCGCCGCCGTTAAGTAACTCTAATTTAAAAAACTCATACACGCTTTTCCCCTGCGGAGCGGTGCTACTGTTTTGCCTCACATAGGTTCCAGAGCCTTGCCTGCGCTCCAGCATCCCACGTAACTCCAACTCCAACAAGGCTTTGCGCAGCGTTCCCACGGCCACACCTAGCTTGGTGGCCAATTCGGCTTCGGGGGGCAGCCTGTCGCCTGCCGCATAAAGACCTGCGGTGATTTCGCGCGTGAGCAACTCAGTAATCTGTATATAGACAGGCAATGAGGTTTGAGGCATTGGGGGTGTATTTTTTTTCATTAAATTGTTGCGAATTCATTTACTATTGATATACTATATCACATGAACACTCCAAGCAACACTATTGTTCCCGTAAAGAGCCAAGATTTAAATGCGACCGAAGTCTCCTGGTTTGCACCCTTATGCTCGGACGACTACCGCTACCTTGGCGTGCCCGATGGCTCCTTGCGCTCCAGTTTTGAAAACACCAGCCGCATTGTGCAAACCGCCGACAGGCTTGGCTTTCGCAATACGCTCTGCCCTTCCAGCTATCAAGTTGGACAAGACACGCTCAGTTTTGTTGCAGCGATGGCGCCACTGACCAAACAAATGAGCCTGCTCGCCGCCATCCGCTGCGGCGAAATGCAACCCATCATGTTAGCGCGCACCATTGCCACGCTAGACCATATGCTGAAAGGCAGATTGACGCTAAACGTAATTTCATCCGACTTTCCAGGCGAAGTTGCGAGCAACGAGCACCGCTATCAACGCAGCAAAGAAGTGGTTGAAATTTTGAAGCAAGCGTGGACGCAAGATGAGATTAATTACGAAGGTAAGGTTTACAATTTTAAAGGTCTGAATACCGCGCCAGTCAAGCCTTATCAACAAAACGGCGGGCCACTTTTGTATTTTGGCGGCTACTCGCCCGATGCAGTCAATCTGTGCGCCGAGCACTGCGATGTGTATTTGATGTGGCCAGAGTCCGAGGCGCAACTCGCAGACCGTATGCGTGTGGTGAATGAGCGAGCGCAGCATTACGGACGCACCATCGACTACGGCCTGCGCATCCACATGATCGTGCGCGACACCGAAGCCGAGGCGCGCGAGTATGCCGAGAGTTTAGTAAGTCAGTTAGATGACGAGATTGGTAAACAAATCCGTGAGCGCGCCCTCGATGCTAAAAATTTCGGCGTGTCAATTCAAGCCAAAAACCGCGAGCTAGCCGATGGCTCTGGCTACCTTGAGCCCAACATTTGGACGGGCGTAGGACGCGCCAGATCAGGCTGTGGCGCTGCACTCGTGGGTTCGGTTGATCAAGTGATGAGCAAGATGGAGCGCTATCAAAAAATGGGCATTCGCGCCTTCATTTTTTCGGGCTACCCACACTTAGATGAGTGCGAAGCCTTTGGCAGCAAGGTGTTACCGCATCTCAAGACTTGCTCACTGCCGGAGGTGTACGGGCGCGTGCCCGCATCAACGCCAGCGACACCACTGGGTAGTGGTGAGCGCAAATAACTAGACAATTTCAACCACATGCAAAAAATAAAACTCCACCCCTCACTACCCGACTTCAGCCGCCTCGTTTACGGTGCTTGGCGCATGAGCGACGACGTGGACAACGCACCCAAAGACGCACTCGCCAAAATTCATGCCGTGCTGGACGTCGGCATCACCACCTTTGACCATGCTGATATTTATGGTGACTATTCGTGCGAGACTTTATTTGGTAAGGCTTTGCGGCTAGACCCCTCCATCAAAGATCGTATTCAAATCGTGACCAAGTGCGACATCATGCTGAAAAGCGAGAAGTACCCCGAGCGCCACTTCAAGCATTACGACACCTCGCCCGCGCACATCAAAGCCAGCGTGGATGCATCGCTGGCTCGCCTTGGCGTGGACGTGATCGACGTACTACTGCTCCACCGTCCCGATCCGTTTATGGATGCAGCCGCCACGGGCGCGTGCTTAGATGAACTCGTCAAAGTTGGCAAAATTCGTGCAGCAGGTGTCTCCAACTTCATGCCACACGATTGGAATTTATTGCAAGCCAATATGAAAACGCCGCTGGTCACGAATCAATTAGAAATCAGCCTACTGGCTCGCCATCCCTTTACCGATGGTACTTTGTCGCAAGCACAGCAACTCAAAGCGCCGCCCATGGCGTGGTCACCACTGGGTGGCGGCTCGCTGTTTACTGACGAGACGCATGCGGATCGTCTGCGCCCTGCACTGCACCGCATCGCTGTTCACAACGGCGTGATGATTGATGCCGTCGCGGTGGCGTGGTTGCTCGCGCATCCCGCGCGGATCTTGCCCGTGATGGGCACGAACAACTTAGAGCGCATCAGCAAATTAGGCGATGCTTTCAAAGTCGATATGCCACGCGAAACATGGTTTGAACTGTTAGAGCTGGCACGTGGTCATGAAGTCGCATAGCCCTATGACCAACGACATCAAACATGCTATGGCTAGCTTTGCAACTGGCGTGACCGTCATCACGGCAACCCATGCTGGACAAGACTTTGGTATGACCTGCAATTCTTTCAATACGGTATCGCTAGAACCCGCTCTCGTACTGTGGTCACTGAGAACGGCATCTGGAAATCGTGCGCATTTTGAAGCTGCAGGAGGCTACACAGTCAATATACTCTCCCACACGCAGCAAGCGCTTGCGATGCGCTTCACTAAGGGTTTGCATGCGGAGCGCTTCGCGGGGCTAGACCTTGCAAGACTTCCCACGGGTCGATCGCAAATTCTGGGCTGTGCCGCCTGGCTTGATTGCGAACTAGAGCGCATCATTCCCGCAGGCGATCACGACATCTTGCTGGGGCGTGTTTTAAGCTTTGGCGTGAATGCGGATAGCAAAGTCGAGCCGCTGATTTATGCCCGAAGGCAATTTGGGAAACTCAGCATTTAGGCATTCAGCGTTTAAACAGTGGCAACTTTGCCAGCGGCGCGTCCACCGTGTGATACTGCCCTGCAGCAAACACCTCGCCGCTCTCAAAGTCTTTCCATGCTTGGTTGGCGGGCAATTTTGGCAAATACACGCGCCGCGACCTTGCGCCCTCTTCCACCACAGGCGATACCAGATATTGACTGCCCAGCATGAAATCGTCTGAGTCTTTGAAGCATTCTTCGTCGTCTGGAAAATCATAAAACGTCGGACGAATAATCGGCTCGTGATTCGCGCTGGCTCGCTCAAAGCATTCCAACAAATACGGCATCAGTTTGTACCGAAGCTCTATTGCTGCGACCACATCTTTGGTGACTTCGGGGTGCATCCACGGCACGTTACTGAAGTGCCCGCCGCTTGCATCTTGCTTCCACGAATTCATCACCATGCGTGGGTTCAAAGAGCAGGCTTGTACCCAGCGCAGGAAAAGCTCAGGACTTGGAATCGGGCCATAAAAACCGCCCACATCGTGGCCGATATTGAACATGCCAGACATGCTCATTTGCAAGCCTGTGCGGATGTTCCATTTGAGCGTGCGCCAGCTGGTGGTGTTGTCGCCTGACCAAGTTTGTGCGTAACGTTGAATACCAGGACTGCCAGCACGTGATACGGTATAAATCGGCTGTGAAACCATATCCTGATTGGCCTGCAGCTGGTACGATTTTTGCGCTTCATACGTCGCACGCGTCATCAAAAGCGAATGCAGCGGCTTGGATCGGTGCATGGGAATGCTCTTCCCAAAGCCACCACTCACCGCGTCGTCATCCAAAATAGCGTACTCGTTGTTGTCGTTCCAACCCACATCAATGCCGTAATCGAGCACTTTCGCTTTCAAGTTTTTTTGCCACCAATCAATCGATGCACGGTTGGTGAAATCAAGGTGCGAACCCATGCCATCCCAATACGGCTCGATGATGGGCTGCCCAGTCTTGGAGTTAGTGATGAAGCCACCCGCAGTCTTCATCGACTCATACGCTGGGTGATCGTTTAGCAAGCACGGCTTGACGTTAGCAACTAACCGCATCCCGTTTGCGTTGAACTTTTTATTCAGCGTTTTGGGGTCAGGAAATTTCGCGGTATTCCACGTAAACACATAGCGTTGTTTGCCGTACGCGCCCACGCCCGTGGAGTAGCCCGAGCCATAGTGGAACGAACTAATTGGGACACCATGTGATTTAACTTTGCCGATAAATTGGTCTAATTGATTTTGCGCATCAGGCGCATCCGCCAAACCCATCGCCGTTTGTGCAAAGCCCACGCTCCATGCGGGTACACGTGCCGTGCCGCCAATCAGGCGCATCCACTGACTGATGACTTCGGCAGGTGTGTCGCCCACCATGAGGTAGTAATCCAAGTCGCCATCGTCGATTTCGGCGTAGCGATAAAAGCCGTGGTACATGTCGTGCTCGCAGCCGAAATCAAAGGCACACGTCGCCAGCGTGTCGTAGTAAAGCCCCAGCCACTGGCCGCTGGCAGTGCGAGAGAGCGTGAACGGCCAGTGCTTGTAGAGCGGATCGCCATGCTCGGGGTCAAAGCCAATGGAGTCCATGCCGCCTGTGCGCAAGCGGCGACCCGTCAAATCGAGTGGACCTGTTTTGTCGCCAAGGCCAAAGTGTTTTTCAACGGCAACGTGACCTTTGCCAACCACGCGCTCCAAGTAATGACGAATGAGTCCTGTGCGTTGCTCAGTCATGTAACCACTGGTGACGCGGTCAGCCGCAATTGGCTGTTGATCTCGTGCATCCGTCCAAGTTAATCGCAACGGGCTTGTTTGAATCTTCACGTGAAGACGCGAAGTGCTTAATGACGAGTCGGTTACGACCACCTTCGGAAGGTCAAACCCAGCAAGGCTTGCACGGTCACGGCCTTCCCACGGCACGTCAGGCGTACCGTCTGGTGCTATCGCCCACGTGCGAGGCTCTTTAAAACCAGCAGCGGGCTTTAGCGTGACGCGAGCGAGGGATTCGCCTAACAATTGAACCGTAAATTCATCACCACTTGCGAGTGGCACAGTGGCGGCAGTACCGCGCAAAGCCACATCTGGCAAGGCTTGCAAAGCATTCATCTCAAAATCCTAATTTCAAATACGTTGTTCGTTCGCATCAAAGCTGTGCAGCTTTGTACTGTCAATCACCAGCGTCACCACATCACCGCGAGTCACGGGCACTGCATGCTGCTGCATCACCTCAATCTTGGTGCCGTCTGCCAACGTGCCTTGCAAGAGCGACGTCGCGCCCATGTACTCGGCTTGCGCTATGGTGAGCGGCAAGCCATTGCCTGCCTCGCCTGCTGCCAAAACATGCAAGTGCTCGGGGCGAATTCCCACTTGGCTTGTAGCGACAGATAGTTGGGAAGCTAATGCTGGCATGGCTTGTAGAGCACTACGTGGAATAAAGTTCATGCGCGGCGAGCCAATAAATCCTGCTACAAAAGTGTTGACGGGGCGTTCGTACAGCTCTTTAGGCGTGCCGATTTGTTCAATCTTGCCCGCACGTAATACGACGATTTTGTCGGCCAGTGTCATGGCTTCGACTTGGTCGTGCGTCACGTAAATCATGGTGGAACCAAGGCGTGCGTGCAGATCGCGCAGCTCGGCTCGCATGGAAACGCGTAGCTCCGCGTCTAAGTTAGAGAGCGGCTCATCAAACAAAAAGAGCTTGGGTTCACGCACAATCGCGCGACCAATCGCCACCCTCTGGCGCTGACCGCCCGATAACTGCGTGGGCTTGCGATCCAAAAGTTCGGTGAGGCGCAGCAGGGTTGCCGCGCCCGTCACTTTTTCGCGCACAGCCGCTTTGGCCATGCCTGCGTTCTCTAGTCCAAACGCCATGTTGTCGTAGACGCTCATGTGCGGATAAAGCGCGTAACTTTGGAACACCATCGCGCAACCACGCTGGGCGGCGGATACATCGTTGACCACGGCGTTATCAATCAAGATACGGCCTGTGCTGGCGGTCTCTAAGCCTGCAATCATGCGCAGCAGTGTCGATTTGCCGCAGCCCGAAGGCCCCACAAACACGACGAACTGGCCGTGCGCCACATCAAGGTCAACGCCTTTGATGACAGACGCATCACCAAAAGATTTGGTCAGCGATTGAAGTTGCAGCGTACTCATTTATTTAACTCCCGCACCAGCGATGCCAGTCGTAATATATTTTTGTAAAAAGGCAAACACCAGCGTGATCGGAATCAAGGTAATCACGGTCATGGCTAGCAAATAATGCCACTGAGTATTGAGCTCGCCTTGGAAGGAGTTGAGCGCCAATTGCAAGGTAAAGAATTCCGATTTAGACAGCACAATGAGTGGCAGCAAGAAATCGTTCCAACGCCACATCACCGAAAAAATGGCTAGTACCGCAAGGGCTGGCGCAGCGAGCGGCAAGATGATCTTCCAGTAAATGCGCCACTCGCTGGCGTGGTCCATACGCGCGGCTTCTAGCAGTTCATCCGGAATGGTCAGCATGTATTGACGCAACAAGAACACGCCCGTGGGCGTGGCGATAGCAGGCAATATCACGCCCCACAAGCTATTGAGCAGCCCCACCGAGTTGATCACCAAAAACACAGGAACAAGGATGATGGTGGGCGGAATCATCAGCGTGGCGATGATGAGCCCAAAGACAAATTTTTGTCCTTTGAATTGATATTTAGACAGTGCAAATGCCGCCATGGAGTTCACCAAGAGCGTGAGCAAGGTGGCGATCACCGTGATGAATACGCTGTTAAACAAATACTTGCCAAAGCTAAATTTACCAAACACGTCGGTGTAATTTTCAAACGCAAATTTGAGCTCGTTAATGGGCTTGCGATCTCTGATATTGACCTTGATGGGCGGCGCATCTGACTTAGCAGGATCCACCATCGTGGCTTCGATACCAAGGCGCATCACCTGCGCCATCGGGCGCTCACCTTGCTCTGTCTTGGTGAGGTACAGCGGCAAGGGTTGATCGTATCCAGCCACTTTGCTCGACTGCTGCGAATACGGCAAAAACGTGGGCGGAAACTGCGCAATCGCACTCTCCGTTTTAAAGGAGGACATCACCAGCCAAATGATGGGCGCGAACATGGCAAAAAGTCCAATAACCAAGTAGGCATAGGACAAATAATCTGTCCAATCCATGCGGCCTTTGCCATGCGTACGGGTTAAGAATTGAATGATTTTCATCTTGCTCGCTTCCCTGCTTCATTCGCCTTGGTTAGCTTGAGTTGTACCAGCGTGAGCGTCATCAAACCTAAGGCTAATACCAAAGACGCCGCCGCCGCCAAACCGTATAAATGAATTTGCTCGGCAAAGCCCGTTTGGTAAATGAACTGCACGATGAACGTCGTCGCCGAGCCTGGCCCACCACCCGTCAGTACAAACACTTCATCAAAAATTTGTACGGCGCGAATCATCGCCAGCACCAGCACCACAATCAAGTTGGGCATGAGTAGCGGCAGCGTAATGCGTGTTAGCGTGCGCCATGGTGAGGCCGCATCCATTTCAGCGGCTTCGTACATGTCTTTAGGAATAGCTTGCAAGCCCGCAAGCAAGATCAAGGTATAAAAACCCATGTGTGCCCAGATGGAAACAAAGACAGTCCAAAAGAACGCCCACGATCCCGTCGTCAGCCATTCAACAGGCTGCGAGCCCATTGCCACAAGGCCTGCGTTGAAGGCGCCTTCGTTTTGCAAGAGCCATTTCCAAATCAATGCCACCACCACAGGCGAGAGCAGCACGGGATAGAAGAACACGCCACGCCAAAAGCCGCGTCCGACGATTTTGCGATTGAGTACCAATGCCGTCACGAGGGAGAGCAGCACCATTAGCGTGACTTGAATCACGCTGAATTGGACCGTATTTAAAATCGCACGCCAAAAGATGTCTTTGCGGCAAGTGGTGATATCCAAGTAATTACGGCACTCAAACAAAATGCCGAAATTTTCACCCCCCACGTAAGGCCGCTCCGATGGCATGAGGTTGACGCCACCAGTCATGGCATAAATCAAATTAATAAGGATGGGCAAAAAAGTAAATAACCCGAATACCAGCAAATTGGGGCCAACAAACAGCCACCCCAGCTTGGAAAAACCCAAATGCTTTTGACCGAATTTAAAGAACGGCTCAAACAGATTAAAGAAAAAGGCGAGCGCCGTGCTCGCCAACAGAGTTAAAGTCATAAAAGGAATTGAACCCGTGCGTCATTCCCGCGTAGGCGGAAATGACGGTGGGTTTTATTTTGTAGCCTGCTTCACAGCATCCAGCATATCGGCGTTCAGTTTATTGATGGCTTCATCAATCGACGACTCGCCCACAATCGCCTGCGTCACACGTGTTACCGTTGGAAGCATAATGGCGCGGTTGAATTTGTAGCCTTGAAAGAGAAAGGCTTCGGTTGCCAAATTGGCAACGCCCGAACCAAAGACGCCAAGCGCTGCACGCTGCGCAGGTGCCGCATCGGCGTAACTCACACCTTTTTTAGCCAAACCTTGGTGAGCAGGAATGTTTTTAGTCTTACTTGTGAACTCGCCGTAGTTGGCTTCGTTAGAGATAAAGTCCATAAAAGCAGCTACTTCTTTTGGTGATTTACTCGTTTTAAGCGCCACCCAAGCCGCTCCGCCTGGAATACCAGAACAAGCGGCAGGGCCACATGGATTGGGCACCGCCACCCAATCAAACTTGTTACCCACGTCTTTTTGCAGACGATTGATTTGCCATGAACCCGACAGCACCATGGCCACACGGCCATTGACAAACTCACCCACAGAATCCGCATAAGTTGAGCCGCCCGAACCGCCCCACACATCCTTCAACATCGAGCCGTCTTTGTGCCATGCGACAAATTTATTGATAGCTGTTTTGTAGCCCGCATCCAGCGTTAAGTTGCCTTGCGCATCCAAGATTTTGGCGCCGTAACTGATGGCAGGTCCCGCAAAGCGGTGACCCGAGCGATCCCATGCCATACCTGCTTTTAGCTGAGTGGCTTTAGCGACCTGGTTGGTTGCAGCGACCCACTCATCCCAGGTAGCTTTAGGACCAGGTAGAGCGACCTTGGCTTGCTCAAACAAAGTCTTATTCACGTAAGGGCCCGTCATAGTGAGCTGTGACATAAAACCATAAATACCCTTGTCCGCAGAACTTGGGCGAAGCCACGGCTGAGTCGCTCCAAAATTAGCATCCCACTGCTTAGAGTCTTTCACCAACTTGCTGATATCTAAATAGTATTTGGAGAGTCCACCTAAATCGGTGACACGGGCAATGTCAGGGCCTTGACCCGCGGCTAATTGAATAGGCAACTGCTCGTTAATCGTTTTGTAGGGAACGGTATCAATCACGACCTTGGTGCCAGGATTGGCAGCCTCAAAACGCTTAGCTTGCTCGGCAGTCACATCGCACTCAACGCCGTCTTGATAGCACATCACACGGATTTCGCCCGCTTGCGCAAGTGAGGCTGCTGCAAGTGCCGTAGTCAATAAAAAAGGTTTGATTTTCATAGAAGCTTATAGTAGATGAATAATAGATGAATTAATGCTCTTTCTGACTATAACTTTTTATCAGACTTAAGCTATTAGGGTTTACAGCAGTGCGGTAAGCCACGGTGCAGACTTCTATGGCATATTCCCAGTCATTCATCCGCCAACGCGACAAGGAACATCATGTCATTTCAAGCACAGTACGCACTAAGAAAAATGTCCGCAGTCGATGCGGCCAAACTCGTTCAAAACAACGACACCATCGTGGTCGGCACGGCTGCTGGAGAGCCGCCCGCCCTGCTCGCAGCGCTATCCGACCGCCGCCGCGAGCTAAGTGGTGTGCGTGTATCGCAAATTTTGGCGCTCAAAAAGTATGGCTATTTTGATCCTGAGACGACGGCCCATGTGCGCCACGCAGCGTACTTTTTAGGCGGAGCCTCACGCGCAGGCGCGCAGATGGGTTGGAGTGATTTTGTACCGTGCAGCTTCTCCGATATCCCGTCCATGATTCGCCGCAAACAAACACCAGCTGAAGTCGTTTTTTGCATGGCGTCCCCGATGGACGAACAAGGCAATTTTTCACTAGGACTCTCGCCAGACTACTGCATGGCGGGCGCAAGCGTGGCACGTGCTATCGTGCTGGAAGTCAATCCCCACGTGCCTTCCACCTATGGTGACTGTAAGATTCACATCTCGCAAGTCGCAGGGTTTGTGCAGAGCAATGAGCCGATCATTGAAGTCGGTGCACCCAAAATTGGCCCCGTGCAAGAAGCCATTGGCAAGTACGTGGCCGACCTCATTCCCGATGGCGCGACGTTGCAAATTGGCTACGGCGGCATCCCCGATGCTGTCGTGCGCCAGCTGACCAATAAACGCGATTTGGGCATTCACACCGAGATGCTAGGCGACGGTATTTTGAGTCTGATTGAAGCCGGCGTGGTCAACAATTCACGCAAAAATATCCACACGGGCAAGGTGCTGGCAACGTTTGCGCTGGGGTCGAAAAAACTCTATGACTTCATGGACAGAAACCCCATGATCGAGATGCACCCTGCGGATATCACCAATGACCCGTACCTTGCAGGACAAAACGACAATTTGCACGCCATCAACGCGACGCTGCAAGTTGATTTGCTCGGGCAATGCGGGTCAGAAAGTTTAGGTTATTCACCGTTTTCTGGCACAGGTGGACAGGCTGATTTTGTTCGCGCCGCAAACCGATCAAATGGCGGGAAAGCCTTTATTGTCGTGCCTTCCACGGCTAAAGACGACACCATTTCGCGCATCGTGCCCGTGCTATCTCCAGGCACCTTTGTGAGCACGACCAAAAACGATGTGAACTATGTGGTCACCGAATACGGCGTCGCACAGCTACGCGGCAAAAGCGCCAAACAACGCGCCGAAGCGCTCATCGCGATTGCGCATCCGAACTTTAGAGCCGAGCTGCGTGCTGAGGCAGTACGGATGCGGTTGCTCTAATCACTTCACCAGCGCCAGCACTTCCCGAAAAGCCTCGTGTTCGCTGGTTTGCAGCCACTCAAACGCGACCATTTCTGTTGTCACCAGCTCTGCGCCAGCGCCCGCTAGGCGATCAAACGCCGCATCGCGGTTGCGCTCGGTGCGCGAGCTGCATGCGTCCGTGACGACCCACACGTCGAACTCCTGCTCTAACAAACCCAGCGCCGTTTGCAGCAAACAAACATGCGCCTCGCAGCCCGCAATCACAATGCTGGAACGATCTTGCGTTTGTGGCACAGCCTTTTGCAGATGCTTGGGCAAGCTGCGGGCATTGCCACCCTGTGGTTTAGCCGCAGGACGCAGCCCATCGACTAAGCCTTCTTCGGCAGCATTAAAAAACGTCTTGATAAGCGTACGGCCGTAGAAGCTACGAAGCTCGTCTGCCGTGGCACCGAGGGCTTCTGGGTTGTGCTCCGTACCAAACACAGGTACGCGAAGCAGTTTTGCAATTTTGGCAAGCCGCACAGCGTTTGCCAGCGCTTTGTCGCCTTCAAAAATATGTGGCATCAGTTTGATTTGGTAATCCACCAGCACCAGCTGGGAGTCGTCTAGGTCAAGTAGCATGAAGTCTCTTTCGTATCCTGTAAGGTTAGCGTTATGTGATGGCATAGTATCCATGTAATGAATACTTCCCCTACCCCCTATTTCACCGCCGATCACGAAATGCTGCGTGACACTATCCGCCGCTTTATTGCCGAGCGCGTTTTACCATTTGCCGATACTTGGGAAGAAACGGGCAAAGTGCCGCGCGAAGTGCTTAAAGAAATGGGCGATCTTGGCCTCTTGGGAATCAAGTACAGCTCCGAATACGGTGGTAGCGAGTTGGATACCTTATCGACCGTCATCTTAGCCGAAGAGCTGGGGCGCTGCTCTTATGGTGGCTTTGCTGTAACGGTGTTGGTGCATACCGATATGTCTAGCCCGCACCTCTTTCATGCGGGCACGAAAGCGCAGTTGGATAAATATATGCCTGACATCGTGGCGGGCAAAAAGATTGCCGCCGTCGCCATGACCGAAGCTGATGCGGGCTCGGACTTGCAGGGCATGCGCACCACGGCTAAACGTGGGACAGACAAAGACGGCGATCACTACGTTTTGAACGGCTCCAAAATGTTCATCACCAACGGCGTGCATGGTGACGTATTCTTTGTGGCGGCTCGAACAGGAGAGCCTGGACGCAACAGGCAAATCTCGATGTTCATCGTCGAACGCGGCACACCTGGATTTACCGTCGCGCGTCCCTTGAAAAAAATGGGCTGGCTGTGCAGCGATACCGCAGAGCTGCACTTCGACAATTGCCGCATCCCCGCAGGCAATTTGCTGGGCGAAGAGCACAAAGGCTTTTATGCGCTGATGAAGAATTTGCAAAACGAGCGTATCGTGCTCTCCGCACAAATGATGGGTGAAGCCAGCCGTGCCATTGAACTGGCGCTAGAGTGGGTCACGCAGCGCAAAGCCTTTGGCGATGTGCTGTGGACCAAGCAAGCCATTCGCCACAAGCTGGCGATGCGCCTTGCACAGGTCGAAGCCGCCAAAGCCTTGATTTACAACACCGCGTGGCGCGATTCGCAAGGCCAAGTGGTGACCAAAGAAGTCTCGATGATGAAGGCATTGTGCGGTACGCTAGTGAACGAAGTCATGTACGACTGCGGACAATTCCACGGCGGCATGAGCTTCATCCGCGAGACCGCGATTGAGCGCATGTACCGCGATGCACGCGTGCAATCTATTGGCGGCGGCGCCACCGAAGTAATGCTGGAAGAGATTGCGAAACGGATGATTTAGCGCATAAAGTGCGGATGAATCAAGTTTTCAAAACTAAAGAGTTCATCCCATTTTTCTTGCGTAATCAGCTTTTGCTCTTGGACCACCATTTGGTGAATCGACTTGTTTTGCTGAAAGCCTTCGCGCGCAATCTCCGCACATTTTTTATAGCCCAGCACAGGATTCAATAAAGTCACGATGCCTAAGCTAGAGAGCACGTTTTCACGGGTTCGCTCGGGGTTTGCCGTGATGCCCACCACGCATTTTTCATTCAACGCGATCATGGCGTTTTCCATGCACTTGATCGAGCTAAACAGCGCAAACCCCAGCACGGGCTCCATCACGTTCAGCTGCAACTGACCCGCAGACGCCGCCAGCGTAATCGTCACGTCGTTACCAATCACATAAAACGCCGCTTGGTTCACCACTTCAGGAATCACGGGATTAACCTTGCCCGGCATGATGGACGAGCCTGGCTGCAACTGCGGCAAATTGATTTCGTTAAATCCGCAGCGTGGGCCCGATGCCAAGAGGCGCAAATCGTTACAGATTTTGGATAGCTTCACAGCCGTGCGTTTAATGGTGGCAGAGAGTTGCACATACGCGCCCGTATCAGACGTGGCTTCCACCAAATCAGGCGAAAGCTTGAGCTCAATACCCGTGATTTCCGATAGTCGCGTCACCACCAAATGGGGGTAGCCTTCAGGGGCATTGACCGAGGTGCCAATCGCTGTTGCGCCCATATTGACCTCGGTGAGCAAACGCGTTGCAGCATCGATGCGGTCCACCTCTTCGCGCAAATTGGTTGCAAAGCCTTTGAACTCGTCGCCCATGCTCATTGGGACAGCATCTTGCAAATGCGTACGCCCCATTTTTAAAACGCCCGCCAACTCTTGCCCCTTTTTTTCAAACGCATCAGTCAACCTAATCAGCGTTTTACGGTAACTAATCATACGGTTAATTAGCGCCACGCGAAACGCCGTCGGGTACGCATCGTTGGTGGACTGCGAGCAGTTCACGTGGTCATTCGGGCTGATGATACTGTACGTGCCTTTTGGCTGATTCATGATCTCCAAAGCCACATTCGCCAGCACTTCGTTCACGTTCATATTGGTCGATGTACCCGCGCCGCCTTGGATCATGTCGGTGGGAAATTGATCAAGGTACTGCCCTGCAATCAAGCGGTCGCAGGCTTGAAAGATCGCATCAGCTTTGTCCTGCGCGAGCACGCCCAGCTCGTTATTCGCCATCGCGGCGGCTTTTTTGACATAACCAAAAGCGGCAATTAAATAGGGCTCGGCAGAGATGGGGATCCCTGTAATGTGGAAGTTCTCGATGCCGCGCAAGGTTTGCACGCCATAGTATTTATCACTCGGAATATCGCGAGCGCCTAAAAAATCGGTTTCTACTCGGTGACTCATAATTGAAACTCCAAATTAAAAGTAAATCTTAGTGTAATAAATATCACATATAAGTATTTATTTATTACAAATTAATCGTCTTGAACAACAAAAGAATTCATCATGAAAAAAATGCAGCTGAATTTTTAGGCGCTTTTTGGTTGGTGCTGGGTGGCTGCGACAGCGCAGTACTGGCAGCCGCATTTCCCAATGTGGCCATTGGTCTTGCACTCACCTTAATTGACTTGATTAGCATTCCCGTCACCAACACCTCACTCAATCCAGCACGTAGCACGGGCATGGCTTTGTTTGTGGGCGTGGGCTATTGAGCAGCTCTGGATGTTCTGGGTAGCGCCAATTGTGGGCGCGGTGATTGGCTCCAAGGCGTATCCGTTCATTGCTAGCGAAGACTAATAAATTTGAATTAGCTATTTTTTAGCTGGAATCACGGCATCTACGACTGCCTCGGTCGCTTTGATACCCGTATGAACCACAGCACTTGTCGCTGTCACTGCAGTGGACACGACTGCATCGGCAACTGCAAAGACAGTGCAGCCACTGCAAACAGCGAGGAGTGCAGCGCCAATCATTCCGACAAAGTAATTTTTCATCATTTCTATCCTTTATTCATCGACTTTTTTAGTCTACTTTTGCACCAGATTGCCGTACCACATTGCCAAGCCGCGGAATCTCGGCGGCAATCAGCGCAGCTAATTCTTCTGGCTTGCCACCGCCCGGCTCTAGTCCTAGCTCTGCGAGCCTCTTCACATTTTCGGGCTGTTTCAAAATCTCAGCCACTTCCGCATGCAGGCGCTGCACGATGGCGGGCGGTGTGCCCGCAGGCGCAAACATGGCTTGCCACGAGCTAATGTCATAGCCTACTAAACCCGCTTCTTGCATAGTCGGAATCTCGGGAGCCGCCTTGCTGCGCTTGGCCGAGGTCACGGCAAGCGCCCTCAGTTTGCCAGCCGCCACTTGCGGCAGCGCCGTGTTGCTGTTTTCAAAACTAAGCTGCGTCGTACCTGCCAGCAAATCAATCATCATCGGGCCACTGCCACGATACGGCACATGCGTGATTTGCGTACCCGTCATGATCTTGAACATCTCGCCAGAGATGTGCTGCGACGTGCCATTACCCGACGAGCCAAATGAATACTTGTTCGGATTCGCCTTGAGCAGTGCAATCAACTCCGCTACCGTTTTCACATTCAGCGACGGATGCACCACCAGCACATTGGGCAAAGCTGCCAGCATCGTGATCGGTGCGAAATCTTTAGTCGGATCGTAGGACAGCTTGGGATACAACGTCACGTTCAGCGCGTGCGAGCTGATCGTTCCGCCCCCAAGCGTGTAGCCATCGGGCTTGGCTTTGGCCAGCTCCGCAGAACCCACCGAACCACCCTGCCCAGCCTTGTTATCGATCACCACAGGCTGACCCAAACGGCTCGTCAAACCCACGCCCACCATACGCCCCAGCATATCGGTGGCACCACCAGGTGCAAACGGCACGATGTAGCGAATCGGCTTGTTCGGCCAGTCTTGCGCTTGCAAGTTGAAAGAAAAAACCGCACCAAATGCCACTAACACATGAATCAAGGTACGCATGAAAGTCTCCTATTGGATTTATTTCACCACCGCTATTTAACCGCCTCCAACGCCTTCTTCAAATCGCGATATTCCTCGCAGCTAAACGTACAAATTTTGTCCAGTGCGGCAAGGTGTTCACGTGCCTTGGCAGGTTGTCCCATCTGAATGTACGCAATGCCAATGTACTCGTGTGCACCTTTGTGCTTGGGGTCTAGCGTGAGCGCTTGTTTGTACGCCACCAACGACTCGTCATAGCGCTTCAAATTACGGTAGCTGTAGCCCAGCAAATTAAAACCGTCTGCGCTCTTAGCGTTGGCCTTGGTGTAAGGCTCCAGCGTGGCGACCGCAGCCGTCCAATCCTTCTTGGCAATCTGTGCTTTTGCGGTTTGCATTTCTTTGTCAACTGGCACAGGGGGCGAGGTGTCAGCCGCAAAAGACGACCAACTCATCAAAACACTCAGCACAAAAATGAACATCGCTTTCATGATTGACTCCTAGATAAATAAAGATGAAATCAGTTTAGTCCCTTATCAACCCGGTTGCACCCCGTCATAACCCTCAATAATCACCAAGTCCATCTGAGCCACGGGGGGCAAACGCAGCTTGATAGCCGCTTGATAGTCAGGCGAGTTGTAACAACCCAGTGCTGCCTGATATGACGGGAACTCAATCACCACATTGCGAGAGCGGCTGGCTCCTTCAGGGTTTTCAAACTGCCCACCGCGCACCAAAAATCTTGCACCGTATTCCTTAAACGGCTTGGCGTTTGCAGCTACATATTTTTTGTAGCCCTCCATGTCCGCTACGTCACCTCGTGCAATCCAATATCCTTTTGACATATCAACTCCTTTATGGTTTTTCCATGCCCTTGGCTTCCAGCAGCGTCTGCACCGCAGGACTACTGAGAACCGACAAAAATGCTTGCGCCGCTTGCGCGTGACTTGCCCCCGATGCCATGCCGCCAACATAGTGGGTGTAGTTTTGCAGCTCGGCAGGAAGCGGCCCCACCAGCACAGCACCCTGCACTGCCAATATCTCACTGATTTGATGAATCGCAATGTCCGCTTCACCGCTAACCACGCGCTCTGCAACCAGACCGCCTGGCACCAGCACCGCCTTGCGCTTCATATCCGCAGCTATTCCCATGCGCTCAAACAACCCCGCCAAATAAATGCCACTAGAACCACCCGCCGTAGGGTCGATATACGCCACAGAACGAGCTGAGAGCAGCACATCTTTAAATTTGGCAGCGCTGCTAATGTCAGGCATAGCTGCACCGCGCTTAACGGCGATGCCGATCGCTACCCGAGCCAATCGCACAGAAGCATTGGTACTTAGCTTGCCGTCTTTTGTGAGTTGCTCGATCCCACTAGAGGGCAGCACCACAAGATCAAAGGCTTCGCCATCACTAATACGCTTAATCAGCGTACCGGCGGTGGCGTTATCAATGCGCAGCGTGTGCCCCGTTCGGCGTTCAAACTCAGGCGCTAAGGCAGTCACCACTGGCTTGAAAGCGCCAGCCGTCAGTATTTTGATTTCATCGGCATGCACAGCCATAGACATGAACATGGAGGCAAAGAGAATAAAAAATAAACGTGGATTTTTCATCCTGAACATCATACAAACTCGCCCCGTGCAATACTAGCGTCTCACAACAAGGCGCGACATGAACCCCCATCTACTCCTCCTCACCTTCGCGCAAGGCGCGTTTCTTACCAACAACGTGGTGTTCATCGCCATCAACGGCCTTGTCGGACTTGCGCTTGCGCCGCAAGGTTGGATGGCGACCTTTCCTGTGTCAGCTTATGTGATTGGCGCGGCGCTCTCAGCGCAGTTAGTGGCTAAAACGCAGCGCATGTATGGGCGCAAACGCTCGTTCCAATTGGGCTTGGTGGTGGGTTTGCTCTCGGCCTTGGTCTGCGCCTATGCGGCCTACACCAAGCAATTTTGGTTGCTAGTGGCATCAACGCTGGTAGCGGGTTACTACAACGCCAACGCGTCGCTCTACCGCTTTGCTGCGCCCGAACTTGTGGGCAGCAATTACAAAGAAAAAGCAATTTCGTGGGTGATGGCGGGCGGCATTATTGGTGCGGTGCTCGGACCCAATCTTGCGCAGTGGACTCGCTCGGGCGACTTTGCTGGCATGGCTTTGACCAATTTTGTCGGCAGCTATTTGGCGCTTGCCGTGGTGGCACTGATTGGTCTCGCGCTCGTCTCCAACATCAACTTCCCGCCACTCAGCGGCGGTGCCAAGCAACAAGGTCGCACCGTATGGCAACTGGCTAAACAACCCGTGTTTGTGATCGCCATCTTATGCGGC
>CANFCG010000031.1 GCA_947445115.1 Comamonadaceae bacterium | reverse complement strand
GAAGGCTTTGCGCTCGTCACCTTTCAGTGTTTTTGCTTTGGTGTCAGCATTGCAAGTGGCCATTTTGTTTTGCTGTGGGGTTTTAGCGTCATCAGCTGCGTGCGCTGCACCAAAAGACAAAGCCAGACCGAAAGCGAGTAGCGATAAGATTTTTTTCATGAGAAGTACTCCAAAGATTAAGAAGGGGGTTAAACCAAGGTATCCAAAACTGGATACTGAATTTAACGGTAATTTCTAGCTTGCGTTGACGGGGGTTTTCCCGAGGATGAGCGGCCGCCTCCAGCAGGGGCGCGACCGCCACCGCCAGCGGGGGCTCTGCTGCCACCTGTTGGCGCACGTCCACCACCGCCCGCAGGACGAGCGCCGCCGCCGTTGTTACCACTACCCTGACCACCAGGACGACCACGCGGTGGGCGATCGTTTAAGCGCTGACGCATCTCCGTCATCGCAGCTTTAGCCGCCGCCTGCATCACTTCACGACTTGGCGGTTTGCCTGCACCGCCCCAAATGGTTTGGCGTCCCATCGCAATCGGCTCGCCGCGCTCACCCGGCTCGGGGGCAAAGTCGGGCATGGGCACGCGCTCAATTTTTTGCTTGGTGAAGTGCTCGATGGATTCGAAAAAGCCTTCCTCGTCAAGGCTGACCAAGCTGACCGCTTCGCCCGGGCGACCTGCGCGTCCTGTGCGACCAATGCGGTGCACATAGTCTTCGGATACGTTCGGGATTTCGTAGTTCACCACATGCGGCAAATCGTCGATGTCAATGCCGCGTGCAGCAATGTCAGTCGCCACCAAGGCGCGAATCGTGCCTGCCTTAAAGCCTTGCAGCGCTTGGGTTCTAGCGGCTTGGCTCTTGTTGCCGTGCAGCGCCAGCGCTTCGATACCGTGCTTGGTTAAATGCTCTGCCACCGAGTTCGCGCCAAACTTGGTGCGTGTAAATACCAGCACCTGACTCCAATTGTGCGTTTGAATGATGTGCGTGAGCAGTGCTTTCTTTTTACCGCGTCCCACCAAATGGTGCGACTGCGTGATCCTTTGCACCGTGGTGTTGCTAGGCGTGACTTGAATCGACTTGGGGTTGTTCAAAAGTCCCTGCGCCAACTTGCGAATCTCGTCGCTAAACGTAGCCGAGAACAACAGCGTTTGTTTTTGCTTAGGCACCAAGGAGAGCACGCGGCGGATATCGGGCAAAAAGCCCATGTCCAGCATACGGTCAGCTTCGTCCAAAATCAACATCTGCACGGTGGATAAATCTAGTTTGCCTTGCTCTTGCAAATCGAGCAAGCGACCTGGCGTTGCTACCAAAATATCGACGCCGCGGCGCAGGGCGCTGATTTGCGGATTCATGCCCACGCCGCCAAAAATGACGGTCGAGGTGAGTTGTAAATGTTTGCCGTAAGTACGCACGGACTCTTCCACTTGCGCCGCCAGTTCGCGCGTAGGCGTGAGTACCAGCACACGTGTGCCGATGCCGCCAAATTTGTTTTTGGCGGAGGCCGACATGGCCAAGCGGTGCAACATCGGCAGCGTAAACGCCGCTGTTTTTCCTGTGCCTGTTTGAGCGCCAGCTAGCAGGTCGTGCCCCTGCATCACGAGAGGAATAGCTTGAGCTTGAATGGGGGTAGGAGTGTCGTAACCCTCCTCAGTGATCGCGCGTAATAGCGCAGGCGCAAGGCCAAGTTCTGTAAAAGTCATCCTCCGATTGTCTCATGCTCGGGTTTTCCCTGTATTGCATACATAACGCAACACGGGCTCACTACACTTCGCGGCTACTTTTGTTTGACAAGGATTGTTTATGCGGTTTAGTTTTCGAGCGCTTGTGGCTAGCTTTTTTTCATGGTTCGTTGTCGTTGCGTCTAGTGCATTGGCTCAAACTAGCCCATCGACGTATCCCCCCATTCAGCTCGCCATGATTGAAGGATTGAGCGGTCCGTTCGCCAATACGGGCGACGCGGTTTATCGTAATTTGGCGTGGGCAATAGAGCGCGTCAACGCTCGCGGCGGTGTCAGAACCAAATTGGGGCTGCAAAAGCTGGTACTCAAACAATACGACAGCAAAGGGCAAAACGAAGAAGTGCTCACGTCGCTCAAAAGCGCCATCGTCGATGGCGCGCGCATTGTGTTGCAAGGTAATTCATCCGCCAACGCTCTCACCCTCATTGACGCGATCAATAAACACAACGAGCGCGAACCCGCCAAGCGCGTCGTATTTTTGAATTACTCCGCCGTTGACCCCGCGCTGACCAACGAGCGCTGTAGCTTTTGGCACTTCAGATTTGATGCCAGCTCCGATATGCGTATGGCGGCACTGGTCGATGTGCTCAAGCAAGATGCGACTGTGAAGTCGGTGTACCTGATTGGGCAAGACTACAGTTTTGGACAATCGGTACTGCGGGAGGCCAAGCGTCAATTGGCTTTGCAGCGTCCTGATGTGCAAGTCGTGGGTGACGAGTTGCACCCGATTGGCCGTGTGAAAGACTTCACGCCCTATGCCGCCAAAATTAAAGCCAGCGGTGCCCAGGCCGTCATCACGGGTAACTGGGGGAACGACCTCACGTTACTCGTGAAGGCCGCGAAGGATGTGGGCTATACGGGCAAGTTCTATACTTTTTACGGTAATGCTCTCGGAGCGCCCGCGGCCATTGGCGAGGCGGGCGTAGGCAAGCTGATTGCCGTGGCGGATTGGCTGCCGAACTACAGCAACCCGAAAAATCCAAATGCTAGTGAGCGCTTTATGCAAAGCTTTCGGCAGCGTTTCCCGAAACCCGCAGACGACTACGTTCACATGCGGATGCAGTTGATGGTGGAAGCGCTGGCGGGGGCGATCCATAGCGCGGGTAGTAGCGATGCGGTTGCGGTTGCACGCGAGCTAGAAAAAGCGAAAGTCGGCTTTGCAGGGCAAACAGGCGAAATGCGAGCCCTGGACCACCAGTTCCAGCAGCCGCTGATGGTAGGCGTGATGGGGCGTAAGGGGGATGCGGGCGTGAAGTTTGACGTAGAAGGTTCTGGCTATGGGTTTAAAGTGGTTCGTAGCCTTAGTTCTTTCCAAGCGGCCTTGCCGACTAGCTGCAAAATGGTAAAACCTTAACCGCTAAACTTGCATCGTCTGTACTATTCATTACATTTTGAAAGATTGCCATGAGCCAAGCGAATCCCCTCATCATCGACTGCCACGGTCACTACACCACCGCGCCTAAAGCGCTGGAGATTTGGCGCAATGCGCAAATCGCGGGCATCAAAGACGCGAGTTTGATGCCCAAAGTGAGCGACCTCAAAATCAGTGACGACGAGATCCGCGAGACGATTGACAACAACCAATTGAAGCTGATGAAAGAGCGCGGCTCGGACATGACGCTGTTCTCGCCGCGTGCGAGCTTCATGGCGCATCACATTGGCGACTTCAATGTGTCCAGCACGTGGGCAGCGATTTGTAACGAGCTGGTGTACCGTGTGAGCGCCCTCTACCCTGACAACTTCGCCACGGTTGCCATGCTGCCGCAAAGCCCAGGCGTTGATCCTGCGACTTGCATCCCCGAGCTAGAGAAATGCGTCAAAGAATATGGTGCCGTCGGTATCAATTTGAATCCTGATCCAAGCGGTGGCCACTGGACATCGCCGCCTCTCACCAACAAGCATTGGTACCCGATTTACGAGAAGATGGTGGAGTACGACTTGCCCGCCATGATTCACGTCTCCACCAGTTGCAACGCCTGCTTTCACACCACGGGCGCGCATTATTTGAACGCGGATACCACGGCGTTTATGCAGTTATTGGAAGGCGATTTGTTCAAAGATTTCCCAACGCTCAAGTTCCTCGTTCCGCACGGCGGCGGCGCAGCGCCTTACCACTGGGGGCGCTTCCGTGGCCTCGCCATGATGCTGAACAAACCGAAATTAGAAGAGCATTTGCTGAACAACGTCTTCTTTGATACCTGCGTCTATCACCAGCCAGGCATCGATTTACTGACCACCGTCGTCCCAAGTAAAAACATCTTGTTTGCGAGCGAGATGATCGGCGCGGTGCGTGCGATTGATCCACAAACGGGCTTTCAGTTTGACGACACCAAGCGCTACATTGAAGCGAATACGCTGCTGTCAAAAGAAGAGAAATATCAGGTGTATGAAGGCAATACACGCCGTGTGTTTTCTCGGTTGGATGCGGCTTTGAAGGCGAAGGGAAAGTAAATGTTTGGGGCCGATTTGTCGGTATCCCTGCCCATCATCCAAGCACCTATGGCAGGCGTGCAAGATGCGGCGCTTGCCATTGCGGTATCGAATGCAGGTGGCCTTGGCTCGTTGCCTTGCGCGATGTTGTCTTTGGACGCCATGCGGGACGAGCTAACGAAAATCACTGCGCAAACCGACAAACCCTATAACGTCAATTTCTTTTGTCACGCACCACCTACCCCGCAGGCCATACGGGATAAGGCTTGGCGCGATGCCTTGCTGCCTTACTACAGCCAGTGCGGCTTGCAGGTTGAGCTGCCTACTGGCGCAGGCCGCACACCGTTTAGCGCAGAGCACGCCGATGTGCTGGCGCACTTTAAGCCGCCTGTGGTGAGCTTTCATTTTGGCTTGCCAAGCAGCGACTTACTGGCGCGTGTTCGCTCATGGGGAAGCAAAATCATCTCAAGCGCCACCACGGTGGAAGAGGCAAAGTGGTTGGCTAGCCAAGGTGTGGATGCGGTGATTGCGCAAGGCGTAGAAGCGGGCGGGCATCGAGGGATATTCCTAACTGATGACCCCTGCGCAGACATCGATAAGCAAATGGGTACGTTCGCATTACTGCCGCAAATCGTGCGCGCAATTGATATTCCTGTGATTGCGGCGGGCGGCATTGCAGATGCGGCTGGCGTACGCGCTGCGATGGCGCTTGGCGCATCCGCCGTTCAAATTGGTACGGTGTACCTGCTGTGCCCAGAGGCCACAACCAGCAAGGTGCACAGAGCTGCATTGATGGGAGGCCTTGCTGGTATTGACCCGCAGGTGACTGCACTCACAAATTTATTCACAGGCCGTCCTGCACGCGGCATCGTCAATCGCTTGACGCGCGAGATGGGTTCTATCAACCGCGCCGCGCCAGAGTTTCCGCTTGCAACTGCGGCGATTGCACCACTGCGTGCGTGGGCGGAGGCGCAAGGCTTGGGCGATTTCTCTCCACTGTGGGCGGGGCAAAACACAACTGGCTGCAAGGCTATAGCGGCAGCAGATTTAACGCGCGAGCTGGTGCAAGGTTTGTAACCAAGTGGTGATTTTGGCCTGATCGTTTTCAGTCCGAATTGCCATGTACGCCGCCTCCGCTTCTGGGTAGGTACGGCGCAAAAAATTGAGCCACTGTTTAAGTCTGCCTGCGCGTTGGCGTGGCTCTTGGGTTTTGCAGACCAGATTCCAAAAATCTTGAATGAGTGGCAGTAGCTGTGTCCATGCTAGTGGTGTTGGTGCATTCGCCCGTATTGCCAGTGCGAGGCCGGGGTCAGTCACCATCCCGCGCCCCAGCATCAGTGCGCTTGCGCCCGATAACGCTTGGCAGCGCCTTGCGTCTTCCACGTTCCAAATCTCGCCGTTGGCAATCACGGGGATGCGCACTGCAGCGCGGATGTCCGCGATACGTGCCCAGTACGCGGGTGGGCGATAGCCGTCTGCTTTGGTGCGGGCGTGGACGACGAGTTCGCTTGCACCTGCTTCGGCAATTGCGATGGCGCATTCCACGGCGCGGCGATCGTCGTTAAAACCGAGGCGCATTTTGGCGGAGACGACTTGGGTATCAGGCACTGCGCGGCGCACGGCAGAGACAATTTTGACCACTAGCTCGGGCTCATCAAGCAGCGCCGCACCACCGCCGTGGCGATTGACGACTTTTGCGGGGCAGCCAAAATTAAGGTCAACCCCCTCGGGTCCAAGACTGGCAAGGCGCGCCGCGTTTTCTGCCAAGCACACGGGGTCGGAGCCTAGCAGTTGCCCGCGCACGGGCACGCCAGACGGCGTGCGGCTGCCGTTTAAAAGCTCAGGCATCACGCGGATGAAGGCGCGATTGGGCAACAGCGTGTTGGTGACTCGGATGAACTCAGACACGCAGCGATCAATGCCGCCCACGCGCGTGAGTGCGTCGCGCAGCACAAAATCGAGCAAGCCCTCCATCGGGGCTAAGAGCAATTGCATGGGTATTTGAAAGATAAGAAACGATAAAGAATTGAAGCGCTAGTCTATTCTGAGAAAATAGCCCACTTCGCTCATTTTTAGAGCGAGCACTTAGTAAAAGAGAAAACTGTGGCGCAATACGTATTCACCATGAACCGCTTGGGCAAAATTGTCCCGCCTAAGCGTCATATTCTTAAAGACATTTCCTTGTCGTTTTTCCCTGGCGCCAAGATTGGCGTGCTGGGCACGAACGGCTCGGGGAAATCGACTCTGCTCAAAATCATGGCGGGCGTGGACAAAGAGTTTGAGGGCGAGGCGATTCCGATGCCTAACCTCAACATCGGTTATTTGCCGCAAGAACCGCAGCTCAACCCCGAGCATACGGTGCGCCAATCCATCGAGGACGGCATGGGTGCGGTGGCTGCCGCGAAGACTCGGTTAGAAGAAGTCTATGTGGCCTATGGCGCGGAAGATGCTGATTTTGACGCGCTAGCCGCCGAGCAAGCTGAACTGGAGGCCATTATCGGCAACGATTCTGGCGATAGCGAGCACCAGCTAGAGATTGCTGCCGATGCGCTCAACTTGCCACCGTGGGATGCCATAGTGGGCGTGCTTTCGGGTGGTGAAAAGCGCCGCGTCGCGCTGTGCCGTTTGCTGCTGTCTAAGCCAGACATGTTGTTGCTTGACGAGCCCACCAATCACTTGGATGCAGAGTCGGTCGATTGGCTGGAGCAGTTCTTGGCGCGCTATTCGGGCACCGTGGTCGCGATTACCCACGATCGTTACTTTTTAGATAACGCAGCCGAGTGGATTTTGGAGTTGGACCGCGGTAGCGGCATTCCTTGGAAGGGCAATTACTCCAGCTGGCTGGATCAAAAAGGCAACCGCTTGGCGCAAGAGCAAAAGGGCGAAGAAGCCCGTGCCAAGGCGCTTAAAAAGGAATTGGAATGGGTTCGTCAAAATCCCAAAGGTCGTCAAGCCAAGAGTAAGTCGCGTCTGGCGCGGTTCGAAGAGTTGTCGGATCACGACTACCAAAAACGCAACGAGACGCAGGAGATTTTTATCCCTGTGGCCGAGCGTTTGGGTAATGAAGTGATCGAGTTTAAAAACGTCACCAAATCATTTGGCGACCGTGTGCTAATTGATGACTTGTCGTTCAAAGTGCCAGCGGGCGCGATTGTTGGCATCATCGGCCCGAACGGCGCGGGTAAGTCCACGTTGTTCAAAATGATTGCAGGCAAAGAGACGCCAGACAGCGGTGAAGTGGCGATTGGTAAGACGGCTAAGTTAGCGTTTGTTGACCAAACCCGCGACGACTTAAATGGCGATAAAACCGTGTGGGAAGAAATTTCTGGCGGTTTAGATATGCTGCAAATCGGCAAGTTCACCGTTGCCAGCCGCGCCTATTGCGGGCGCTTTAACTTTAACGGCGGCGATCAGCAAAAACGTGTCGGCAGCTTGTCGGGCGGCGAGCGCGGACGCTTGCACATGGCAAAAACTTTGATTGAAGGCGGCAACGTCTTGCTGCTGGATGAGCCATCGAACGACTTGGACGTGGAGACATTGCGCTCGTTAGAAGACGCGCTGTTAGAGTTTGCGGGCAGTGTGATGGTGATTAGCCATGACCGCTGGTTCCTAGACCGTATTGCCACCCACATCTTGGCGTGTGAGGGCAATAGCCAGTGGACGTTCTTTGACGGCAACTACCAAGAGTACGAAGCCGACAAGAAGAAGCGTTTGGGTGAAGAGGGTGCTCGTCCGAAACGCGCACGCTTTAAAGCTCTCAAGTAATAGGCTTTGACATAAAAAGGAGCTCTTATGCAACCTCGCACGCTCCACTTAGGTGTGGCTTTTATCGTTTGCTTACTGGCAGGTTGCGCCTCGCCTTGGAGTGCGGATTGGGCTTGCCTCAATCAGTCCTCGTATACCGACCGTGTGGATTGCCAAGTACGCAACCAGCGAGCAGTTCATGCGAGCGATAAAGCGCAGCCAAAAGAGCCAGTTGCCGAGGTGCAAAAAATAGAGGCCACGGATCCACTGTGTTACAAAAAAGCGGGCGCAGGCGAAAAGCCTTGCGCCAATTAATTGGGGAATTGGGAAAGCCATGTTAGATATCAATCAGCTTCGCAAAGATTTGCCGACTGTGGTCGCGGCACTGCAAAAACGTAAGAACCCGCAAGCATTTTTAGACGTTGAAAAATTCACGGCTTTAGAGGCAGAACGCAAGACGATTCAAGTGCGCGCCGAAGAGCTACAAGCCAAGCGCAATATGGCTTCCAAGCAAGTAGGCATGCTGAAAGGCGCTGCCGCGAAGGGTGACGCAACCGCTTCTGCGCAAGCCGATGGTTTGATGGCTGAAGTTGCTGCTATGAAGGCCGAGATGGAGCAAGCTGGCGCGCGTAGTGACGCCGTGCAGATCCAAATTGCCGAAATGCTGTTGGCCGTTCCCAATTTGCCGCACGAGTCTGTGCCTGTGGGCTCAGACGAGCACGGCAATGTGGAGCTACGTAAGTGGGCGCCTATCAATGGAGCTGAGGGCGACACTGGTGCAAGCCCCGTCCCACTTGGTTTCCCAGCCAAGGATCACGTCGATTTAGGCGAACCATTGGGTCTCGATTTTGAGATGGGCGTCAAGCTAACGGGCTCACGCTTTACGGTGATGAAGGGCGGGATTGCTAAGTTACACCGTGCACTCGCGCAGTTCATGCTGGATTTACAAACCGAACAGCATGGCTACACCGAGTGTTACACGCCTTACGTTGTGAATGCCGACACGCTCAAGGGAACAGGGCAACTTCCTAAGTTTGAAGGCGATTTGTTTGCTGCCAAAAAAGGCGGACAAGATGCAGTGGGCGAAGAGGGCTTGTATTTGATCCCCACGTCCGAGGTCACGCTCACCAACTTCGTACGCGATGTGGTGGTGGCGGAGTCTGAGCTGCCGATCAAGCTGACAGCGCACACCCCGTGCTTCCGCTCCGAGGCGGGTAGCTACGGGCGCGATACACGCGGCATGATTCGTCAGCATCAATTTGACAAAGTTGAGATGGTGCAAATCGTGCATCCCGACAAGAGCTACGCCGCATTGGATCAGATGACAGGTCACGCCGAAGCGGTGTTGCAAAAGCTGGGGCTTCCGTACCGCGTGATGCTTTTGTGCACAGGAGACATGGGCTTTGGCGCTGCCAAAACGCACGACTTAGAGGTTTGGCTACCTGCGCAAAACGCGTACCGCGAGATTAGTTCGGTCAGCAATTGTGAAGCATTTCAAGCACGTCGTTTGCAAGCGCGTTTTAAAAATGCGCAAGGCAAGAACGAGCATGTGCATACGCTGAATGGTTCTGGGCTTGCCGTTGGGCGCACACTGGTGGCGGTGCTAGAGAACTATCAAAACGAGGACGGTTCAATTACCGTCCCCGAAGCCTTACGCGCATATATGGGCGGACTCATGCGGCTTGCGCCGCTCTAAGCCATTGCCCGCTAAGCCAAGTGTTACTTGGCTTCCAGCAAGTCTTTGATATTGAGTAGCGTCAATTCGTTGTGATCGGGCTCACCAATTTTGCGACCTGACGAGTACGGATAGTTGTTGTCGTTCACCACCACAATGTGTTCTTTGTCCACCACGGCCAAGCCTTCAGGCCCTAGATGCGGCAAAGCAAACATAGCTTCGTTGCTGCCCAGTTTTGCCAGTCCTTTTGGGTTGGCAATGGCGAGCAAATCAATAAACGCCACTTTCTTCACAAAGCCGTCCGCATCTTTTTGCGCAAGATCAATTTTGTAGATGCGCTTGAACTTAGCGGGCATGGTGAAGCAGTCGGTACGCGGTGCGGCAGGGCAAGCGGGCGATACGCCTTCGCTGGCATCGTCGCGCTCAATCACGAGGCCGATGTGCTCGTTCACCAGCTGAAAGTCAGCAGCGATATTGCCAACTTGCTCAAAGCGATATTTCCATTGTTGGTCGGTGTACTTCATCGTGGCTACGTCTAGTTGCAGCATGCGGGTAAAAGTTTTTCCGTCTACCTTTTCAAAATCTTTCGCGGCTTCATCCCAAAGTGGCCACTCAAACATCGGGTAGAGCTTTCCGCCGTCAGGGGACTTCGCCATAGGCTCAAAACCACCTGAGCGGCGTACGTTAAATGGCAGCACGCTAGGTGTTGGTGGGCGGGCATGTAAGTAATGGTCGGGGCTGCGATAGGTTTTGCCTTGTACTTCGACCTCTACCAACGCGAGCACCTTGCCGTGGTTGTCGGTTTTGATGATGTAGGGACCGTACTCATCACCAATCCACCATTCGTTGCCAATCATTTGGATGGATTCGATGTCCAAATCCGAACCCGTTAGGTAGCGCTCCTTTGTATTTTCGTTTTGAATGAAGAAGGGTATTTTTTTATCAGGATCACTTAAAAACGTGGTCTTGAGGCGCTCCACCTTGCCGCTCGCCCAGTCTGCTTTGACGTGATGCACCATCAGCAGCGCGTCCATGGAATTGACTTTGTTGCCAAAACCGTTGTCGGTCAGCGTTAAAAATTCATCATGCCCCAAAGACACAATGCCTGAGAAGCCTTGTACAGCTTGGCCTAGCACGGGTAGCGTACCGCCCGAAGCGCGCGGATATTTGGCATCACCTACAAAAGTGTTGGCGGGAATAGCGCCCAACTTCGCCTCACGTGTACGCTGACTATTGGTGAACTTACCGCTGGTCTGAAACAGCTCGCCCGCTGAAGTGGGCGGTGTGATAGTAGATGTTGATGGTAGATACGCATGTCCAGCGAGAACTGCCGTAGTTGCGGTCTGGGCTTGAGCGTCCAGTGCGAGAAATGCCTGCACGGACAGGACGGAGCAAAGAAAAAGCGAGGCATGAGATTTCATCGAAAGACTCCATGTGGTGAATGAAGTCTTGAGATTAAGTTTTACGTGTGAAGCTTTAGTGACAAAGCAGCCGCACTGATAGAATTGCGGCTTCGCCAAATACGAAGCAAACCCCTAGGAGAGGTGGCAGAGTGGCCGAATGTACCTGATTCGAAATCAGGCGTACCGCAAGGTACCGTGGGTTCGAATCCCACCCTCTCCGCCAATCATTGGAGCCCTCTATGCGCAAGCTATTCGCCATTTTTTTAATTGGAGCGCTCTCAATAGCTGCGCAGGCTCAAACGAATTTTCCAACAAAAGCTATCAAAATCGTCGTGCCTAACGCCGCGGGTGGTGCAGCAGATGCGACTTCGCGTGCGGTGGGACAAAAGCTATCTGAGCTCTTATCAAACCCTGTGGTTGTGGAAAACAAGCCCAGTGCAGGCGGCATTGTGGCGGGCGATTTGGTTGCTAAGTCAGCGCCCGATGGGCACACGCTGCTCTTGATTTCTAGCGGCACAGCGGTGAGCGCTGCTTTGTTTAAAGCGCTGCCATTTGATACGCTCAAAGACTTTGCTCCCGTCTCCAAGCTTGCCACATTTGATTTGGTGATTGCCTCGTCCGATCGCGGACGTTTTCACACATTGGCAGAAGTGATTGCTTACGCTAAAGCAAACCCCGGCAAGCTCAATATCGGTACGCCGCAAATTGGCACGACGCAAAACTTGGCGGCAGAACTCTTCAAAGCAAGCGCAGGTATCGAGGCTCAACTCGTGCCCTTCAACGGCACACCACCCGTGATTTCTGCATTGCGCGGCGGTGAACTGGACATCATGGTGGAAATTTTGGGTGGGACGATGGTCGGGCAGCTGCACAGCAAAGCCGTACGTCCTTTGGCGGTCATGAGTGCGGTACGCAGCCCTCAGTTTCCAGATGTGCCAACAGTGCGCGAGAGTGGTGGCGTGCTATCAAGTTTTAACGCGACATCATGGAACGGCTTTGCCGTGCCCGCTAAAACGTCTAAAGATGTGATTGCCAAGTTAAATGCTGAGATTCAAAAAGCACTTAAAAATCCAGATGTGATTAAGCAACTGGAAGCGCAGCAATTGCACGCACAGGGCAGCACGCCCGAGGCTTTGGGAGAACTACTCGTCACGGACACCAAGCGCTGGGGCGATGTGATTACCCGCGCCAAAATTGCTAAGCAATAACAATTTAACGATACGCGCATGCCCAATTTGTCGATTGAAAATTTAGAATACCTTGTACAAACCCGCCAGCACGAAGCCGCTGGAAACGCCTTATTCGGACTGCTTTACAGCATGGACAACCATGCGGGCTCGATGGATGCACTCACGTGCCTTGCGCCTGCCGCGCTCACGCCCTCCGAGCGCGAGATGCACCTCTGCGAGCGCATTGCCGTAGCAACTTCGCGCTTGTTTTTGGATGAGACGTTTACGCTATCGCCACAAGGCTTTCGGCAGTTCATGTGTTTGCAGCGCTGGGTGAGTTTGATCTACGGTTGCACGGCGCAGAGGAACGCTGACCATGTGATTCGCACCTTGTGCGGCGTGAGCAGCACGGCCCCCGATTTTGCTATTCCTGATGCGCAGCTCACCAAGTGCCTCTTTTTAATCACGGTGGAGTCTGAGCTTCCGATCAACCTCGATCAGCTGTGGAGTCAAAATCAAACGCTTGCTGCGTCATTGTTTTTTGCATGGCTCTCGACCAATGTGATGGCGTCGCCTGCCGCGCATCAGAAGCGTGAAGCACTGCTCGCGTGGTGGCCTGCTCGAATGCTGGAAGCAACGGACTTTGTGAATTGGCCGCTGCCCGTGATTCATCAGGTATACATGCTGTGCAGCTATGGGTTTCTAGATGGCCGCCATGCGATTAAAAAATCGTTAAATACCTTAATTCGACAGCAACTGATTGCGCTCAATTTGGGCGATGTGGCTACCGCATTGCCGCAAGGCATGGATTCCGCGCAGTCGAAATCGCTTGCTAAGCTGGCCAGTCGTCTTGCCGTGAAGCCCATACTTGCCGTGCGGCCGACGCTCATGGTGATTACCGAATGGTTTTCGCCAGGTTTTGCGGTCTATCGCACGCATTCGATGACGCTGCGCGCGTTGAAGGATAAATTTCACCTCATCGGTGTCGGGCCACGTTCGGGGGCTAGCGAAGTAGGCCAAGCCGTGTTCGATGAATTCCACGAAACCCCTGCTGGTGATGTTCTAGAGGTCGTGGCGTTTGCTCGCGAACTAGCCAATCAAAAGAAGCCTGACATCGTTTATCACCTAGGCGTTGGCATGTTTCCGCACACGGTGTACTTGTCCAATATTCGCCTTGCGCCGATTCAAATGGTCTCCAACGGACACGGCGCATCGACGTTTTCACTTCAGATGGATTACTTCATCACCGACGAAGGCTATATGAGTGGACAAGCAGCGTTTGGCGAGACCATCTTGCCCATGCCTGCGAACGTGATGCAGATGATCCCCAACGTGGATACGCCAGATGAGTTTTTGAAGCAAGTTCAGCGTGTGCCGCGCGAGCGACCTGCCGTGCTCAAAATCGCCATCGCTGCGGCCATCATCAAGATCAATCCTGTATTCATCGGTACGCTGCGCACCATAGCTGAGCGTTCGGAGGCTGAGGGTTTACCCGTCGAGTTTCACTTCCCAATGGCACAGGCGGTCGGGCCGCTTTACCAGCGTATTCGCGCAGAGATTGAGGCGCAGCTAGATGATGGAATCAAACGCCGCACGTTTGTTTATCCGCATCAAAAGTACACGGTGTACATGCGCATCATCTCCCAGTGTGATATGTTTATTAACCCCTTCCCGTATGGCAACACTAATGGCCTTGCGGATATGGCGCTGCTGGGAATGCCCGGTATTTGCAAGGCAGGCCCAGAGCTGGCCGAGCACATCGACGTTGGAATGTTTAAACGCATTGGTCTGCCTGATTGGTGCGTGGCTTGGACGATTGATGACTACATCGCGGCCACGCTGCGCATGGCGCATAACCACCACGAGCGATGGATGCTGTCCAAACAATTGATTGAGGGGAAGGTGTATAGCCGCCTCAATGAAAACCAAGCGCCCGAAGTGATGGGTGAAATTTTGCTGAAGATGTGTAGAACCTGAGCTGATATTGCTTGCTTTGAATCCGATTTGAATAACGCTGCGTATTGATATCTACAGGGGCAATTTTTGCTTCTGTGATTTTTCTTTGTTAGCTTTATTTTTAAAGGATGCATCATGCAAGTTGACACTCACACTTCTTCGATTCTCGTGCCCAACTCACGCCGCACGTGGCTTCGCACCACAGGCAGTCTCTCCGCCGTCGCGATTGCTATGCTGGGCGCTAAAGAGGCACTCGCGCAAGGCATGGCTGCTGACCCCAGCAAAGACGTAGGCATTTTGAATGTCGCACTCGGCCTTGAGCACGAGGCGATCAACGCGTATCAACTCGGCGCTGGCAGCGGTCTCTTACAAAAGCCTGTGCTCGATATTGCCGTCTCGTTTCAAGGTCACCACAAAGGTCATCGCGATGCCTTGATTGCCACGATTCAAAAATTGGGCGGCTCGCCTGTGATGGAAAAATCTTTAGACGAGTACGCTAAAGCACTGGGCGCGGCATCGCTCAAAAATCAAGCCGATGTTTTGAGCTTGGCTGCCAAGCTGGAGCGTGGCGCAATCAATGCCTACCTTGGTGTCATCCCTGCGTTTGCCAGTAAAGATTTAGCACAAATTGCGGGTCGTTTAGCTGCGGATGAAACCATGCACTGGACGATTTTGACCAACGCATTAGGACGTGCTCTGCCAACTGGCGCGCTGAGCTTCGGTGGCTAAGCATCTTGTTTGGATGGCGTTGCTGGTGGCCTTGTCCGCTGGCAATGCTGCTTTCGCAGAGGACGCGCAAGCGGTTAGCCGTGGACTTGCCGTTTACGAAAACAACTGTGCAGGCTGCCATAGCGTGGAAGCTAATCGCGTAGGGCCTAAACATGCGGGGATCGTCGGGCGCAAGGCGGGCAGCATCAAGGATTTTTCGTACTCGGCGGCGCTCAAAAAAAGCGAGCTGGTTTGGAATAAAGATTTACTCGCGAGATGGTTGACAGACCCTGAGCAAGTGATACCAGGGCAAGCGATGGGTTTTCGTCTCGGCAATGTGCAAGATCGGATGGACGTGGTGGCGTATCTGGCAACACTCAAGGCAGCGCCTCTAAAATAGGCCGCATGTCCATTACGCTAGCCACAGATGCCCACTTGATTGCTTTGCTAGATCGCATTGCCACGCGAGATGAGGCGGCACTGCGTGAGCTGTACGACATCACTAGCCGCAAGCTCTATGGCTTGGCGCTGCGGATGGTAGGACGAGTTGATCTTGCGGAAGATGTATTGCAAGAATGTTATTTGAATGTGTGGCGCATCGCTAGCGATTACCGCGCGAGTTTGAGTCCGCCGTTGGGTTGGATGAGCGTGATTGTGCGAAGCCGTGCGCTGGATATGCTCCGAAGGCTAGCCAGCCAAATGGATGGAAAGACGCAATCTCTTGACGATGAAGAATCGGAGCAAATCGCATCCAGCGAAGTTGGCTTATTGGATGCAGCGATGGCGGGCGAGCAAGCGGGTGCGCTGAATAATTGCTTGTCCAAAATTGAGGCCAAGCAGCGCGACGTGATTGTGTGGGCGTACTTTCGGGATATGAGCCACAGCGAATTGGCCAGTCAATTTGACTTGCCAATTGGAACCATCAAAACATGGATTAGACGTGGATTGGCGCAACTGAAATCGTGTATGGCATCGTTTGCTTAACCAGTGGGGGCAAGAATAAATGAAGATACATAAGAACGCAGCATTGATCGAGCATCTCGCTAGCAGCTATGCACTAGGGACGCTACGCGCTGGGGCGCGTCGCCGGCTAGAGCAGTTGGCAAGCCAACACATAAGCATTCGCAGCTCCATGGCCGATTGGCAAACGCGTCTCGGTACTTTGAATGAACTATCCACAGCGGCTGAGCCCAGCCTCAACGTATGGAAGCGCATCAGCAACTTGTTGCCGCTCAACACACCGGTGGCCACACGGGCGAGAAGTTTGTTTGATGATTTGCAGGACACGGTCGCCGCGCTCCGTGCGCGTGTGCAGTGGTGGCAGCGAGCCTCGTGGGGCATGGCGCTGGCAAGCAGCTTTTTACTTGCAGGCAGTTTTAACGTGATTCGCATGGAGTCACAAGCGCCCAATCAATTTGTGGCGGTGCTGACTGATGAAGCTGCCACAGAGAGCGTGCTGGTCACGTTTGACGCCAAGACGCAAAAGTTGAATCTCAAGCGGTTATCCAACTTCCGTGAAGGGGATGAAAAATCCTTGCAATTGTGGGCAATTGATACCAGCGGCAAAGGCTCGGGCAAGCCCGAATCCATGGGCGTGCTGGGCGCGGACGCTGTGCTGCGCTTGGCTGCCGACAATCAAAAAATCGCGCAAATTGAAAAGCTGCCACTCTTGGCTGTCAGCTTAGAGCCCAAGGGCGGTGTACCTAGCCAAGGCGGACCTACGGGGCGCGTGCTGTTTAAGGGGCAGCTGAGAGCCACAAGTTTTTAAGTTTTTTTTGAAAAATTGAAGCTGATTTGAATCTGATTGTTAGGAACTTGCGTATTGAGAGAGAGACCTTCTTTTCTTCACTACTAGGACTTCATGATGAAACATCCATCCAGACTACTTTTGGCGACCTTGTTCACCAGCATGGCGGCTGCTTCTTTTGGCGTTCATGCCGATACAGGCAAACTTTTACTCACAGGGGGTGTCAGCACCATTGAAGGTACTGCGGGCGGCGGCATCACGCCGTGGGCGGTGATTGGCAGCAATGCCACCGATGGCGAAACAGGCGTGGCTGTGCATGTGACCCGCGCCTCCACCAAAGACTATGGGCTTAATGGTGCGGGCGTGGTGGTTGGCTTTGATAATCGCTATGAGCTCTCAGTCGCTCGGCAAGCCTTTAACACAGGCATCACGGGGCCGTTATTGGGTATTCCTAACTTAGTGCTCAAGCAAACGATTGTGGGCGTGAAAGCCCGTGTGGCGGGCGATGCTGTGCTCGATAGCGATACCTTGATGCCGCAAGTTGCAGTGGGTGCGCAGTTCAAAACCTTGGACTCATCGGGTCTGGATGCCACGCTGACGGCACTGGGCGCTAAACGATCGGGCGCTGACTTCTATGTCAGCGCAAGCAAGCTTTTTTTAGCGCAAGGTCTCTTGGTCAATGGCACGCTGCGAGCGACCAAGGCGAATCAAAACGGACTCTTGGGATTTGGCGCCACGCTAGGCGGCGCGAATAACAATTACCAACTCATGCCGGAGATCTCGCTGGCGTATCTTTTGAGTAGCAAGGTCGCGATTGGTACCGAGTACCGCCGAATGCCCAATAACTTATTAGTTGCGGGACAAGCTGCTGCCTTAGGTAATGGCTTGCAAGCCGACGCTTGGCGCGATATTTTTGTGGCGTGGGCTCCAACTAAAAACATATCACTCACATTGGCGCGTGTTGACCTAGGTCGCATCGTCCCCGCCACCACGGCAGAGCGCAAGCAAACAGGTTCGTACCTCTCTGCTCAATTCGCTTTTTAAATCGCCTTACTTTTAACTGATTGACTGGAGTTTCAAATGAAAAAATTAACCCTCACTTTTTTGACCTGTGTGTTCGCGTTTTCTTTTGCGGGCATTGCAAACGCTCAGACGACGATGTCAAGTGCCGCAAAAGACAATAGTTTGTACATTGCGCTGGGCGAGCAATCAGGTATCACGCAGTTGTCGGATGATTTTGTGACGCGCTTGGTGGCCGATAAGCGCCTCGCGCCTTTCTTTGAAAAAACAAATTTACCAAACTTTAAATTGCAACTGGCAGATCAATTCTGCACAGTGAGCGGTGGGCCGTGCGTGTATAAAGGGGCGGATATGAAGTCGGCACATGCTAATTTTGATATCGCCAAAGCAGACTTCAACGCGCTGGTAGAAGTTTTGCAACAATCCATGGACGCCAAAGCGATTCCATTTAAGGATCAAAATAAACTGCTGGCATTATTGGCTCCTATGCATCGAGAGGTGATTACCGTCAAATGAAAATCCTACTTTCTATCCAAATGCTCGCGCTGCTTGTGATCGCGCAAGTAGCAAACGCCGCAACGGTGTCGGTACAAGTGATCGACAAAAATGGTAAGCCATTGCCCGACGCTGTGGTGGTTTTACTGCCGACTAATAAAGCTGCAATGCCTAAAGTTGCGCTTTCCATGCAGCCTGTTGTGGCGCAAGAAAAAATGCAGTTTGTACCCGCCGTATCCGTCGTCCCCTTGGGGGCTAAAGTGATCTTCATGAATAACGATTCATGGAATCATCACATCCGTGGCTATGCGGCGAATACTTCGCAAGTTGAGGCAGGCAAGAGTAATGGTTTTTCCATGGTCTTGGAGGGGAAATCAGCAGGTAAAAAAGCAGTAACCAAAGAAATTGTGATGGATAAGCCTGGTGTTTTAGGCGCAACGCTGCTTGGCTGTTTTATCCACGGGTCGATGAGTGGGCATATTTACGTGACCGAGTCTCCTTGGGCGGCGAAGACCAACGCAGAAGGCTTTGCAATCTTTGAAGACGCGCCAGAGGGCGTGGCGCATCTTCGTATTTGGCAAATGGATCAGCCCGTTGATTTGCCACTCAAGCAACTAGATGTCACGGCGGGCATCAACAAGCAAGTGACGCAGTTGACCCAAGTGACGGCTCGACGCGTTAGGGCGGCACCCGCGACCTCAGGCTACGCTTATTAGGGTCTGATACGCCGCATCCACACCCGCGCCGCGGGTGAACTTGTGACCTTCGGTTGCCAGCACAACTTCTAATGCCGCCAGCGTGCTCAGCACGCAATCTGGGCGAGCGTTGTAGCCCATCGCGCCAATGCGCCAGACCTTGCCGTGCAACTGACCAAAACTCGTGCCAATTTCGATGTTGAAATCGTTCAGCAACGCACTGCGAACCTTGTCCCCATTCACACCGTCTGGGATGTAGACGCCTGTCACGTTGGGCATTTTGTTTTTGAGATCGCCATACACCTTAAGGTTCATGCCCTGCACTCCTGCGACAACGGCCTTGGAAGCCTTGCTGTGTCTGGCCTGCGCAGGGGCCAATCCTTCTTGTACATAGATGCGCGCACATTCGCGAGCGCCGTACAGCATGGTGGTTGCTTCGGTGTGATGGTTCAGCGCGCCGTCGCTCCAGTAATCAATCACCATCGCCATGTCCATGTAGTTCGACGCAATGCGCGAACCCGCGCCAGCCACATAGTCTTTGCTTTGCAGCCCTTCTTCTAGATGCCTGCGACGGTAAATAACTTTTGCGAAATCGTCATTCAGTGTGATGGGCGCCGCGCCTGAAGGCCCTGCTAAACATTTTTGCAAACCCGCTGTTACCGCATCAATCGCCCATGCGTCCACGGGTAATGGCGTACCGCCGCATGATGCGGTTGCATCGACTTGCAACAGTGCGCCGTAGCGGTGACACAACTCGCCTAATCCCGCTAACGGTTGTAGCATGGTGGTGGAGGTATCGCCTTGGCAGACGGCGACTAGCTTGGGACTGAACGCTTTAATGGCTTGTTCGATCTGCGCCAAATCAAACACCGTGCCCCAAGGCGCTTCTAATACTTTGACATTCGCGCCTGAGCGCTTGGCGATTTCATCCAGCAACTGACCGAAGCGACCAAAACTCAACACCAGCACTTTGTCGCCTTGCTCAACGGCTGACATCATCACCATCTCGATAGCCGAGCGTGCCGTGCCGTCTAGTACCAGCGTCCAGTCGTTTTTGGTTTCAAAGAACTGACGATAAAGCGCCATCGTCTCGCGCATAAAGCCACGGAACTGCGGATCGAATTGTCCAAGTAGTTGCGAGGACATGGCCTTAAGCACACGCGGATCGGCGTTGATTGGTCCAGGCCCCATTAGCAAGCGCGGGACGGGGTTGAGTTCGTCAAACGCGGAGCGAGGGTTGGAGAGAGGCGACAGTTTTGGGAGAGAAATTGATGTCATGGCGTTATGATAGCAAAAGTGTATACACATCAAGCCTGTCTGATATTCTCAACGTCAATTGCACCATGCCATCTAAATCTACATCAACGCTTTTTACCCAAGCTTTTGTTCACGCTAATCTCTATAAAGACTCCGTCGCTTTAATGCGTGTGGCGCAGGCCATGCTGGCTATGGACGGCGTGGTGAACGCCACGCTGCAAATGGGCAATCCAGCCAATAAAGAGATTCTGCAAGATGCGGGGTTGCTGACCACTGAGGTTGCAAACGCGGACCCCAGCGATGTGATGATTGTGGTGCAGGCCATGTCCAGAAAGGCCTGCACGAGTGCCATTGATATGGCGAAGAGCCAGCTGGCAGGCACAGCAAAGGCTACCTCTGGCTCGGCAAGTGAAGAAATCGCGCCGCGAACCGTAGGTATGGGGCTTGCCAAACTGGGCTCGGCCAACATCGTGCAAATCTCTGTACCAGGCGCTTATGCCGCCGCCGAAGCCTTGAAGGCGGTCAAGCAAGGGCTCAACGTTTTTATGTTTAGCGACAACGTGCCGCTAGACCAAGAGGTTGCCATCAAAACGGAGGCCGCCAAGCGCGGCGTACTCGTGATGGGCCCTGACTGCGGAACCGCCATTATTGGCGGTGTACCGCTGGGATTTGCCAATAACGTACGGCACGGAAACATCGGCTTGGTGGCGGCATCGGGCACGGGCTTGCAAGAAGTGACGACGCAAATTCACCGCATGGGTGGCGGCGTGAGTCATGCAATTGGAACAGGCGGACGAGATGTGTACGCCGATGTTGGTGGCATCACGATGTTGCAAGGGATTGAACTCTTGGCGCGTGATGCAGACACGAAAGTGATTGCGATCGTCTCAAAACCGCCTGCGCCAGAAGTCACGGTGAAAGTCATGGCAGCGTTAGCAGCGACAGGTAAGCCAGCCGTCGTTTTGTTTTTGGGAAGTAATCTCAAGTCGCCATCGAAATCTATACGTGTGGTGCAAACGATGGTGGACTGCGCCGCACAAGCTGCCAAGTTAGCAAACAATTGGGGTCTGCCCCCAAAAGTGAATAAAGCACAGCCAAATGCCAAAAAAGGTGCAAAGGGGGCTGCCCCAAATTGGCTTGCGTTGTACCCGATCCCGCGCAAGCCCATGTTCCATAAGGCTCAGCACTATCTTCGCGCCTTGTATTCAGGTGGCACCTATTGCTCAGAAGCGCAAACCATTTGGGCTAAGTCGGGCCTTGCTGTTTGGTCAAACATCCCCGTCAATAAAGCCTTGCTGCTATCAAGCCCAAAGAAAGCTAGCTTTGAACATGCCGCGCTAGATTTAGGTGACGACGACTTTACCGTTGGCAAGCCGCATCCCATGATTGACCAAGGTGCGCGGATCGAGCGACTGTTGCGCGAGGCGGCTGATCCAACAGTTCGCGTGATTTTGTTAGACGTGGTGATTGGCTGGGGCGCGCATACGGATCCTGCATCTGAGCTAGCGGCAGCAGTTGTACAAGCCAAAAGGATGGCAGCTAAAGGCAAACGCACGCTTGCCGTGATTGGCTTTGTTTGCGGCACTGAGCTTGATCCGCAAGGTCTTGCCACGCAAGAGAAAAAATTGCGCGATGCGGGTATGGTGCTGGCACCCAATAGCGCCAGTGCGGCTTGGTTGGCTGGGGAGTGGCTGAAATGAGCCGTAAATTAGTCGTCGTAGCCCTCGGCGGCAACGCCGCTTACCCACCCACCATCAAAGGCACAGCGGAAGAGCAGTTGGAGCTCATGCGCGGTGTCTGTGAGCACTTTGTTGAGATCATCAAAGCGGGCTGGCAACTGGTGCTGACGCACGGCAATGGTCCTGTGGTCGGCAATATCTTGTACCGCATGGCGAAGACGGCGGACGAACTGCCACCCATGCCGATGGATATTTGCGTGGCGCATTCGCAGGGCGGTATGGGCTACATGTTGCAGCAGTCGTTTGCAAACGTGCTCTACGACCATGGCATGAATGCGGTGGTGTCATGCGTGATTACCGAAGTTGAAGTCGATGCGAATGATCCCGCGTTTCAAAATCCCACCAAACCCGTTGGAAAGTTCTTTAGCGAGTCGGATGCCAAAGAGATTGCAAGCCGTACGGGTTGGACGTTTGCCGAGGATTCAGGCCGCGGCTGGCGGCGCATGGTGGCGTCACCCAAGCCGCGCAAAATTTTAGATCTCCCCACGATTGATGCGCTACTGAAAGCGGGTGTGCTCCCCATTGCCTGCGGCGGAGGCGGTGTGCCCGTCATCATCAACAGTGCAGGTCATTTGCAAGGCGTGCCCGCCGTCATCGACAAAGATTTAACCAGCGCCATGCTAGCCGCGCATTTGCATGCAGATGCGCTCATCATGCTCACGGGTGTGGAGCGCGTGGCGGTGGATTTCAACAAACCCACGCAGCGCTGGTTAGACCATATGACCCTTGGCGAGGCCAATACCCATGCGGCTTCTGGGCAGTTCCCCGCTGGAAGTATGGGGCCAAAAATTGACGCAGCGCGGATGTATTTGAGTGAGCTACCCGAAGCGAACAAAGATGGTCGCGTCATCATTACCAGCCTTGAGAAAACATTTGAAGCGCTGATGGGCAAGGCTGGCACGCACATTACGGTGGCTTGATATGCAAACGATCACGCACAAGCTCACCTCCGTGGTTGGCTTCGAATCCACCGACTACGCCATGCAAGATGGTCGCATCGTGTGGGTTGGCGACGATGCCGCCGTGCGCCACCCGCGTAATTATTGGAAGCCGTGGCAGCCGTCCACAAAGACTTACAGCGCAGCGCTGTTGCAAGCGGGTGCGAAGCTTTGCTTGCAACAAATGACGAAAAACGACACGCATGGTTTGTTGCTATGGCTTACTAATCGCGAGATGCTGTTTCCATTGGACAAAGCTACGCCGCGCTTCGATGCGGTACGAGATTCCCTGCAGGCCAAGCAGATAAAGGCTTTCGAGCAAGCAGCCCTGCATGTTCTGGGTTTAGGACACGGACTCACGCCAAGTGGCGATGACTTCTTAGGCGGCATCTTTTTTGCATTGGCTCACAAGCCATATCCGAAATGGCTTCTAGGCTTGCCTGCCCTGCAAGCCAATCTACGCATGGCCTGCGAGGCATCGACTAATCCCATCTCTGCGGTGCTACTGGCCGACAACATGGCGGGCGCAAGTTTTGGCGAGCTGCACGATATGCTCGATGCACTTGAATCTAATGACTCACGCTTTATCACCGCTGCCCACGAAGCCTTGCTGGCTGTGGGTTCTAGCTCGGGCGCGGATATGCTGGCAGGATTGCTTTTGGCTTTGACACTGATCTGATGACGAAATAAATTTATGAAGAAAAACTCCCTACTCACACAAGCACCCTCGGTGCTCAATATTGGCATCGATGGCTTCAACGATAGTGTGACGGCGAATGGTGGAACGCTGGCATCTATCCAGTGGCAACCTCCTGGCAATGCAGCCCCCGACCTTGCGTGGCAACTCGCGCAATTGACGGGTGACGAGCGTATCGAAGCGGCGAATGCCGAAGCCTGCCAGCGCATCATCAATGCCCGCCCGATGTGGGAAGACATGGCACTACGCGCGGATGGTGTGATGCCAGAACTTAAGGGCACACGTTTGCTCTTGCACGCCGGCCCTCCTGTGGGCTGGCGCGATATGTGTGGCCCTATGCACGGCGCTATGGTCGGCGCGGTGTTATACGAAGGCTGGGCGAAGGACGAAGCAGAAGCCACGCAAATGCTCAAGTCAGGACAAATTGATTTTGCGCAGTGCCACGATTTCAATAGTGTTGGGCCCATGACGGGCATCATCAGCGCCTCGATGCCGCTTATCCAAGTGCGAAACACTAGTTACGGCAACGTCGCGTATTGCACGCTGAACGAAGGTATAGGTAAGTGCATGCGTTTTGGCGCGAATGGCCCCGAAGTGATTGCACGGCTCAAGTGGTTCGAGTCCGTGCTTGCACCCGTGCTTAAGACTGCTGTGCGTCATAACTTCGATAAGACTGGCGGCATTGATTTGAAGGCAATTCAATCGCAGGCGCTTTTAATGGGTGACGAAGTGCACAGCCGTAACGCGGCATCGACGGCGTTGTTTTTCATGGCGGTGACGACCAATTTGGCGGCGCAGTGGAATAGTACGACTCATTTGAATGCCGACCACGTCCATCAAACACTGGACTTCATCGCCAAAAACTCCCAGTTCTTTTTGAACTACTCCATGGCGTCGTGCAAAGCCATCATGGACGCGGCGCATGGCATCCCTTTCTCTACCGTTGTCACAGCCACGGCGCGCAACGGCACGGAAACAGGACTGCGTGTCAGTGGTATGGGTCGCGAATGGTTCACCGCGAAATCGGATTTGCCGCAAGGCCTTTTCTTCCCAGGCTTCAAACAAGCGGACGCGTGCCCCGACATTGGCGACAGCGCCATCACCGAGACCGCAGGCTTTGGCGGCTGCAGCTTTGCTGCCTCGCCAGCGCTCACGCTTCTCGCGGGTGGCACGGTAGATGACGCGGTGCGTTACAGCCGCGAGATGTATGAGATTACCGTCACTAAAAACCCGGCGCTCTCGTTGCCTGCGTTAGATTTTGCAGGTGCGCCATGCGGCATCGATGTACGCAAAGTCGTGGACACTGGCATCCGCCCCATCGTCACCACAGGCATCGCGCACAAAGACGCTGGCGTCGGGCAAATTGGCGCTGGCATTGTGCGGGTGCCGATGGAGGCGTATTCAAAAGCGCTGGTAGCTATTGCAACAAAATTTAATTAATTTCTTATGCGTCAAACACTCACTTCCCCACGCGGCATGGTCACTGCGCCGCACCATCTAGCCTCTGCTTCTGCTTCTTCCGTTCTTCGCGAAGGAGGCAATGCGATAGAAGCAATGGTTGCCGCTGCAAGCACCATTGCGGTTGTCTATCCACACATGAACTCCATTGGTGGCGATGGCTTTTGGATCATCTCTGAGCCCGGCCAAGAGCCCGTGGCGATTGATGCTTGCGGACGCGCCGCAGGGCTCGCCTCGATTGATTGGTACCACAAGCAAGGCGTTGATGGCACAGTCATCCCGGGCCGTGGACCTCTGGCGGCCAATACCGTTGCAGGCGCGATTTCGGGCTGGCAAGAGGCGCTGTTGCACTCAACACGCATGGGCGGCAAGTTACCCGTTTCTCGATTGCTTGCAGATGCGATTTATTACGCCAAAAATGGCGCACCTGTCACGCAAAGCCAAGTGAACTTTACGACCAAGTTCTTGCCAGAGCTGGGAACACAGCCCGGTTTTGCAAAACAATTTTTAAACGATGACACCTACGGACATCAAGTCCCACTCGTCAACACACTGCGTACCTACGCAGCGCTAGGCAACACGCTGCAAGCCTTATCTGATAAGGGCTTAGACGATTTCTACCGTGGAGAGATTGCCGCATCCAACGCGGCGCAACTAGAAGCGCTTGGCTCGCCGCTTCGACTTGCCGATTTCAATGCCCATCGTGCCCAGTCTGTGAAGCCGCTATCGGTGAAGGTGACGGGCGCAACGCTCTACAACATGACACCGCCCACGCAAGGCCTTGCGTCGCTCATGATTTTGGCAATCTTCGACAAGCTACGAATCCGTCACAACATCAAAGCAGCCGAGGGCTTCGAGTATCTGCACGCCATTGTCGAAGCGACCAAGCAAGCATTCAAAGTTCGCAATCGTCATGTGGCCGATCCAGCGACCATGAGCGAGCGCGGCGTGAGCCCTGAACAGTTTTTAACGGATGCCTTCATCGACCAATGTGTGAGTGCCGTTGATATGAAAAAGGCGCTTCCTTGGCCAGAAAAAACCATTCACGGCGACACCATTTGGATGGGCACAGCGGATAGCAGCGGTCGCATGGTCAGCTACATCCAAAGCGTGTACTGGGAGTTTGGCTCGGGTGTCGTTTTGAGCGATACAGGCGTGGGCTGGCAAAACCGTGGCTCGAGTTTCTTGCTCGATCCTGCGTCGCACATGGCGCTTGTGCCGCACAAAAAACCATTCCACACCTTGAACCCAGCGCACGCCAGATTTGACGATGGACGCACCATGGTCTACGGCAATATGGGCGGCGATGGTCAACCGCAAAGCCAGTCCGCTGTGTTTAGTCGCTACGCGATGTTTGGGCAGACGCTGCAAGCGGCGGTGAGTGCCCCGCGTTGGTTGCTCGGCAAGACCTGGGGGCAAGAAAGTACGACGCTCAAATTTGAAAGCCGCACGGATGCAAAAGCTCTGCAAGCCTTGCGGGACGCGGGTCACGACGTAGAAGTGCTAGAAGATTACAGCGACACCATGGGTCATGCGGGCGCGATTGTGCGGCAG
>CANFCG010000030.1 GCA_947445115.1 Comamonadaceae bacterium | reverse complement strand
AGCGAGCGCCCGTGCAGCTTGACCTCTCGGCCATCAGCGCCTGTGTAAATACGATCCGCATTCAAAGAGCGCGTGATCGTTTTGCCGCCTTTTTCCAGCGACTCTTGCAACGTGCCTTGCAAGATGCCGAGCCAGTTTTCGTAAGCGACCACCTTGTCGTCGGCATCGACCACGGCAACCGAGTCTTCCAAGTCCATGATGGTGGAGAGCGCCGCTTCCAAAATCACATCCGACACGCCCGCTGCATCGGTTTTGCCAATGGTGGTGGTGCGGTCAATTTGAATATCGATATGCACGCCGTTGTTGACTAGCAAGATCGACGTCGGTGCTGCCGCATCGCCCGTGTAGCCCACGAATTGCTCAGGTTTTTCAAGGCCTGCCGAAGCACCTCCAAGCAAAGCCACGACCAGCTTGCCTTGCACGACGGTATAGCGTGCGGCGTCCATGTGACGTGCCCCACCAGCCAACGCGGCAGATTGATCTAAAAAGTTACGCGCAAACGCAATCACTTTGGCGCCGCGAATCGGGTTGTAGCCCTTGCCTTTTTCAGCGCCATCCGCCTCACTCAATGCGTCCGTGCCATACAGCGCGTCGTACAGCGAGCCCCAGCGGGCGTTGGCAGCGTTCAGTGCATAGCGCGCGTTGAGCACAGGCACCACCAGCTGCGGGCCTGCTTGAATCGCCAACTCCGCATCCACATTGTTGGTTGTTGCCGCTACGCTTGTGGGGACTGGCACGAGATAGCCACACTCCGTCAAAAATGTGCGATACGCCGCCATGTCTTGAATCTCGCCCGGGTTGGCTTTGTGCCACGCGTCTTGAGCGGTTTGCAAGCGATCGCGCTCTGCCAAAAGCGCCGCATTTTTAGGCGCGAGATCGCGCACTACGGCATCAAAGCCACTCCAAAATGTGGCAGGTGTTACGCCTGTGCCAGGCAGCACTTTGGATTCGATAAATTGATGCAAAACGGTAGCAACTTGTAGGCCGTTTGCTTGTGTGCGTGGTGTGGTCATAGTGAACTCCTAAAAAACAAAATAAAAATCTGGATTCCCGCCTTCGCAGGAATGACGGGTTAATTGAATAGCTTGAGTACGTCATCGAGCGTTTTGCCTTTGTAGGTCGGCTCTGTTCCTAATTCTTCAAATGGCAAATCTGCGCGGTTAATCCAAAACGTTTGGTAGCCAAACCACGTGGCGGCAAGCGCATCCCATGCGTTGCAGCTGACAAATAAGATGTAAGACGCAGGTAGCTGCATTGCGCTAGCCCCAAGTGCATAAGCCTTTGGCGAAGTTTTGTATTGACGCAGGCTATCCACGCTCAGCACGTGACGGAGCAACTGCTCCATTTCGGCATGTGCGACAGCCGCGTTCAGCATCTCGGGCGAACCGTTGCTCAAAATGCCAGTCGGTATGCCTTTGGCTTTGAGTGCTTCCAGCACGCGAATGTTTTCTGGGAAGGCGTCCAGCAAGCGGTATTGCTGCATTAGCACCTCCTCCACACTAGCACTTAAATCTAATTTCAAACGCTTGCAAACATAGCGCAGCGAGGCACGTGTCAACGCCCAAAAATCTTGATAGAACGCACCGTCGTTGGACGTGGTCACCAAACGCGTGTATTCGATTTGCTTGTCGCGCCACATCACCGCCAGTGTTGCGCCTTGCGTGGGGAACAATTCTTCCGCCAGTTTGCCAATGCTGTACACGTCCAGGAGTGTCCCGTAGGCATCGAAGAGAACGGCTTTGGGGGTGATATTTGACTTCATGTTGCAACTTTATTACAAACTATTACTTTAATTGTTTTCATAATTAGAATGTCATTTCATACTTTTAAGTATTCAATCACCGATCAATATGGACAAACTCAAACAGATCGAAGCTTTCGTCGCCGTCGCCACGCGTGGCGGTCTGACGGCGGCGGCAACGCAGTTGCAAACTGCGCCCATCATGGTGGGGCGGCGCTTGGATGCGCTAGAGGACAGGCTCGGTGTCAAGCTGTTACTCCGCACCACACGGCGTGTGAGTTTGACGAACGAAGGCTCAGCCTATCTTGAGGATTGCCAGCGCTTACTGACCGACTTAACCGCAGCCGAGGCCAGCGTCAGCGCAGGCGGCGTGAAGGCTAGCGGGCATTTGCGCATCACCGCACCCGCAGGCTTTGGCCGCAAGCACGTCGCGCCGTTGGTGGCGGAGTTTCACCTCGCGCATCCCGATGTCACGGTGTCGCTCAACTTATCTGACCGCGTGGTGGACATGGTGGGCGAGGGCTTTGACTGCGGTGTGCGTGTGGGCGATTTGCCCGACTCGTCGCTCGTCTCGGTTCGCTTAGCTGATAACCGCCGCTTGTGTGTGGCAACACCGCGTTATCTTTCGCGATACGGAGCGCCTAGTGTGCCGCAAGACCTGCATGGACACGCGTGTTTGACGTTGTCGTCGGACGCATCTCAAACACGCGGCTGGGCCTTCAAAATAGATTCAAAAAATAACAGCGCTGCTTCTAATAACGTCCAGTACATGAGGCCTAGCGGGCCGCTCGACTGCTCGGATGGGCAAGTGCTGCACGCGTGGTGCATGGCTGATTACGGCATTGCGTGGCGCAGTATTTGGGAGGTGCGCAGCGACATTGCGGCGGGACGGTTGGTCACCTTACTCGACGACTATGCCGCAGCGCCCAATGGCATTTATGTCGTCTATGCCCAGCGCAAACACGTGCCACTGCGGTTGCAGATGTGGGTGGATTTTTTGCGGCATCATTACGGCCTTGCTTCTTATTGGAAAAAATCGTCATGAGTCACGCTGCCTCCGCCCCGACACCATCCACTGTTACCGTGCCCGCTTTGCGCCACATATTTACATTCGATGTATCCGTCACGCCACCGATTGAAGCAGGCACGGTCGTTGGCCTCAATTCACGCGGCCGCCGCCGCATCATCCCAATTACGGGCGGCGTGGTGACGAGTCACATCGCCGAGCTGCCAAACGGAAAAGTCGTCAACGCAGGCGCAGATTTTCAGATCGTGGTGAGCGAGACCTGCGCCGATCTCGATGCGCGGTACATGCTAGAAATGGATGACGGCTCGCACATCTACGTCGTCAATCGTGCACTCAGGCGCGGCTCAAAAGAAGATGTGGCCGCTCTGGTACGCGGAGAACGCGTCGATCCTGCGCGGATTTATTTCAGATGCGTGCCGCAATTTGAAGTCGAAGGTCCTCAGCACCAATGGCTGAGTGAGAGCATTTTTGTGGGTACAGGCGAGCGAGCGCCTGATGGTGTGAAGATTCGAATTTTTGAAGTGCTTTAACGCACCACCATGGATTCGCGCCTTCGCGGGAATGACGGCTACGACTCGTTATCTTTTAAAGCTTCTTTCGCCTCTTTAATCAGCTTGGTTTTAATACGCCCACGCTTGAGCGGCGATAAATACTCGACGTACACCTTGCCAATTAAGTGATCCATTTCGTGCTGGACGCAAACTGCCAAGAGCTCGGTCGCCTCTAGCTTGTGCGTGTCGCCCAGCTCATTTTCATATTCGATATGAATTTCGGCATAGCGCTCCACATCACCCGAAAAGCCGGGCACAGACAAACAACCCTCATCACCCAGCACCACGTCGTCGCTGGTCCACACCACCCGCGGATTGATGACGACCAGCGGCTCGTTGCGCTCTTCGCTCACGTCCATGACTAGCAGGCGTTCGTGCTCATCAACCTGAGTGGCGGCCAAGCCCACGCCTTTGGCGTCGTACATGGTCTCCAGCATATCGGCAACCAAGGTGCGAATACGCGCGTCGATTTGTGCCACGGGCTTAGCGACCTTGTTTAAGCGCGGGTCGGGATAAGTGAGAATGTTGAGAATTGACATCCTCTCATTTTATCTTTGCTCACCCGCCATGGAACAAACCACAAACCAACAAGAACGAGCCGCATGGCTACGCCTGATGCTGACGGATGGCGTGGGCAACAACACCGCCCGCAAATTGCTCTCGGCTTTTGGTTTGCCGCTTGCTATTTTTGAGCAGTCCATGACGGCACTTGGGCAAATCGTCTCCGAGCGCCAAGCAATGGCGCTGCTACGCACGCCCGAAGGACTTGACAAGCAAATCGCCTTGTGCGAAGAGTGGCTGGCGCAAGACGCGCGCACGGGCAACCGCACGCGCCGCATCGTGACTTTGGGCGATGCGCTATATCCATCCGCACTCTTGACTCTGCCCGATCCACCGCTGGTGCTATGGTTGCTGGGGCGCATCGACTTGCTAGACGCGCACGGCTGGCCCGCTGCCATCAGCATGGTCGGTAGCCGCAACCCGACGCAGCAGGGTGATAAAAACGCTTTCGCTTTTGCCAATAACTTTGTGGATGCGGGGCTTTGCGTGGTCTCGGGCATGGCGCTGGGCATTGACGCGGCGGCGCATAGCGGCGCACTGCATGGCGCACCTGATTCGCTACTCACCATCGCCGTCGTCGGCACGGGCCTTGACCGTGTGTACCCCAAACAAAACCTAGAGCTCGCACACCGCATTGCCGACCACGGGTTAGTGGTATCTGAGTTCCCGCTAGGCTCGCCGCCCACGGCTGCGAACTTTCCTAAGCGCAATCGTTTGATTGCCGCGTTGGGTCTGGGCACATTGGTCGTAGAAGCCGCGCTGCAATCGGGCTCACTCATCACCGCGCGTGAGTGCTTGGAGGTGGGTAAAGACGTATTCGCGATTCCAGGCTCGATCCACGTGGCGCAAAGCAAGGGCTGCCATGCGCTCATCAAGCAAGGCGCAAAGTTAGTGGAGTCTGCGGCGGATGTGCTGGAGGAATTGCGTATCACCACCCCAAGCGTCAATAGCGGCAACGCTACAGGCCATACAGCGCGTGGCTTGCAGGGCACATCTCGCCTTCAAGTTTCGCCTACTCACGCGCAACATCCGCTGGTGCTGGCGATGGGCTTTGATCCTGTAAGCTTTGATGTGCTGCAAGCGCGTGTCGATATTGATGCGGCGACGCTGCAAGTCCAGCTTTTGGAGTTGGAGTTGGACAACGTCATCATCCGCGTGCCGGGTGGGCTGTATCAAGTGGCGCTTTAAAATAGCCTCTGTGTCACGCCTCGCCCACTTCCTTCAATATACCCGCCAGTCCAACCGTTTGATTCAATCGGTGGCGCTTGCGTTTGTGCTGAGCCTTGGCGTCGCCATTGCAGCACCTGCGGTGCAAGCGGCCAACCTTTCACCCGATCAGCAAATTATTTGTGCCGGTTCGGGCGGCATGAAGACCATCACCTTTGCGGCGGATGGCTCGGCGCTAGAGATTCAAACGACACATGGCCTAGACTGCCCACTGTGTTTGGCTTTGCAAGCACCCTCGCCCGCAGCCCAATCACAACAAGGTCTGCAGGCTATTAGCCAAGCGCAGCCTGTTTGGATTGGCACACATCTCCACCCCATCTTTGAATACCGCGCACCCCCTGCGCGCGCGCCACCTCTCGCATCCTAAAAAAACCAAGGGCATTGCTATCAATGCGTCATTCCCGCGAAGGCGGGAATCTACCACCCTGTTTTCTTTTTTTAGGATTTTTATGTTTGCTTTTTCAAAATTTTTAACCGCTGCAGGCATAACCGCCACGGCAACATTGGCCTCCACCTCGGCTCTGGCTTGCGGCAGCTGTGGCTGCTCTTTAAATGCCGACTGGGGGACGCAAGGCCTTGGCAGTCAAGCGGGCTGGAGCTTTGATGCGCGTGTGGACTACCTCAACCAAAATCAACTTCGCGCGGGGCCTGGGTTGATCAATCCAGCCGCAGCCGCTATTGCACCTAATACCGCGCAAGGCGGATTGGCCGAAGTTGAGCAACACACACGGACACTGACCACCACGGCCACGCTGGACTATAACCATGGCGACAGCTGGGGCGTGAGCGTTTCATTGCCCACAATCAACCGCTCGCACAGCACGCTGGGCGTGGGCTCTGACGGATCAACTTTCAATACCACCAACGGCGCGTATGTCTCGCAAGCCTCGGGGCTGGGTGATATGCGGGTGGTGGGACGTTACTACGGCTTGGCTGATGCCAAAAATTGGGGGCTGCAATTAGGCTTGAAATTACCCACGGGCAGAACCAACCAGTTAGCCAACGATGGTGTCACGCCTGTCGATGCGGGCTTGCAACTCGGCACGGGCACCGCAGACGCGATTGTGGGCGCTTATATCTTTGATAACCTGAGCCAAGACTGGAGCTATTTTGCACAAACCCAATACCAAAGCACGTTTAAGAGTAGCGTTATTAATAATGGCTCGTACCGCCCCGGCAATAGCTTGAACATCAATGCGGGCGTGCGTTACGAAGGTTTTGAATCTTTTACGCCCACCCTGCAAATCAACACTCGCTTTGTGCAAACGGATTCGGGGGCTGCTGCAGACACCTTCTCCACGGGCGGCAAGCTCATGTACCTATCTCCCGGCGCGGTGATTCCTGTGACTAGCGCGGTGTCTATCCACACGAACGTGCAATTACCGATTTATCAAAATTTAAACGGCATTCAACTAGCGCCGCGCTACATTTTGTCTGCAGGCGTGCATGTGGTTTTTTAGGGCACTTTAAGCAATGGCGTAACTACCGCCTCTAGCATGGCCTTAGTCACAGCGGCATCGCCCACATGACCATTTTTTTGCAACACGCCGTTTTTGTCCAACACAAAAGTCGACGGCATGCGCCAGATGCGCCCAAGACTTTTGTAGTTGACGTCCGCCTGCATGACAAATGTAAAGCTGTAGGGGGCCGCCATTCTCTTGATTTTTGCAATGTCTTGAGGATCGTCCATGCTAATCGCCAGCACCTGCAAACCTTGGTCTTTGTGCCGATCCAAATAGCTTTGGATGGTGGGCATTTCGGCACCACAAGGCCCGCACCACGTGGCCCAAAAGTTAATAATTGTGACTCGCCCTTTGACGAAATTTTTTGCTTCAATTTCGGGAACAGATTTTCCAACGACGAGATCAGCACTCCATGCCATCGAGACAAAAAATAGAGGAAATAATAGGAATAAACGCCGCATTTGCTATAGCATAACCACATTAAAAATAGATAACCCAATGATTCAAAAAATAATCGCCATCTTTACTCTATCCATCGCGGCTACAGCTTTTCCCCACGCCGACCATGCACACGTCGACGTGGATAGCGCGTGGATTCGCCCCACCGTCAAGGGGCAAATGGGAACTGGCGGCTTTATGAAGCTGACAGCTCGTGAAGACTTGCGCTTGGTTCGTGTCAGCACGCCCGCCGCAAAGATTGCCGAAATTCATGAAATGCGAACCAGCAAAGCAGATGTTAACGTCATGGAAATGCGTGCTGTCGCGGGTATAGATTTGCCCAAAGGCAAAACGGTAGAGTTCAACCCAGGTGGTTATCACTTGATGTTGATGGAGCTGACACAGGTGTTGGCTGTCAACAGCACAGTACCCGTGACCTTCTATTTCAAAGACCCAAAAGGTGCCGAATCGAAGCTGGATTTAAAAATCCACGTTGGCAGGCTGCCCAGCGCTGGCGATGCCGCAGTCATGCACAAGCATTAAGGCACGCCTTGCTCATTAAAACAAATGGCGACGACAGCCTATGGACGGTCGTTTTACGTTGCTCGTTTTTTAAAGGCGAGATCAAATCCGCCAAAGTAATCAGCGGCTGCGGTAACAAAAAGTTTGATGCGCAGGCCGTGACCGAGACCAAGGGCAAGCACGTACCTGAAGTGGCCTTTGGCACCAGCCGCCACGAGTACTGGCGCACCATTACGTGGACCATGCCTAAAGGCGCGCCTTATGGTGAGCCACGCTTGCCACCAAAAATGACCCCCACCCATGTGCTGTTTGGTGTGCCATTTGATTTAGTGCCGCATGTCACAGCACCTGTCGGCGCGTATCACGGCGCTTACGGCTCGTGGTGGGGCATGGAAGAGCAGCCCTCGACGAACTTAGAACTCTAGGTTATCGATCAGGCGCGTTTTGCCAAGCTTGGCAGCACCCAACACGACCCAAGGTTCGCGCTTTGCAAAGTCAATAGGCTGCAAGCCTTGCTGCGTGCGGATCAGGAGATAGTCTGGCTGCCAGCCCTTATTACGCATTACTTGCAGGGCATCGCTCTCAATTTTTTGAATGTCTGCGTTTGGTATCCCAGCCGCATCGGCCATCGCACGAAGCGTCCTAGACAAGAAGATGGCCGCTTGGCGCTCCTCCGCACTCAAATAACGGTTGCGCGAGCTAAGAGCGAGTCCATCATCGGCACGCAGCGTCTCGCCGGCCAAAATGCTAATCGGCAGTGCAAACTGGCGCACCATGCTACGAATCACAGCAAGCTGTTGATAATCTTTTTTGCCAAACACGGCCACGTCAGGTTGTACGATTTGAAACAACTTCATCACCACGGTGCACACGCCCGTAAAAAATCCTAGTCTAAATTCGCCTTCCAAAATATCTGCCATATTTGAATCTGGCTGGACTTTGTAGGTTTGCGGCTCGGGATATAGCTCAGCTTCGTTTGGCGCGAAGAGCACGTCACAGCCCGCATGGGATAAGGCCTGCATGTCATCCTCCCACGTGCGCGGGTAGGAATCAAAATCTTCGTGCGGTAAGAATTGCAAGCGATTGACGAAGATGGTGGCGATAACTAAATCACTGCTCGCCTTCGCTTGTTTAATGAGCGCCAAATGCCCTGCGTGGAGGTTGCCCATCGTGGGAACGATGCCGCGCGTCAAACCTTTGCGCTCGTTTAGGTAGGCGCGTAGTTCAGAGATCGTATGAAAAATTACCATGCATGCAATTTGTTATCGGGGAAACTTTTATCTTTGACTGCCGCCACATACGCGCTAAACGCGCCTTGGATGCTGTGATCCTGATTGCCAGCATCGGCCATAAAGTTATGCACAAAACGCGGCATCTTGCCAAGGTTCATCCCTAGCATGTCGTGGAGCACCAGCACTTGACCGTCGCAATCCACGCCTGCGCCAATACCAATCGTGATACAGGTGGTGAGGAGTTTGGTGAGCTTGTCTGCCAGCTGGGCAGGCACCATTTCTAGCACCAACATTTGCGCACCAGCAGCTTCTAGCGCTAGCGCATCGGCAATCAATTTATCAGCGCCTGCGTCGTCTCGGCCTTGCACACGATAACCACCCAGCGCGTGCACGGTTTGCGGTGTCAGCCCAAGATGTGCACAAACAGGAATGCCGCGCTCCACTAAAAATCTGACCGTCTCAGTCGTCCAGCCACCGCCTTCTAACTTGACCATATGCGCACCCGCCTGCATCAGCAAAGCCGCGTTAGTCAAAGCCTGTGCAGGATTTTGATGATACGAGCCAAACGGCATATCGCCAATCAACCAAGCCGTACCTTGACCGCTGGCCATCATGCGGTGCAGTCCGCGCGAGACACTGGCAACGTGATAGCACATGGTCTCAAGCGTCACGCCGGTGGTGCTGGGCAAGCCTTGACACACCATGCCCAGCGAGTCGCCCACCAAGATGCACTCCACACCGCCCGCGTCTGCCACTGCCGCAAAAGTCGCGTCATAAGCCGTCACCATCGTGATCTTTTCCCCGCTTTTATGCAGTGCCTGCAAGCGCGGCAAGCTAATGGGCTTGCGCGGCGCGGTGGGCGTGAGTTTGCCCGCGCCGTAGACGCCGGTGAGTTCTAAGGAAGCCGCATTTGCTGTTTGATTCGTCATACTGGGTCTCCCACCTCGTTGTTGGCGAGCGCATCATCAAGCACTTCAATCCAGTGCCGAACAGGAATGCTAGAGCCACTTTGCAAATGCGTAATGCAGCCCACGTTCGCGCTGATGATGACATCGGCGCTTGGCAAGGCGTTCAGTTTGCGGTCGCGCAAGGTGTAGGCAATTTCTGGGTTGAGCACCGAATACGTCCCCGCTGATCCGCAGCATAAATGGGATTCCAGCGCGGAGACTTGCACATCAAATCCGAGCTTGCGCAGATGCGTCTCGACGCCGCCTTTGAGTTGCTGCCCGTGCTGCAAAGTGCAAGGTGGGTGATACGCGAGACGAGGGAGTCCATCCGGATTAAGCTTGTCCAAATTTTTAACGATCTCAGGCAGCAAAGCTGGCAACAGCTCGCTCAAATCCACCGTCAATTCGCTCACACGGCGAGCTTTCGCAGCGTAGGCAACGTCGCTTGAGAGCACGTGACCGTAATCCTTCACCATCACGCCGCAGCCCGAGGCGTTCATCACGATGTGCTCCGCGCCTCCCCCCCCATTCACACCATTGATGGCTGGCCACCAAGCATCAATGTTGGCACGCATTTGCACCTTGGCAGCTTCTTGGTCGTTCAAATGGAAGTTGATCGCCCCGCAACATTTGGACGCGGATAGAACCAGAGTTTGAATCCCCGCAGCATCGAGCACCCGCGCTGTCGCGACGTTGATGTTGGGCAGCATGGCAGGCTGTACGCAACCCGCGAGCATGATGATTTTTCGTGCCTGCTCGCGCGTGGGCATAGCACGAGTTTTTTGTTTGGCTGGAATTTTATTTTTAATCGAATCAGGCAATAAGCCACGCACTGCTTGACCTATAGCCATAGCGGGCGCAAACAAACTTGAGTTCAAGCCATGCTTTAAAGCGCCGCGCAGCAAGCGCTCAGTCAGCGGGCGCTCGACTTTACTATCGACAATTTTTCGCCCAATATCAACCAAATTGCCATACTGCACACCGCTGGGGCAAGTCGATTCACAATTGCGGCAGGTCAGGCAACGGTCTAAATGTTGCTGCGTTTTGCGCGTCGGCTCTGCCCCTTCCAGCACCTGCTTGATGAGGTAAATACGCCCACGCGGACCATCTAGCTCGTCGCCCAGCAGTTGATATGTCGGGCAAGTCGCCGTGCAAAATCCGCAGTGCACACACTTGCCCAAAATGGCTTTGGCCGCTTCGCCGTCTGGGGTGCCGAGGAACTCAGGAGCGAGCGTGGTTTGCATAGTTAAGTAGAAGTTGGCTTGGAAGCCTTATGGGACATGGTTTGCGGCTATGCGACTTGCAGCGGCACGCGATCGCGGAGTTCAGTCTGCTTGTTTGCGCCATCCACAAACACCAGCTTGGGTTTGTGCGTTTGAATCTCTGCATCACTCATGCCTGCAAAGCTAGCGATGATGACCAAATCGCCCACACTGGCTCTACGCGCTGCCGAGCCATTGATAGAAATCATGCCCGAACCGCGCTTGCCGCGAATGGCATACGTGGTGAAACGCTCGCCGTTGTCGATATTCCAAATGTGGATTTGCTCGTTCTCAGCAATATCCGCCGCATCCAGTAAGTCTTCGTCAATGGCGCAAGAGCCTTCGTAGTGCAGCTCGCACTGGGTGACCGCCGCGCGGTGAATTTTGGATTTAAGTAAAGTACGAATCATGGGCGCAATTTTAATGGGTGCCGCTCGGGCTTAATCCAAGAAGTCTGGATTCTCTTTAAGCGCCCGCGCATACAGCAGTTGAAACTGAAACCAACCTGAATACTCGGTACCAACCACGCCATACGCTTGCTCACGCGCGGCCTGCGGCACTTCGCGAAGTGGCTGTCCATTGGCCGCCGCGTGAGCCAACAACTCGACTTGGCAATTGCGCTCCATACTGATGTAGAACCACGCCGCTGATTCGATCGAACCGCCGGTGGTGAGCAGCCCATGGTTGCGCAGCACCGCCGCCTTGTTTTTGCCGAGTGCCTGTGCAATGCGCACGCCTTCTTCCAAATCCAGCACCACACCGCCGTAGTCGTCGTACAGCACGTGGTCGTTATAAAACGCGCATGCATCTTGGCTAATCATCGACAGCGGTTTGCCGAGCATGGAAAAGGCACGGCCATGAATGCCATGCGTGTGCGCAGCGGCCATCACGTCAGGGCGAGCTTCGTGGATGCGCGAATGAATGGCAAACGCAGCACGGTTCAGCGGATGCGTGCCTTCGACAATGCTGCCGTGATGATCGACACGGATGAGGTTGCTGACCTTGACTTGACTGAAATGCACGCCAAACGGATTGACCCAAAACGTCGTCGGGTCGCCAGGGTCGCGCACCGTGATGTGCCCGGCTGCGCCTTCGTCTAAGCCAAAGCGCGAGAAGATGCGAAAGCTTGCTGCGAGGCGTTGCTTGCGGTGCAGTCGCTCGTCCGCCACATTGGCAAATGTGGGTGGCATGGGCATGGCGTTGCCTGCGCCGCCAACGGCGGCACCTTGGGTAGAAACAATGGGGCTTGCAGGAGTTGCGGTGCTCATTTTTAAATTCTCCTTGTATTGAAAACTTGGTGTGGATCGAGCTGCTCGAGCAGTCCTTGACTAATTTTTGCCAGTACGGGCGCAAGCGGTTGAAACGCTCCGTGTTCTTTATCAGTCTCTAAGCCACATGCGCTGGATTTGAACAAGGCGGCATGTCCGCCAGCCTTGCTGGCTATGGCTTGTATGGCAGCGCCCTCTGTAGCCCTTGCCCAGAGCCACCTCTGGGCACCCTGCCATTCAATGTATTGCGCGTGTGGCACATCAAGCGCTGGCGTAGCCGCAGCAATCGAGAGCCGCCACAGGCAAAGATCATCCGCGGGTACCTTGGTAAAAAATGGCATAAGGTGGTTGTTGGCGGTGCTCCAATCTTGCGCAGCAGCGACTGGATCCATTGGCGTAGCCGTACCGCCGACAGCCTCTACATTTTGCTGGATAAGGCCTAGCGCGCTATCGACGGCGGCTTTTGCACCGCGTAATCTGACGAATAAGTAGTCTGCCGCAGGGGATGCCGTGTCGTCTCGCAGCCAAGCGGTGCTGTTAATGGGCAGCGGCTGGGCACGCCATTGATTCATTAACTTTAAGGCTGCTGCTTGTCCGATTCGACACATCAGCGTGGCGTCTGCAACAGGTATCGGTAGCACCTTGAGTGAGACCTCGCTGATGAGCGCCAATGTGCCCATGGAGCCTGCCATAAGGCGAGAGACGTCATAGCCCGCCACGTTTTTCATCACCGTGCCGCCAAAGTTCAAGACCTCCCCCGCACCATTGACAATCTGCACGCCAAGAATGTGATCGCGCACGGAGCCAGCCGTAGCACGGGCTGCGCCCGATAAACCGCTAGCGACCATGCCGCCGACTGTCCCGCCTGCGCTGAAACTTGGCGGCTCAAACGGCAAATATTGATTTTTATCTGCAAGCGCCGCTTCCAATTCGACCAGCGGCGTTCCAGCTTTCACGGTAACAACTAATTCGCTGGGCTCGTAGCTGATGATGCCGCTGTGGGCGCGCGTATCGAGCATCGCAAAGTTACCCAGCGCATTGCCATAAAAATCTTTAGAGCCGCCGCCGCGGATACGCAGGGTTTGCTTAGCTGCGCGGGCGGCGTTGATTTGGTCTTGTAAGTGCTTGAGAGATGTCATGGGCGAATGTTACTGCGTCGCCAGCCGCCGCTCTAGTCGCTTGGCAACCAAACTCACGGGATAGCACAGCGCAAAGTAGCACAGTGCAACGCAAGCATAGGTCAAGAACGGTTTGAAGCTGGCGTTGGCAATCATGCCACCGGCTTTGGTGAGTTCGATAAATCCAATGACGGACGCCAGCGCCGTGCCTTTGATGACTTGCACCAAAAAACCCACTGTGGGCGCAATCGCAATCTTGCCCGCTTGAGGCAGGATGACATGGCGCAGCTCGCCCACAAAACCAAAGCCCACGGCCTTTGCCGCGTACCACTGGCCGCGCGGGAGGGCTTCGACGCAGCCGCGCCAAATCTCGGTCAAAAACGCGCTGGTGTAGAGCGTGAGCGCAAACGCCGCCGCTGTCCAAGCACTGGTTTTGACGCCAAACAAGGCGAGTCCAAAGTAGGCGAGGAAGAGTTGCATCAAAAGCGGCGTGCCCTGAAACAGTTGCACGTACACAGTCACGGCATAACCCAAAGGTTTGAAACCTTGCCTACTGCTGGCAATCCGCGCAACCAACAAAATCAAACCCATCACGCCGCCCAGCACAAAGGCGATCAGTGAGAGCGCCACCGTCCAACGCGCAGCCAAAATCAAGTGCTCAAAGATGGTAACAATGGAAAATTCAACCATACCGCTCAACCACGCTGCACGTCCTTACTGCGCCCAAAAATCAGCCGCGAGCCCACGCTGGATAAGGCTTTGCGAAGCAGCATTGATAGCCCCAGATAAATCAACGCCGCAATGATGAAGGACTCAAATGCACGGAAGCTCCGCGACTGAATAAGGTTGGCGGCGTAGCTAAGCTCTTCGGTCGAAATCTGTCCGCAAACTGCCGAGCCCAGCATCACGATAATGATTTGGCTCACCATGGCGGGCCAGACAGTTTGCAGCGCAGGTGGTAGCACGATGGACACAAACACGCGCAGTGGACGCATGCCCAAACTTTGCGCCGCCATGATTTGCCCACGCGGCGTGGCCTCAATGCCCGCGCGCACAATCTCTGCCGCATACGCCCCCAGATTCATCACCATGGCGATGATGGAGGCGACTTCGGGCGAAAGCCGCACACCCGCCGCAGGCAACCCAAAAAAGATAAAAAAGAGTTGGACGATAAAGGGCGTGTTGCGAATCAGCTCAACATAGCTACCAACAACAGCTTTAAAGAGCGGCGAGCCATACACCCGAGCCCATGCACAAATCACTCCCAAAGCGACACCCAGTAAGGCGGACACAAGGGTCAAACCTATCGTCCAAGCGATGCCTTTGGCAAGCAAAGACCATTCGCTGAGAACGGCGAGGAAGTCGAGTTGGATGAGCATAAAGTAGGCGTTCTGTCATTCCCGCGAAGGCGGAAATCCATGGCTTACATACCGTGGATCCCCGCCTTCGCGGGGATGAACGTGGCGTTTAATTGGGTAAATCGCCTGCGGGTCTCCCAAGCCACTTCATCGCCATTTTGTCGAGATCACCGCTCTTTTTAGCCGCAGCCAAAATCTCGTTGACCTTGAGGCGCAGCTTGTCCTCGCCTTTGGCGACACCGATAAAATTAGGCGAGTCTTTGAGCAAGAGCTTGTACTCGGTGTTTAACTGAGGGCTCTTCGCCATGATGTTGCCTGCTACCGATGCGCCCGTGGCAATCGCTTGCACTTGTCCCGACGTAAACGCCGAAATCGTGCCCGCGTTGTCTTCAAAACGCTTCACGTCCACGCCCACTGGCGCAACTTTGCCCAGCTCTTGGTCTTCCATCGCACCGCGCGTCACACCGACCGACTTGCCAGCCAAATCAGCAAACGATTTGATGCTCAAGCTCTTAGCCGCAAACACGGCTTGAAAAAATGGCGAGTAGGCGGAAGTGAAATCGATCACGCGTTCGCGCTCGGGGTTTTTGCCGAGTGTCGCAATCACAATGTCAGCCTTGCGCGTTTGTAAATACGGAATGCGGTTGGCGCTGGTGGTGGGCACTAGCTCCACGGCCACGCCCAACTTGGTGGCGATGTAGTTCGCCATGTCAATGTCAAGGCCTTGCGACTTCAAGTCGTTGCCTACAAAACCATACGGCGGGAAATCGGTCAACACTGCAATATTGATTTTTTTCGCCTTGATTACATCCTCTAGTGCCGTTTGCGCTTGCGCCAAGTTGAAAGCCAATAAGGATGCGGCAAAAGTAGTTACCAGACGTCTCGTTAAGTTCATAGCGATTCCAAAATAATGAATAGTAAGGGAGGACACCAAAAGTGTATGCAAATTATGTGCCGCGTACAAATAAGGTCACCAGAGGGTCTTCCCCTATTTGGCAGCTCCAATGGCCGTGCAGCGCCGCATCAAATGTTGCGTCCGCTGGCAAATGATCGGCGGAATAAAAGTGTTCGCCCGCCTTAAATTCGCGCAGCGTTCCGTCCTGCAGCCCAATACCCATGCGGCCTTGCAGGATGAACACCCACTGCGCAGCTGCTCCCGTGCAGTGAAATTGACTGCGAAAACCAACAGGGCTATGGCGTAGCTGGTAACCGCCGCTGGCAAAGAGCTCGGACAGCATCGCGGCAGGCGAGCCCTCGCCAAGTGGAATCACTTCATCTTTGAAACGAGCTTTGCCGTCTGTATCCGTAAAAAGAATGGTTTTGGTAAAAGTGGTCATGCCACAATCATGCCATGACTTACACCACACCTCTGCCCGCCTTCCCCGCCTCACGTCCACGCCGTATGCGGCGTGATGCGTTTAGTCGCAACCTTATGCGCGAGAACACACTCACCGCGCATGACTTGATTTATCCCGTCTTTGTGCTGGATGGCGCAAACCAGCGGCAAGCAGTTGGATCGATGCCAGGCGTGGAGCGGTTATCGCTAGATTTACTACTGCCCGTTGCCGAGGATTGCGTCAAACTTGGCATTCCCGTGATGGCGCTCTTTCCTGTGATTGATGGCTCTCTCAAAAATCCAACTGGTGATGAGGCTTGGAACCCCGATGGTCTTGTGCCACGTGTCGTGGCAGCGCTTAAAAAAGAATTTCCCGCTCTTGGCATCATGACGGATGTTGCGCTTGACCCCTACACCTCGCACGGGCAAGACGGGCTCTTGGACGACTCGGGCTACATCGTCAACGACACCACCACCGCCGTATTAGTTAAACAAGCGTTGGTGCAGGCCGAGGCGGGCGTGGATATCGTTGCGCCATCCGACATGATGGACGGACGGATTGGCGCGATTCGAGCAGCGCTAGAGGCCAAGGGCTTGGTCCACACACGCATCATGGCGTACAGCGCCAAATATGCTTCCGCGTTTTATGGTCCGTTCCGCGACGCGGTGGGCTCCGCTGGTAATTTGGGCAAGGCCGATAAGAAGGTGTATCAAATGGACTACGCCAATAGCGACGAGGCTTTGCGCGAAGTGGCGCTCGACATTGCCGAGGGTGCGGACATGGTGATGGTTAAACCCGGCATGCCGTATTTAGATGTGGTGCGCCGCGTGAAAGACACATTCGCCATGCCCACGTTTGCCTATCAGGTCAGCGGTGAATACGCCATGCTGAAAGCCGCCGCACAAAACGGCTGGTTAGACCATGACGCGGTGATGCTGGAGAGCTTGATGGCGTTTAAGCGGGCGGGCGCGGATGGCGTGTTGACTTACTTTGCGCGGGATGCGGCGCGACTGCTTTAATTAGATGATGCCATGCTAGAAATCGCCTTTCCTGCATTCACTTGGCTTAGTTTGCCGCGCAGCGAACTGGCTGCCAATTTGGATGTCGTACAAAATCGCCTGCAATCCTTGTCCAGCGTGGCCTTGGTCGATTTGCATGTGAGTGATTTACTAAATAACACGCTACCCTCTCATTTTGACTACACAGCCGATTACGACCTCCTCGTGTTTCGCAGACTCACGGTTGGCGGCGCTCTAGCGGCCGCAGAACTCCTCAACATTGACACCAGCCCAGTCGCGTTTGTGGTGCTGGGCAACGTGGTCTTGAGCGTACACCCAGAAGACTGTGCCGTGCGGGATAGCTTTGCCCAGCGCCTGAAAGACACGCCCACGAGCCGCCAACCCACGAGCCCTGCCGACTTGATGCTGCGCATGGTGAACCAAATGGTGGACGCTTACCTTGACCTGCGCCGCGACCTGACCAAAACCTTGGATCACTGGCAAGCGCTGCTGCTCAATCCCACCAAACGCTTTAGCGATTGGGATGCGTTACTTGCGGCGCGGATGCGGCTGCACCAACTAGACGACACATGCGAAGACCAACGCGCCGCCGTGCAAGAGTGGATTGACGAGCTAGACACTTGGACAACCGCCAGCACGGACGCCTCAGCCGTGCGTGAAAACGATTTGCTCAAAGTGCGCTCGCGCGATGTACTCGAACATATCGAACGCGTCGCGCATCACGTGCGGCGCTTAGAGCAAACCATTGAGACCGCGATTCAGATTCATTTTTCAATTCAAGGCAACCGCACCAACGACATCATGCGTACCTTGACGGCACTCACTGCCATCTTTTTGCCACTCAATTTGGTGACCGGATTTTTTGGTATGAACTTCGAGTTCCTCCCACTCATCCACCGCGGCGATGGTCTTTGGTGGGCCGTGGGAACGATGACAGCCGTCACCGTGGTTTTAGTGACGGTGTTTTTGCGTAAGCGGTATTTGGCTAGGACGGGAAAATAAGAATCACGCCGTCTTAAGCTGCCAACTTCCACTCTAAAAACGCCAGCCGATCTTGTCCCCAAAATAATTCACCATCTAGGACATAACTAGGCGAACCAAACACCTGGGCATCAATCGCGGTTTGAGTATCTGCGTCATAGAGCCCTTGGATTGACGAAAGCAGCGATTCATCAAAACGCGCGGAGGGCAATCCGCACTCGACAAGCATGAGCTTCAGAGTCTCCATGTCCGCGATATTGCGCTCGTCCGCCCATACGCCCGCGAGCACTTTGCCTGCAAATGAAACCGCAGCCTCTTGACCATCGGCTTCGCGCACGGCAATGATGACTCTGGCAGCAGAGTCACCCGCGACAGGAAAATATTGCGGCTGCACATGCAGCGGCATTTTTAAGTGGTCACGAAAACGTGCCAGTTCCACCAGCCGATACGCTTGGCGCTGCGGTGCGCGTTTGGGCAGTGGCAGTCCGCCAGAGAGTGGGAATATCTTGCCCAAGTCCATGGGCTTGATATTGATTTTTGCACCGTATTTTTTAGCCATCGCTACCAGTCGCGCGTGTCCGAAGTAGGTCCAAGGTGATTGGGGCGCAAGGTAATAATCAATTGTTTTTTGTGACATCACAAACATCCTTAAAGATTCCCATTATGAAGACTCTGACATCTCAAAAAGTAGCCCTTGTCACGGGCGGTGGCCGAGGCATTGGCGCGGCGGTTTGTCGTCAGCTGGCGGCCGAGGGTTATGCCGTTGTCGTTAACTACACTGCCTCGCAGGCCACAGCGAATGGGCTTTGCGAGAGCGTCGCTCTTGCGGGTGGCACGGCAATTGGCCTGCAGGCCGATGTGTCTGATGAAGCACAGGTGCTGGCGATGTTTGCAAGCATTGATGCCACATTTGGACGCCTGGATGCGCTAGTCAACAACGCGGGCGTGGTGGACATGACGGCGCGATTGGACGAAATGAACGTGGCACGCTGGAGGCGTATGTTTGACATCAACGTCATTGGCTCAATGATTTGTGCACGCGAAGCCGTTAAGCGGATGAGCACGCGGCATGGTGGCAAAGGCGGCGCGATTGTCAATTTATCGAGTGCCGCGGCAAAGATGGGCTCGCCTGGGCAGTATCTAGATTACGCCACCAGCAAAGGCGCGATTGACACCTTCACACTGGGTCTAGCAAAAGAAGTGGCTGCCGAGGGCATTCGGGTCAATGGCGTTCGCCCCGGCATCATCGATACCGACATTCATGCCAGCGGCGGCTTGCCGGACCGCGTGGCGCAAATGGCAAACTCTGTACCCATGCAGCGCGGCGGCACGGCAGATGAAGTCGCCAGCGCGATTGTGTGGCTACTATCAGACGCGGCAAGCTATGTGACGGGCACGACAATTGACGTGACGGGTGGACGGTAAATAAGTTGCCCCTGCGCAGTAGGGGAAATGTCCCGAAGGGACAAAGGGGTCTTTTTCTAAAGGTAAATCATGACAACAAGTATTCAACATTTTGTAAATAACAAGCCCTTCGCAGGCGCATCCACCCGTACGCAAAACGTGACCAACCCGGCCACAGGCGCAGTCACGGCAGCAGTTTCTCTAGCCGGCAGCGCCGATGTAAACGCTGCCGTGGCTTCCGCGCAGGCTGCCTTTCCCGCATGGAGCGATGCTTCGCCGCTCAAACGCGCGCGGGTGATGTTCAAGTATTTGGAGCTGCTCAACGCCAATCGCGACAAGCTCGCTCACATGATTACCGCCGAGCATGGCAAAGTGTTTACCGATGCACAGGGCGAGGTCACGCGCGGCATTGAGATTGTGGAATTCGCCACCGGCATCCCGCAGCTACTCAAGGGCGACTACACCGAACAAGTGGGCACAGGTATCGACAACTGGACGATGCGCCAACCGCTTGGCGTGGTGGCGGGCATTACGCCGTTTAACTTTCCTGTGATGGTGCCGATGTGGATGTTCCCCGTCGCCATCGCGGCGGGCAATACCTTCATTTTGAAACCGAGTCCGCTCGACCCCAGCCCCTCACTATTCATGGCCGAGTTGCTCAAACAAGCAGGCTTACCCGATGGCGTTTTGAACGTTGTGCAAGGCGATAAAGAAGCGGTGGATGCGCTCTTGGTTCACCCTGACGTAAAGGCGATTTCGTTTGTTGGTAGCACACCAATTGCCAACTACATTTACGAAACAGGCGCGCACCACGGCAAGCGCGTGCAGGCGCTGGGCGGCGCAAAAAATCACATGGTCGTGATGCCCGATGCAGATTTAGATCAAGCCGTGGACGCCTTAATTGGCGCGGCCTACGGCAGTGCTGGCGAGCGCTGCATGGCGATTTCTGTGGCGGTGTTAGTGGGCGATGTGGGCGAGCGCATCATGCCCAAGCTGATTGAGCGCACGAAGGCTCTCAAAGTATTGAACGGCGAAAACTTGGCTGCCGAGATGGGGCCCATCGTCACGCAAGCAGCGCACGACCGCATCACAGGCTACATTGATATCGGCGCAAAAGAAGGCGCCCAGCTATTGGTGGACGGGCGTAGCTTCTCGCCAGCCCATGCGGGTATTGGCTCAGGAGAGGGTGGTTCTGATGTGGATTGCAATGCAGGCTTTTGGATGGGTGGCACGCTGTTCGATCACGTGACCACCGATATGCGTATTTACAAGGAAGAAATCTTTGGGCCCGTGCTGTCTTGCGTGCGCGTGGCGGATTTTGCGACAGCGGTGCAAATCATCAACGACCACGAGTTTGGCAATGGCGTGAGTCTGTTTACCCGTGACGGCGGAACAGCACGGGAGTTTGGCAGGCGCGTCCAAGTGGGCATGGTGGGCATCAATGTGCCCATTCCTGTGCCCATGTCGTGGCACGGGTTTGGTGGCTGGAAGCGCTCGCTGTTTGGCGATATGCACGCGTATGGCGAAGAGGGCGTACGCTTTTATACCAAGCAAAAATCCATCATGCAGCGCTGGCCAGATTCGATTGCCAAAGGCGCAGAGTTTGCGATGCCCACCAGCAAATAAAAAGTACGAATTTCGTGCTACATTGAAGCCCCTTTATTTTTAGGAGATTTCACATGCTTCATTATCTTTGGATGTTTATTGTGGGCGTGGTGGTTGGCGCTGTGGCTAAACACTTGATGGGCTTGCAGCTCGACTTTTGGATGACGGCAGGGCTTGGCATTGTTGGCTCGTACGTGGGCGGCATCATTGGCCGCATCTTTAGCACGCCAGGTGAAGATCAAATTTTTCATCCCGCTGGCATCATCATGTCAGTCGTAGGTGCTTGCCTTTTGCTGTTTGCTTGGACACACCTCGTTAAATAATTGGCTAAGCAACCGACCGCTCTCCAGCTTGCTGCTGGAGATTCCAACCTCACTTCAGCGGTGCAACGGTCCAAGCGGATGCTGCATCGCCGTGCGCTGATGTCGGGTGCAGCGGGTCTTGTCCCGCTGCCTGGGCTAGATTGGGTCATCGACGCGGCGCTGCTCAATAACCTCATCCCAAAAATCAATGCCGAGTTTGGCCTAGCCGAACATCAAATAGCGGCGCTTAATCCTTCTAAGCGAGAACGCATCCAACAGGCCATGGCACTTGTCGGCACGATGCTGATAGGGAAATTCATCACCAAAGATTTACTGCTGCGCGCCGCCAAAACCATTGGTGTGCGTTTGACTGCGCAGCAAGCCCTCAAGTTTGTCCCCTTTGCAGGGCAAGCGCTATCAGCGCTCATCAGTTACAGCGCCATTCGCTACTTGGGCGAGCAGCACATGCGCGATTGTGTGCGGGTGCTATTGGATTCCCGCCTTCGCGGGAATGACGCTGAGACATAAAAAACCCGCCCTGAGTTTCCTCTGGGGCGGGTATCAAGTAACGTTTTCCGAACGTTACGGAGACTCAAAACTGATTCGCTGTTTAGCTGTGATAAGCCGTCTCGCCGTGTGAAGAGATATCGAGACCTTCGCGCTCTTGCTCTTCAGTGACACGCAGACCAATCACCATATCAACCAATTTGAATGCGATGAAGGAAACCACACCAGACCAAACCAAAGTCGTCAGCACGCCTTGTGCTTGGATCCAGACTTGCGCAGCGATGGAGTAGTCAGGTGTGACTTTGTTAGCCACATAGTCCCACACGCCTGTTCCGCCCAGTGATGGGGATGCCAACACACCCGTCATCAACGCACCGAAGATACCGCCCACGCCGTGTACGCCAAAGACGTCCAGTGCATCGTCAGAACCCAAGATACGCTTGAGGCCATTCACGCCCCACAGGCAGATGACGCCAGCCATCAGGCCAAGCACCAAAGCACCGCCCACACCGACAAAACCAGCCGCAGGCGTGATGGCAACCAAACCAGCTACCGCGCCAGAAGCCGCGCCGAGCATAGAAGCTTTGCCCTTCGTCAGTGCTTCTGCACCAATCCAAGACAGCGTCGCAGCAGCGGTTGCCACCAAAGTCGTGATGAAGGCCAAAGAGGCTGTTCCGTTAGCTTCTAAAGCCGAGCCAGCGTTAAAGCCGAACCAGCCAACCCACAAGAGTGATGCGCCAACCATGGTCAACGTCAAGCTGTGCGGTGTCATAGCTTCTTTGCCATAACCGAGGCGTTTGCCCAAGATGAAAGAACCCACCAAACCAGCGATACCGGCGTTGATGTGAACCACAGTTCCGCCTGCGAAGTCGAGCGCACCTTTAGCGAACAACCAGCCAGCAGCCGCTGTCATTTTGTCAAGGCTAGCTGCGTCGGTGATGCCGTCTGGACCATCCCAGTACCAAACCATGTGAGCGATTGGCAAGTAGCTGAATGTGAACCACAGCACTGCAAAAGCGATCAAGGCAGAGAACTTCACGCGCTCAGCGAGCGAGCCCACAATCAAAGCCACGGTAATGGCAGCAAAAGTAGCCTGGAAAGTCATGAACGTGAATTCAGGAATTGCCACGAACTTAGTGAACGTTGCCGCCATCGAGTCAGGCGTCACGCCAGCCATGAAGAGCTTGCTAAATCCACCCATGAAAGGATTGCCTGCCGTAAACGCCACGCTGTAACCGTAAATGGTCCAAAGCACGATCACCAAGGCGAAGATCACAAACACTTGCATCAAGATGCTGAGCATGTTTTTGCTACGCACAAGGCCACCGTAGAACAGTGCCAAGCCAGGAATGCTCATCATGATGACAAGAATCGTCGCAACAGTCATCCAAGCGGTATCGCCTTTATTGACAGTTGCCACTGGGCCAGAAGCTGCGGCCGCTGGTGCCGCAGCTGCTGCTGCGGGCGCTGCCGCATCAGCAGCTGCTTTAGGCGCTTCGGCTTTTGGAGCTTCTGCGGCTGACGCAGTGACCGCTGGTGCAGCCGTTTGTGCATTTGCCGAAACTGCGGTGAAACCGACAGTTAGAGCCGCCGCACTGAGGGCTAACGAGAGAAGAAATTTTTTCATTTCAATGTTTCCTTAAATATGTGACTTAGAGTGCCTCGACGCCAGTCTCGCCCGTACGAATACGGACGACTTGCTCTAGGTTGTAGACAAAAATCTTGCCGTCGCCAATCTTGCCTGTGCGAGCTGCGCCCTCAATGGCTTCAATCACGCGCTCAACAATCGCGTCGTCCACAGCCGCTTCTAGCTTGACCTTTGGCAAAAAGTCAACCACGTACTCTGCACCGCGGTACAGCTCGGTATGACCTTTTTGACGACCAAAGCCTTTAACTTCAGTCACAGTGATGCCTTGCACGCCCATGGCGGAGAGCGCTTCGCGCACTTCGTCGAGTTTGAAAGGTTTAATGATGGCGGTAACTAGTTTCATAAAAGCTCCTTAGGTTGGTAAATTAGAAGCTGTATTTTGCGCCAACAAGTACAGCACTCGTTGCGATGGTTTTGCCATTAAAGTCTGTGTAAGACAGTGTTTGCGCATTTGTGCTTGTCGCAGCTAGCGTCAGAACAACGCCATTACCCAAGTCTTTTGCCAAAGTGAGCGAATAATCTGTGTAGCTGAAAGCAGCAGAGTTTGCGACCAATTGACGACCCACGTGCGGAGTCAGTGTCATGCTGTCGCCCAAATCAATGGCAGCGCTCAAATCAATATAGTTAGATCCCGAGCTCTTGATGTTGCCAAGAAAATCGCCCACTGAACGATTGTATTTTGCTGTGTAGATGCCATAAGTGACGGCGCCATAAATCTCATTTGTGCTTGCATTTGAGAAGCCACCAAAGCCTCGTGTTCCAGCAGCGCCAGAGTTGTTACCTGGGTACTTATACGAAATCACGCCCACGTCAAATGCAACATCTTTAGCGAGCTCGCCTTTGTAGCCGCCATATAGATCCAACTCCAAAGAGCCATTAGTTGCACCATTAAAGTCTTTGACCCAATTGACGTTAGATGCCCAAGCGCCGAGATAGGCGCCGTTTTTGAATGCCACATCGGCACCGCCTTGGATCGCTGGTTTTTTCGATGTTTGCGAAATGCCACGGAAACGGTAGTCCGACACAGCACCCAAGTTATAAGAGATGGTGTAGTCTGGCTCAGGTGCTTTTGGAGCAGCAGGCGCTGCAGTTTGAGCCGAAGCCATATTTGCAGCAACAAGAGCAGCAGCTGCGAGAACGGTAAATTTGAAAGACATGGAGAGTTCCTTTTAATGTTAAGTTGATGACAAAACGATAGATGCAAATGTTGTGCCAGAAATACCAATCCAATACAGAGTAATTGCTGTACATTAATACAGTTGTCAAAAAGGCGCCCGTTTCATCTCTCCGTATTTACCCGCACCAAAACAAGGAGTTAGCATCATGTCCGGATTTTCTGTTGTCCAAAGTAGGGCATTGCTTGCACTGGAGTCGCCATCCGTCACCGTTGAGGTGCATCTGGCGAACGGCTTACCTAGCTTCACGCTGGTGGGTCTTGCCGAAACCGAAGTCAAAGAAGCGCGTGAACGCGTGCGCTGTGCCATTCAAAACTCTGGGCTAGACTTCCCCAATAACAAGCGTATTACGGTCAATCTTGCGCCAGCTGACCTACCCAAAGATTCTGGGCGGTTTGATTTGGCGATTGCGCTTGGCGTCTTAGCAGCCAGCGGCCAAATTGACGGTGAGCGTTTGGCTGGCTACGTATTTGCAGGCGAGCTCTCACTGGCAGGTGATTTGCGCTCCGTGCGAGGCGCGCTGGCTATGAGCCTTGCGCTACGCAAACTAGAGACTCCACCCAAATTGGTGCTGCCCTTGTCCAGTGCGCGCGAGGCAGCTTTAGTAGATGGTTCGATTGTTTTTGGTGCGACGCACTTGTTGGATGTGGTTCGTGAATTTTCATATCCAGAAGTGGGACGGCTTATCCAGCGTGCGTCGCAAGGCAAAGATGAACCAGAGGTCATGCTAAAAAAGGGCTGGCAGCGCGTGATGCCAGCAGCACGAGCCGCTGCGCCGCTTTACCCCGACATGTCCGACGTACGCGGTCAACTGGGTGCCAAACGCGCCTTAGAAATTGCAGCCGCAGGTGGTCACAGCGTCTTAATGATTGGAACACCCGGCTCTGGCAAATCCATGCTTGCTCAACGCTTTGCGGGATTGCTACCCCCGATGAACACCGAAGAAGCACTAGATTGCGCCGCCATGCTAGGGCTGGGCGGTTTTGCAGGAGCAGCAGATAGCCAACGCGTGCTAGAGCAATGGGGGCAGCGCCCCACGCGCAGCCCCCATCACACAGCCACAGCCCCAGCGCTGGTAGGCGGCGGTGCACCGCCGCGTCCAGGCGAAATATCGCTCGCTCACAACGGCGTACTGTTTCTAGATGAACTCCCCGAATTTCCACGCTCAGCACTCGAAGCCCTGCGCGAGCCATTAGAGTCGGGCAAAGTCTCCATCGTCCGCGCCACGCAGCGGGCGGAATTTCCTGCAAGGTTTCAGCTAGTTGCGGCCATGAACCCATGCCCCTGCGGCTATTTAGGCTCTGCCGTTAAAGCTTGCCGCTGCTCACCCGACCAAGTCTCGCGCTACCAAGGCAAACTAAGCGGCCCGCTGCTAGACCGTATCGATTTGCATATTGAAGTGGGTGCAATGCCCAGCAGCGAACTCGTCAACGCACCAGCCGGCGAGGCTTCCGAGGCCGTGCGCGATCGTGTTTATGAAGCCAGAACTCGCGCCGTTACGCGTCAGTCCAAAGCCAACCACCTACTGACCAGTGCAGAAATCGACGCGCAATGCCAGTTAGATGCCACCGCCATCAAGTTTTTAAACACCACAAGCGCGCGCCTAGGCTGGTCAGGACGCAGCACGCACCGCGTCATGAAAATCGCCCGCACCATTGCCGACTTGGCCGACAGCAAAACAGTAGGCGTGGCGCATATTGCCGAAGCGGTGCAATACAGGCGGGCGTTGAAGGGCGCGTAGTCCTTAAAATGCGCGTATGACTGATTTCATCTCACAACTCCAAACCGCGCACACACAAAACAACTCCTTGCTTTGCGTCGGCTTAGACCCCGATCCGACGAAGTTCCCCGCGCATCTCAAAGGTCGCGCCGACAAGATTTTTGACTTTTGCGCCGCGATTGTGGATGCCACTGCCGACACCGTGATCGCCTTCAAACCACAAATCGCCTACTTTGCGGCGTACCGCGCCGAGTCACAATTAGAGCGCCTAATCGAGCACATGAAGCGCGTCGCACCTAACGTCCCCATTATTTTGGATGCCAAGCGCGGTGACATTGGCTCCACCGCCGAGCAATACGCCATTGAAGCCTTTGAGCGCTTTGGCGCGGATGCGGTGACGCTCTCACCTTTTATGGGCTTTGATTCTGTGTCCCCGTATTTGCAGCATCACAGCAAAGGCGCGTTTTTGCTGTGCCGCACATCCAACCCTGGCGGCGACGATTTGCAAAGCCAACGACTTGCCAGTGTGGACGGGCAACCTCTTTTATACGAGCACGTAGCTCGTCTTGCACAAGGGCCTTGGAACACCAACGGACAACTCGGCTTAGTGGTTGGTGCCACTTATCCGCAAGAGATTGCCCGAGTGCGCGAAATCGCACCGACACTGCCACTACTGATTCCTGGCGTGGGT
>CANFCG010000029.1 GCA_947445115.1 Comamonadaceae bacterium | reverse complement strand
GGGGCTTGTCGGATAAAACCGAAATTACGCCCATGTTGCGCCTGATTCACAACCGTTATTTTGTCGAGGCAGGCGTTTCTACTGAGAAACAAGCCCGTCTCAATTTCATGTTTATTTTTTAAGGAGTTCATCATGAACTATCGTTTCATTCAAAATTTAGTCGCTGGCATTGTGCTCGCAAGCCTTTCTATCTATAGCTTTGCAGCCAATGAGGTGATGAAATCTACCAAGATCACAGTCAACGGGATGGTGTGCGCCTTTTGTGCTCAAGGTATTGAAAAGCGTTTATCCAAGATGCCTGCAACCAAGGCTGTTTTTGTAGATTTAAAAAACAAAACCGTTGCGGTTGAAGCCAAAGATGGCATGACGCTTGATAACAAATTGATCGCCTTTGAGATCACCGAAGCGGGCTATGACGTGGTGAAGACGGAGGCGAGTCAGCAGTCGGTGGCGGAGATTAAGGCGAGTTTGAAAGGCAAAAAATGAGCCTTCAAAAAAACTATTTAACCGCGTGGTTCTCGCTGTTTACCAGTACGGGAACCTTGGTGTGCTGCGCCTTGCCAGCGCTCTTGGTGTCCATTGGGGCGGGGGCGGCGTTGGCTGGGTTGGTTGCGACTGTGCCTAGCTTGGTTGTGCTTAGCGAATACAAAGAATTTGTATTTGGCTTTTGCGCCGTGATGCTGACAATTAGTGGTTACATGCAGTGGCGCAATCGTTTTGCGCCATGCCCGATTGATCCCGTGCTGGCAGCAACGTGTACAAAGACGCGCCGCGTATCCGCATGGGTCTATGGGGTGAGTGTGGCGATTTTTGTTACGGGCGGTTTTTTTGCGTTTGTTCTGCCATTAATACTGGAGTAGATATGGATTCCTTCATTCCTAACTCAGAATTGACTTGTCCTAAATGTGGGCATAAGAAGCTAGAGACCATGCCTACAGATGCGTGTCAATTTTTTTATGAGTGCGAACAGTGCCATGTAATCATGCGCCCATTGGCGGGCGATTGCTGTGTCTTTTGCTCTTATGGCAGTGTGAAGTGTCCGCCGATACAAACACAAAAAAATTGCTGCGGTTAGTTAGATCAATTAACTTTACCCTACCAGCAAATACTCCATCAGTGCTTTTTGCGCATGCATGCGGTTCTCGGCTTCGTCCCACACGACGGACTGAGGGCCGTCAATCACATCGGCTGATACTTCTTCGCCTCGGTGGGCAGGCAGGCAATGCATGAAGAGCGCATCCGCTTTGGCGGCAGCCATCATCTCGCTATCGACGCACCAATCGGCAAAGGCTTTTTTGCGCGCTTCGTTTTCGGCTTCAAAGCCCATGCTGGTCCACACGTCCGTTGTCACAAGGTCTGCGCCCTTGCACGCTTCCATTGGGTCGGCAAACACTTTGTAGTGTTTGGATGATTTGAGATTGGCGACCACCGCATCAATTTCGTAGCCGCTGGGCGTGCTGATGTGGACGTTGAAATCTAAGATTTCTGCGGCTTGCAGCCATGTGTTCGCCATGTTATTGCCGTCACCGACCCATGCGACTGTTTTGCCTTTGATGGAGCCGCGGTGCTCGATGAAGGTAAAGATGTCCGCGAGGATTTGGCATGGATGGAATTCGTTGGTGAGGCCGTTAATCACAGGCACGCGCGAGTGCGTAGCAAACGCTTCGATTTTGGTTTGCTCAAAGGTGCGAATCATCACCAAATCGACCATGCGGCTAATCACACGGGCACTGTCTTCAATGGGTTCTGCGCGCCCCAGCTGCGAGCCTTCGGTGGTGAGGTGCACGACCGAGCCGCCCATTTGGTACATCCCCGCTTCAAAGCTGACGCGGGTGCGCGTCGAGGCTTTTTCAAAAATCATCGCCAGTGTGCGGTCAACGAGTGGTTGGTACTTCTCGTACTTTTTGAACTTGGCTTTGATGAGCGCCGCGCGTTCAAACAGATGCGCATATACATCGGCAGAGAGGTCGCTAAATTGCAGGTAATGTTGAATGGGTTTCATATGGATAGGAAAGTATGGATTCCCGCCTGCGCGGGAATGACGGCTATTCGGTTAGAAATTTTTTAATCTGCTCAATCACAATCGCGGCGATTTCGTCCGCTTCCTCTATCGTCAAAATCAGCGGAGGAATCAGGCGTACCACGGACTCGGCCGTCACGCTAATCAGCAAGCCTGCTTCGGCGCAGCGATTGATTAAATCGCCGCAAGGCTTGGCCAGCGCCACACCGAGCATCAGGCCTTGGCCGCGAATCTCTAGCACTTGTCCGTTGGCCATTTCGGCTTGCAAGCCCTTTGCCAACGAGGCTTTCAGGTGGTCGCCGACTGTAACGACGTTCGCGAGCAAGTCGTCTTCCTCCATGATGCGGATGGTCTCAATACCCGAGCGCATCGCGAGCGGATTCCCACCAAAGGTGCTGCCGTGGTTGCCTGGTCCAAAAATGTGCGCGGCCTTGGGGCCTGCAATCACGGCGCCTACCGGCACGCCAGATGCCAAACCTTTCGCCATTGGGATCACATCAGGTTTGATGCCCGCCCATTGGTGCGCGAACCATTTGCCCGTGCGCCCCATGCCGCATTGCACTTCGTCGATCATCAAAAGCCAGTCGTTCTCGTCGCACAGCTGGCGCACGGCTTGCAGGTAGTCGATGTGCATCGGATTGATGCCGCCTTCGCCTTGGATGGTTTCTAAAAACACTGCAGTGATGTTCGGGTTGTCGGCGGTCTTCGCCTTTAACGCGTCAATATCGTTTAAAGGTACGCGGATAAAGCCTTCCACAAGTGGTCCAAAACCTTTTTGTACTTTTTCATTTCCTGTGGCGGATAGCGTGGCAATCGAGCGACCATGAAAGGCTTTTTCGTACACGACGATTTCGGGGCGCTCAATACCTTTGTCATGGCCAAATTTACGTGCCAGCTTGAGGGCGGCTTCGTTGGCTTCTAGGCCAGAGTTGCAAAAGAAGACGTTGGTGAGGCCAGAAATTTCGACCAGTTTGGCAGCTAATTGCTCTTGCCCTGGCACAAAGTAATAGTTGGACGCGTGCATCATTTTGGCGATTTGATCTTGCAAAGCGGGCACGAGCTTTGCATGGTTATGACCAAGTGTGTTCACGGCAACGCCGCCTAATCCATCGATGTACTCTTTGCCAGTCGTGTCCCACACACGGCAACCTTGTCCGTGCGAAAGCGCAAGCGGCACACGGGCATAGGTGTGCATCACGTGTGGTTCAGTCGGCAGGGCGGTGGCAGTGGTCATCGAAATACTCCAAAAACAGGAAAAAAGTCTTCTATAAGATAAAATACAGTGGTGTCAGCGTCAACATCGGCAAGCCTGCCGTTACCCCTTCCCAAACAAACGATTATTCAAGGGATAACCCTTGATGATAAGCCCTTTCGCCCTAGCGATTGGGCGGAGCGTTTGGCGGGCGTAATGAGTGGATTTCGCCCTGATAGCGTGGAAGGCATGCGCTACTTAGACTACTCGCCGTGGTGCGTTCCTATCAACCAAGGCAACGTGCGCTGCGTCATCGTCGATCACGCCATCAAAGACTTCAACGTGATGGCGTGGGATTTTGTAATGAATTTTGCCAAAGACAATAAACTGCAAGTGGCCGAGGTCTGCCTCTTGCCAGAGGCGGTTAGAGCTTAGCGATCAAGGCATAAAAAAAGCCACTTACGAAATAAGTGGCTTTTTTGTTTTTCACTTCTGAAATGTTTCCGCTAAAGATTCACATCTGATTGAAACGGCGCAAAAATTTCAAATTGAAAGTTTTGCGTGCGGACAGAGTTCTCACTCTGTCTGTTTTGACTAATTACTTAGCCAGAACCAAAGCTTTGACTTTGGTGGATAAGCGGCTCTTATCGCGAGCTGCTTTATTTTTGTGGAAGATGCCTTTGTCTGCAACCGAGTCCACCACGGATTGAGCGATCGCAAAAGCAGCAGTGGCTTTGTCTTTGTCGCCAGCTAGAACGGCTTTTTCGACGTTCTTCACAGCGGTACGGTATTTGGAGCGCAGCGATGTATTCGCAGCGTTGATTTTGACGTCTTGACGGACGCGCTTACGGCCTGATGCCAGACGGGGGTTTTTTTTCTTAGCTTTGGTTGCCATGATGGATAAGTCCTAAAGGGTTAACGATGTTTTTAGCGGAACCTCGCATTATACTTTGACATCACCATTAAGCGCTAGCCGCGCTGTTTAGCCGCCTATGTCCCTCCTTCGCTCCGCCTCTACGGTTTCATTTTTTACCCTTACATCGCGGATCACGGGCTTGGTGCGAGAGCTCCTGATTGCGGCCACTTTTGGTGCGAGTGCTATGACCGACGCCTTCAACGTGGCGTTTCGCATTCCTAACTTACTGCGCCGTTTGTTTGCTGAAGGTGCTTTTGGTCAAGCTTTTGTGCCTGTTTTATCGGCAACTCAGTCGCGCGAGGGTGATGCTGCCACGAGGGACCTCATTACCCGCGTGGCCACCGTTTTGTTTTGGATTTTGCTGGCGACGTGCGCATTGGGCATCGTTGCCGCGCCGTTCTTGGTCTGGTTGATGGCCAGTGGTTTGCCAAGCCAAGGCTTAGACGCGGCCACTGTGATGACGCGCATCATGTTCCCGTACATTGCCTTTATGTCGTTGTGCGCGCTGGCGTCGGGTGTGCTTAATACCTACAAACGATTCGCTGTGCCAGCCTTTACGCCCGTGCTGCTCAATGTGGCCATGATTTCTGCCGCGTGGTTTGCCGCACCTTGGTTTAAGACGTTGGGCATCGAGCCCATGTACGCCGTTGCGGCTGGTGTGATGGTGGGGGGTGTGATGCAGCTGAGCGTTCAGCTATGGGCGGTGCGGCGGATAACGGCGCTGCAAGGCACAGTCAGAGTGGCTTGGCGCTGGACGGATATTCGCGCTGCATGGACGGATGCGGGCACGCAAAACATTCTCAGCCTCATGCTGCCGGCCTTGCTGGGCGTAAGCGTGGCGCAGATCTCGCTGCTCATCAATACGCAAATTGCCTCGCATTTGGCGGTGGGTAGTGTGAGTTGGCTGGGCTATGCGGATCGACTCATGGAGTTCCCAACTGCCATGCTGGGCGTGGCTTTGGGTGTTGTTTTGATTCCTGCGCTTTCAGCTGCCAATGCGAAAAGAGATACGCTGGCCTATAGTCGTTTGTTAGATTGGGGGTTGCGTCTGGTGGTGGTGCTTAGCGTGCCGTGCGCCGTGGCGCTGGGCGTATTTGCCAAGCCTTTGGTAGCGTCCCTCTATCACTATGGCGCATTTACGACAAACGATGCGCAGCAAGTGACGCTAGCCCTTGCCAGCTATGGTGTGGGGCTGCTCGGACTCGTCGCCATTAAAGTGCTGGCGCCGGGTTATTACGCTAGCCAAAATATCAAAACCCCCGTCAAAATTGCGGTGGCCGTGCTCGTGATGACGCAATTGCTCAACCTTGTTTTTGTACCTCTGTTTGCCCATGCGGGGCTAGCCCTGTCGATTGGCGTGGGGGCACTCATCAATGCACTGTGGCTCTTGCTAGGGCTCATGCGTAGCAAGGTGTATCAGCCACTGGCGGGTTGGGGCAAGTTATGGGTTCAGGTGGCTCTTGCGAGCGTTTTGTTGGGGCTTGCTCTTGCTTGGCTGTCTAATCACTTGCCCTGGTTGGAGTGGCGCGCCATGCCGCACGGGGCTTGGCAGCGCCTTGGGTCGCTCTTTGGCATCATTGCTGCGAGCGGCTTGGCCTATTTTGCTATGCTTGCGCTCATGGGTTTGAATTTCAAATCGCTCTTGAAAACAAAATGAACCTCTCACAACTCACCGCTCCTGCTACACCGCTGGACTACTTTGCGCTCTTGGTGCAAAGCGATGAGAACTTTCCGCTGCTAGAAGCTGCTATTGCGGTTGCGCAGGACGAGTACGAAGATCTCGATGTGCAGCAAGTGCTCGACAGTGTGGATCAGCTGGCGGACAAGCTTAAACGCAAGATGCCTGTTGATGCAGCGCCGCTGCAACGTCTGCATATTTTGAATCGATTTTTCTTTATGGAAATGGGTTTTGCGGGCAACGTCAACGACTACTATGCACCCGACAACAGTTATTTGAATGCGGTGCTCAAAACTCGCCGAGGACTGCCCATTACGCTGGCGATTGTCTGGCTAGAGCTGGCCGCTAGCATTGGTGTCAAGGCTAGTGGCATTAACTTCCCGGGTCACTTTCTCATCAAGATTGCACTGCCGCAAGGGCAGGTCATCATGGATCCGCTGGATGCCCGCTCACTCAGCGGTTCAGAGCTGGCCAGCCGCCTAGAGCCTTTCCACAAAAATCTGGGACTGGAGGGTGATTTTGAAGCCCCTTTCGGCCTTTATTTGCAAGATGCCAGCCACCGCGATATTGTGATTCGGCTTTTGCGTAATCTGAAAGAGATTTACCGTGCAGATACCGATTGGGATCGCATGGTGTGCGTGCAAAACCGTTTAATTACGTTGTTGCCCCATGCGTGGAACGAGTACCGCGACCGTGGATTGGCATTGGCCAAACTGCACCGCAAGGTTGAGGCTGTTATTGATTTAGATTTGTATCTGCAGAGCGGTGTGGACTTGGGCGACCGCGAAATGGTGTTGCTGACACGCGCGCAGATGCTGGCCTAAAAGCTCTTGATTTAGTGCAAAGTGACGGCTTCAGTCGTGCGTTTAGCAATGCGGCCAATCTCAAAAACGCTTTGACCTTGCGCCTCTAAGAATGCTTGGCAAGCCTTGCTGGATGAGGCTTGCACGATGACGACCATGCCGATTCCCCAGTTAAAAGTGCGTGCCATCTCCGTGTCGTTGATACCAGATGTGGCCTGCAACCACTGAAACACTTCGCTTTTTGGCCAAGCGTTTGTTGTGAGTTCTGCTGCTAAATCGTCTGGCAGCACACGAGGAATGTTCTCGAGTAAACCGCCACCCGTAATGTGCGCCAAAGCCTTGATCATGAAATCAGGTGCTTTGAGCGCTTCTAAAACAGGTTTGACATAGAGCTTGGTCGGCTCCATTAATGCCTCGCGATAAGGCCTGCCGTCAAGCTGAGGGGGCATATTCGCGCCCGAACGCTCCACGCATTTGCGAACCAAGCTAAAACCGTTGGAATGCACGCCGCTGCTTGCCAAGCCCAGCACCACGTCACCCTCGGCTACATCTTTGCCCGTCAAGATTTTTGATTTTTCGACAGCGCCCACGCAAAATCCCGCGAGGTCGTATTCGCCCGCCGCGTACATGCCGGGCATTTCGGCGGTTTCGCCGCCAATCAAGGCGCAGCCCGATTCTTCACAGCCTTTGGCGATACCGCCCACCACGGCAGCGGCAGTGTCAATATCCAACTTGCCGCAGGCAAAGTAGTCGAGAAAGAAGAGTGGCTCTGCGCCTTGCACGAGCACGTCATTTACGCTCATGGCGACTAAGTCGATGCCCACGGTGTCGTGCATATTCCACTCGAATGCGAGTTTAAGCTTCGTTCCCACGCCATCCGTGCCCGAAACCAGCACGGGTTCTTTGTATTTTTTAGACACTTCAAACATTGCGCCAAACCCGCCAATGCCTGCCAACACGCCTTCGCGCATGGTGCGCTTGGCAAGCGGTTTGATGCGCTCAATCAGCGCGTCGCCAGCCACAATGTCAACGCCTGCGTCTTTGTAGTGAATCGGGGTGGTGGCTGTTGCGGTTGAAGTCATGATGCTAGTCTATAAAATGAAGTTCTAATTTTAAGTGCCAGTCGTTTGGCGCTTGTACACAACAATCTACTCATTACCTATGTCGCAAGCCTTACCCAATGAGCCTTCCCAGCCGCCATGGCGTGCAAGCCTTATCTGGCTTGGCCTAGCGGCCATCGCTTGGTTGGTTTTAAAGTTACTTGCGCCTGTGCTCACGCCTTTTGTGGTTGCGCTGGTACTGGCATATTCCCTTGCGCCTTTGGTGCAAATGCTGCATCGAGCGACTAAGCGCCGCTTGCCTCATTGGCTCCTTGTCGTCGTCGTCGAGCTCGGATTCATCACTATCGCTTTGGCGGTGCTACTCCTTATCGTTCCGATTTTGGGCAAAGAATTACCACTTTTGCAAGCGCAGCTGCCACGCCTTGCCGAGCGCTTGAACACCTCGCTGTCACCGCTGCTGGCGAGCTTGGGCTTGCACTACAGCTTAGATCCCGCTATCGCTAAAAGTTTTGCCGTGGAGTACCTGCAAGCCAATGCTAGCGATATCTGGGCGAGTGTGCTTCCTTCTCTCAAGCTGGGCGGCGGTGTGCTGTTTACCTTGCTCGGCCTTATTGTCTTAGTGCCTGTCGTGCTGTTTTATCTGCTGAGCGACTGGGCGAATATGCTGCAGCGTGTTGAGGGCTGGATTCCACGCACCAAATTGCCAGTCGTAAAAAGTTTTATGAATGAGGCAGATGCGGTCCTAGGGCAATACATGCGTGGCCAGCTGCTCGTGATGCTTATCTTGGCTATTTTTTATAGCGCGGGCCTTGCGCTGTGGGGCTTAGACCTAGCTTTGCCGATTGGCGTGTTTACGGGTCTGGCGATGTGCATTCCCTACATCGGCTTTGGCATTGGACTTATTTTGGCGCTGTTGGCAGGCTTGCTGCAGTTTGACCTTGCTCATACCGCGTTGATGCTGGCAACTGTTTACGGCGCAGGGCAGGTGCTTGAGGGATTCTTTCTCACGCCGCGTTTGGTGGGCGAGCGCATCGGATTGCATCCACTTGCGGTTATTTTTGCGCTACTCGCTTTTGGTCAGCTGTTCGGTTTTATTGGCGTGTTGGTGGCACTACCTGCCAGCGCGGTGCTCTTGGTGGCGCTGCGCCGCTTGAAGGCGCGTTATCTTGCGTCCACGTTGTATCAAGCGTAGGCGAACCATTAGATGCAGCAATTCACCTTAGATGTCGCCGTCGACATAAGCCCCTCACTAGACAATTTTTTACAAACGGGTAACAAAGCGGTGCATCAGCACCTACGGCTGTGGCTGGACGCCAAGCAGCGCTCGCCGGTACCGATTTACCTTTGGGGCGAATCTGGTACGGGTAAAACCCATTTGCTGCGTGCCCTAGAGCGCGGCTTGGCCGAGCGAGGTGAGCCCTTTGGCCGTATGACGGCGGATATGCAAGAGCCGCCCAGCTTCAACCCCGCATGGCGAGCCGTGCTAATGGATGATGTGCACCGCTACAACTCCGTTCAGCAACACGCCGCCTTCAACTGGTTTGTCAATAGCGCCACCGGAGGCTGCTCGGTTGTGGCAACGGGCGATGCAACGCCGGCCGCGTTACTCTTACGCGACGATTTACGTTCCCGCCTCGGCTGGGGCGATATCTTTACCCTGCAAGCCTTATCGGATGTGGCTCAGCGCGAGGTATTGCGCCAAAGCGCCCATGCGCGTGGCCTGCAGCTAGGTGACGAAGTGCTGGACTATATGAGCACCCGCTTTACGCGCGATCTGGGGAACTTGATGCAGTGGCTAGATAAGCTAGATCAGTACGCGCTGCAAACCAAGCGAGCGATTACCGTGCCGCTGCTCAAGCAAATGCTGGATAACTTTGACCAATTGATTTGAATCTTGCCCATGAATCTTGCGCTTTTTGACTTAGACCACACCCTTCTCCCGATTGATTCCGATCACACCTGGGGCGCTTTTTGCATTGCTGAAGGGCTGGTTGATCCTGCTGAACACCAGCGCCGCAACGACGAGTTTGCTGCGCAGTACCGCGCAGGCACGCTCGACATTCACACCTACGTGGCGTTTGCCATGCGCGTGGCGGCCTCGGCTGGCAAAGACCGCGCGGCGCATTTGCATCAAAAATACATGACAGATTGGATATTGCCAGCCATCAAGCCAGAGGCGCTAGAACTGGTGCGCTCGCATCAAGCGGCGGGTGACACCTGCATCATCATTACGGCAACCAACGAGTTTGTGACCCGTGAAATTGCCCGCGCATTTGGTGTGGCACATTTGATTGCAGTGGATCTTGAGCGAGATGCCGAGGGTCACGTGACCAACCGCATTGCCGGCGTGCCTTCGTTTAAAGATGGCAAGGTGACGCGCATGGACATGTGGCTATCTGAGCGTGGACTTGCGTGGGCAGATGTGCCCATGAGCACTTTCTACAGCGACTCGATAAACGATTTGCCGTTACTCGAGCGCGTGACGCATCCCGTAGCGACCAACCCCGATGTGCGGCTGCGAGCCTTGGCCGAGCAGCGACAATGGCGAGTGCTCGATCTGTTCGAGACACATTGATCCCTCTGATCGAACGCAAGAAATTTCATGCTTAAAAAAATTATTCACCGCGTCTTTGGCAAGGCAGCCGAGCCCGCACTCAAAGATGCGCCAGCCAAAGCCATTAAAGCTAGCGGCAAAACATCGCAAGCGTCTAAGCGCAACGAGGTTCCCGCCAAGGTGCACGGCATTGACCGCGATTTAATTGACCCACGGGCCATTGAAACCGTGGAGACCCTGCAGGACGCGGGTTTCGAGTCCTACATTGTGGGCGGCGCCGTACGCGATTTGCTGCTGGGGCTGCACCCTAAAGACTTTGATATTGCGACGGCCGCAACGCCCGAAGAAGTCAAGCGTCTCTTCAGGCGTGCCTTCATCATTGGACGGCGCTTTCGCATCGTCCATGTCATTTTTGGCGGCGGACGTGACCACGAGGTGTTTGAGGTCTCCACCTTCCGCGCCAATGTGGATGTGGCGGATGCGACCAAAGTCAAAGGCAACGAGCGCAGCCAAAAATCGGCACTGGATGGCATCAAACACGCGGTGGATAGCTCTGGGCGTGTTCTGCGCGATAACGTCTGGGGTGATATCGCCAGTGATGCGGCGCGGCGTGACTTCACGGTCAACGCCATGTACTACGACCCCAGCTCCGAAGTTCTGGTCGATTACCACGGTGGCATGGTGGACGCTAAAAACCGCGTTATCCGCATGATTGGCGAGCCCGCAGCTCGCTACCGCGAAGACCCTGTGCGCATCATCCGCGCGGTACGCTTTTCGGCCAAACTCTCCAAACTGGGCTTCAAACTAGAGCCCAAAACACTAGAGCCCATTAAGAAGCTTAAAAAGCTCTTGGACGACGTACCGCCATCGCGCATGTTTGACGAGATGCTGAAATTGGTGCAAACAGGGCATTCGATAGCCAGCATTCAAACACTGAAAGAGCTAGGACTAGAGCGCGGCATTTATCCCCTGTTAGACGTGATTGTGGAGCGCGCGGATAGCCCTATGGTCAAAGGCATGCTGGGTGACACTGATGCACGCGTCAAGGCTGGCAAGCCTGTGGCACCTAGCTATTTGCTGGCTTGCGTGCTCTGGCAAGACGTGATTGAGGGCTGGACGGCGCGGCGCGAGGGGCTCACGCTGGGTAAGCAAAAGTTCCCAAAGATTCCGACATTTCCCGCGCTGGCAGAAAGCGTGGACGCGGTGTTTGAAGAGCGTATTGGCGACGTCTCGGGGCGCGGTAAGCTCGGCGCGGATATGCGCGATATTTGGATGATGCAGCCCCGCTTTGAAAAGCGCGTTGGCAGCTCGCCGCACACTCTGGTGGAGAACATCCGCTTTCGCGCAGGTTTTGACTTTTTGAGACTGCGCGGCGAGTGCGGTGCGGAGTTTGGCGAGACCAATGCCGCGGAGCTGGCTGAACTAGCGGCGTGGTGGCAAGACTTTCAAGACGCTGATCATGCGGGACGTATGGCGTTGCTTGAGCAAGCTAGATTACAGCCTAAAACGCTTGACGAGGGGGGGGCGAAAAGCACGAAACCACGGCGTAAACGTAAGCCAAAAACAAATTCAAATGGTGACGGCATACATAGCGCTGGGATCTAATCTCGGAGACCCTGAGCGCAACGTCCAACTCGCAAGGCTTGCCGTGGGGGGTATACCGCAGACCAGGGTAGCTATGGCTTCCAGCCTATATGAAAGCAAGCCTGTTGATGCGTCGGGTGACGATTACATAAACGCCGTCGTCAAAATTGAAACTAAACTAAATGCTTTCGATTTGCTTGCCGAACTACAGAATTTGGAAGGCCAAGCGGGGCGTGCCCTGCCGCAGGATAGGACGCATCTGCATAACGCGCCGCGCACTTTGGATTTAGACATCTTGCTATATGGCGATGGCGCGATAGATAGCGCTAAGCTCACCGTGCCGCATCCCCGTATGCGAAGCCGAGCCTTTGTGCTGTTGCCGCTTGCCGAAATTGCCCCCCAACTGGTTAGCGCTGCCGACTTGCAAGCCGTTCAAGATCAAATCATCTATAAATTGCGATAACTCGTTATGTGGACTTCTTTTCAAAATCTGTTGCAAGCAATTCCGTTTTCAGCGCAAACGATTCTTTTACTCATCGCCTCGAACGTTTTTATGACGATGGCGTGGTACGGGCATTTGAAGAATATCGCGAGTAGTCCTTGGTACGTGGCGGCGCTGGTGAGTTGGGGCATTGCGCTCTTTGAATATTTGCTGCAAGTACCCGCAAATCGCATTGGCTTTAGCCAGGCGGGATTTAACGTGGCGCAGCTAAAAATTATGCAAGAGGTGATTACGCTTTTGGTTTTTGTGCCATTTGCAATGCTTTATTTGGATCAACCCATGAAGTTGGACTATCTTTGGGCGGCTCTTTGCTTGGTTGGCGCAGTCTTTTTTGTCTTCCGCTCGTAATTTGCCCCGTAAAATCCAGCACAACCGTTTATTAACTTGGAGCCTCCCCATGCTGTTTAGCAAATTACTGCCCAAAGAAGGCAATTTTTTCGAAATGTTTAACCAGCACGCGGACTGCATTGTGGATGCCGCTCGCGCTTTCTCCAAGCTAGTCGCTAATTACAGCGATCCGCATCTGCGTGAGAGCTATAACCGCGATGTGGACAACGCCGAGCATGCAGCAGACCGCATTACGGCAGAAGTGAATCGTTTGATTCACAAAACCTTCATCACGCCGATTGATCGCGAGCAAATTCACTCGCTGATCAACACCATGGATGATGTGGCGGACTTGATTCAAGATTGCGCCGAAGCGATGGCTTTGTACGACCTTAAGAACACGACTGATGAAATCTTGCGCCTGACGGATATCAGTGTGAAGTGCTGCGAGCGTTTGAAGGACGCAGTTAGTTTGCTGGGCAATATTGCTGATCCCAAAACCGCCGAAGCGGCACTCAAGACTTGCGAGGAGATTGACCGTTTAGAGTCCGATGCGGATCGCGTGATGCGTAGCGCCATGAGCAAGTTATTCCGCGAAGAACCTGAAGTGCGCGAGGTCATCAAACTTAAGGCGATTTATGAGCTCTTAGAGACCATCACCGATAAGTGCGAAGACGTTGCTAATCACATTGAAGGCATCGTTCTGGAGAACTCTTAATGGAAGTGCAAACCGCAGCTTTTTGGCTTGTCGCCATGTTGGTGGTGCTTGCGCTGGCGTTCGATTTCATGAATGGTTTTCATGATTCGGCTAATTCGATTGCGACAATTGTCTCCACTGGGGTTTTGAAACCAGGGCAGGCGGTACTGTTTGCCGCTTTCTTTAACGTGGTGGCGATTTTTATTTTCCAACTCAGTGTGGCGTCTACCGTTGGCAAAGGGCTGGTGATGCCTGGAATTGTGGATACCCATGTGGTGTTTGGTGCTTTGATTGGCGCGCTGCTGTGGAACATCATTACGTGGTACTACGGCATTCCGAGTAGCTCATCCCATGCGTTGTTGGGTGGTATTGTGGGCGCAGCAATTGCAAAAGCAGGCGCGGGTGTTTTGATTTCTGGGAAAATTCTGCAGACCGTGCTTTGGATTTTTCTGTCGCCGCTGCTCGGGTTTTTAATGGCCTCGCTCATGATGGTTGCGGTCGCTTGGATTTTTAGGCGTTCCACGCCATCTCGAGTGGATAAATGGTTTCGGCGGGGGCAGCTTTTTTCGGCTGCAGCCTATAGCTTAGGCCACGGCGGCAACGATTCGCAAAAAACGATTGGTATCATTTGGATGTTGCTCATTGCGACGGGCTACACCGCTGTGGACGCAAAAATGCCGCCCACTTGGGTCATTATTTGCTGCTATTTTGCCATTGGCATGGGCACCATGTTTGGCGGCTGGCGCATCGTGAAGACCATGGGACAAAAGATTACCAAGCTCAAACCCGTGGGCGGATTTTGCGCCGAAACAGGCGGCGCTATCACGCTATTCTTGGCAAGTTTCTTGGGTATTGCTGTCTCCACCACGCACACCATCACGGGCGCGATTGTGGGCGTGGGATCCACTCAGAGAGCCAGTGCCGTGCGCTGGGGGGTGGCTGGCACGATTGTGTGGGCGTGGATTTTTACGATTCCTGCTAGCGCTTTTGTTGCGGCGATCGGCTATTGGATTAGCTTGCAGATTTTTTAGGTCGCCTTCAGGGCGGACTCAAAGTACCGCTGCCCTGTATAAGCAATCACTGACATCAAAGCCGTGGCGCCTAGCAGTAGCGCCAAAATAGCGGCAAAAATACCCAGCCCAGAACTATTGCCTGAGGCTGCCTCGCTAGAAGCGGCGGGGTTGTAGGTCGCATTCCATTTGGCTTTGTCCATAAGTCCACAAACAATGGCTGCGAGGCAAGCAGCAGCCAGTGAAGCCCCCCAAAAGGGCACCAGCACCCATGCCAAGCGATCGTCTTGTCCAAACGCCAGGACGCGGCGCACACCGTACAGCCCCATGCTGCTGGCGAATAGGTGGAGCCAGCCCCATTTATCGGCTAATCCTTTGAGATAAAAGCGATGCACGCCAAGAGCGCCCAATAGCAAGGCAAGGTAGGCGGTGAGGGTTTTATTTTTGAGATTCATAGTCAAGCCACTTGCGGTGGCCAATTGTGTGTTTCAGTTTGTGCATTTTTACACCAAGCATACAGCGCGTCGTACATCACCATGCCATGTTTGAGCATTTCATGATCATCTTTAAAGCTGTGCGAAAGCCCAAGGGATATGGCATTCAGCCCTGCCGACTGAGGGGATAGGTCAAACCGTGAAGTATCTGCGCCGCGCACGATGGTAGCTAACTGCATCAGCGCGGGGTCGATGAACCGTTCAATGAGCCAAGGACAAGCGATGCGATCAATTTTGGGACGCTCTCGGGTAATCCATTTCATGACGACCTCCTAATTTAATAAGCAACTGTTTTGATAGCAAGGCCAATGAGTGCCGACGCAGCAATCACATGAATCACATTGCGTTTGTATTTAAAAAGCGCAATCGCAGCCGCCACGGTAATCAGCGCCGAGATCCAATCGAAGCTACCTTTAAGCCCCATGGGCCAGAGCACGTGGTAGCCAAAGAAGAGCGCCAAATTCAAAATCACGCCCACAACAGCAGCTGTAATGGCAGTCAGTGGCGCGGTAAATTTCAGATCGTTGTGCGTGGTTTCAATGAAAGGGCCACCCATCAAAATAAAGACAAACGATGGCAAAAACGTGAACCATGTGACGATAGTGGCGGCCAGCGCGCCCGCTAGAAATAAGGCCTGCGTGCCAAGTAGCGCCTTTAAATAACCACCCACAAATGCCACGAAGGCAACGACCATGATGAGCGGACCCGGTGTGGTCTCGCCCAGTGCCAAGCCATCTATCATTTGCGTGGCAGAGAGCCAGCCAAAGCCATCGACCGCACCTTGATACACATAAGGCAGCACGGCATATGCGCCGCCAAAGGTTAAGAGCGCCGCCTTGGTGAAGAACCAACTCATCTGCGAGTAGGTGTGATCCCAGCCGAAGCAGGCAACGATTGCGGCAAATGGAATCGCCCACAGCAAAAATCCGATGACGGCGACACTGACAAAGCGACTCCAAGTCCACAGCGCGTGTGCAGGCGTGGGTGTGTCGTCGTCAATGATGGCTTTACCAAAGGACGCTTTCGCCGCGCCATGCCCACCGCCTGTTTTAAAAGTCTCAGGGCTCATCCGTCCGCCAAAATAACCGACTAAGGCGGCGATGAAAACGATCAGTGGAAACGGCGCATTTAAAGCGAAGATGGCCACAAAGGATGCGCCTGCAATGGCCCACAGCACGTTGTTCTTCAATGCCCGCGAGCCGATACGGTGTGCGGCTTGCAGCACGATGGCCGTGACGGCGGGTTTGATGCCGTAGAACAGTCCAGCGACCAGCGGCAGAGAGCCGTAGGCGATATAAATCCAAGACAGGCCGATCAAAATAAAGAGCGATGGCAGCACAAACAAAACGCCCGCCATGATGCCGCCCCATGTGCGGTGCATGAGCCAGCCGATGTAGGTAGCCAGCTGCTGCGCCTCGGGGCCTGGCAGTACCATGCAGTAGTTAAGGGCGTGAAGGAAGCGGCGTTCGCTAATCCAGCGTTTGTCTTCTACCAGTTCTTTGTGCAGCAGCGAGATCTGTCCCGCGGGGCCGCCAAAGCTAATAAATCCGACTTTGAGCCAAAACTTGAAGGCCTCCCAAAGCGAGACGGGGGCGGGGGTTTTGTCTATTTGAGTCATAATTTTCATTCTATAAATAAAAGGCTTCTGATGAAATTTATCCTCTTAATGGTTGTTGCAGGTTTTTTGATTTGCAACTCAGCTGCATCGCAAACAACGCCAAAGACAGCTCGCATTGTGCAATTAGAGGGTGCAGTGGTAAAAATATTTAGCACGGCTCGTGCCCCTGATCCGTTTAAGCCTTGGCAAAAATCTGCGCCTAGTGAATCGACGGGCTCGGGCGTCATCATTGAAGGTAATCGCATTTTGACCAATGCCCATGTGGTGAACTATGCCAGCAAGGTTGAAGTGAGAGCTAAAGAGGGCGGCGATAAGCTCTCCGCCAAAGTCATCGCCATTGCACGCGGTATAGACCTCGCCGTTCTGGAGTTAGAAGACAACACATTTTTTGCTAACCGTTTAGAGCCAAAGCGTGCCAACTTATTACCTGAAGTTAAAGACGAGGTGCTGGTGTATGGCTACCCATTAGGCGGCGACTCACTCTCCATTACGAAGGGCATCGTGTCGCGACTCGAGTTTGTGTCCTACAACTTCCCAACTGCAGGTTTGCGTATTCAAGTAGATGCATCTATCAATCCTGGCAATAGCGGTGGCCCCGTGTTTGCAGGCGACAAGATGATTGGCTTAGCGTTTGCAAATGTGCCGAGCGGTCAAAACATCGGCTATATCATTCCAAACGAAGAAATCGAATTATTTTTAAAAGACATTGCCGATGGTCAGTACGACGGTAAGCCTGCGATGTTTGACGACTTTCAAACGCTAGAGAATCCCTCGCTGCGTAGTTTTTTAAAAATCGACAAATCCGTGCGCGGCATGGTTCTTCAGCGTCCCGCAGTTAAAAGCGCGGACTATCCGCTCAAAGAGTGGGATGTGTTGACCCAGATTGGCAATGCTGCAATTGATAACCAAGGCATGGTGCCCCTTAGGTTTGATACGCAGGTTCGCTTTCAGTACATGGTGCAAAAGTTTACAAAAAATGGCAAAGTGCCTCTCACAGTCATTCGAGATGGCAAAACGATTGAGATTGAAGTGCCCGTAATGGCAAGCAGGCCGCGATTGATTGGCTCGTTACAAGGCGGTTATCCGTCTTACTTTATCTATGGCCCGATTGTTTTTTCGCGTGCAACGCTGGAGTTTCGATCCTTTTTTAACGGCAATGCTGGCGCGCTAAATAGCTTTGCGTTTAATGCGCAACCACTACTGACCCGAGTGGCCGATGAGCCTAGCCCTGATCGAGAGGATTTAGTCGTTGTGAGCTCGCCATTTTTTCCACACAAACTGGTCTCTGGTTACGACAATCGCTTCGGCGCGGTGGTGTACTCTGTCAACAACACGCCTGTTAAAAGTTTGAGGCATTTAGTTGAAATTTTGCGAGACATGAAAGATGAACTGGTGGTGTTGAAGTTTGACCAACGCTCGGGCGAGTCCATCGTGCTGCCGCATGCACAGGTCATGCAAAGTACTGAAGCCATCTTGGCCGACAACGGTATTCGTTTTCAAGCTTCTAGCGAGTTGATGGCTGTGTGGAATAGCCCTTCGGCTAAATAAGCGTGCCAAGCTACGCCTTTTTTGCCCTACAAGTATCCGAGCAGTATTTGACGGCTTCCCAGTTTTTAGCCCAAGCTTTGCGCCATGTCATGGTGCGGCCGCAGACGCAGCACAGTTTACTGGGCAAGGATTGTTTATTGCCTTTGAAGTCTTTAATCTTGGCGTTCACGGCTACTCCAACGCTTTCATTTGTGTTTTATTCCACCAAGCCGAAAAGCTTTTGTAGTAGCTATTTAGTGCAGCAAACTCGGTGAACAGCTTGGGCATCCCGGCAGTCGTCAATTGCGGATGCGCCAACTCGCTAAGCCAGGCGGCATGAGGGTTGGGGGCGTATTGCACGCTGGAGGCCAAGTTGAGTAAGGCTTGTAGCGCATTGAAGCTAGGCGCGTAACAACGACCACATAGTGCTTGCATACGTGCGCCAACCCAAGCCCAGCGCTTGGCGCTCCACGGGTGCTTAACATGAAAGGCTAAATCGATGACTCCGAGCACGAGCGCGTCTGTTGGCAGATTGGCTGGCAACTCACCCAGTGACCACGGATGCACTAAGTAGACATGGCGACCCTTCACGAGCTGGATAAGATCGGCTAACGTGGGTGACTGGAAGATCGCACTGTGCGACACGTCAAACAAAGCAGGGCACTCGGTTTGAATCAGCGCCGCTTGCGTGGCCTTCTTCAGATTAGGCACTGCCGCGCTTCGTGCGATCGCGTCCAATTGCGCGTAGCTGGCGTCCAGCACCGTGTCCTCGCTGTGCCAACTAGCGGGCGCATATTTCGCAACGTTTTCGGCATTAAATAAATAGGGCTTGCTACTCCCTGTTCCCGCTACCCACTGCCAGCTGAGCGTGTTACTGGCCAAGTCGCCGTCCAGCAAATGACCGTACATCCAAGTAGCACCGACCAGCCAATGCACCTTGCGGATGTGTACGATGTAGCTGGCTAGCCACATCCTGGCGTGATTGTGCAAATAGCCCGTGGTGGTGAGCGTCTGCACGGCGCAGTCGATGACGGGAACGCCTGTGCTTGCGGTTTGAATGTCGATGGGTAAGGCTTGTCGGTAGGCGCTGTCAGGCAAAACACCTTGGTGCAAAGACGTAAAAATACCGTTGCCCAGCGCAGCCCAAACATGATGGAAGTAGGCTCGCCAACCCAGCTCGAAGACGAACTTATGCTGCGGGTTAAAGCCTGTTTGCGTCGCGACACTTTTTGCGATTTGTGGGAACGATAAAAAACCATGTGTAACGTAGGGAGAGAGGCGGGTGACCGCTCCGCCAATCGCATTACGGCTCTTGGAGTAGGCCGCAATATCGACGGCAGCGAGCTGCGCAAATGCAGCATCTAAGGTGGGCTGAAAATCGTTTTGCTGATGGTTCATGAAGAAGTTGATGATTCTGTTTGATGTCGGTGTGCCACCGCTTGCTCGGTAATTGCTGCTCGTTGCTCTGGGCTTAATCGCCTCAAGTTTTTGAGCTGCATACCCATACGTGGATTTTTTCCAAGCATGGCCTCATGGCGGATCATGTAATCCCAATAAAGCGTGGTGATAGGGCAGGCCGCCTCGCCCACTGACTTTGAGGGATCGAAGCGGCAACCTTGGCAGTGGTTACTCATACGCTCGATGTATTTGCCACTCGCAATATAGGGCTTACTGGCCATGATGCCGCCGTCGGCAAACTGGCTCATCCCTAGCGTATTGGGCAGCTCTACCCACTCGACTGCATCGACATACACGGCGAGATACCATTCGTGCACGGCGCGAGGATCAACACCAAAGAGCAGCGCGTAAAGCCCTGTCACCATGAGCCGCTGGATGTGGTGCGCATAGCCGTGCTCAAGCGTTTGGCCGATGGCATCTTTGAGGCAACGCATCTGGGTCTCGCCTGTCCAGTAAAAAGCGGGTAACGGCTCTTTAGCACCCTGCGTATTGCGATCTATATAGCTGGGCATTTGCGTCCAATAAATGCCGCGTACATATTCACGCCAGCCCAAGACTTGGCGAACAAATCCCTCTACAGAGGCAAGCGGCGCGTGATCTGATTGATAGGCCACCACGGCTGCGTTCACTACTTCACGCGGATTGAGTAGTTTGAGATTGAGCGAGCTGGCTAAGTGCGAATGATAGAGCCACACTTCGCCTTCCCACATCGCGTCTTGGTATTTACCAAATAGCGGCAAACGCTTATGAATAAAGGCTTCCAGAACGGTTAGTGCTTGCACACGCGTGACTGGCCAGCTAAAACTGGTGAGCGTGCCAGGGTGATTGACAAAACGCACATTGATTAATTTGATCACTGCTTGCGTGATCTCGTCAGGCGCACTACGCGTTGGCTGCGGGACAGCTGTTGGGCCTGCTGGCACGCCAGTCTTACTGGTTTTTTTAGGAAACGATTCGCGGTTGTCTTCGTCAAAATTCCACTGCCCGCCAATCGGAGTTTTGCTTCCCAGATCTCCCTCCATCAAAATGCCGTGCCGTTGCCGCAACTCGCGGTACCAGTATTCCAGCCGAAGCTGCTTGCGGCCTTTGGCGTGCTCGGCAAACTCACGCACCGTGCTGTAGAAGTGCCGATCGTCACGAAGTTCCAATTCAAGCGATGCCCGCAAAGCCACGCTGCGAATGGCTTGCAGCACACGCCAATCGCCGGGAGCCGTCATCACTAGCTTGGTGGGTTGATGCTTTGCAATAGCGCGCATCAACTCAGTCGCTAGCGTTTGTGTGTTGGCAGTGTCGTCTAAATGCGTGTAATCGACGCGCCATGACATGTCGCCTGCTTCACGCGTCTGTAGCTCCTGCGCAAAGTGCCGCATCGCACTCAAAAACAAAGTCGTGCGCTGTTTGGTCGACCACACGTGAGTGGACTCCTCTGTCACTTCGGCCATCCAAATCAGATCCGTCGTCGGATCAAAACCATCAAAAGCGGATGAGGCCTCGTCTAGCTGATCGCCTAGAACAATCACCAGATTTCTAGGCGCGAGGTTTGGAGTCAAAATAAATCTCCTTGCAAGTTCTCGATTGGTGCACCTGCAGATTTTTTGGCTTTAGCGTTTGTGCGCGCTTGCGCTCTCAGCCCATCGCTGCTTCGGGCGAAGTTGTTGTGTTCGATGACAGGTTCGTCTTCCAGCTTTTGCATAAAGTGGCAGTGCCAACGCAGTCGCCCCGAAAGACCGCGCAGCGCATAGGCTAAGCCGCTCTCGCCCATAGCCTAGCACTCGACTATTGCCGCTTCGGTTGCCTGATGGACGCTGCTCAGCGTGATCTCGAATGCGCAGATCACGCTTCAGCCAAACTAAGCCTTTTTCGCCCAAGCGCTACACCAGCCTGCACCTGCGACTTGCTTGCCCGCAAAGAGTGGGCACCCGCCCGCTTTGTCTGCTGCCTTGCCTTGGTAGAGGGCGCAGCTGTTGCATGCTTGACCTGCTGCGTACTTGGGGTATTTGGCTTTAGCGACCTTGGTGGCGTTGGCTTTGTAGGCAAGACCCACCGCGTTGGCATCGGTCTCTAGAACCATAGCGCCTTGCGCGAGGCTTTGTGTAGAAAGGGCTGCCAGCGATACGGCGCTTACGCCAAAGCTGCATTGAACGATAAATTCACGACGAGTTTTCATCATAAGACCTTCTTAAAAGTTAATCAAAGTGGAGTGTTATGAGCAAGCCTCAAGCGCTTGAACCAGTTGCCAGATCGCTAGGGATCCATCCAATTGGTTTGTCTTGAGTAGGTCTCGCACGAGATTTTACTCTGCGTTGCTTACCGCTTGCGCTCGCAGCTTGTCTTTTTTGCTAGGCCGCTTGCCTTTGATACCACCATTAGAAAAACTGATCTCTAGCGGCGCTTCTTGCGGCTCAAAACCTGCGACCACATCTAATGCCACGTGTGGCGCCACATGCTGGGCATTCGCATCTTGCCGTTTTTGAATCAAACGCCAATGCGCTTGTGTGTCCGTGCTCACAAAGCTAACGGCAAGTCCCTGCTCACCAGCACGCCCTGTGCGGCCAATGCGGTGCGTATAGTCCACAGCAGAGCGCGGCAAATCGAAATTGACGACGACAGGTAGCTGTGCAATGTCGAGTCCACGTGCCGCCACATCGGTTGCAACGACAACGGTGAGGCGTGCCGCTTTGAAGTCTGCTAGCACTTGCACGCGCTTGCCTTGGCTTTGCTCGCCGTGGAAGGGCTCGGCGTTAATGCGTGCTTTGCGCAGCTTGACGGCGATCATTTCGGCGGCGTGCTTGGTAGCCACAAAGACGAGGACACGAGACCATTTATTTTGCTCAATGAGATGACGCAACAGTTGTGTCCGATTCGGGCTATCCACCAAGATGGCGCGTTGGGTGATGTCCGCCGCGTTTTCGACTTCTGGTTGCACGTTAATCCGAACGGGTTCTGCAAGTAAAGTATTTGCTAACTGCTGCACGGCGCTTGGAAACGTAGCCGAAAAAAAGAGGTTTTGTCGTTTGGCAGGAAGCAATGACAAGATGCGCTCGATTTCAGCTGCAAAACCCATGTCTAATAAGCGATCGGCTTCATCTAATATGAGGGCTTCCACGTGTGCTAGCGAGAGCGCATTGCGATCCACCAGATCCAGCAAACGCCCTGGCGTGGCGACGACGATGTCTGCGCCACCACGCAACCGCATCATTTGCGGATTGATAGAGACTCCGCCAAATAGCGTGGTGATTTGCACGGCTTGCGGCAAATGATGTCCTAGCTGCTTGAAGACTTCGCCCACCTGCATCGCTAGCTCGCGCGTCGGCACAAGCACGAGAACCAGCGTGCGGCGAGGGCTCAGCAGCGTTTGGGTGGCTAAGTGCTGCAAGGCTGGTAGAGCATAGGCCGCTGTCTTGCCTGAGCCCGTTTGTGCTGACCCTAGGACGTCCCTGCCCAGCAAGGCAGGTGGAATGGCGCTTTGCTGAATAGGCGTGGGTTGGGCGTAGGCTTTGTTTTGCAGGGCTTTTAATAGCGCGGGGTGCAAGCCAAAAGATTCAAAAGATATGGACATAACCCGATGATGGCATGATTGGGGCTATGAAAAAAACATTTAACTTAAAAATTGAAGGCAAAAACGCAGATCGCGTGCTGGAAGCCACTAAACACGAGATCCGTCAATACGCCAAGCGTGAACGCAATAAGCCGTTGCCGGCTGGTGTGGATTTTTGGGATTTCGATTGCAAATTTGGCGCTGATGAGTCTAGCGCCAGTGTCGTTCATTTTGCCGCTATGACGGAGTCTATCGATGCTGTGGTTGCCGCAGGTGGAAGTAGCTTCTATGTAGAGATTTTGGCGAAGGCGGGTGTGCGTGTTCCTAGGCCCCCGATTGAAGAGCCTGATACACCTTAAGCGCCGCCCAAGCGTCGTTCGCGGCGTAGATGATTTGACCTTCGGTCAGCACTTTATTCGCCCAATTGGATGTGGTGGCTTTGCGTGATTTGACGAAACGCTGGTTAAACATCACAGCGACGGCGCTTTTGACACCTAGCTCTTTGGTATAGCCCTTCGCTTTAAAAATCGTGTTGATATCAAGTACATGTTCGGGCTCGACACCCAATGTGCGGCGGATTTGCGTGTTGTCGCCTGCCAAGCCAAAGCCCGCTTTCAAAACCGTTTGGGATGTGAGCAGTTTGCAGACAATGTCCGTGCAAGTGGCATCGAATAATTGAAAAATGTAGGCTTTATCAGACGTTGCAAACTGCACCACGTGCGGCCCTGTGGAGACTTCACCCGCTACGAAGGTGGGTTTGGACTCTGTATCGAAGCCCAATACGGACGCGTCTTTCAACGCATCATAGGCTTGCAAGGCTTGACTGGTATGGCTTACAACAATGATGTCATGCAGCTCTAAACGTAAAAAAACAGGCAAAAGCGCGATATCGTCTTTGGTGGGGGATGGGATCAAGGGCATGTGTAGAGCTTAAACTAATCGCTATGACCCGAGCCATCCAAAAAATCGAACGCCAATACGCCGCTTGGATGGACTGCTTGCTTGCGGGCGCACCGACCAAGGCCTTACTGGATATGGCTTGGCAGGCGATTTTGACGCTGTCACCCGATAAATCCATGGCTGATCGACTACGCATTTTGCGCCAATGGGTGTTTCACCGTTTGTATCAATTGGACTGTGAGCAAGCTGCGCCGCTAGAGATCATCATGCGTGGCATGACTGATTTGGCCGAGTTTTGTATTGCTGAGGCGTTGCGAAGCACCCACACCGAACTCCTTATCCAGCATGGGCTACCGATGGGTAAGCTTGGCAAGCCAAGCCAGCTGTGGGCTGTGGGTATGGGCAAGCTGGGAGCCAGAGAACTTAACGTCTCCAGCGATATTGATTTAATTTTTGTCTACCGCGAGGATGGCGAAACGACGGGAATCGAGATTGGGGAAGGCGGCGTGACTGGCAAGATTGCGAATCACGAATTTTTTGCCAAGCAAGTGCGAATACTGCAAACGCTGCTATCTAGCGTGACCGAGTACGGTTTTGTCTTTCGCGTGGATTTGGCGCTGCGCCCTTATGGGCGCGAAGGTGCTTTAGCGGTCTCACTACATAGCTTGGCGCAATATTTTCAGCGAGTGGGACGCGAGTGGGAGCGCTTTGCGTGGCTGAAATCACGGGTGCTGGGCGCGAGCTCGCCGCCGCTCGCCTTGCGCTCAGTGGTGCGCGCCTTCGTGTTTAGGCGATTCCTCGATCACAAGGTCTTTGTTGCACTGCGCGGCTTGCATCAGTTGATCCGGCAAAACGTGCAGGATGACCGCGATGTCAAGCTGGGGCGAGGCGGCATCCGCGAAATTGAGTTTGCCGCGCAGGTGCTGCAAATTGTGCGCGGCGGCAGGCAGCCCGAGCTGCTCACAAGGCCAACACTGTCGGCACTCAAACGCTTAACGGCTGCGGGTTTAATGACACCAGAGTCAGCGCAGGCACTGGCCGAAGCGTATGATTTTTTACGCCGCACCGAGCATCGCATCCAATATCTAGACGATCAGCAAACCCATATGCTGCCTCGCTCAGCAGAGGACATTATCTGGGTGGCTCGCAGCATGGGCTTTGCGACCCCTGAGCTTTTCGAGGCCGCGTTGGCTGTGCATCGCGAACAGGTAGCGGTTATTTTTGAACAATGGGTGAGCGATGGGATAGCGCCGCTTGCGCCGACGGTGACGATTGACATGTTGCAAGCAAAAGCTAAATGGGTCACCCAATTTGTGCGAAAACACCCAGATGTGGCAGATGAGCTACTGCGCCCAGAGGCACTGGCTAAAAGATTTGATGCCGCCGCGTTTAAGCGTCTAGCGATTGCTCAATACGCGGCACTGCAAGCCACGGGTTTGTGTGACGAAGAAGCGATTTTGGATTTGTTACGCCGCGCACATCACTTAGAGGTTTTTCGAATTTTGGTGCGTGATGTGCAAGGACTGCTTTCTGTTCGCGATGTTGGTGATGAGTTAAGTAGCCTGGCAGATAGCATGCTGGCAGTCACGCTGCAATGGTGCGCCGCACATATGCATACCCAATGGCCTCAAAGCCTTAATGGTTATGGCTTTGAGGCGAACTTTGCAGTGATCGCCTATGGCAAGTTAGGTGGTAAAGAATTAGGTTATGGCAGCGATCTAGATGTCGTTTTTTTATACGATGACGAAGATGAGTCCGCAAGTCAACGCTATACCGCCTTGGTTCGTAAACTGATTTCGTGGTTGACGGTGAAAACGGGCGAAGGTGGTTTGTATGAGATCGACACCGCGCTACGCCCTAATGGCAATTCTGGGTTATTAGTCACCAGCCTAGCATCGTACGAAAAATACCAACTCCAGCGCGGCAGCAATACGGCGTGGACCTGGGAGCTACAAGCCATGACGCGGGCCCGCTGCGTGTTTGGCTCGAATGCTTTGCGGGCGCGTTTTGATGTCATTCGCGCCCAGGTGCTCAAGACTCCGCGCGATCCTCAACTGCTCAAGCACGAAATTGTTGCTATGCGAGAGAAGCTGCGCGTGGCCTATCCAGCGCCAGTGGGGCAGTTTGACCTCAAGCACAGTGCCGGCGGGATGCTGGACGTGGAGTTTGCCGTGCAGTGCTTGGTGCTCACTCATGCCAAAGATTTTGTTGATTTAATTGCTAATGTTGGCAATATTGAGTTACTCAAAATTGCACAAGTGCATGAGTTGCTGCCTAGCGATTTGGGGGTGAAAGCTGCTAACGCTTACCAAGTACTGCGCGATCAGCAACACGCGGCGCGGCTACAAGAGATTAAAGCGCAACTGGGAATTGATCAATTATTGGCTGAGCGGGCGACGGTCAGCACTTTATGGGGCGTTGTATTTGAATGAGCTGATACGAAATGTTAGAATTCTCGACAATTTATTGGTTATAAATAAATTTTAAGTATTCATTTAACAATGTAGTATGCCTTTACCCCATTACTTTTTAGCGACAATCTTTTTAGCTGTAACCCTTCATGCCAACATCGCCTGGGGGGCTGCTGATGGATCCGCTCTCCAGACTCAAATGGGAGGCGCCATTCAAGGCGCGTCGCTTCAGTTGTCCCATACCGTCACAACCTTGGTCGCCAATGCACCTGTAAATCTAAATCTGCCACAAGGTTTGGCGACCGATGGCGTTCATCTCTATGTGGCCGATACAGGAAATAATGCGATTCGAAAAATTGTGATTGCGACGGGTGTGATTTCAACGATTGCAGGAACGCGAGAGCCATCAGCTGACGATGGTGTCGGTGCAGTAGCCGGATTTCGTCGGCCACAAGGTCTTACGACAGACGGGACCTCTCTCTATGTTGCGGACACTTACAACAACACGATTCGGAAAATTGTTTTAGCCACTGGTTTTGTGACAACGTTGGTAGGCACTCCTGGCGTGGCAGGGAGCAGGGATGCTGTCGGTGAAGCGGCTAGTTTTTTTAATCCTCGCGGAATTACGACGGATGGCACTAATTTATACGTTACAGACTCACGCAATAACCTGATTCGAAAGATTGTGATTGCTAGTCGCGTCGTCACCACGTTGGCGGGCTCTGCTGGACTGGGGGGAAATGATGATGGCATTGGCATCATGGCCAGTTTTAATGGCCCAGTAGGCATTACGACGGCAGATGGCAAGAATTTGTATGTTGCAGACACCGCGAACAATATGATTCGAAAAATCGTGATTGCAACTGGTGAAGTCACAACGTTAGCAGGTAAGTCTTGGACGTTCGGACAAAATGATGGCCCTGGTGCTGGTGCTTCGTTCACAGGGCCGTTCGGGATTACGACCGATGGCACCTATCTATATGTTGCCGATACATTTAACAACGCAATTCGCCGAGTAGATATTGCTAACGGCTTAGTGATGACATTGGCGGGTCATGCCTCGACTTCAGGCCGGACTGATGGGGCAGGGGCTAACGCCAGTTTTACTAGGCCAACAGGTGCTGTGACAGATGGTGCGAAATTGTATATATTGGACACCAACAATAATGCGATACGGATGATGAAATAGCTTGAACAGCGCGCATAAAAAAGCCCAGCATGCTGGGCTTTTTTTGTTCAGCCCACAAGGGACTGAATGGAGTGCTTAGTAGCGTGAACCGCCGCCACCGCCGCCGTATCCACCGCCACCATTGCCGCCGCCGTAGCCGCCGCCGCCTTCACGACGACCGCCACCACCGCCACCGCCGTATCCACCACCGCCGCCGCCGAAGCCGCCAGTGCGTGGGGGACGTGGCTCCATTGGACGAGCCTCGTTCACCACGAGGTTACGGCCAGCCATTGGTTGATCATGCAAGCCAGCGATAGCTGCTTGTGCTTCTGCGTCGCTGCCCATTTCGACAAAGCCGAAACCTTTTGAGCGGCCCGAATCACGTTCCATCATGACTTTGGCGCTGCTGACATTGCCGTAGGCGCTGAACTGCTGTTGAAGATCGCCATCGCGAACGGTGTAAGGCAGGTTGCCTACATACAATTTATTACCCATAAACTCAAGTTCCC
>CANFCG010000028.1 GCA_947445115.1 Comamonadaceae bacterium | reverse complement strand
TGCCGGGGCCTTGAGCCCCCTAAAGAGTCGTTCAAGACCAGGACGTTGATAGGTCAGGTGTGGAAGCGCAGTAATGCGTTAAGCTAACTGATACTAATTGCTCGTGAGGCTTGACCCTATAACTTTGATAAAATTTTTATCAAGGAAATATGTTGTAGTTGATTATGAAAATATTCAAATTACGTTTATTCAAGCACGCAATTGAAGATTGTGTATTTAGCTGATTTACCTCTATGAATTCGTTGGGTTGATTTATCAACTCGACAAACAGTTTTGCCTGATGACCATAGCAAATTGGTACCACCCCTTCCCATCTCGAACAGGACCGTGAAACGATTTAGCGCCGATGATAGTGCGGATTGCCCGTGTGAAAGTAGGACATTGTCAGGCTGTTATTAAAAAAGCCCCAGTCGAAAGATTGGGGCTTTTTGCTTTTCTTCTCGCTTAAGAGTAGGCTATTTGATTGACTCAGTCCGAATCCTTACACGACCTAACATGCGTAGTTGAGGACTTTGATCTATTACTCTCGTGCCAGTTTTTATTTTTTTAGATTCTGTCCGTATATAGAAGGAATCACTTTGGAATAAGGTTGCGACAGGACGCAAACTTACTGTTGAGCGCAGAACTCTTACTTCATCATAAAGCTCCGTTTCATTGCCGGAATCAGTAGTAAGTGCTTTATTTGCTGTGCCATGGTAAAAAGCGCTAGGACTCAAAAAATAAAAACTAAAATCTGTAACGGCCAACTGTTGTGAAATATCAAAATGTATTGCAGCACCCCCTTTGATATAGGCTTTTACTACTCCATCTTCGTTGAATTGCGATGTGAAAAACCTATGCAAATAATAGTTTTGCTCGGAAAGTCTTGACGCGGCAGCAGCTGGCGTGGCTAAGCTATTAGAGGTCTGTTTGATTAGCGCAAAACTGGCCAAGGCCAGTATTGACATCGAAATAATTGGAATGAAATTACTGAAAGAGCTACTTGCGCGTGGAGTTTTTTGCATCAAATAACCTTCGAACGCATTAAATCATTAGTGTTGAGTACGCCGACAAGTTCCCCCGTAGTCGAAATGACCAAAAGGCTGGTAACCTTTAGCTCCTCCATCATCACAGCGGCATCTACGGCCAACGAATGCATGCTGATCGTTTTAGGGTTTAGCCTCATTAGTGAGTTTGGGCAAGCATTAACGACATCACAGCCGTGCAGCAATTCACGCCGCAGATCTCCGTCTGTGAATATGCCCAAGGGGAAGCCTTCCTGATTAACAGAAACAGCAAGCCCTAGACCACTGTTGCTCATGCATTCCATCATGTCTAAAAACGACATGTTCTCGCTAACAATGGGAATTGATGTCCCGGTTCGCATGATGCCTGAAACTAACGTCAATAGCTTTCTACCCAACGCGCCACCGGGGTGAGATGCCGCAAAATCATTTGCTTGAAAGCCTCGACGCTCAAGACAGGCAATTGCAAGAGCATCGCCCATTGCCAGTTGCGCGGCAGTACTAGCAGTAGGCGCTAAATTTAATGGGCAGGCTTCTTGCTCAACATGAGTTAACAGAACATGAGTTGCGTACTTTGCTAAAGTTGAATTTGAATTGCCTGTCATAGCAACAATTGAGATGCCAGAGCGAATAAGCAGTGGCAAAATAACGGCTAATTCGTCAGACTCACCACTGTTCGAGATCGCAAGGACTACATCATTTTTCGTAACCATGCCAAGATCGCCATGGCTGGCCTCAGCAGGATGAACAAAAAAAGATGGTGTGCCCGTAGAAGACAAGGTTGAAGCGATTTTTCGTCCAATATGCCCACTCTTGCCCATGCCCATCACAACAACGCGACCAAGAGTGCAGTGCAAAAGATCGACAGTTTGAATAAAAGAGTCTCCAATGCTGAGCTTTAGTTGAATCAGTGAGGCCGCCTCAATATCCAAGGTTCTATGCGCTGATAAAATATAAGGATGGATGTCAGTGGAAGGTGGTGTCGGCATATGTATAAATCTCTTAAGTTACAGCGCGATAGGCCAAGTTAAGTCTTTGACTTTCCGCGGCTTGCCGATAGGCGCAGATGCCCGCCCCAATTGTGCGGCGGCAATGTCTTCACGGCTTGGATAATTGCCTAACAATAAATAATCAAAAACCCTCCGTGCAATCGGCGCAGCATGTTCAGCGCCAAAACCCGCATTTTCAACGACAACAGCCAAGGCAATTTGCGGAGCTTCCAAAGGTGCAAATGCCATATACAAAGCGTGATCTCTTTGATGCTCTTCAACCTTTCTAGCATCGTACTTATCTTTTTGACCAATTGTGACCGCCTGTGCAGTGCCCGTCTTGCCGGCACTAAGGTAGCCAGATCCAGCAAAAGCGCGGGCAGAGGTCCCCTCTGTTGTAACGCCAGCAAGTGCCTTTTGAATGAGAGCAATGTTTTCTGGTTTAAATTTAAGATCAGTAGGTGCTGCAGCTGCTATAGGTGATTTAATATGAGTCACAGCATCTTGTGTGCCAATAATGATTTGGGGTTTGTACTTCATCGTGCCATTAGCGATGGTTGCTGTGGCTGAAGCTAGTTGTAGCATCGTAAAGGTGTTGTAGCCTTGTCCAATGCCCAAAGAAATTGTCTCACCAGCGTACCATTTTTGCTGCTCAGGCTTCTTATAGTTGTTACGCTTCCATTCTGTACTAGGCAAGACTCCGCGCACTTCACCCAAGATATCAATTCCAGTCAATTGGCCGAAGCCCAAGGGTTTCATAAAGTCGTGGATAGCATTGACACCTAGATCGTTGGCAAGCGAGTAGTAATACACATTGCTAGACAGCACAATGCTGCGATACATGTCAACAGCCCCCAAGCCATGATCGTCATGACTCCTGAAGCGGTGATCACCAAACATCCAATAACCAGGGTCATTGGTGATGGTGGTGGGCAAGCGTTTGCCCAGCTCAAGGGCTGCTAGACCCATAAACGGTTTGTAAGTTGATCCAGGGGGGTAGGTGCCGCGCAATGCACGATTAAGCAAAGGTTTCTCAATAGATTCATTCAACTCAGCCCAGTTTTCTGCGTCAATGCCATCTACAAATAAGTTGGGATCAAACGTCGGCTTGCTTACAAAGGCAAGCACTTCGCCATTGCGAGGATCGATAGCGACTAGCGCACCACGACGATCTCCAAATAAGTCTTCAACTAGTTTTTGTAGCTTGATGTCAATGGACAAAATGACAGTGTTTCCCGGCGTGGCAGGAACACTCGTGAGCTTGCGCATTGCTCGGCCACCAGCAGAGGTTTCGACTTGCTCCACACCAGTTAGTCCATGCAATTGGCGTTCAAAACTCTGCTCAACACCAACTTTTCCAATGTAGTCAGTGCCTCGGTAATTGGCTTCATCCTCGCCATCTTCTAAGTGCTCTTTTTCTGCTGTGTTGATGCGCCCAATGTAGCCAATCACATGGCTGGCTAGTTCGCCATATGGATAACTGCGAAATAAGCGAGCCTTGATGTCAACTCCTGGAAAGCGAAAGCGCTGGGCTGAAAATTTAGCGACCTCTTCGTCCGTTAGTTTTGTTCTGATGGGGACGGATTCAAAGCTTTTAGACTCTTCCATTAGCCTTTTTAGGCGACGCTTATCACGCGGCTGTATATCAATGATTTGTGCAAGCTGGTCCAGCATTGCATCCATATTTTGAATTTTTGCAGGTGTGACTTCGAGGGTGTAAGCCGAGTAATTGCTAGCCAAGACAATACCATTGCGGTCCAAAATGAGTCCGCGATTGGGCACGATGGGAACAATGGCGGTGCGGTTACCTTCGGCTTGGTTATTGAGCTCTTCGTGTTTGAAAACTTGAAGATAAAAAAGCCTCAATAAAAGACAGGTAAATAAAGCAACAATGAAAGCGCTGACGATCAAAATACGAGCGCGAAATTTCGCCAGATCATCTTCGAAATTTCTAAGTTCAATCATGGTTAGTTGCACCCTATAAAGGGCGATTAGCGTCTGGGTCAGGCGTACGCCGCTGGGGCAGTAGCAACAGCGCCGATGCCAACGGCCAAAGGAGCGACTCTATCAAAGGCGCCAGCATAAATTGCCAATTGGGCCAAGAACTACCAAACATGAGCCGGAGAACAAGCTCCAAAAAATGCATCGCCGCAAACAACGGCAGCAGTTGTAGCGCTTGCGCGCCAGCCTTGAACCACATCACGCGCCGCTGCAAAGCGGTCACCGCACAGCAAATTAAGGTGTAGCATAAAGCGTGCTGTCCAAGCAGCGCTGTTTGATGCACATCCATCGCCAAACCAAACGCAAATGCCGCACCCATGCCAATACGCTGGGGCTGATGGAGGCTCCAAAAGACAAGCGTTAATGCGAGAAAATCGGGCGCCCAGCTCACCCAGCCACCCAGTAAAAAATTTTGTAAGATGTTGACAGCAAACGCAAATGCAATACTCACCCAAATAAAAGCAGGGCTGGCCGGAAGCAATAGTTGGCGAGCGCCTCTAGGCATGATGCCACTCATTATTTGCCTCCCTTTTTATGGGTGATATCCACAAGAGACTTGTCATTCAACGTGTTGGGCTGAAAAACCGTCAAAGGCTTTACAACCATGACGTGAAGTGCCCCTGTGATTTTGGCGACAGGGGTGCAATGTATTTTGGCAAAAGCTGTATCGGCACGGCGCTCAATCTTGTCTATTCTGGCTACAGGTAGCCCCGCAGGATAAACACCATCAACGCCGCTTGTCGTTAGTAAATCCCCCGCTAGAACGTCCGCATTGGCGGCCATAAAGCGAAGGTCTAGGGTGCCGCCGTAACTAAGCGAATCGCCATAAGCTACGCTGCGAGCGCCTGTGCGCGTATTCAGTACAGGAATGGCTTGATCACGATCAATTAAAAGCGTGACTTCACTAGTAAGCGGGTGCACGCGTGTGATTTGCCCGACAACCCCGAGCTCATCAAGCACTGGCGAGCCAATCACAATGCCTTGCGTAGCCCCTTTATCTAACACTAGCTTGCGCGTGTACGGATCGGCGGCGTCGTAGAGCACCTCAGCAGGAACCCCTGAGGTTTCTGGTTTTTGTTTAAGGTCAAGTAATTGCCGCAGCCTACGGTTCTCAAGTAGCAATTGCTCGGTTATTACCGATTTTTGCATGAGCAGCGTAAGCTTGCGGTGAACGGCTTGCGTATCGCTTTGCGCAGCATTCAACTCTTGGAAGTAGCCCCCCAGCCCTTGCAAAACCAGCAACGGCTGCATCACTAACCACTGCATGGGATATAAAACGGTTGCAAAGGCTGATCGAATGGGCTTAGTGACGTTAAAGCGCACATCTGCGACCATCAAAAACAAGGCTAAGGCGCAAAGAAATATGAGCCGCGAAAGTGCCGAAACCCCTTGACGGAAAAGAGGCGGCGGCGCGCTATCGAAGGTTGAGTAACGGCTGCGTGACGACAAGACTGACTCGGGGTGGTGAGTTACTCTGTGGTAAAGATGGAGCCCAGACGCTCCATGCGCTCAAGTGCCATGCCACAACCACGAACGACGCAAGTTAGCGGGTCTTCGGCAACCAGTGCTGGCAAACCTGTTTCTTCTGCAAGCAAGCGATCCAAGTCACGCAAAAGCGCACCGCCACCCGTGAGCATCATGCCACGCTCGGCAATGTCCGCCCCCAGTTCTGGCGGCGTTTGCTCAAGTGCATTTTTGACAGCTGAGACGATGTTGTTGAGCGGGTCAGTTAACGCTTCCAAAATCTCATTGGACGATATTGTGAAGCTACGCGGCACGCCCTCAGAGAGGTTGCGTCCCTTTACTTCCATCTCGCGCACTTCGCTGCCAGGAAAGGCTGTACCAATGTTCTTTTTAATGGCTTCAGCCGTCGGCTCGCCAATCAGCATGCCGTAATTGCGGCGAATGTAGTTAATGATGGCTTCGTCAAACTTATCGCCGCCTACGCGCACCGAGCCTTTGTAGACCATGCCGCCGAGTGAGATGACGCCCACTTCAGTCGTGCCGCCACCAATGTCCACCACCATCGAGCCGCTGGCCTCCGACACGGGCAAACCCGCGCCAATAGCCGCTGCCATAGGCTCTTCAATCAAATAAACTTCAGATGCGCCAGCGCCAAGTGCGGATTCGCGAATCGCGCGGCGCTCCACTTGGGTCGAGCCACAAGGCACGCAAATAATGATGCGTGGGCTGGGCTTGAGTAACTGGCGCGGATGGACCATCTTGATAAATTGCTTGAGCATTTGCTCGGTCACTGTAAAGTCGGCAATCACGCCATCTTTCATCGGGCGAATCGCCTCGATATTGCCCGGCACTTTGCCAAGCATCGCCTTGGCTTCGCGGCCAACGGCTTGAATCGTTTTTTTGCCTTGCGGGCCGCCTTCGTGGCGGATGGCAACAACAGACGGCTCATCCAAAACAATGCCCCTGCCCTGCACGTAAATCAAGGTGTTGGCTGTGCCAAGGTCAATGGCTAAATCGGTAGAGAAGTAGCGGCGGAAAGCGCTGAACATGGGGAAGTCCTGACAAAGAATTTGCAAACACTGGATAATACCCGATAAACCCTATTTTCCATAGACCTTATACCCACATTCCATAGGTAAAACATGGCTTTAAGTCAACAAGATATTGCAAAGATCGCTAACCTCTCCAAGCTGGAAATGACCGCGCTTGAGGGCGAAGAAATGCTCACACGTCTCAACGGTTTTTTTGAGATCGTGGAGCAGATGCGCGCGGTCGATACCCAAGGCATAGAGCCTATGGCGCACCCCACGCACGCCATGAGCGAGGCCGTACAAGCGCACATTCAACTTCGCTTGCGAGACGACATCGCCAGCGAGCCCAACAATCGCGAAGCCAACCAGCAAAGCGCTCCAGCCGTCGAACGCGGCCTGTTTCTCGTGCCAAAAGTTATTGAATAGCAACCCCATCATCGTCAAATAATGCAAGATTTACACCTACTGACCGTCCGCGAAACTGCTGATTTACTGCAAGCCAAAAAAGTCTCTAGCCTAGAGCTGGCAGAGCACTATTTGGTGCGTGCCACAGCGCACAAGGCTCTCGGGGCATTTCTGGACTGCAACCCAGACGTGACAAGGCTTGCGGCAAAATCGGCAGATGCAAGAATTGCTACGGGTAATGCAGATCCGCTCACAGGTGTTCCTATCGCTCACAAAGATATTTTTGTCACCAAAGATTTCGTCACCACAGCCGGCTCGAGGATGCTAGCTGACTACCGCTCGCCGTTTGATGCGACCGTTGTCGCAAGGCTCGGCAATGGCGCGGATGGCGTAGCAGGAGCAGGCATGGTCACGCTTGGCAAACTCAATTGCGACGAATTCGCCATGGGCTCGGCCAACGAAAATTCCTTCTATGGCAAGGTGCAAAACCCGTGGAATACAAGCCGCGTTCCTGGCGGCTCCTCGGGCGGCAGCGCGGCTGCGGTTGCGGCGGGTCTTGCCCCTGCTGCCACAGGCACGGACACGGGTGGCTCGATTCGCCAGCCTGCCAGCTTTTGCGGCATCACGGGTATCAAGCCGACCTATGGCCGCGCCTCACGCTACGGCATGGTGGCGTATGCCTCTAGCCTAGACCAAGCTGGCCCGATGGCACGTACCGCTGAAGATTGCGCTTTGCTCTTGTCCGCCATGTGCGGCGCAGATTTAGACCGTGACTCTACGTCGCTCGACTTGCCGCCAGAGGACTACACGCGAGGCTTGAATGATTCGATTAGTGGATTGCGAATCGGCATTCCTAAAGAATTTTTTGCCGATGGCTTAGCTAGCGATGTGCGCGCGGCGATTGACGCAGCGCTTGCTAGTTTAGAAAAGCTAGGCGCGAAGCTAGTACCCATCTCCTTGCCACGTACCGAGCTCGCCATCCCCGTTTACTACATCATTGCGCCAGCCGAAGCGGCTAGCAATTTGTCGCGCTTTGATGGTGTCAAGTTTGGTCATCGTGCAGCCGACTACAAAGACCTTGCCGACATGTACAAAAAGACCCGCGCCGAGGGCTTTGGCGAAGAGGTCAAGCGCCGCATCATGATTGGCAACTACGTGCTCTCGCACGGCTACTACGACGCGTACTACCTGCAAGCGCAGCGCATTCGCCGCATGATCGCTGAAGATTTTCAAGCAGTATTTAAAAGCTGCGATGTCATCGCAGGCCCCGTGGCGCCTAGCGTGGCGTGGAAGCTGGGTGACAAAGATCGCAAGCCGCTAGATGATTATTTGGCGGATATTTACACGCTACCCGCCTCGCTAGCTGGCTTGCCCGGCATGAGCATTCCTGTCGGTTTTGGCGAAGGCAATATGCCCGTCGGCATGCAATTGATTGGTAATTATTTGAGCGAGGGACGACTCTTGAACGCGGCGCATCAGTATCAATTGGCGACGGATTGGCATACGAAGCTATCACCCTTGATGACAGGAGGTGCAGCATGAGCACCGTCCAAAAATCATTGCTAGTCCAAGGCTTTGAGGTCGTCATCGGCTTTGAAACCCACGCGCAGCTCTCTACCCAATCCAAAATCTTTAGCCGAGCACCAACGGCCTTCGGCGCAGAACCGAATACGCAGGCCTGCCCTGTCGATTTGGCATTGCCCGGCACGCTGCCGGTCATGAACGTCGGTGCGGTCGAACGCGCCATTCGGCTTGGCCTAGCGCTGGGTTCGCACATCGCGGAGCGTAGCGTCTTCGCACGCAAAAACTATTTCTATCCCGACTTGCCCAAGGGCTATCAAATCAGCCAGTTCGAGATTCCTGTCGTCCAAGGTGGCGAGGTGTCGTTTTTCTTGGGTGACGAGAAAAAGACCGTCAGGCTTGTGCGTGCGCATTTGGAAGAAGACGCGGGCAAATCGCTGCACGAAGACTTTGTGGGCATGAGCGGCATTGACTTGAACCGCGCGGGTACGCCGCTCTTAGAGATCGTGACCGAGCCCGATATGCGCTCCAGTGCCGAGGCCGTGGCCTACGCCAAAGAGCTGCACAAAATCGTCACGTGGATTGATATTTGCGATGGCAATATGCAAGAAGGCTCGTTCCGCTGTGATGCCAATGTGAGTGTTCGCAAGCCCGGCGAGCCTTTAGGTACAAGGCGAGAGATCAAAAACCTCAACAGCTTCAAGTTCATGCAACAGGCCATGGACTATGAAATCCGTTGGCAAATTGAGCAAATTGAAGACGGCAAAGCGATTGAGCAAGCCACGATTTTGTTCAACCCAGACACAGGCGAAACCCGCGCGATGCGGACCAAAGAAGACGCAGCCGATTACCGCTACTTCCCTGATCCAGATTTGCCGCCGCTTGTCATTGGGCGCGATTGGGTGGAGCGAGTGCGTTCTGAGATGCCGCCCTTGCCACGGGTTATGGCTGCAAGGTTTGAAGCCGACTACGGTTTATCAGAATACGATGCCGCAGCTCTTACTAGTAGTTCATCATTTGCAGGTTATTTCATGGCCACACTTAAAGTATGTGGTCATCCGAAGCTAGTCAGTAACTGGTTGAATGGCGAGGTATCGCGTAAGCTCAATCAATCGGACTTATCGATTCAAGACTGTCCTGTAAGTCATGACCAGCTTGGATACTTAATTCAGCTCATCGCACGAAACGAACTCTCTAACAACGCAGCTAAACAGGTGTTTGAGGAATTGTGGACAAATGGCGGCGACGTAGATGCCATCATCGAGTCCAAAGGCCTCAAGCAAATGAACGACACAGGCGCACTCGAAAAAATCGTCGCGGACATCATCGCCGCCAACCCTAAAAACGTGGACGAATTCAAAGCTGGCAACGCCAAAGCCTTAAACGCGCTGGTGGGACAGATCATGAAAGCCAGCGCTGGTAAGGCTAATCCTGCACAAGTGAATGAGCTGCTCAAGGCCAAGTTAAACTGACATACAGCTCTTTCATACTGCTTTCTCCATCCACAACTTCGGAGTTCTTCATGAAACGTACATTCACATTTGCAACCATCGCCCTATCCATTGGCCTTAGTGCTGCGCTGCCTGCGCAGGCGCAAACACAAATCCAGTGGTGGCACTCGATGACAGGTGCAACGGGTGACTGGGTCGGCGACCTTGCCAATGGCTTTAACGCTAGTCAAAAAGAATACAAGGTCAACCCCGTGTTCAAGGGCTCGTACGACGAGAGCTATGCCGCCACGATTGCGGCTTATCGCGCAGGCAACTCGCCGCACATCGTGCAAATTTTTGAAGTAGGTACGGCCACCATGATGACGAGCGGTGCGATCAAGCCCGTGACCGATGTGTTTAAAGATGGCGGCATCGCGTTTGATGCCAAGCAGTATGTGCCAGCCGTTTCCAGCTACTACACCGCACCCAGCGGCAAGATGTTGTCGTTCCCATTCAATAGCTCGACGACAGTGTTTTTTTATAACAAAGACATGTTTAAAAAGCATGGCTTAGACCCGAGTAAAGCCCCCGCCACTTGGCCTGAGGTGGCGGCTGCTGCGGCAAAACTCAAAGCCAGCGGCGAGAAATGCGGCTTCACACCTGCATGGCAAAGCTGGACGCAGCTAGAGAGCTTTAGCACGTGGCACAACACGATTTTTGCCACCAAAAATAATGGCTTCGATGGCTGGGATGCTCGCCTCGCGTTCAATAGCCCGCTGCATGTGCGCCATATTGAAAACCTCGCCAACATGCAAAAGCAAGGCCTGATGAGTTACGCAGGTCGTCGCACCGAAGCCGAAGCCAAATTTTGGACGGGCGAGTGCGCGATGCTGACGTCGTCATCCGCTGCGTACGCGGGCATCAAACGCAACGCCAAGTTTGACTTTGGTATTGCGCCACTGCCGTACTACCCAGACGTGGCAGGGGCACCGCAAAACACCGTCATTGGAGGCGGCAGTTTGTGGGCAATGGCAGGCAAGACGGCCAATGAATACAAGGGTGTCGCGCTGTTTTACAAATATTTATCCGACGCCAACGTGCAAGCCAAGAGTGCGCAGCTCACAGGTTACTTGCCACTTACTACTAAGGCGTATGAGGTGAGCAAAGCCAACGGATTTTATGAAAAAAATCCAGGTACAGATGTCGCAGTGAAGCAAATGATTGTCAAGACGACGGCGAAATCGCGCGGGATTCGTTTGGGCAATTTTGTACAAGTGCGTAACGTGATCGACGAAGAGCTAGAAGGCATTTGGGTGGGCAAGAAGACGGCAAAAGAAGGTTTGGACGCAGCGGTCAAGCGTGGCAACGAGATTTTGGAGAAGTTTGAAAAAACTCAGAAAGTTGCTAAACAATGATAAAGACTTGCTCGCTGCTTCTGTTGCAAGCCTTACTGGTATTGACCTGCGGGTCTGCTTTTGCGGAGCGGGCTGATAAAAACAAACCACTCAATCTAGAGGCCGATGCTGCACGTTACGACGACGCCCAAAAGGTCATGGTGGCCGAAGGTGCTGTGCTTGTGACCAAGGGCACGATGATGATGCGTGCCGCGCGGTTGGAGCAGCGCGAAGATAAAGAGGGCAATCAGTTTTTGGTGGCGACATCAAGCGCAGGTGGTCGGGTATTGTTTAAGCAAAAGCGCGAAGGCCTCGATGAATTCATGGAGGGCGAGGCCGAGCGTATTGATTACGACGGTAAGGCCGATGTCCTCAAACTGAGCGGCCGCGCGGTGATGCGTCGCTTGCGCGGCAGCACGGTCGCGGATGAGTCCATAGGCAATCAAATTGTGTTTAACAACGTCACAGAAACTTTGAGCATGAACGGTGCACCGGCTGGCGCAGTCGCGGGTACGGCCCCTCAAGGCCGTGTGCGGATGATGCTCTCGCCCAAGTTAGATAAAGCCGCCGCGTCTGTACCCACGGGCGGCGTGCCTGCTCCCGCACTCAAAAACAGCGAGACCGCGCAGCCATGACGGGTGGCGTGACAGCACCGCTGCGGTTGGTCGCGACGGGTTTGCAAAAAACCTATGGTCGCCGCCAAGTGGTAAAGGACGTCTCGCTAGAAGTCAGCGAGGGCGAAGTGGTGGGCTTGCTCGGCCCCAATGGCGCGGGCAAGACGACATCGTTTTATATGGTGGTTGGCTTGGTGCGTTCGGATGCGGGAACGATCACTTTGGGCGGTCAACCGATTCATAAATTACCCATTCACCTGCGCTCGCGTCTAGGGCTGAGCTATTTGCCGCAAGAAGCCTCTATCTTTCGCAAACTCACTGTTGCCGAAAATGTGCGCGCCGTACTGGAGCTGCAATCGCTCTCCAAAGACGAGATTGAAACGCGGCTGGATGCGCTGCTCAAAGACTTACGGGTCGATCATTTGCGCGACTCGTCTGCGCTGTCGCTCTCGGGCGGAGAGCGCCGCCGTGTCGAAATTGCACGCACCCTCGCCACCGAGCCCCGTTTTGTTTTGCTCGATGAGCCGTTTGCGGGCGTTGACCCTATTGCGGTTATTGAGATCCAGCGCATCATTAGCTTTTTAAAAGAGCGCGGTATTGGCGTTTTGATTACCGATCACAACGTGCGCGAAACGCTGGGCATTTGCGACCGAGCCACCATCATCAGCGAAGGCCGCGTACTCGCGCATGGCACACCATCCCAAATTGTTGAAAACGCCGATGTGCGCCGTGTTTACTTGGGTGAACACTTTCGCATGTGATGTGAGCACCTGGTGAAGCAAGGACTGTCTTTAGGCTTTTCGCAAAGCCTGACGTTGACCCCTCAGTTGCAGCAGTCGATTCGGCTTTTGCAGCTCTCTAGCCTCGAGCTAGAGCAAGAGATTGAGCAGCAGTTAGCGATGAATCCATTTTTAGAGCGCGATGACGAGGCAAGCGTGCGCGAGCAATTTGAGCACGCCGAGGAATATGCCTCGCAAGCCACGCTAGATAAGGCTTCCAGCAGTGCCGAATCGTCAGAGGGTGATGCTGTAGATGCCGCTGGCGATGTGCCCGCGCCCTCTGCCGATGATCTTGACTGGGATGGCGACGGCACCACCGAGCTATCTCCAAACGATAGCGAGTGGGGCGTTGAGGCGGGCAGTGCGCAAACAAGCACATCTAATCAGCACTCAGATAGTGACTTTGATCCGCTGGGCGGATTGAGTAGCGCGACTAGTTTGACGGAGCACTTGAAGCACCAAGCACAACATCTACGTTTGACGCCAACTGATGCAGCAAGCCTGGATTTTTTGATTGAGTCATTAGACGAGCGCGGGTTTTTGATCGAGTCACTGGAAGAGTTGGCGGCAACATTGTCTAGCGGCGAGGACGACATTGAGCGCCTTGTCGAGCAACTGAGCATCGCTAGGCACTGGCTGCAAAACTTGGACCCTTGCGGTGTTGGGGCGGCAGACGTGAGTGAATGCCTGCGCTTGCAATTGCGTGCTGAAACAGCAACAGCGATGAGCTCGGTCGATGTGCTGACAACGGCTTTGCGATTGCTAGATTTACCTCTGGCGGTGTTGGCTAGGCGCAATATCAAACAGCTGGGGGTAACCATTGAGTGTCCCGAAAACCTTGTGCAGCAAGGCTTGCAGTGCATCTCTCGCTTAGAGCCATTGCCCAGTAGACGATTCGAGACGCTGGTAAATAGTGTGGTTGTGCCCGACGTGTTTGTGCGCGCAGCCACAAACAAGGGTGGACGGACAAGCATGAGCTTTACGACTGAACTAAATATGGATTTGATGCCGCGCCTGAAGGTGGACGAGATTACCGCGCAATTGCTCCGTTTACAAAAGGCGCGGGAAAAAGCAAAAACAGAAGATAAAAATCCGGCGACCGATGTGATGCAACAAGCGTTGGTGGAGGCGCGTGGGTTTATCAAAAGCATCAGCCAGCGCTTTGACACCGTGCTGCGTGTTGCCAAGGCCATTGTGGCAAGGCAGGGACAGTTTTTACAGCACGGGGCGGTGGCGATGCGCCCGCTGGTGCTGCGCGATATTGCCGACGAGCTGGGGCTGCACGAGTCGACGGTATCACGCGTGACCACCAGCAAATATATGGCAACGCCCCAAGGCACGTTTGAGTTCAAATACTTTTTTGATGCGAGTCTGGGCACCGATTCTGGCGGCGAGACCTCAGGCACGGCGGTGCGGGCTTTGATTGCACAGCTTATTAGTGCCGAGAACAAAACTAAGCCGCTCTCGGATGGCAAGCTAGCAGATTTACTCGCCTCGCAGGGCATTGAGTGTGCTCGCCGTACCGTCGCCAAATACCGCGAGGCGATGCGGATACCGACGGCGAGCCTTAGGCGGATTTAAGGTGTCATTCCCGCCTTCGCGGGGATGACAAAGTGACAGTGAAGCGACAATAGAGAGATGACAACTAAAAATCTAGCGCTCTTCCTCCCTTGCGCCGCTGGTGTTGAGGACTTTCTCCGTACCGAAGTGGCGCAAATCTTAGACGTGCCGCAGCTCTCACTCTCCCAATCCCAGCGTGGTGGCGTGGCCTTGATGGCAAGCCAAAACGACGTGATGCGGCTCAATTTACACAGCCGTTTGTGCCAGCGTGTGCTGATCCGTATGGCGCACGCACCTTATCGCTCCGAGCTAGATATTTACGAAGTGGCCAAAGAGGTGACGTGGGACGCCTGGTTTAACGCGACGCGCACCTTCAAAATCGAAATCACCGCACAGCACAGTCCACTCAAAAGTTTGAACTTTGCAGCGCTTCGGGTGAAGGACGCGATTTGCGATCGCTTTCGCGACCTGACGGGCGAGCGCCCCAGTGTGGACACCCACTTTGCTGATATGCGCATCTACGTTCACCTGACGGCAGAGCATGTGACGCTGTATTTGGATACCTCGGGCGAGCCACTGTTTAAGCGCGGTTGGCGCGAAGAAGTGGGCGAAGCGCCGCTCAAAGAGACCCTTGCCGCTGCTGTGCTGGCTGCCGTGGGTTGGCACAACGCCTGTGAGCGTGGCGTGCCGCTGTACGACCCATGCTGCGGCTCGGGCACGATTGCGATTGAAGCGGCGCAAATCGCTTGCCGCATTGCACCAGGATTGAATCGATTTTTTGCGTTCGAGAAGTTTGATGGCTTTTCGCCAGAGCCGTGGGAAGCCATACGGCAAGAGGCTTTGCAGCAGATTCGCCCATCGCCCGCTGCGATTTTTGCGAGCGATGTGGCGCACCGTATGGTGGACTTTGCCGAGCAAAATGCGCTGCGTGCGGGGCCTGATGGCGTGGTCGCTAAAGCCATTACGTTTAGGGGTGGTGACGCGCTACAGCGGATGCCGCCTGTGGACATTGCCAACCATGTGGCAGGCTATGTGGTCATGAATCCGCCTTACGGTGAACGGATTGAAACAGGCGGATTTTCCAAAACCATGACGCAAGATGCGTCTACGGTGGACGGAACAGCGGGACAGGATTTCTTTAGCCTGCTCGCCACACATTGGAAACAAAACTTCGCAGGTTGGACGGGGTGGATTTTGTCGCCCGATTTGAAGCTTCCAACCCGAATGCGGCTGAAAGAGTCACGCCGCGTGCCTATGTGGAATGGCCCGATTGAATGTCGCTTGTTTAAGTTTGAAATGGTTAAAGGCGCAGCGCGAGAGGTCAAGGCGTGAGCGAAGTGAGCCCGGCCAGCATTCACATCACGGATATCGAGTCCGCCATCAACTATTGGCGTCATAGATCACCAAGCTTCGATGGCGTGAGTCTATGCGCCGAACTGCGCGAGCTTGCCAATGTGTATGCGCTCATGGTGTTTCATCGAGCGGATGAGGCTTCCACGATAGGAATGCCCGCTAAGGCTTATACAGCATGGCTTACGTGGTACGACTCCACGCCTGACACACCTTGCATTGCCATTTGCTCGACCAGCCAAGGCGACGCGCATTGCAAGGGCTGCGGACGCACCTTTGATGAGGTGCAGCATTGGCCAGAATTTAATCCCGTGCAAAAGCGCCAAACGTGGCGGCGCATCACGACCGAAGGATTGGCGTGGCGCTTTAATCGCTACGCCGAACGCGCCATGGAAAACGCTGACGAGCGCATGGCGTCTAGGTTGATTTAAGATGAAACTAGTCCGTGCCATCCTCCTTTTGCTGTGTGCGAATGTGGTGTTTGCGCAAGGCACGTCATCTTTCTCCTCGCCTTTTATTGAAGACTTAACTTGGGTCGAGGTTCGAGATGCTGTCGCCTCAGGCAAAACCACGGCGCTTTATTACGCGGGCAGCACAGAGCAAAACGGTCCGCACATGGCAACGGGCAAGCACAATTTGATTGCAAAGTATGTGGCGGGAAAAATAGCTACGGAGCTTGGCAATGCGCTGGTGTACCCCGTCTTGCCGTTCGCACCTACGGGGGACGCGATCAAAAAGACGGAGCACATGGCGTATGCGGGTAGCGTGTCGATAAGCGACGAGACCTTTGCGAGAGTGGCTCGCGAGACGGCGCAAAGTGCAGAGGTGGCAGGCTTTAAGTGCATCGTGCTGATGGGTGACCACGGCGGCGGGCAGGCGGCGCTAGGTGGCGTGGCTACAGAGCTTTCAGTCCAGTGGCGCAAAGAGGGCATTCGCGTGATTCACGGGCTGGATGTGTACGAGCGCAGTAGCCAAATGGCGATGGCGCTGCTCAAAACGCGCGGACTGCCTTACGGCGACCACGCCAGCATCATTGATACGTCAGAGCTCATGTTTGTGGCGCCATACGCTGTAAGGCTTGGTCAGCGCTCAGCCGCTAACGCTGCGACTGGGTCGTCAGGCTATGCCCAGCAGGCAACAGCTGCGCTTGGCAAACAATTTATTGGTTTTAAGGTGCGCGCTGCGGTAGAGCAAATTCGCGCAGGCTGCGGTCGCTAGCCGATCTTTTTAATTGCTTCGATGACGGGGCGAACGTAGAGTGACATTAGTCCCGTGTACTTGGGATCACTTGCTTCGTCTAAGCCCAGCTCAAATACTTCTGGCTTGTCGCTCGGCACGATTAAGCTGCCCGCTAGGCGATCCCAAATCGCAAGCGAAAAACCGACGTTACAGCCGATGTGTCGCTCCTCGCGGCTGTGGTGCAATTGATGGTGTGCGGGGCTAATGATCCAGTGGTTTAAAAACGCACCGTAGCTTATCCAAACGGGCGAGTGGCGAAGGTTGTCGATAAAGCTGAGTAGCGCCAAAAAGACGTGAAGTCCTAAAAATTGATACACCGAAATTCCGGCGCCTAAGAAACGGTTGAAAGCCCAAGTGGCTGCGCCCGTTAGCAGCACAGCGGGAGCCGACATGATCACTATTTCAAACGGATGCAGTCGGTACGACGTCATGGGGGTCATCACAACGGCAGAGTGGTGTACCTTGTGGATTTCCCACAGCACGGGAATGCGGTGCAAAAGCGTGTGTGCTACGAAACGGCCCAAGTCGTAAACAATAAAAATGATAACGGTGAACGCTAATCGAGCAACCCAAGACGCCGCCCAAGGGCTAGGCGTACTGCTTGCACCCAGCAATTGATTCAAACCCGAGACGACGCTGGCTTCGTTGATCCAAAGCGCTGTCATGAGCGCAGGGGCAACCAAAAAGTTGGCGAAGTATAGTTTGTAGTCTTGAATGGAAGAGGCGTTCCACCACAGCGCACGGCTAAAAAAGGCTGATCTGCCAAGCCAAAATGCCAATAACAGCGTACTCGCCGTGTAAGGCCAGTAAAGGTACGAACTGGGCTGGATAAACGCTGTTAGAGCCTGTACCGTGTAAAAAATGACATGTGCAGCGGCGGGGTACAGCGCATCCATAGCTGTACGCTGATTTAACTAGTGACGGCGGCTTTAGCCAATTCAGCCGCTTTGCCAATGTAGCTAGCAGGCGTCATTGAGAGTAGACGCGCTTTGTCTGGGGCCGGAATATCAAGCCCTGCAATCAAATTTTGTAAATCGCTTGCCAGCACTGCTTTGCCTCGCGTCGCTTCTTTGAGTTGCTCGTAAGCGTTTTGCACACCAAAGCGGCGCATGACCGTTTGAATCGGCTCGGCTAGCACTTCCCACGCTGCGTCCAAGTCGGCGGCAATCGCTTCCTCGTTGATCTCTAACTTGCCAAGACCTGTAAGTAGCGACTCATACGCCAAGAGGCTGTAGCCAAGGCCGACACCGATGTTGCGCAGCACGGTGGAGTCGGTCAGGTCGCGTTGCCAGCGTGAAATGGGCAGTTTGTTCGCCATGTGGTCGAGCACGGCATTGGCGAGGCCTAGATTGCCCTCGGCATTTTCAAAGTCGATCGGGTTGACTTTGTGCGGCATGGTCGATGAGCCAATTTCGCCAGCCTTTAGCCGCTGCTTGAAATAGCCAAGGCTCACGTAGCCCCAAATATCGCGGCACAAGTCAATCAAGATGGTGTTGCTGCGCATGAAAGCGTGGAACAAAGCCGCCATGTAGTCGTGCGGCTCGATCTGCGTGCTGTAGTCTTGAAACGTCAAGCCCAGCCCTTGTGGGGCGGGCATTTCGACCACACGTTTAGCAAACGCTGGCCAGTCCAAATCGGGGAAGGCTGCGAGGTGAGCGTTGTAGTTGCCGACCGCGCCGTTCATCTTGCCAAGCAACTGTACGCTCTCAATATCGGTGAGCACACGGCGCAGGCGCACGACGACGTTGGCGAATTCTTTGCCTACGGTTGTAGGCGTCGCTGTTTGACCATGCGTGCGAGACAGCATGGGCGTGTCGCTATAGCGCAAGGCCATGTCGGACAAGGCTTGCAGGGTCGTTTTGAGCTTGGGCACCAGCACCGTATCGCGCGCCGCTTTGATTTGCAAAGCGTGGCTAGTGTTGTTGATATCTTCGCTAGTACAGGCAAAGTGAACAAAGTGAGCGTGTGCTTTCAGCTCGGGTAGCTCGGTGGCTTGGCCGAACTTTTCAACAAGCCAATACTCCACGGCTTTTACGTCGTGATTGGTGACGCGTTCAATGGCCTTAATGGCTAGCGCATCGGCTTCGGAGAAGTTGGTAACCAAAGCTTGTAAGTGAGTGCGGGCTGCGCTACTGAGAGCTTTAAATTCAGCAAATCCACCATCTGACAGCGCGGCAAACCACGCCAACTCGACTTGCACGCGGCGGTGCATGTAGCCGTACTCGGACAGCAAAGGAGCAAGAGCGGAAACTTTGGCGGCATAGCGGCCGTCTAGTGGGGAAATGGCGAAGAGTTGAGGGTTCATTTTGTCAGTCATAGCTAGCATTTTAGGCGGATGGGTCGGCGATGAGTCCTGTGGGTTCGTTAGAATGAAATCATGAAACTCATTTACGCCAATGCCAGTCCTTATGCCCGCAAGGTTCGTGTCGTGCTTGCTGAAAAAAAGCTTGACTACCAACTCGCCATAGAAAACCCATGGGTCCCTGAGACAACTATTGGCGCGTCCAATCCGCTGGGTAAAGTACCTTGTTTGGTGCTGGAAGGCGGCGAAGCGATTTTTGACTCCCGCGTGATTGTGGAATACCTCGACACACTCTCTCCCGTGGGCAAGCTGATTCCAGCTAATGGGCGTGAACGTGCCGAAGTTAAAACATGGGAAGCCTTGGCCGATGGCGTCATGGACGCCGCTTTGACGGTACGTATGGAGCAAACTTGGCTGCATCGCACGGCTGAGCAGCGCTCGCAGCCCTGGATTGACCGTCACTTGGGCAAAATTACGGCAGGCTTAGCGGCTATGAGTCAAGGCCTTGGCGATAAACCTTACTGTGGCAACATCCACTTAAATCTGGCGGACATTGCTGTCGGTAGTGCTTTAGGTTATTTGGACTTTAGATTCCCGCAAATCGATTGGCGTACGCCGCATCCAAACTTGGCGAAGCTGTTTGAAAAGCTCTCGCTGCGGCAGAGCTTTATCGATACCGTGCCAGCCTGAACTCCCGCCTTCGCGGGAATGACGGCAAGACTCGATGGACACCTCCAGCCTAGATAGATGCTTCAACCGCATCCACAAACATCGCCGCCACATCAAATCCCGTTTGGTCAAAGATCTCTTGAAAACACGTCGGGCTGGTGACGTTGATCTCGGTTAGTTTGTCGCCAATCACATCTAGGCCAACCAGCAAGAGGCCACGACTGGCAAGGGTGGCTCCAAGCTCGGTAGCAATTTTTAAATCAGACGCAGACAGTTTTTGCGCCACGCCTTTGCCGCCTGCCGCCAAATTGCCGCGCACCTCGCCGCCTTGTGGAATTCGCGCTAGGGCATACGGGACGGGCTTGCCGCCAATCAGTAGCACGCGCTTGTCACCGTTTTTAATGGCGGGCAGATAGCGCTGCGCCATGATGGTTTGCGTGCCGTCAGCGGTCAGCGTCTCGGCAATCGCACCAAGATTGAGTGCGTCGTCTCGCACGCGGAAAATGCCCACGCCGCCCATACCATCCAGCGGCTTCAAGATCACATCTCGGTGTTCGGAATGAAAGGCTTTAATGCGGGCTATATCGCGGGTCACAAGCGTCGGCGCAGCAAGATGCGAAAATTCCATCAACGCCAGTTTTTCAGGATGATCGCGTAGGGCGCGTGGGCTATTGAAGACGCGCGCACCTTCGCGCTCGGCTTGCTCTAGCAAATGTGTGGCGTAGAAATATTCGGAGTCAAACGGCGGGTCTTTGCGCATGACCACTGCGTCGAAGGCCTTGATGGCTGTGGCCTGCAAGGGCGATGCCTCGTACCAGCCTTGCCCCACTTGGCCTGTGAGACTTATCACCTGCGTGTCCGCCACAACGCCAGTAGAGCCATCAGTATGCTTTTGTGTCCAGCGCATGTCCCGCACTTCGCAGCTGGAGACAGTATGTCCACGTTTTACCGCCTCGCGCATCATGGCGAAGGTGGTGTCCTTGTAGATTTTGAAACTATCTAGTGGGTCGGCAATAAAGAGGATGTGCATAAACAGATTCTATTGAGCCGTCATTCCCGCGAAGGCGGGAATCCACGGTCTTTATATCTCGACTTTACTTCCCAGTTCCACCACAGCGTTACTCGGCAAATATAAGAAGTCTGCCGCATCACTAGCATTGTGGTGCATTTGGGCAAACAATTTTTCACGCCACGGCGCCATGCCAGATCCTGGCGTAGAGACCACTTTATTGCGAGATAAGAAGTAGCTGGTGGTCATCGGGTCAATATCGAATCCCAAGCCGTACAACGTCTTGAGAGAGCCAGGTACATCAGGATCGTTTTTAAAACCAAAGTTAATGGTGACTTGCCAGCAATGGTGGCCCAAGGAGTGCACCTCTAGGCGTTTCTCCAGACCAATCCAAGGCACTTCGTGGCTGCGCACAGTCACGAACAAGTTGTGCGCATGCAGCACTTTATTGTGTTTCAGGTTGTGCAACAGCGCATTCGGCGTGATGTCTGCGTCGGTTGTTAAAAAGACGGCGGTGCCTTCAACGCGAGTCGGGGGGCTGACAAATACGGCCTGAAGGAAGTCCCTAAGACTAAACGAGTCTGCTTTTTGGGCTTCGGCAACCAGCTCGGTGCCACGATGCCACGTCACCATAAACGTAAAAATGACCGCGCCAATGAGTAAGGGGAACCAGCCGCCGTCTTCGATTTTGAGCAAATTGGACGCTAAAAAAACAATGTCTACAACAAAGAACCAGCCCGTGGCGGCTATGCAAAGTATGAGGGGGTACTTCCAGCTGTAGCGAATAACAAAGAATGTCAGGCTAGTCGTAATCAGCATATTGATACACACGGCAATGCCATAAGCAGCGCCCAGCGCGTCGGAGTTTTTGAACATGATGACGGTAATCACAATCATGACAAACAGTCCCCAATTGACGGCAGGCATATAAATTTGCCCCGTCTCTTTGATGCTGGTGTGCTCAATGCGCATACGCGGCAAAAACCCCATTTGAATGACTTGTTTGGTCACGCTGAAAGCCCCGGTAATCAAGGCTTGCGAGGCAATAATGGCGGCTAAAGTAGCGACAACTAAAAGCGGTATCAATGCCCACTGGGGTGCCATTAAGTAAAACGGATTTTTGACGGCCTCTGGATGCGAGATGAGCAGCGCACCTTGGCCAAAATAGTTCAAGATCAGTGCGGGCATGACCACCCAAAACCAAGCGAGGCGGATGGGTCGTTTGCCGAAATGCCCCATGTCGGCATAGAGCGCTTCAGCCCCAGTGACGCACAGCACGACTGCGCCCAGTATGACGAAGGTGATGCCAATGTTGGCAAACATAAACTGAATCGCGTAGTGCGGAGAGATGGCCCATAGCACTTGTGGATTGTTTGCAATTTGTAAGACGCCTAGGGCAGCGATGGCAACAAACCAAACTAATGTAATAGGACCAAAAAATTTACCGATATTGGCCGTGCCGCGCTTTTGTACCTTGAAGAGCGCAATCAAAATCAAAAGCGTGATCGGGATGATCCAAGACTTAAAGTGAGGGGATATAACGAGCAACCCTTCCAGCGCACCTAGGATCGACACGGCGGGCGTAATCACGCCGTCGCCATAAAAAAGTCCTGCGCCGCAGATGCCGACCAGCAAAATCGTGTGACGTAGCCGCGGCTTGTCTTTGACCGCCGCTAACGCCAAGGCCAGCATGGCGACCAAGCCGCCTTCGCCGTGGTTGTCAGCCCTTAGCACCAACATCACGTACTTGACGGAGACAACAACGGTGAGCGTCCAAAAGAAAATCGACAAGATGCCAAGAATGTTATCTTGCGTGAGCGGAACGAGCCCCGTATCGAACACTTGTTTCATGGCATAGAGCACCGAAGTGCCGATGTCGCCGTAGACGACGCCCAAAGCGCCCAGTGTGAGGGCGGTGATAGATGATTTTGAGGTTTGCACGAGAAATAACCAGTTGGAGTGGATTTGTTCGAGAAGGCGCTATTGTGCTACTTTAATTTGCTGCATTGCAACATATTTGAAGTTACTCAAAAAATTTGTTGCGAAAGTGCATCGGCTGCCGTTACAACGGCGGCAATATGTTTTTTGTTATAGCGACTACTGGGCATGGTCAGGGTCAGCGATGCCGCCAAGGTGCCATTGCTTTTGAATACGGGGGCCGCGATACCTGCCAGCTCTGGCGAGCGATCCCCAATCGCGGCAAAGTAGCCGTCCTGCCTAATCTGTGCCAGCTGTTTGGCTTCTTTGCTGCTGGGTGCGTAGGCTAGCTGATTCAAATCGCTAAACGCCAGCAACACGCGACCACCTGCGCCTTTGCTCAGGGGGAGCAGATCGCCTTCGCGAATGTGGTCGCGCAGCATTTGCTCTGAGTGCGCGCGGTAAAGGCAGAGGCGTAGAGCGCTTTGCCCTGAGCCTTGAATCACGCTGTAGGCCACGCTTTCCTTTGTTCTTTTAACTAAATCTTGCAGTATGGGATAGACGACATCGCCTAGCGCAAAGCCTGCCATGTAGATGCCTTGCAGGCGCGAGATCTCACGCCCCAATGCATAGTTACCACCGTGGGTGCGCTGAATGAAGTTACTGTGCTGGAGCGAGGCGAGCAAGCGCAGGCAAGTACTTTTGTGCATGGCTGTGCGCTCGGCGAAATCCGATAGCGTAAGCGCCGTTTCACCTGGTCTAAAAACCGCGAGCAGCGACAGCGCTTTATCAACTGCCGCAACCCCGCCCCTGGCAGGCGTTTGCTCGGCAAGCGAAGTAAGAGCGGATTTCTTTGGCATAAGTTGCGTGCGTCATCCCCGCGTAGGCGGGGATTCGGCATTTGTTATGATGTGTTCTATCTATAAAAATCATATTCTATCTTATGAAATTAAAAAATTTAGCATTCAATAAGCCTTGCGACGTTTTAATCTCCGAAGTCGGCATGCGTGACGGGCTGCAATCGGTCGCTAGCGTGATGCCTACAGCCAGTAAATTCAAATGGATTGACGCGCTGGTGGAAGCAGGCGTGCGCGAGATCGAGGTCACCTCTTTTGTGCCGGCGCATTTGATGCCGCAAATGGCCGATGCAGCTGAGGTGGTCAAGTACGCCACCACTAAGCCAGGCCTCAGCGTCATCGCACTCGTGCCCAATCTCAAAGGTGCACAAGCCGCCATCGCCGCTGGGTCGCACAAATTAACGATTCCGACATCGGCCAGCGTGGCGCACAGCTTGGCCAACGTGCGCAAGACACGTGAAGAGATGATTGAAGAAGTCAGAAAAATCGTGGCATACAAAAACGAAGTCGCACCGCACGTCGAAATTGAAGCAGGTGTGTCAGTCGCCTTCGGTTGCACGTTGCAAGGCGTGGTGCCCGAAGACGACGTGATTTGGATGGTCGAGCAGTGCATTGCAGCAGGCGCAGACGTATCGGGATTGGCAGACACCACAGGCATGGCGAATCCCGCGCAAGTGCGGCGTTTGTTCACCCGTGCCATTGCAGCCGTAGGGTTAGAGCGCATAGCCGCCGCGCATATGCACAACACGCGTGGGCTAGGCATCGCCAATTGCCTAGCCGCTTACGACGTGGGTATACGTGGCTTCGATACCAGCATGGCAGGCCTAGGCGGCTGCCCGCACGCGCCAGGCGCATCGGGCAATGTCGTGACCGAAGACTTGGCCTTCATGTTTGAGGCGATGGGTGTACGCACAGGCATCGACCTAGAAAAACTCATAGCTGCTCGCCAGCCCATGATGGACGGACTTCCGGGCGTTGAGGTCTATGGCATGCTCGCGCCAGCGGGGCTGACCAAAGGATTTACCTATGCAAACTGATCAAGCGCAAAACACACTTCCCCTCGCAGGCATCCGTGTCATCGAATTCACCCACATGGTGATGGGCCCAACTTGCGGAATGTTGCTTGCTGACTTAGGTGCAGACGTGATTAAGGTCGAGCCGCTCAAGGGCGACAACACGCGCAGGCTACTCGGTTCTGGCGCAGGATTTTTCCCGCTCTACAACCGCAACAAGCGCAGCTTTGCCGTTGACTTAAAAACGGCGGAAGGCATGGAGGCCGTGCTCAAACTCATCGCCTCGGCGGATGTGGTCTCGCACAACTTTAAATCGGAGACCATGAAGGCGCAGGGTTTGGATTACGAGACGCTCAAGCGCTTGCGTGACCCTGTGCTGCCCGAACTCATTTACGTCGATCACCGCGGCTTTTTGCCGGGCCCTTACGACCACCGCACCGCGCTGGACGAGGTGGTGCAGATGATGGGCGGCTTGGCGTACATGACGGGGCGGCGCGGCGACCCCGTGCGGGCGGGCTCGTCGGTGAACGACATGATGGGCGGTATTTTTGGTGCGGTGGCTTGCATGGCGGCGCTGATGCAGCGGCAAAAAACGGGGCGCGGACAGCAGGTGCAATCTGCCTTGTTTGAAAACAATATCTTGCTCGTTGCGCAGCACATGATGCAGTACGAGGTAACGGGGCAAGCTGCTGCACCCATGCCCGAGCGCATCTCGGCGTGGGCGGTGTACGACGTGTTCACGGTCAAGGATGACGAGCAAATTTTCTTGTCGGCGGTATCGGATACGCAGTGGAAGATTTTTTGCGAGGTACTGAACTTCCCCGACTTGTTCGCCGACTCGCGCCTGCAATCCAACAACGCCAGAGTCACGGCACGGGGCTGGATGATCCCTGAGCTGCGTGAGCGCTTAAAGGGTTTTAGCGCTGCGTATCTGACGGAAGTGTTTGAGGCGAATGGCTTGCCGTTTGCGCCCATCAAAGCACCGCATGAGCTCTTGGATGACCCGCACATCAAGGCGTCGGGTGCAATGCAAGAGATCAAGCTCACAGACGGAGTGCGCGCGGGCGAGACGGCGCATACGATTTTGTTCCCCTTCAAAATGGATGGCGAACACCTTGGCGTGCGGCGCAATCCACCCATTCTTGGCGAGCACACGAATGAGTTGCTGCGCGAAGTCGGGTATTCGGTTGCACAGATTGATGCGCTGGCAGCAAGTGGGAAAGTGCGATGAGTAACGCGTCCGTCACCCCCGCCTTCACGGGACTGACAGCGCGATTGGCTTGTGGGCTTGTCTTGCTCGCAAGCCACGGCTGGTGTGGCTCGCAGAGCATCGGGTCAAATGACTATCCAAATAAACCGATTCGCATCATTGTGCCGTTTCCGGCAGGTGGTCCGACCGACATCACGGCGCGTGTGGTGGGGCAAGCGATGGGCGAGGCGATGAAGACCTCAGTCATCGTGGAGAACAAGGCAGGAGGCCACGGATTTATTGGCGTGACCGAAGCCGCGCGTGCGCCAGCCGACGGCTACACCTTGATGATGGCCAGCATCGGCACGATGGCGATTAACCCGAAGTTGCATGCCAGCATTCCGTATGACGCGAACAAAGACTTCGCGCCTGTGTCGCTGGTGGTCACGGTGCCGATTGCGCTGGTTGTCAACCCGCGCCAAGTGCCAACCACAAAGGCCTCGGACTTCATGGTGTATTTGAAAGCGCATCCGGGCCAGCTCAATTTTGCGTCGGCAGGCAATGGCGGATCGTCTCATTTGGTGCCCGAGTATTTAAAGTTTCGCACCCACACGTTTATGACGCACATCCCCTACAAAGGCTCGGGCCCCGCCATTGCGGACGTGGTGGCGGGGCAAGTCGATTTGATGTTTGACACGCTCTTGACCAGCACGCCGTTTGTGAAGTCGGGCAAGCTCAAGATGCTGGCTGTCACCACGTCCAAACGCTTGGCGGAGTATCCCGATGTGCCCACCATGGGCGAAGTGCTGGGCGCGATTGACCCTGCGCTCAAAGACTTCGAGGCCTCGTCGTGGTACGCGCTCTACGCGCCAGCGGGCACGCCAGCCGCCGTGCTGACACGCCTGATGCAGGAGGTGGACGCGGCGCTTAAACGGCCAGCGATTGCGAAGCGTCTGCTTGATCTTGGCGCAGTGCCCGTGGGCGGAGAGGCCAAGCGGCTAGCGGACTTTCAGCGCAGCGAGCAAATCAAATGGGGGCGGGTGATTGATGCCGCCAAGATCAAACCCGAGTGAACAGGGTGAATTGAGTGAAGGCGTTAAACATGAATGACGAATCGAATCCTATGGGGCTTTGCGGCTTCGAGTTTGTGGAGTTCGCCGCGCCGCCTGCCGCCGCTGCAAAGCTGGGTTTGGTGTTTGAGCGATTGGGCTTTAGCAAAGTCGCCAAGCACCGATCAAAGGCCGCATGGCTGTATCGACAGGGCGATATCAACTTCATCGTCAACCTTGAGCCAAAAAGTCACGCAGCGTATTTTTCGGCGGAGCACGGCGCAGCGCCTTGCGGCATGGCGTTTCGCGTCAAGGACTCGCACAAAGCCTATGCGCGGGCGCTAGAGCTGGGGGCACAGCCGATTGACATCCCCACAGGGCCGATGGAACTGCGCCTGCCCGCCATCAAGGGCATTGGTGGTGCGCCGCTGTATCTGATTGATCGCTTTGAAGAAGGCAAATCGATTTACGACATTGATTTTGAATGGCTACCCAACGTGGCGACGTATGCGGACAAGCACCCACGCGGGCACGGCCTCTTACTCATCGACCACCTGACGCACAACGTCTACCGTGGTCGCATGGCGCATTGGGCGCATTTTTACGAGCATCTGTTTAACTTCAAAGAGATTCGCTACTTCGATATCCAAGGCGAAAAAACGGGACTGACATCCAAGGCGCTGACGGCGCCCGATGGCATGATTCGGATTCCGCTTAACGAAGAATCAAGCAAGGGCGCGGGGCAAATCGAAGAATATTTGATGCAATTCAATGGCGAAGGCATTCAGCACATTGCGCTACTCACCGATGACATTTGCGCGACGGTGGATAGCTTGCAAATGGCGGGCGTGCCGCTGATGACGGGGCCGAATGACTATTACTACGAAGCCCTATCTACAAGGCTTGCGAGGCATGGTGAATCCGTTGGCGAGTTGCAAGCTCGTGGTATTTTGATGGATGGAACACTGGCTGACGATGGCAAGCCGCGCCTCTTGCTGCAAATCTTTTCGCAAACCATGTTGGGCCCCGTGTTCTTTGAGTTCATCCAGCGCAAAGGGGATGATGGTTTTGGTGAGGGGAACTTTAAAGCGCTGTTTGAATCCATTGAGCGCGATCAAATAAAGCGCGGCGTGCTTTAAATATAAATTTTTAGAGGAGTCTTATGAAATCAATCAAGAGTTTTTCACGTCGCCAAATACTGGCTGCTGCTGGTGTAATGGCCACAAGCCCAATACCCATAAGGCTTGTGGCGCAAACTGCATCCGATAAGGTTGTTAAATTTATTCTGCCCATTGGCGCTGGCTCAGGCGTGGACGGCATTACCCGTGCGGCCAGTAATGCGCTGGGCAAAGCGCTAGGCAGCTCAGTGGTGATTGAAAACCAACCCGGCGCGGGTGGTGTGGTGGGAACCAACGCATTGACGAAATCCGCACCCGACGGATTGACGCTGTCCATCGTATCGAACAATCACGTGATTTATCCCTCGGTCTTAAAGGCACTTCCGTTTGACCCCATTAAAGACATCACGCCCATTGCGGTGATTGGTAGTACGCCGATGGTCTTAGTTGTCAACGCCAAATTCCCTGCGAAAAACATGCAGGAGTTTGTCGCGCTTTTAAAAGCCAATCCGGGCAAATACAACTACGCGTCTAGCGGTAACGGAACGATTTTGCATCTTGCAGCAGAGCTGATGAAGGACGCGACAGGTACGTTCGCCACGCACATTCCGTATCGCGGTTTTGGCCCGATGATGGCGGACATCATTGGCGGGCAAGTGGATTTTGGCGTGGGTGCTTTAGTCGCGGTGGCGGGGCAAATCAAATCAGGCAATCTGCGTGCGATTTGCATTGCGTCCAGCCAACGTGCGCCAAGCCATCCCGATATCCCAACTGCGGCGGAGCAAGGCTTCCCGAAGTATTTAGTCGAAGGCTGGTTTGCGGCTATTGGTCCTGCCAAGATGAGCGCGGAAAACGTCAAACGTATTC
>CANFCG010000027.1 GCA_947445115.1 Comamonadaceae bacterium | reverse complement strand
TTCGTCCAACCTCGATTGCGTCTTGCGGCAGCGTTGCCGCATCCAGCATCAAAGGCATGGGACTTGATTACGCTGCTTTAGCAGCAGTTTGCTTGACCAAACGTTCAACGGTTGGTGAGACTTGTGCGCCCACACCGCGCCAGTAAGTCAAACGCTCGGTATTGATACGTGTACCTTCTTCAGTTGCTGCTGCGCTAGGGTTGTGGAAACCCAAACGCTCGATAAAGCGGCCATCACGGCGCTCACGCTTGTCGGCAACGACGATGTTGAAGAAAGGACGCCCTTTAGAACCGCCGCGAGAAAGTCGAATGACGACCATAATGAATTCCTTGGAAAATTGAGCCCAAGATAAAAGAAAATCTGGGATGCTCTGGGTGGATAATTCTTTGCACCGTCTGAGACACACGACTTGGCCACCCGGCCAGCGATACGCTGCAAAGCCTTCTATTATAACTTGCCATGACCACATCTACCGTAACAATCGTTCGCGCCAGCCAAGATTCTGATTTAACGGCCATTGCGGCAATTTATGCGTACTATGTTTTGCACAGCACGGCCACATTTGAAACGACTGTGCCGTCCGAGGCAGAAATGGCTGCAAGGCGCGTCAATGTTTTGAGCAAAGGCTTACCTTACTTAGTGGTGACCGAGGGCGAAAAAGTGCTCGGCTTTGCCTACGCCAACTGGTTTAAGCCGCGTGCCGCCTATCGCTTCTCAGCCGAAAATTCTATTTATTTACACCGTAATGCCTCAGGAAAAGGACTTGGCAAACTGTTGTTGGCCGAGCTGCTGATGCAGTTAGAGCGGTTGGGCATCCGCAAAGTGATGGCCGTGATTGGGGGAAGTGAGAATCTTGCTTCGATTGGTTTGCACAAATCGCTGGGCTTTACGTCAGCGGGACTGATTGAGGGCGCTGGGTGGAAGCAAGATCGTTGGCTAGATTTAGTTTTAATGCAGAGAGCGCTGAGTGCGGGAACCAGTCAGCCTCCCGTTTAAGCGCAAGCAGCCTTTAACGTATTCACCAACAGCAACGCCCGAGTCATTGGCCCTACGCCGCCAGGTACGGGGGTGATGTAACCCGCAACTGCGCGCACGGCATCAAAATCGACATCGCCGCAGAGCTTGCCTGCTGCGTTTCGGTTCATGCCCACATCGATGACAACTGCGCCAGCTTTGACCATATCTGCGGTCACGACGTTTTGTTTGCCAACAGCAGCCACGATGACATCCGCTGTGAGGCAAATTTCTTTTAAATTGACCGTTGCGCTGTGGCAAATCGTCACCGTTGCGCTTTGGTTGAGTAGCATCTGCGCCATTGGTTTTCCAACGATGTTGCTGCGCCCAATGACTACGGCGTGTTTGCCGCGTAAGTTCAGTCCAATCGACTCAATCATCTTCATGGCGCCGTACGGGGTGCAAGGCCAAAAGCCAGGCAGACCTACGGCTAGCGCGCCAGCATTGGCCACGTGAAAGCCGTCCACGTCTTTGGCAGGGTTGATGGCAGAAATCACTTTTTGACTGTCGATGTGCTTGGGCAGTGGCATTTGCACCAAGATGCCGTGGATAGCGGGATCGTTATTGAGCGCTTCGACTTTTGCAAGCAACGTGGCTTCGGTTGTGTCCGCCGCCATACGCTCCAGCACCGAGTAGATGCCGACTTGCTCGCTGTCTTTTACTTTGTGGCTAACGTACACCTGACTGGCAGGGTCTTCGCCTACGAGCACGACCGCGAGGCCTGGTGTCATGCCCTTGGCTTTGAGTGCGATGACTTGCTGGGTGACTTCTAATTTTATTTGTGCGGCAAGTGCATTGCCATCAATCAATTTTGCTGTCATTAATTTTTGAGTGCTATTTTGAGTAGGTCAGCCACGGTATTGGCACTGAGTTTTTCCATGATGTTGGCTCGGTGTGCTTCCACCGTTTTGATACTGATACCAAGATCATCGGCGATTTGTTTGTTGAGTCGTCCTGCCACAATGCGCTCTAAAACCTGCGCCTCACGGGACGTCAGTTTGCTAAGCAGCGCCTCACGGCTGGCACTAGCTTGCGCCGTCGTAAATGAGTTTTTTGCATGGTCGAGCATGCGATCCACCAGCGTGACCAGTGCGGCCTCGTCAAAGGGCTTTTGGATGAAGTCCATCGCGCCCTTTTTCATAGATGTCACGGCCATGGGGACATCGCCATGCCCGGTGATAAAGACTATGGGCAGGGGGGAATTTAATTCGATAAGTCGGTCTTGCAACTCTAGTCCTGACATTCCCGTCATGCGGATATCAACAACAAGGCATGCAACCTCACGGGCATCGTAGCGTGCTAAAAAATTCTCTGCAGAGTCGTAGCAGCGCACGCGGTAGTCTTTACCTTCAAGCAACCACTGCAGGGAGTCGCGCACAGCCTCGTCGTCGTCAACAACAAAAATCGTGCCTTTTTTGGGAATCAAACTCATGGTGCAGCCTTCAGCTTATTTAAATAGGGAGCGTGGTCGGTAGCCAAAAGCTAAAACGGCAACCCGTAATGGCTTTGTCGCCAGGCTTTCCATTGTAGAGGTTCTCAGCCGTCAAGCGTCCTTGGTGCGACTCAATGATCGAGCGGCATAAATTGAGACCAATGCCCATACCCTCTAGTTTGGTGCTAAAAAATGCATCAAATATTCGCGAAAGCACTTCTGACGGGATGCCTTGCCCCGTATCCTCGACTGTGCACTCAATGCCGTCTAGCGTTTCTGCATTGGTTACTATGCTTTTACGTTTTACACGCACATCGATCAATCGCTTCGCCATGTCTTTAGGTGAGTACTCGCCGCCGTTGTCAATGGACTCAGCCGCGTTTTTAATCAAATTAACAATGACTTGTTCAATCAAGATAGGGTCGACAAGCACACTTGGGAGGCGAGACGCAATGTGGTGCGTCAGTTGCACGCGGCGGCGCTGAACCTCAATGCCTACCAGCTCGATAGCTTCCGAGACCATCACGCCCATATCGCTGGAGGTGCGGTTGGGGGCGCTACGCGTGACGAAGCTACGGATGCGCTGGATAATTTGTCCTGCACGCTGCGCTTGCTTGGAGGTTTTTTCAATAGCTAACAGTAACTCTTCGTTACTAATTTGATTGTTATGAATTCTGCTCGTGATGCCGCTGCAATAGTTGGCGATCGCTGCCAGCGGCTGATTAAGCTCATGCGCCACGCTAGACGCCATCTCGCCCATCGTAATTAAACGGCTCGATGCTTGGGCCCGTTCAGCTTGTTCAGCGGCAAACACTTCCGCATTTCGCCTAGCGGTAATGTCGTTTGCAATGACCATTTGTGCTAGATGTCCATCCACCCAATTGAGGTAACGTACACGTACCTCCAACCAACGTGCCGCTTTATTTGATGTGGCTTCCAGGTAGATCTCTTTGTTTTCGCTGGGTGCATCTTCAACATCCCCCAAAGGCAGTCCTGCAAGAACATCAACGTCATCAAGTGCATTGCCATCAGACTCTTCGGCCAGCATGGTCTCCACAAAGTCTGGTTGATCATAAGAGTCCTCGCCAAACCATTGGCGGTAAGTTTTGTTTGCAAATAGCAAATGCTTGCTGCCCAACGTTGATACCGAAATCGAGGCATCTAAACCTTCCAAAATCGTAATGAATCGCTCGTAAGACGATTCCAACTCCTCACGGATGCGTTTGGGTTCGGTGATGTCGGTCATCGATGCCATCCACCCCGTTTGCTTGCCTCTAGCATCGACCAGTGGTGAGACGTACATGCGAGCTGCAAAGCGCCTGCCATCACGCCTCAGCACTTGCATCTCAACGCCGCCGGGGCTGCTTTCGCCGCTGAGTTCTTGCTTCAAAACCACATTTAATTTTTTAATATCGTCTAGAGGCCAATAGACATAAGGTGGAAGTGTGCCTACCAGATCTGCTTCTCGCCACTGCGTCATATGGCAAAAGGCCGCGTTGACGTAGGTGATGCGTCCTTCCATGTCGAGGGCGCGCATACCCGTGGGCATCGAGTTCTCCATGGCTCGGCGAAAGTTGGTCTCTGACAGAAGCGCATCTTGCGTTAGCAGACGCCGCCGAGTATGGCGCCAGTTAGCAATCAACATCCAAATAGTGAGTAAGCTAAGCGCTGCAACTAAGAGCCTTAACGCAGCACCAGTAAATCCTTGAGAGGTCCGGTAGCCTTGCAGAACCAACTGCAACATGGCATCGCCCTCTGCGGGTGTTCTATCACTTTCATTTAATTCAAAATCGGCGACAGATTGATGCCTGGCACCAATACCCGTGAGCCATGAAAAAGAGCCGTCAGCCAAAGAGGCTTTTGGGGAAAGGGCGCCTGCCAAGCGTTGTCCACTGTTGTTGATAAACGCAGAGCCATAGTTTTTACTGGTATCGGATGGCAGCCCGTATTGCAACAAGCCGTCTAAAGAGATCTCGGCAATCAAGGTGCCTTGAAAACGATTATTCTTCCCAAAAATAGGCGCCTGTAATTGAATCAAGCCGCGTCCTTCTTCGCTGAAGTAGGGATCTGAATAAAGCACTTGATGTTCCAATTGCACGCGCTTAAATAACTCGGATGCCTCGCTTCCTTCAGCTAACGCAGAAGACTTTGACCAGCCCATGGTGTACGCACCCATTGTCAAATAGGAGGATCGAATCCGTTTTGCGCCATCTATCCAGAGCATGGCAAGCAACTCAGGTGTCGTACCGACTAAAGTTTCTGATTGATTTGCAAATGCAGATTGAGTAATGTGGCCTCGCCCGATGCTTTTGGCAATTTGTAAAACTTGTTCTTTGCGATCTTGCAGTCGCTCTCGCAATTGCACTTGGCTGTAATCGAGGTCACGTTTGATGCTGTCGCGCTCTCTATTGGCTTCTTCTAAGCGCAAATAACCAATCGTTAAAAAAACCACCGTTAAAAATAAGAGCACCGTCACAATGGGCGCCAGCATGGCATACCGATCTTGACGAACGGGCGACTGCTTGCGCCACCAAGTACGCCATTGCACGATGGTTTTAGGGGGTCTATTGGATGGTTTTTTTTTGCTTGGCATCTGCCCCCTAGTGTAGAGGAGTGGGTAAAAGTCATGCAATGAAAAATCCATATTATGAAATAATAAATCATATTACGATATATATTAACGATATGGCATACTTCTTTTATCAAAAATAAAAGGAGACTTCTATATGTCACAAGCATCGCTTACACCATCCGAACCAAACCTTGATACGGATAAACAAGAAACCCGCGAATGGATTGACGCACTACGTGCCGTCATTGCAAACGCGCCCACTAACGATGGTGGTCGCGAACGTGCGCATTACCTACTCGAGCAGCTCTTAGAGCAAGCGCGCCAAGAAGGCATTGATATGCCTTTCTCCGCAACGACGGGTTATGTCAATACCATTGAAACCCAAGACGAAGCACGCAACCCTGGCAATGACGAAATCGAAGAGCGCTTGCGTGCTTACATGCGCTGGAATGCGATGGCGATGGTTGTCAAAGCCAATCGGCACCATCCAGAAGACGGCGGCGACTTGGGTGGGCACATTGGCTCATTCGCATCGCTGGCGAATATGTTTGGTGCCGGCTTCAATCATTTTTGGCATGCCGAAAACGAAAACCATGGTGGCGATTGCATTTACATCCAAGGGCACGTCTCACCAGGCGTATATGCACGGGCTTTCTTAGAAGGTCGCCTCTCCGAAGAGCAACTCCTCAACTTCCGCCAAGAGGTTGACGGCAAAGGTTTGTCCAGCTATCCACATCCTAAATTGATGCCTGAGTTTTGGCAGTTCCCTACTGTCTCGATGGGTCTTGGCCCCTTGATGGCAATTTATCAAGCGCGCTTTTTAAAGTACCTCCATGCACGCGGCATTGCCAATACTGAAAACCGCAAGGTATGGGTGTTCTGCGGCGACGGCGAAATGGATGAGGTGGAATCTTTAGGTGCGATTGGCCTAGCGGCACGTGAAAATTTAGACAACCTGATCTTCGTCATCAATTGCAACTTGCAGCGCTTAGATGGCCCTGTTCGCGGTAACGGCAAGATCGTGCAAGAGCTCGAGGGCGAATTCCGCGGCGCAGGATGGAACGTCATCAAACTCTTGTGGGGCAGCGGTTGGGACGGCCTCTTGGCTCGCGACAAAGACGGCGCACTGCGTAAGCTGATGATGGACACGTTAGACGGCGACTACCAAGCCTTTAAAGCCAACGACGGCGCATACGTGCGCAAACATTTCTTTGGCCGCGATCCACGCACGGCAGAGATGGTCGCGCACATGAGTGACGACGAAATTTGGAACTTGAAGCGCGGCGGACATGACGCACAAAAGGTGTACGCGTCTTTCCATAAAGCCGTCAACCACAAGGGCGAGCCAACCGTGCTACTCATCAAAACCGTTAAAGGTTTTGGCATGGGCAAAATTGGCGAAGGTAAAAACAACGTTCACCAAACTAAAAAGTTGTCGGACGAAGATATCAAATCGTTCCGTGACCGCTTCAACATTCCCATCCCTGATAGCCAATTGGCTGAGTTGCCGTTTTACAAGCCGGCGGACGATACCCCAGAGATGCAATATCTGCACGAGCGCCGTAAGGCCTTGGGTGGTTACTTGCCGCATCGCCGCACCAAAGCCGACGAGAGCTTTACCGTACCAGCACTGGATAGCTTCAAAAGCGTCATGGAAGCTACTGCCGAAGGGCGGGAGATTTCGACGACGCAGGCTTATGTCCGTTTCCTCACGCAACTGCTGCGCGATCAAGCACTGGGACCACGTGTCGTGCCTATCTTGGTGGACGAGGCGCGTACCTTTGGTATGGAAGGCTTGTTCCGTCAAATCGGTATTTACAACCCTGCAGGTCAGAATTACACGCCCGTTGATAAAGAGCAGGTGATGTATTACCGCGAAGACAAAGCGGGTCAAATCTTGCAAGAGGGTATTAACGAAGCGGGCGGCATGAGCTCTTGGATTGCCGCCGCGACTAGCTACTCCACCAGCAACCGCATCATGGTGCCGTTTTATGTGTACTACTCCATGTTTGGCTTCCAGCGTATTGGCGACTTGGCTTGGGCGGCTGGTGACATGCAAGCACGTGGCTTCTTGCTCGGCGGAACATCAGGGCGCACCACGCTGAACGGCGAAGGTCTGCAGCACGAAGATGGACACAGCCACATCCTGGCAAACACCATCCCGAACTGCTTGTCGTATGACCCAACTTTTGCACACGAAGTGGGCGTGATCTTGCATCATGGCTTGAAGCGCATGGTCGAGAAGCAAGACAACGTGTACTACTACATCACGCTCTTGAATGAAAACTACGCCATGCCTGGACTCACTCCTGGCACAGAAGAGCAAATCATCAAAGGCATGTATCTGTGCAAACCAAGCACAGCCAAAAAAGCATCGCACACCGTGCAGTTGCTGGGTTCGGGCACGATTCTTCGCGAGTCGATTGCTGCGCAAGAGCTGCTAGAAAAAGATTGGGGCATTGGCGCCAACGTCTGGAGCGCACCAAGCTTTAACGAACTGACCCGCGACGGACAAGACGCAGAGCGTTACAACATGCTGCATCCAACACAGCCACAGCGCGTGTCGTTTGTCGAGAGTCAACTCAAAGCTCACGCAGGCCCCGTGATTGCATCGACCGATTACATGAAAGCCTACGCCGAGCAGATTCGCCCTTACGTGCAAAAAGCCACGGCGGACGGTAAGCCGACACGCAATTACAAAGTGCTAGGTACAGACGGTTTTGGACGCTCTGACTTCCGCTCTAAATTGCGTGAACATTTCGAGATCAACCGTCACTACATCGTGGTTGCCGCACTCAAAGCTTTGAGCGAAGAGGGCGCTGTGCCAGTGGCCAAAGTAGCCGAAGCCATTGCCAAGTACGCTATCAAGGCTGACAAAATCAATCCGCTCTACGCATAAATAAAGAAAACATCAGAGGAGAAACAACATGGCAAATATACAAATTCTGGTTCCCGATATTGGCGACTTCGACGAAGTCACCGTGATTGAATTGCTAGTGAAGCCAGGCGATACCGTGAAGGTTGAGCAGTCGCTCATTACCGTTGAGTCTGACAAAGCGTCGATGGAAATTCCATCCTCGCATGCTGGTGTGGTGGCTTCTCTCAAAGTGAAGTTAGGCGACAAAGTGAAGATGGGTTCGCTGGTAGCTGAGGTTGAGGGTGCGGCTGGTGGTGCGCCTGCTCCCGCGGTTGCTGCGGCAGCGCCTGCACCCACCACTCCAAAGGCTACCGAACAATCAGGAAACGCTCCTGCAACCATCCGTGCAGACTCTGCCTCAGCGGGCGCAGGCGCTGCCGCTCCGGCTCATGAGCCAGCTTCTCAAACCGCTCAACTTGCATCGCTACCGAATGCCTCACCTTCCGTGCGCAAGTACGCTCGTGAGCTCGGTGTGCCACTGGATGAAGTTAAAGGTTCTGGCGCAAACAACCGTATCACCGAGGAAGACGTGCAAGCGTTTACGCAAGCCGTCATGGGTGGCTCTAAACAGACTGCCGCGCAAGCCACATCTAGCAAGGGCTCTGGGGCAGGTGGCTCTGGAGGCGGCGCTGGACTTGACCTGCTGCCATGGCCTAAGGTTGACTTTGCCAAATTTGGCCCTGTCGAACGCAAAGACCTCTCTCGCATTAAGAAGATCAGCGGCGCGAACTTGCACCGCAATTGGGTGATGATTCCTCATGTCACTAACAACGACGAAGCGGACATCACCGACTTGGAAGCACTGCGCGTTAAGCTGAACAAAGAGAACGAAAAAGCGGGCGTGAAATTCACCATGCTGGCGTTCCTCATCAAAGCCGTTGTCGCAGCGCTTAAAAAATTCCCTGAGTTCAATGCGTCATTGGATGGCGATCAACTCGTCTACAAGCAATACGTGAACGTGGGCTTTGCAGCCGATACGCCAAATGGACTCGTTGTTCCTGTGATTCGCGATGCCGACAAAAAAGGCTTGATTGAGATTGCTAAAGAGATGACCGAACTCTCACTTAAAGCACGCGAAGGCAAACTCAAACCAGCCGAAATGACAGGCGGTTGCTTCAGTATCTCCAGCCTTGGTGGTATTGGCGGCACCAACTTCACACCCATCATCAATGCGCCAGAGCTCGCCATTTTGGGTGTCAGCAAATCGAAGATGCAGCCCGTGTGGGACGGCAAAGCCTTTGTGCCTCGTCTCATCATGCCGCTCTCGCTCTCGTATGACCACCGCGTGATTGACGGTGCGTCGGCTGCGCGTTTCAATGCGTTCTTAGGCGCTGTGCTGGCGGACTTCCGCCGCGTGGCTCTGTAATGAAAGCGATCTCAGCATGACCACTGTCGTCGTCGTTAAAAAGGCAGGTCACGTGGCGGTTGCGTCCGATAGTCTTGTCACGTTTGGCGACACCAAGCTGGCGCATCGTTTTGAAGAGAACGCCAAAATCTTCAAAGTGGAGGCCGTGGGCGGCGAGTCTTATGTGGCAGCAGCAGGCACGGTGGCACACTTCCCAGCCATCCGCAAAGCCTTGTTGGACTTGCCCTCTGAGCACTTAAAGCTGCATAGCAAAGACGAAGTCTACGACACGTTTTTGAAGCTGCACACCGTCCTCAAAGACAAGTTCTTTTTGCAAACCAAAGAAGACGACAACGATCCGTACGAGTCCATGCAGTTCTCGGTACTGGTGGCTAACAGCGCTGGCATTTTTGGCTTGTACAGCTACCGTGAAGTGTTCGAGTTCAAAGAGTTTTGGGGCATCGGCTCAGGCCGTCCCTTTGCGCTGGGCGCGATGAATGCGGTCTATAGCAAAGCAAAAACGGCGGCAGAAGTGGCCGAAGCAGGCGTGTTGGCGGGTTGCGAGTTCGATAAAAACTCTGCGCCGCCCGTGCACGTGTACACAGTTAAATTGAAAAAATAGGAGAAAGCACCATGAGTTCCATTGATATTCAAGTTCCAGATATTGGCGATTTCGACGAAGTGACCGTGATTGAGTTGCTCGTCAAAGTAGGCGACACCGTCAAGGTCGAGCAATCGCTCATCACCGTCGAGTCCGACAAAGCGTCGATGGAAATTCCGTCGTCTCACGCGGGCGTGGTGAAAGAGATTAAAACTAAATTGGGCGACAAGGTTAAGCAAGGCTCCGTGGTGATATCGCTGGAAGCCTCTGGGGGAGCGGCAACGGCTGCGCCCGCTGCGGCAGATTCTGTCGCCGCTTCTAGCACGCCAAAGGCTACCGAACAATCAGGAAGCGCTCCCGCAACCATCCGTGCAGACTCTGCCCCAGCGGCCGCAGCCGTTGCCGCATCTACGTACGCTGGCGCAGTCGATGCCGAGTGCGATCTACTCGTCCTAGGCGGTGGCCCTGGCGGTTACTCTGCGGCTTTCCGCGCTGCCGATTTGGGGCTTAAAGTGGTGCTCGTTGAGCGTTATGCCAGCCTTGGTGGCGTGTGCTTAAACGTGGGCTGTATCCCTTCCAAAGCCTTACTGCACGTGGCCTCCGTCATGGACGAGGTGAAGCACTTCGCTGCGCTGGGCGTTGATTTTGGCGAGCCAACGGTGGACCGCAATAAGCTGCTCGGTCACAAAAACAAAGTCGTGGGCAAGCTCACAGGCGGCCTAGGTGCGATGGCAAAAATGCGCAAAGTCACCATCATTCGCGGCTATGGCGCGTTTATTGACTCTCTCCATTTAAGCGTGGAAGAAACCACAGGCACGGCGCAAGAAAAGACGGGCAAGACATCGGTTGTCAAATTCAAACAAGCCATCATCGCCACGGGCTCGCAAGCCGTGCGTTTGCCGTTTATGCCCGACGATCCACGTGTGGTCGATTCCACAGGCGCACTCGCCATGGAGCACGCACCCAAGCGCATGTTGATTTTGGGCGGCGGCATTATTGGCCTTGAGATGGGCACGGTTTACTCCACACTGGGCGCACGCTTAGATGTGGTCGAAATGATGGACGGCCTAATGCAAGGCGCAGACCGCGATCTCGTTAAAGTGTGGCAAAAAATGAATGCGCCGCGCTTTGACAACATCATGCTCAAGACCAAGACCGTTGGCGCTAAAGCCACGCCAGCTGGCATTGAAGTGACATTCGCAGCGGCAGAAGAGGGCGGCGTTGCGCCACCTCCGCAAACTTACGATTTAGTGTTGCAAGCCGTGGGGCGTACACCCAATGGCAAAAAATGCGCGGCAGACAAAGCAGGCGTTGCCGTGACTGATCGTGGCTTCATCAACGTCGATATCCAAATGCGCACCAACGTGCCGCACATCTTCGCCATTGGCGACGTGGTCGGCCAGCCCATGCTGGCACACAAAGCCGTGCACGAAGCACATGTGGCAGCGGAAGTGGCGGCAGGCGTGCTGCTCGGCGACGAGAAGCTAGCCAAGGCCGCATTCAATGCACGTGTGATTCCAAGCGTGGCGTACACCGATCCCGAAGTGGCCTGGGTGGGCCTCACCGAAGAGCAAGCCAAGGCGCAAGGCCTCGCAGTCAAAAAAGGCATGTTCCCGTGGAACGCTTCAGGCCGCGCTATTGCTAATGGACGCGACGAAGGCTTCACCAAGCTTCTATTCGACGCAGCCACGCACCGCATTGTGGGCGGCGGCATTGTCGGCACACACGCAGGCGACATGATTGGTGAAGTCGCACTCGCCATCGAGATGGGTGCAACCGAAATCGACATCGGCAAAACCATTCACCCACACCCCACGCTAGGCGAGAGCATCGGCATGGCAGCCGAAGTGGCGCATGGGTCTTGTACGGATGTGCCGCCTGCGAAGAAGTAACAACTCCAACGCTTCTATTCAAGCCGCTAGTTTGCAAAAGCTAGCGGCTTTTTATCGACTTTGCAGCTCTAGCAACATCTGATCTGTCGCGTAATTGCAATCTTTTGGCCTGCGCTGGCAAAGCAGCGCAATCTCCTCTACATTGACTCGCGCATCTGGCAGGTTAGGGCGCAATACCTTTAAAGCCCCATCTGGCGTGGCTTGCAAGTCATAGCTTGGGTAGTGCTCTTTGATTTTGCTAATCGCGTTTTGCCATTCGATTTGTCAAGCGCCCATCACTACTCAGAGCTTTTGAGTATGCGTCTAGATGCGCAGATTACAGCTGTGTGCATGCAGCATGGAGCAACCCTTGTGACGCGCAATCAAAAGCATTTTTTTTGGATTTGATGATCCTTGGTAATGTCACATGCGTTACCCACGAATGTGACAGGATGTAAATATGAATACAAACGGCCTCATCATTAACGTCGTGCTAGTGAATACGCCTAGTGAATATCACTTGCGCAAGGCCTTTGTCAGTATGATAATTAAGTCAAGCATTACCAAAGAATGAGTATGACTGACGACACATCCCTATACGTCAAAACAAGTGAGAAATCGCTTGAAAGTACGCAAGCGTTTCGAGCGATTTTTGAAAATGCCGCTGTTGGCATTGCTATTTTTTCACCGGACGGCGCTTGGCTGCGGGTCAATCCCAAGTTTTGCGATTTGGTGGGTTACAGCAGCGAAGAGTTGCTGGCGACGACGCTACAAAAACTGACGCTGATGGATGACTTACCAGCCGAGCTAAATAGCATGCAGCAGATGTTGGCAGGTAAGCTGCAGACGTATGCCATGGATAAGCGCTGTATCCATAAAAATGGCCAGCTGATTTGGGTGAATGTGAGCGTTTCCGCTGCAAAAAAGCAGAATGAATCGATTGACTACTTCATTGCGGTGATGAAGCCTATTGATAGACGAAAACTAGACGAGGTGGCCGCATCAGAGCGCAGATCTCAATGTGAGGCCATCATCGGCAACTCACCGTCCTCTCTCTCGCTCAAGACGGTGGATGGCTATTACGCATTGGCCAACCCCACGCTTCAGCGTGCACTTCATCTGGCTGAAAAAGAGATCATTGGCAAGTCTGACTTTGAGCTATACCCTAAAAATATAGCGCAAACTTTTAAAGCCAACGATGACATCGTGTTGCGAACGTTGTCGCGTCACTCCATCGAAGAGCTGGTGCCGGTCGATGGCCAGTTGCGCAGCTATATGTCGCATATCTTTCCTGTTCTCGATGATTTTGGCAACATTCGTTTTATTTGCCGTATTTCGCTTGATATCACCGCCAGCAAACAGGCGCAAGCGCTATTAGCTGCCAGCGAAGCTAGGATGCGTCAATTAATTGATCGGGCACCTGCTTCATTGGCGATATTTGATCGCGATATGCGTTACTTGGCCGTCAGTCAACGCTGGGTTAATGACTTTTTTCCTGTTGATGCTCCTATCATGATTGGCAAATTGCATTATGAAATATTTCCTGAGATAACAGATGCATGGAAAGACGTTCATCGCCGAGCATTGGCGGGTGAAACTGTTCAATCTAGCGAGGATAAATTTTTAAGAGAAGATGGGATGGCTCAATGGCTGCGCTGGGAGGTGAGACCTTGGTTCGAGCAAGGTGACACGATTGGCGGCATCTTTATTTTTTCAGAAGATATCACGCACTTCAAAGTGATTGAAGAATCGCTGCGTGATAGCGAACAGCGTTTCCGGGCGACTTTCGAGCAAGCCGCCATGGGTATTGCGCTGCTTACTCCCGACGGGCATTGGCTGCGTGTGAATACCAAACTTTGTGAGATCGTGGGGTACAGCAATGATGAATTGATGTCCATGACTTTTCAAGATATTACTTTTGCTGACGACTTGCAAGCTGATTTGACGCAGACGAACCAGATGCTTACTGGAGAAAGGCAAACTTTTTCCATGGAGAAGCGCTACGTTCGTAAGGATGGCCAGTTAGTTTGGATTAATCTCACCGTCGCACTAGTCAAGCATCCGGACGGAACCCCTGACTACTTCATTTCAGTTGTGGAAGATATTCACGAGCGCAAATTGGCTCAGTTTGAATTAGACAAATATAAAGCAACCATCGAATTTAGTGACGACGCTATTGTTAATAAAACATTGGATGGTGTGATTACGAGTTGGAATAAGGGTGCAGAAAAAATATTTGGTTATTCAGCTGTAGAAGCAATCGGAAAGCCCGTGGAATTTTTGATTCCAAAGGATCGGTTGTTCGAAGAATCTATGATTTTAGAAAAAATTTCAAAAGGTCAGCGCGTCGAACATTTTGACACCATGCGGCAGCGTAAGAATGGAGAACTATTTCATGTCTCTTTATCCATCTCACCTATCCGCGATGGTTCAGGAAAACTTATTGGTGCCTCAAAAATTGCACGAGACATTACCAAAAGAAAGCTTGCAGAAGAAGAGGTTGTGCTGGGGAAAACAAAATTAGAGGCTGCACTATCAAGCATGAGTGATGCTGTATTTATTTCTGATGTCACGGGTCATGTCATTAACTTCAATGATGCCTTCGCCACGTTTCACAGATTTAAAAGTAAAGCTGAGTGCCTCAAGTTACTGGGTGACTATGCAACGCTAATGGAGGTTTACACCTGCAAAGGGAAACGTCTTCCTGTAGACCAATGGGCATTACCCTGTGCACTTCGTGGCGAAGTAGCATCCAATGTCGAGTGTGAATTACGCCGGGTTGATACAGGTGAAACTTGGATAGGTAGCTATAACTACTCGCCTATTTTTAACACCGATCATGAAATTATCGGAGCCGTTGTGACGGCGCGGGATGTGACGGCGCAAAAAACGACAGAAGCCGAGTTGCACTTAGCCGCAGCCGCCTTCGAGACACAAGAAGGGATCGTGATTACCGATGCCAAAGGCGTGGTTCTACGGGTCAATCATGCTTTTATAGATATTACGGGTTATGAGGCTGGGGAAATCATAGGTAAAAATTCCAGAATCCTCAGATCAAGACGCCATAACGCTTACTTTCATAAGGCTATTAGGATGGCGCTTAAAAAGACGGGCATATGGCAGGGTGAAATCTGGATTTACAGCAAAAGTGGCGCGACACGCCCGACGTGGCTTAACATCACCGCAGTCAAGGATGCGTATGGGGCATCGTCGCATTACGTAGGCTCGATGATTGACATCGCGGAGCGCAAAGCTGCAGAAGAGAAAATACAAAGTCTAGCGTACTACGATCCGCTCACAAACCTGCCTAATCGACGACTGCTAAATGACCGATTGAGCCAGATACTGGCTTCTAGCGGCCGGAGCAAACTGAGATGCGCCATGCTACTCATCGATTTAGATCACTTTAAAAACATCAACGATAGTCTGGGTCATTTAATGGGGGATGTTTTGCTGGCACAAGTGGCGCAGCGTCTTAAAGCCTGTTTGCGTGAGGGCGATTCGGTTTCGCGTATCGGCGGGGACGAGTTTGTCGTGCTTGTCGAAAATTTGGACGAACTGGAGATGGATGCGGCTTCGCAGGCGAGAGTCATTGGAGAAAAAATTATGACTCAACTGAATATCCCATTTCAACTGGGTGAGCATAATTACCACAACACAGCCAGTATTGGTATTGCCATGAAGTCCGAGGAAACGCTGGATTTTGAAATGCTGTTTAAACAAGCCGATATTGCCATGTATCAGGCAAAGAAAGCGGGTCGTAATGCGCTGCGTTTCTTTGATCCTAAGATGCAGGAATATAACGATGACAAAGTACTGTTAGAAAATGATTTGCGTGAAGCGCTTGATAAAAATCAGCTTCAAGTGCATTATCAGATTCAAGTCAACAATTTAAAACAACCCACTGGTGCTGAAGCGCTACTACGGTGGATGCATCCCGTGCGAGGTATGGTTCGCCCCGATCAATTTATCCCGCTAGCCGAAGTCAGTGGACTGATATTACCGATTGGGGATTGGGTCTTGAGGACGGCTTGCGCACAACTGAAGGCTTGGGAGAGTCATTTTGCGACGAGTAAATTGGTCATTGCGGTTAATGTGAGCGCAAGGCAATTCCATTAAGCGGATTTCGTTGAGCAATTGAAAGAAATGCTGAAAAAATACTCAATTAATGCTCGCTTATTAAAACTGGAACTTACTGAAAGCATGCTGATTGACAATGTGCAGGATGCGATACTGAAAATGCAATTACTTAAGGAAATTGGCATTCGCATTTCTCTTGATGATTTTGGGACAGGTTATTCCTCTTTGCAGTATCTGAAAGAGTTGCCGCTCGACCAGCTAAAAATTGATCAATCTTTTATAAAAGATATCAATCGTGACCGCGGTAGTGGTGCCATTGTGTCGACCATTATTGCCATGGCGCGAGGCTTAAAAATAAATGTCATTGCCGAAGGCGTAGAAACAGAAGAGCAAAGAGAATTTCTTGAAAATGTCGGCTGCATCCACTTCCAAGGTTACTTATTTGGGAAGCCGATGCCCATAGAAGAAATCGAAGAAGTGATTTCACAATACTTTTACTCTTGATGACTACGCTTACCATCGCCACAGACTATCTTATTGTTGGCAGCGGCGCAGTTGGCATGGCGTTTGCCGATGTGATCTTCCATGAAACCACCGCCCGCATGGTGATTGTGGACAGGCATCACGGCCCAGGTGGACACTGGAACGATGCTTATCCGTTTGTGCGTCTGCATCAGCCGTCCGCTTATTACGGTGTGAACTCTAAGCCGCTTGGAACCAACAGCAAAGACAAAACGGGCTTGAATGTCGGCATGTATGAACGTGCAACCAGTGCCGATCTGGTGAGTTATTACGAGCAGTTGATGCAGAAGTTTGTGGCGTCGGGTCGTGTGCAGTATTTTCCCATGTCGGACTATGTGGGTGACTGGAATGGTGACCATCGTTTTCATTCTATGATGTCGGGCAAGGAGACGCAGGTTACGGTCGCTAAAAAAATCGTCGATACCACGCACCTCAATACCGCTGTGCCTTCCACGCATCCGCCCAAATACGAAATGGCGGAAGGTGTGCGCTGCGTTCCGCTGAACGACTTGCCTCGCATCAAGCCTGCTTCATCAGGTTATGTGGTGGTGGGCGCGGGGAAAACGGGCGTGGATGCGTGCCTGTGGTTGCTGGAGAACGGCACACAGCCCGATGCAATCACATGGATCATGCCGCGCGACTCGTGGTTTCAAAATCGCGCCAAGGTGCAGCCAGGTAAAGAGTTTTTTGAAGCCTCCTATGGTTCGTTTGCTGAGCAAATGGAGATCATTGCTGGTGCGACCTCTAGCGAGGATGTGTATGCCAAGCTAGAGGCGGGCGGGCATTGGTTGCGTTTAGATAAAACCGTGCAACCTTCGATGTACCACGGTGCGCTGATGTCGCAGCCTGAGCTGGAGCTCTTGTTCACCATCAAAAATGTAGTGCGCTTGGGACGCATCCAGCGCATCGAGCGTGACCAGATTGTTTTAGCGAAAGGCGTTGTGCCAACGGATGCGAACAGGCTTTATGTAGATTGTTCGGCCAGCGCGGTGCAGTTCCACGCGCGCACGGACAGCACGCCTGTTTTTTCGGGTAATAAAATCACGCCGCAATTTGTGCGAACGTTTCAGCCGACTTTTAGCGCAGCCTTCATCGCGCATGTTGAGTTAAATTTTGAGAGTGAAGATCAAAAGAATAATCTGTGTGGCGCAGTTCCCATGCCTGATAAGCCAGTGGATTGGCTGCGGATGCATGCGGCTAACTTGCGCAACCAATACCGCTGGTCTAAAGATAAGGGTCTGCGCACATGGAATGCCAAATCTCGCTTAGATGGCTTTACAGCGCTTGCCATGAGCACCAAGCCATGGCAATTAGCACGCATCAGCTTGCTACGCCGTTACGGCATGAGCGCAGGGCCTGCGGCGGTTAATTTGAAGAAGTTGTTGGCTTAAAACAAGTCAGCTAAAAACCAAACAGTCGTTTGGGCGTTTCCCACTGAATCGCATGGCGTGCTGCTGCGTCAGGTACCAACTGCTCAAGCAGTGTGAGTAGCGGGCCGTAGTCGATGCGGGCTGGCGCTTTGAGGAACGGCCAGTCCGATGCCCAAATCAGATGCCGCGGTGTGTAAGCCTCCAAGAGCGCATTCACAAAAGGTTTGGCATCCGACCACGGATATTGCTGCATTGAACACTTGTTAAAACCCGATAGCTTGACTGACGCACGGCCTGTTTCAGCAAGTTTTAGCAGCGCTTGAAATCCCTTTTGAGTCACACCAGCTGCGGGGTTTGGCCTGCCGCAATGGTCGAACATTAGCTTTGCGCCGCTAGCTTCTAATATCGGCGCGAGGCTCACCAATTGGTCATGTTGCACTTGCATTTGTGCCCACATATCCAAATCGCCTAGGCGTTGCAAAAGTGGTGTTATGTCTGCATAAAAATCAACGCCCAACAGCGCTGCATTCATGGCAATGCCCACAATGCCTTGTGCTTTTAAGTCTTGTAGTTCGCCAAGGCTTGCATTGTTTTTGATAACGGCCACGCCTTTGAAGCGTCCGTCGCCGTTGGCGATGGCGGACAACATAGCGCGGTTGTCATGGCCGTAGCCCGAGTTCGGTTGCACGAGCAAAGCATGACGCACGTCGTGGAACTGCATGAGGTGCGTGAGGTCTGCCGCTGTGCCTTGCTCTGCCCCAATGGGCTCGTACCAAACACCCGGCGCATAGGGGAATTGCTTGGGGTCGAGGATGTGAACGTGAGAGTCGATTTTTGGTGAGTTCATACACCTTAACTATAGCGACGATAGCGCCTTGAGCAATAAAAATTGCTTGCGGCATTTGTATTCTCTGATACCCTTAGCAAGTCTTTTTTTGAGACGAACATTCAACTTTCCTCATAGGAGAAATCATCATGGCAGCATTAAAAGGCTCTAAGACAGAGCAAAACCTGAAAGACGCGTTTGCGGGCGAAAGCCAAGCCAATCGCCGTTATTTGTACTTCGCGAACAAGGCTGACATTGAAGGCCAAAACGACGTAGCGTCGTTGTTCCGCTCGACCGCTGAAGGCGAAACTGGCCACGCACATGGCCACCTTGAGTGGCTTGAAGAGTGCGGTGACCCAGCAACGGGCTTGCCAATTGGCTCTTCACGTCAAAACTTGGCTGCTGCTGTGGCTGGCGAAACGCACGAGTACACCGATATGTACCCTGGCATGGCCAAGACCGCACGTGACGAAGGTCATGAAGAAGTCGCCGATTGGTTTGAAACTTTGGCTAAGGCTGAGCGTTCACACGCTAACCGTTATGCCAAGGCCTTGGCTGAGTTGGTCGATTGATTCGCGCTAGCGTAATTTAGAGAAAGAGGGAACGAGGATGGCAACCGAAGGTAATTTGCAAGCGCCCACCCGTCATGCAATTGACTGGAAGGGTACTGATTTTTATAACGAAGAGAAGTGCTTTGACGAGTTAGAGCGCATCTTCGATATTTGCCACGGTTGCCGCCGCTGCGTCAGTCTTTGCGGCTCGTTCCCGACTTTGTTTGATCTTGTTGATGAGTCCAGCACGATGGAAGTTGACGGGGTTGCTAAAACGGATTATTGGAAGGTGGTCGATCAGTGTTACATGTGTGACCTGTGCTACATGACCAAGTGCCCGTATACCCCGCCGCACGAGTGGAATGTGGATTTTCCGCACACAATGCTGCGCGCCAAAGCGATTAAGTTTGAAAAAGATGAGGTAGGTTTTGGCGAGAAGTTTTTAGCCAGCACCGACTTGCACGGATCTTTTGCTGGTATCCCTATTATTTCGCAAACGATCAACGCAATTAACAAGACCAAACCAGCACGTGCACTGCTGGAAGCTACGCTGGATTTGGCTTTTGAGGCATGGTTGCCATCTTTGGCGAGCAAAAAATTTAGAAGCTCGGCGGAAAAATCAACCGAGCACGCTGTCGTCAATGGCACAAAAACACCCGGCAAAGTCGCCATTTATTCGACTTGTTACATTAACTATAACGAGCCCGGTATTGGTCACGACCTCATCAAAATATTGGATCACAACGCCATCCCCTATGTGCTGGTGAACAAAGAGTCTTGCTGCGGAATGCCCAAGCTAGAGCTGGGCGATTTGCAGTCGGTCGCGAAAAGTAAAGAGGCCAACATTCCTGTGCTGGCCAAGTACGCTCAGGATGGCTATGCCATCCTCACTGCGGTGCCCAGTTGCACTTTGATGTTCAAGCAAGAGATGCCACTCATGTTCCCTGATTGCGCGGATACGCAAGCCGTGAAGGCCGCGATGTGGGATCCGTTTGAATACTTCATGGCACGCAAACGCGATGGTTTACTCAAGACAGAGTTTCCTGTGAGCCTTGGCAAGATCAGTTATCAAATCCCATGCCACGGGCGCGTGCAAAACATTGGCAAAAAGACGGAAGAAATGCTGAAGATGATTCCAGATACCTTCGTGCAAACCAACGAGCGCTGCTCGGGGCACGCGGGGACGTTTGGCGTGAAGAAGGCGACGCACAGCCAGGCTATGAAAATTGGCAAACCACTTTTTAAAAAAATGGCAGATCATCCTGGCTCAGGAGACGACAGAGTTGCTGCGGGCTTGCCCGACTACATCAGCTCGGACTGCCCACTGGGCGGACACCATATCGCACAAGGCTTTGAAGTGAATGGCTTGGGTGCTCCCGAGCAGCAGCATCCGCTCTCTCTCGTGCGCAAGGCTTACGGAATCAAATAAATAAAAATGAAAACCACTGGACTTCCCATCACACCCGATAGCCTCATGACATTGGAGAGCTATCACAAGTTCCGCAAACTGCACAAGGCGGACGTGATTGCGCACCGCAAGCTGCGCTCCATCCATTTGGGCGAGCACATCAATATGCAGTTTGAAAGTGAGCTTTCCATCCGCTATCAAATCCAAGAGATGTTGCGCATTGAAAAGATTTTTGAAGAAGAAGCGATTCAAGGTGAGATCGAGGTCTATACACCACTTGTGCCCACAGGCATGAACTGGAAGGCGACCATGATGATTGAGTACACGAACGTGGAAGAGCGTAAGCGCGAATTGGCACGGCTCATTGGGGTCGAAGATGCGACCTATATCGAGGTCGAAGGCAAGCCGCGTGTCTACGCCATTGCAGACGAAGACCTAGAACGCGAAACCGACGAGAAGACCAGCGCAGTTCACTTTGTGCGCTTTGAACTCACCCCTGAGATGTGCGCCGCCGTCAAAGCGGGCGCAGGCGTGAAGCTAGGCTGCGATCACACCAACTATCCCATGCATGTGGATATTGCGCCTGAAGCGCTGGCATCGCTAGCGGGCGATTTGGCCTAACACTGGAAAATGGCCATGCTGCGGCGATATTCCTATTCGGTTTATTGCCTTGCAGCCCTTATTTGGTATGGCTTGTTCTCAGTGCAGGCGGTAGCCCAAACAGATGCCTCGCAACCCATGCGCATCGGTTCCAAACGCTTTACTGAGTCCTATATCCTTGCCGAACTCTTGGCGCAAACGGCGCAAAACGCAGGCGCTAAAACGCAGGTCTTACAAGGGCTTGGTAATACCGCGATCGTGTTTGAAGCGCTCAAGTCTGGGCAGATTGATGCCTACGCTGAATACACTGGAACGATAGCGACAGAGATCTTGAAAGCCTTGCCAGATATGGCTTTGCAGCCCATGCAAACCGCGCTTGCCAAGCACGGGTTAGGCGTTGCCGTGCCGCTTGGTTTTAACGACGGCTATGCGCTGGCGATGCGTGCGCTGGATGCTGATCGGCTGGGTGTGCGCAGTTTGAGTGATCTCGCGAAGCATCCCGACTTGAAGCTGGGTTTGTCCAACGAATTTATCGGGCGAGCGGACGGCTGGGCGGGACTCTCAGGCAAATATCAATTGAAGCAAACGCCGCTGGGCTTAGACCACGGCTTGGCTTACACCGCGATTGAAAAAAAGCAAATCGACGTGATGGATATTTACACCACGGATGCCAAGATCAATGCGCTTGGTTTGCGCGTGCTGGTGGACGATCAAAACTATTTCCCGCGTTACGACGCAGTCGTTTTGTATCGCTTAGATGTGCCGCAAAAGCACCCTGCCGCGTGGGCAGCTATCCAGCAATTGCAAGGCCGTGTGAGCGAACCCGCAATGATTGCGATGAATGCAGAGGCCGAGTTGCAAAGTCAACCGTTTAATCAAATAGCCAAACAGTTTTTAGCTAGTGCGGCTGCGAATCGTCCCTCGGCGGAGCCAAGCACAGTAAGGCCTGCGGGCTCGTTTGTCGTGCAAGTGTGGCGGCGCTTGTGGGCTGATGATTTGTGGCGGTTGCTGGGGCAACACATCGTCCTCGTGTTGGTCTCGGTGGTCGCTGCGTGTCTTATCGCTGTGCCGCTCGCGATCAGTATTTATCGTCACGCGAAGCTTCGTGCGCTGGTGCTGGGGACGGCCAGCGTGTTGCAAACCGTACCGTCGCTGGCTTTGCTGGTTGTCTTTATTGCGGCGCTTGGCACGATTGGTTTTTGGCCTGCACTCTTGGCGCTTACGCTCTACGCGGTGCTGCCCATTTTGCGTAACACCTGCACAGCGCTCGCTGAAGTATCTAGGGGGCAGCGCTACGCCGCGCAAGCGCTAGGTATGACATCAGCGCAGAGCCTGCGCCTAGTCGAGTTGCCAGCCGCTATGCCCACCGTGATGGCGGGTGTTCGTACTGCAAGCTCCATTGCGATTGGCACAGCGACCATCGCCGCGTTTGTGGGAGCAGGGGGCTTGGGCGAACGCATCGTGACGGGTCTCGCGCTCAACGACAGCGCCCTCATGCTCGCAGGAGCGATTCCCGCAGCAGCTTTGGCGCTGGTGAGTGAGTTGTTGTTTGAGGGGATCGCAACTTGGCGGCGAGTGGACAAGCGCTGATGAACTTGTTACCCGATGGTTATCGCGCTTTGGTGATTGGCGCAAGTGGCACGATAGGCGCTGAGTTTGTGGCATTGTTGGCCGCTGATCCGCGCTCTGGTGAAGTGATAGGGCTACATCGCCATAGCTTCCCTGCGATAGATATGCAGGACGAACAAAGCATGGCAGCAGCAGCGACGGCGCTATCAGGCAGCACTCCATTTCATCTTGTCATTCATGCGGCTGGATTGCTGCACGACGCTGATTTGATGCCAGAGAAAAAGCTGTCCGATTTGCGTGCTAGCAATCTGATGAAAAGCTTTTCCGTCAACGCCATCGGACCTGCGCTGGTGCTGCGTTACTTCACGCCGCTGCTAAGTAGCGAGGGCAGTCGCATGATTTTTTTATCAGCCAAAGTCGGCAGCATTGGCGACAACCGATTGGGCGGCTGGTACGGTTACCGCGCCTCTAAAGCTGCCCTTAATATGCTGGTGAAGACGGCATCCATCGAACTCAAACGCACCATGCCAGGCGCCATCGTGATTGCGATGCATCCAGGAACAGTCAATTCAAAACTCTCTAAGCCTTTTGGTGGAGAGGTCAAAGGACGACCAGCTGGCGTGGCTTGCCTCGAGATGCTGCAAACGATTGATGCGTTGAAGTCAGAGCAATCAGGGCAGTTTTTGAGTTACAGCGCTGATGCTCTACCTTGGTAAGGCTTTGTGATTTGCTTATTTGACTTCGGTCACAAATAACTCACGCGGACGTCGGACTTTTGGCAATTTGACTAGCCAATCGCCTTCTTCTTGGCGGTAGCCCAGCGGCAAAATGGCGACGCTACGAAGGCCACGTTCGCCTAATCCTAAGATGGCATCGAGCGCTTTGCCGTCAAAGCCTTCCATGGGACAGCTGTCCACGTCTTCGTAGGCGGCGGCAATCATGGCAGCTGACAAGCCAATGTAGGCCTGACGGGCGGCATGTTGAAAGTTGACTTCTGCATCGCGTGTTGGATAGCTGGAGAGTAGCATCTTGCGATAATTTTCCCAACCTTCGTTTTTAAAGCCACGCATGTCGTTGGTATGGTCAAACATCCAGTTAAGCAGTTTTTGAATTAAATCCATGGGAAGTATCTCGGGTTAATAGTTAAATCAAAGGGTCTGGCAGCTACCAGACCCTAGTTAGCTTGTGCTTGCCCGCTCAATTTCAAGAGCTATGAAACCCAGCCTTGTTTCCATACAGACTCGTTACGTAGCTCTTGCCAACTGATACGAGTCACAGTTTTGGAAAATACAGCTTCTAATTCGATCCACTCAATGGCGGCATCAGGCAGTTCGGGATTGATGGTTTTTGAAACCAAAAAATGCTTGTTTTTAGCAATGGGCTGAACCGCAGTCCATTTGCTGAGTAGTAATTTTTTGGGCTGGATTGGGTTCATTGCAGCGTCATGTCTTTTCTTTAAACGCCAGCGATGCCGAGTTCATGCAATAACGCAATCCCGTCGTGTGCTGGGCGTTCCGTGGCCCATCGTCAAATACGTGCCCGAGATGCGCGCCGCAATTGGCGCAGACCGTTTCAACTCTGACCATGCCGTGCTGTGTGTCGCGCTTTTCTTCGATAGCGTCGTCGCTTGCAGCCTTAGAGAAGCTCGGCCAACCGCAGCCCGCGTCGAATTTGGTCTCGCTATCAAATAGCTTGCGCCCGCAGCACATGCAGGCGTAGCTGCCGCTCTCCCAGTGCTGTTCGTATTTGCCTGTGTATGGGCGCTCGGTGGCGGCGTGGCGTGTGACTTGGAAGGCGACGCTCTCTGCATCTTTGGCGGCTAGCTCGGCTTGCCATTCGGCGCTTGTTTTTTGGACGGGATAGGTCATGGTCTTTTCCTTTTAGGACGAGCAACTAATTTCTAAATGCGACGCCCAATCAGGCGGGAGGCCCGCGAGATCTTCGCAGTCAAGGTGTTCTTCGAATGGAGTTTCAAGAACTTTAAGTAGTCGTGCGACCTCACTGAAATCTTTCACTTGTGCTTTCTCAATTGCTGTTTGAGCCAGATGATTGCGGAGAATGAATTTTGGGTTGCTCTCTAACATTAGCTTGCTATTGGGGCTTCGAGCTTTGAGGCGAATCACCCATGTATCAAACGCAGCTCGATCAACAAACAAATCGCGTACAGGCTCGAAGTTTTGGTTTGCCACCGCATTCGATAACGTTCGCCAAAAGATGGTGTAGTCCGTGCGCTCTTTAGCCAGCAGTTTCAGCACGTCTTCAATCAAAACCTTGTCGCTGTCCTGGGCATCAGTTAATCCCAGCTTGGCTTGCATCCTGGATTGAAGTGCAGCGGGGAATTCGCTCTTGAATCCTTCCAAAGCCTTGATGGCTATGGCCTGCGCAGCATCCGAACTGCCTTCGACTTGCTCGATCAGCGGCATCAGCGCTTGCCCGAGGCAAAACAAATTCCAGTACGCAATGTTGGGCTGGCGGTTGTAGGCGTAGCGGCCTTGCTCATCGCTGTGATTGCAGATATGCGCGGGATTGAAGCCGTCCAAAAACTGGAACGGGCCGTAGTCGATGGTCAGGCCAAGGATGCTCATGTTGTCAGTGTTCATCACGCCGTGGCAAAAGCCGACAGCTTGCCATGCGGCAGCCATAGTTGCAGTGCGACTGGATACGGCTGCAAGCAAGGCGGCGTATGGGTTGGCGGCCAATTTGTGGGTGGTCAGGCACTCGGGGTAGTAGCGCTCAATGACGTAATCGGCAAGTGTTTTGAGCTGCACGTTTTCACCACGGTAGGCGAAATGCTCAAAGTGACCAAAGCGAATGAACGACGGCGCAACGCGGGTGACGACCGCTGTCGTTTCGTTGGTTTCGCGCCGTGCCAGCATGTCGGAGCCAACGACTGCTAAGGCACGTGTGGTGGAAATTCGAAGGCCGTGCATGGCCTCCGAACATAAAAATTCTCGGATGGAGGAGCGCAGCACTGCGCGTCCATCGCCCATGCGCGAGTAGGGCGTGCGGCCTGCGCCTTTGAGTTGGATTTCGAAGTTACCGTTGGCGGTTTCTAGCTCTCCTAGCAAGTGCGCACGACCATCGCCAAGTTGCCCTGCCCAGACGCCAAATTGATGACCGCTATAGACGGAGGCCAATGGCTGCGAGCCTTGCGGGGCGATATTGCCTGCAAAGACTTGTAGCGCCTCAAAGCTGGCTAGCCACTCTTCGCTAAGCCACAGTTCATCTGCTACGGCTTGGGAGACGCAAACAAAATAAGGGTTCGAAATGCCTTGCGGCGCTAGCTCGGTGTAGAAGTCTTTGCCTAGAGCCGCAAAGCCATTGATAAATTTTTTCATGAATTCAATTTTATGGATTCAAGTCTGCATCTTTAATCTGCTCATTGACGATGGTATGCCTCATCGCTTCTCGCCTTGCAATCCAAATGGTCGCTAGACAAATAACAGTGCCGCCAATGAGTGTGGTTTGCGTAGGCAAGTCGTTAAAGGCGAGCCAACCCCAAACTGCGGCCCAAATAAGCTCTAAAAATTTGAGAGACTGTGTGGCTGAGATATCGGCGGAACGAAACGCCTTGGTCAGACTCAAATGCCCGAGGCTGCCTAGTGCGCCGCAAATCACGAAGAGTCCCCACTGCGCAAGCGTGGGCGTTTTCCAATAAATGATGGCGAGCGGTAAGCTGAATACACTCACCGTCAGCGATTGCCAAAACACGATTACGCGAGTGGATTCGTATTTGGTGAGTGCTTTGGTGATGAGAAACGATGCGGCAAACAGCGGCCCTGAAGCGAGCATGACCAAGTTGTACCAACCGCCCGTGCCGCTAAGGTGTGGCCCGACCACTATCATGACGCCCGTAAAACCCAGTAGAGAAGCAATCCAGCGGTCCAGATGCATTTTTTCACCGAGGAACCATGCTGCTCCAATCATGATGAAGATGGGGCCGACAAAACCAATGGCGGTCGTATCGGCAATGGGGATTTTTGGCAGTGCATAAAACCACAGCATGAGCCCAATGGTATGAAATGCGCCGCGTGTAAATTGCCCACTCACTTGCGTGGGCTTGTAGGCGGCAAACCCGTTTTTGATGACCCATGGCGTAAACAAAATAAGCCCTAAAAAGTAGCGCAAAAACTGAGCTTGAAAGGGATCAAGGTCTTTGGCTAGTGATCGAACGATGGTGTTGAGCGAGACGAAGAGGAAGCCTGCCAAGGCCGCCCACAGCATAGCGTGGGTGGAGGGGGGAAATCTATACATGCTGCCATTATCCAGACTAGGGCAGATACCGATGGCACACGCTGTCATTTCTGGAACAATGATTGCTTTAACTGAACCCATTTAGGAGTTTTCTCATGCTAGGCCTGATGCAAGACCAACCGCTGCTTATCTCTAACTTGATCGACTTTGCCGAGCGTCATCACGCCGATGGTGAAATCGTCTCGCGCCGTGTGGAGGGCGATCTGCACCGCTATACATGGGCAGATGTTGCGAAGCGTTCGCGCCAAGTGGCGCACGCGCTAGATGGTTTGAAACTCGAATTCTCTGATCGCGTGGCGACGTTGGCGTGGAATGGCTATCGGCATTTAGAGCTTTATTTCGGTGTGAGCGGAACAGGGCGTGTGCTGCATACCTTGAATCCGCGTTTGCATCCCGACCAAGTGGTGTGGATTGCCAACCATGCCGAAGACAAAGTGCTGTGTTTTGATATGACGTTTTTACCGATTATTCAAGCCGTGCATGCACGTTGCCCGATGATCCAAACTTATGTGGCACTGTGTGACGCAGACAAACTGCCAGCGGATTCGGGCATTCCCAATTTGGTTAGTTACGAAGCTTGGATTGCGGGCAAATCCTCCGACTACGCATGGCCGCAGTTTGATGAAAATAGTGCGTCGTCTATGTGTTACACCAGTGGCACCACGGGCAACCCTAAGGCTGCACTCTATTCGCATCGCTCAACCGTTCTGCATGCTTACGCGGCAGCGCTACCAGACGTGATGTGCATCTCGGCACGTGATTCGATTCTTCCTGTCGTGCCGATGTTTCACGTCAACGCGTGGGGCATTCCGTATAGCGCGGCTTTGACGGGCGCCAAGCTGGTGTTTCCAGGACCAGCGATGGATGGAAAGTCGGTCTACGAGTTGATGGAAACCGAGCGCGTGACGTATTCGGCAGGTGTGCCAACAGTGTGGCAAATGATGCTGGCGCACATGAAGGCCAATAACCTCAAGTTCAGCACCATGCGGCGTACCGTGATTGGTGGCTCGGCTTGTCCGCCCGCCATGATTCGCGCGTTTAACGATGACTACGGTGTCGAAGTGCTCCACGCCTGGGGCATGACGGAGATGTCGCCGCTAGGAACGCTGTGTACGCTTAAAAATAAGCAGCTTGTATTGCCAGCAGACGCGCAAATGCAAATCCGTTTGAAGCAAGGTCGCGCCATCTTCGGCGTGGACATGAAGGTGGTGGACGAGGCCGGGGCGGAGCTGCCGTGGGATGGCAAATCTTCTGGCGATTTATTGGTCAAGGGTCCGTGGGTGATTGCGGAGTACTTTAAAGGTGAGGGCGGCAACCCACTCATTAACGGCTGGTTCCCAACGGGCGACGTTGCGACCATTGATGCTGATGGCTTTTTACAAATCACCGATCGAAGCAAGGATGTGATTAAGTCCGGCGGCGAGTGGATTAGCTCGATTGAAATTGAAAACATTGCGATGGCGCACCCCGCCGTCATGATGGCGGCTTGCGTGGGAATGCCTCACCCCAAATGGGATGAGCGGCCGATTATTGCGGTGGTTAAACGACCTGGTGCGCAAGTCACGCGGGAGGAGTTACTTCAATTTTTCGAAGGTAAAACGGCGAAATGGCAAATCCCAGATGACGTGGTGTTTGTGGACGCGATACCGCTGGGTGCGACAGGCAAGATGCAAAAAATGAAGCTGCGTGAGCAGCTCAAGGATTACAAACTGCCGTCATGACGGTGTGACGCGAGCGCGACAAGCTTGTGATTTAGCTAGGGCATTCCCTGAGTGATGAATTCGAAAAAGCAGCTAATCTCGGAACGTTAGCAGGTGTTATTTATTATTAATCTTTGAGGAAAATTCAACATGCGACATACATTTTTAAAAACACTGACCTTGACGGCTTTTGCTGCGAGTATGTCATTGG
>CANFCG010000026.1 GCA_947445115.1 Comamonadaceae bacterium | reverse complement strand
TATAATCGAAGGCTTTGCTGCAAGGCAAGAGTGGGATGTTAGCTCAGTTGGTAGAGCAGCGGACTTTTAATCCGTTTGTCGTGGGTTCGACCCCCGCACATCCCACCATCGGTTAATGAAATCAAGGGTTTACGAGTGATCGTAAACCCTTTTTCTTTGGTACACTCATACGCTGCTTCTTATTCCATTAAAAAGGCATTTATGCGAATAATCTATATTTTTTTGACGGCGTTGATTTTTTCTTTTGTGTTTAATGCGCAGGCTACGGTGCAGGCGAAGCAAAAAACAGTCGCTGGGAAGCATTTAAAAAAAGCCTCTTCATCAAAAAAATCTGCGCTTCATGCTCAAAAAGGCAAGCGCTCTAAAAAAGTGATTCGCGCAGCATACGAAGCGCCATCGATGGGTAGGATGACGGGTCTTCACAGTGCGCCGGATGCATTGGATTTGAAGTCTAGTGTTGCTCTGGTTGTCGATCAAGATACGCACGAAGTTTTGTTTAGTAAAAACGATTCAGCTATTCTTCCGATTGCATCCATTACTAAATTGATGACGGGCGTGGTCGTGAGCGAGGCCAACTTGCCTATGAATGAAGTCATTACGATTAGCCAAGAGGATGTGCAAAACGCCAGCTTCTCACGCCTAAAAGCTGGGACATCCATGACGCGAGAGGAGATGTTGCACTTGGCTTTGATGTCGAGTGAAAACCGCGCTGCTTACGCCTTGGGGCGTACTTATCCAGGTGGTTTAACGGAGTTTGTGCGTTTGATGAACGCAAAAGCATTGATGTTGGGGATGACGAATACGCACTATGTAGAACCTACGGGTTTATCTAGCGACAACCGTTCAACGGCGCAAGATTTGGCAAAATTAGTGGCATTTGCCTCGCAAAATGCAACGGTGAGCGAGTTCACCACTTCGCATGGCTACCAGCTAGCTGTCGGCAAGCGAACGATGAGTTACGTCAACACGAATCGTTTAACGTCTAATCCGAACTGGGATATTGAAGTTCAAAAGACGGGCTATATTACCGCTGCTGGTCGCTGTTTAGTGATGCAAACCAAGGTTGCGGGTCGCAAGCTCATTATGGTGTTTTTAGATTCGATGGGTAAATACTCTCGCCTTGGCGACGCTGAGCGTGTTCGTGCGTGGGTGGAGAGTCGCCCTGCAAAAGCGCCTCACGCCTAGCGTTTCTAGGCTTGATAGCCTAAAGCTGCCGATATCGATTCCGTGGTGTCCTGTAGCACCGCAATCCAATCTGTTTTGAGTCGCTCAGTCGGCGCCGAAATAGACAGTCCTGCAATGAGTTCCCCACGATCATTGTGAATGGCGGATGCAATGCACCTCACGCCAAGCTCCAATTCCTCTTTGTCATAAGCTGCTTGTGCCTTGACGACAGTCTTCAGCTCTCTCTTGAGCACCTCTAAATTGGTAATGCTATTGGGCGTTTGGCCTTTGAGTCCCGTTCTCTCTGCGTAGGATTTGAGCTGCTCATCCGTATCGTGCGATAAAAAGAGTTTACCCACGGAAGTGAGATGCAACGGCGCTCGTCCGCCAATGGCACGTACCACCTGCATGCCCGAGCGCTCCGAGTACGCGCGGTCAATATACACAATGCTATCGCCCTGCCGAACGCTTAAGGAAACGGGCTGCCCCAGTTTGTCATGCAGCGCACGCATAGGAATGAGTGCGGCTTCGCGTACATCAAGGCGGCTTTTAACTAAATTGCCAAGCTCTAAAAAACGCAGGCCTAATCTGTACACACCTGCCTGCGGTCGTTCCACGTAGCGCCCGATGACTAAGTCGCTCAGAATGCGGTGCGTTGTAGAAGGATGCAGCCCCGCTAACTCGCTCAGTTCTTTTAAACTGAGTGATTGAGAGCGTTTGGCCAAAATATCGACCAGTAAAAACATGCGCTCAAAAACTTGGATGGTGGGTTTAGTTTGCATGATGTGATCTTAAGACCATATCCAGAAAGGCTTGGCGCGGTATCGGCTTAGCGCCCAGGCTAGCCAGATGCGTCGTTTGCTGCTGGCAGTCTATCCATTCAATACTTCTGGCATGGCAAAAATTTACAAGCTCAGATAAAGCTATTTTGGACGCATCTGCTTGATGCGAAAACATGGACTCACCAAAAACAGTATTGCCCACCATCGTGAAGTAGAGTCCTCCCACAAGCTTGTCATGCACCCAAACTTCTACGCTGTGCGCATATCCCGCCTCGTGTAGCTGGATGTAGGCTTGCTGCATTGAGGGCAAAATCCAAGTGCCAACTTGCCCAGCCCTGCTGACACTGGCGCAGCAGGCGATGACCTCTGGGAAGGCTGTATCCATGCATATCTCGCAGTGTGGGTCTGCATGAAATCGCTTGATTGCTTGCCTCAATGAGCGGTGTTTCTTGAAGTCGGCCACTTTAAGCACCATGCGCGGATCAGGCGACCACCACAAAATTGGCTCCCCCTCGTTGTACCAAGGGAAGATGCCTTGGCTGTACGCAGCGACTAAGCGGTCAACCGATAGGTCTGCCCCTGCACACAGCAAACCAGGAATCGGATCGTTACCTCCCCAAGCTTGATTCACAGGAGGGAAGGGCGAATCAACTCCAAGAACGGGCAGGTGGCGAACGGGTGGGCGATGACTCATGATTGTCAAGTCTAAAGCTTGTGCGACGGTTTTATTTACGCAGCCGCCTCTTGTCCACTCTCAATATGCGCCTGCATGGCCGCTTGTGCAGCCGCAGCATCCCGCTTTTTCAGGGCAATCATAATGGCGCTGTGCTCGGCGAGCGACTCCTCAATTCGTCCCGCTTTGAGCAAGGACTGCGCGCGGTTGAGCTTCATTACTTTGCGTAAATCGGCAACCATTTGATCACGCCAACGGTTGTTGGCGACTTCTAACAGTTTGACGTGAAAGGCTTCGTTGATCGTGAAGAACTGGACGCGGTCCTTCGTTGATCTCTCTAATTGCTGGTGCAAGGCGTTTAGTTCGTCCAGTTGCTCATCGGTTGCATTTAGCGCTGCAGTGCCCGCCGCATCGGCCTCTAGCACCGCCATCAGATGAAAAACATCACGTAGGTCTTTGTCGTTCACTTCAGTCACATAAGCACCGCGTCGCATCTTCATGGTAATCAAGCCTTCAGTCGCCAGCACTTTGATGGCTTCGCGTAGCGGCGTGCGGCTAATTTCCAGTTCAGCCGCTATTTTGAGCTCGTCAACCCAATCGCCTGGGGCGAGTTCACGGCTAAAAATACGCCCACGCAGCAATTCAGCTACTTCTTCGTAGAGTGCGCGGGGCTTTAAACGGTTGTGTTCCATACCACTTAGTTTACACGAAACTGAATTTTGAATTCATAATTACAGATAAATAATTGAGTAGAATTGCGAAATGACTAATTTATCTACTCTTGCCGATTGGCAAAAAGCCGCTGCCAAATCTGCGCCGAACGGTGACCTGAATGCCCTTAACTGGCATACGCCCGATGGCATTACGGTCAAGCCGCTCTATACAGCTGCGGATACGGCTGATCTGCCCCACACGGACTCCCTCCCAGGCTTTGCGCCCTACCTGCGTGGCCCGCAAGCGACGATGTACGCCGTGCGCCCTTGGACGATTCGCCAATACGCAGGCTTTTCTACCGCCGAAGCCTCGAATGCTTTTTATCGCAAAGCCTTAGCCGCAGGTGGACAAGGCGTCTCAGTTGCCTTCGATCTGGCCACTCACCGGGGTTACGACTCCGACCATCCGCGTGTGACAGGTGACGTGGGCAAGGCGGGTGTGGCGATTGATTCGGTCGAGGACATGAAAATCTTGTTCGACCAAATTCCGCTCGATAAGGTCTCGGTCTCCATGACCATGAACGGTGCGGTGCTACCCGTGCTGGCGGGCTACATCGTGGCGGCGGAAGAACAGGGCGTCTCGCAAGACAAGTTATCTGGGACGATCCAAAACGACATTCTCAAAGAGTTCATGGTGCGCAACACCTACATCTATCCGCCTGAGCCGTCCATGCGCATCATTGGCGACATCATTGAATACACGGCGAAGCATATGCCCAAATTCAATTCGATCTCGATCAGCGGTTACCACATGCAGGAAGCAGGCGCAAATCAAGCGCTGGAGTTGGCGTTCACGTTAGCCGATGGGCGCGAATACGTGCGCACTGCGTTGGCTAAGGGCTTAGATGTTGACGAATTCGCGGGACGCCTCTCGTTCTTCTGGGCGATTGGCATGAACTTTTACCTAGAAGTTGCCAAAATGCGCGCCGCCCGAGTGCTGTGGCACCGCATCATGACGGGCTTTAATGCCAAGTCGCCCAAATCATTGATGTTGCGCACGCATTGCCAAACCAGCGGTTGGAGCTTGACCGAGCAAGACCCGTACAACAACATCGTTCGCACTACCGTTGAAGCGATGGCTGCCGTTTTTGGCGGCACGCAAAGCCTGCATACCAATAGTTTTGACGAAGCGATTGCGCTACCGACCGAGTTTTCCTCGCGCATCGCCCGCAATACGCAAATCATTATTCAAGAAGAAACGCACATCACCAGCGTGGTCGATCCTTGGGCGGGCAGCTACATGATGGAGAGCCTAACGAATGAGATGCTAGAGAAGGCATGGGCGATCATCGAAGAAGTCGAAGCCATGGGCGGCATGATTAAAGCCGTGGACAGTGGCTGGGCGAAGCTCAAAATCGAAGCGGCTGCAGCAGAGAAGCAAGCCCGTATCGACAGCGGACAAGACGTGATTGTGGGCGTGAACAAATACAAGCTCAGTAAGGAAGAAGCGCTAGCCGATCAGCCCGAAATTTTGGTGATTGATAACGTGATGGTGCGTGACGGACAAATCACCAAGCTGAAAAAAATTAGAGAAACGCGCGACGCGGTGGCCGTTAAAAATGCCCTGCAAGCCTTATCCGATGCCGCCTCCAGTAGTACCGTAGAAGGTCAGGGAAACCTATTAGACTTGACCGTGAAAGCCATGCGCCTTCGCGCCACAGTGGGCGAAGTCAGCGATGCGCTAGAAGTTTCATTTGGACGGCACAGAGCCGATACGCAAAAGGTGACCGGCGTGTACGCAGCAGCTTACGACCAAGAGGGCGATTGGGCCAAAGAATGGGATGCCATCAAGGGCGAAATCAACGACTTTGCAGCCAAGCAAGGCCGTCGCCCGCGCGTGATGGTGAGCAAGCTTGGACAAGACGGTCATGACCGAGGCGCCAAAGTCGTCGCCACGGCGTTTGCCGATTTAGGCTTCGATGTGGACATTGGCCCGCTCTTTCAAACCCCCGAAGAATGCGCTCGCCAAGCGATTGAAAACGACGTGCATGCTGTCGGAGTCTCTACGCTTGCGGCAGGGCACAAAACCCTCATCCCCGCCATCATTCAAGCCCTTAAAGACCAAGGCGCGGACGACATCATCGTGTTTGTGGGCGGTGTGATTCCGCAGCAAGACTACGCGTTTTTGTACGAATCAGGGGTCAAAGGCATCTACGGACCGGGTACACCGATTCCTGCTTGCGCTCGGGATGTGCTTCAGCAGATTGAGAAGTCGTTAGCGGCGGCCAAATAATTTTCGACAAATCATTTTGTCCATGCTCGCGTCACTTCTAGACTCCTCGCAAAGCCCCGTTGCAAAAGGCGTGCAGCGTCGCGCCGTCGCCAAAGCCATCACGCTGCTTGAGTCCACCCGCGCCGACCATCGTGCCGAAGCCGATGCGTTGCTCACACAGTTGTTGCCGCATACAGGCAAGTCGTTTCGCCTTGGTATTAGCGGTGTGCCAGGTGTGGGCAAATCGACATTTATCGAAGTGCTGGGACTATATTTGATTGGCCTTGGGCACCGCGTGGCGGTGCTGGCGGTGGATCCTTCCAGCACGGTGTCGGGTGGTTCTATCTTGGGTGATAAGACGCGCATGGAGATGCTCTCCGTCAATGAATCCGCTTTTATTCGCCCAAGCCCTAGCAGCGGACTGCTTGGAGGCGTGGCATCGCACACGCGCGAGGCCATGCTGGTGTGCGAAGCGGCGGGCTACGACGTGGTGATTGTGGAAACCGTGGGCGTGGGGCAAAGCGAAGTTGCCGTTGCCAGCATGAGCGATATGTTCGTGCTGATGCAACTCCCCAACGCAGGTGACGACCTGCAAGCGATTAAAAAAGGTGTGATGGAACTGGCTGATTTAGTCGTCATCAACAAAGCCGACATTGACAGCGCCGCATCGACTCGCGCGGAAGCGCAAATCACCAGTAGCCTGCGTGCTTATGGTCGCCATGCGCCAAAGTCTGAATGGAATCCTGAAGTCATGCAAATGAGTGCTTTGCAAAGCATCGGCATTGATGGCTTTTGGCAGCGTGTACAGAAGTACCAAACGCTTCAAACAAAAAACGGCAAATTGGCTGCAAGGCGCGAATCGCAAGCCCTCGCGTGGATGTGGGAACAAATTCATGACGGCCTTAAGCAACAATTCTTTGAACATGCAAATGTGAAAACGGAGTTACCACTGCTCACTCAGCAAGTGGCTAACGGTCAAATGGCTGCATCCACAGCGGCGCGTCAGTTACTCGGTTTAGTCGGTTAGTTAGTTAAATATCAAGGTGAATAAATGCAAAACATATTAGATCAATTAGAAGCAAAACGCGCTGCAGCCCGCATGGGTGGCGGCGCTAAGCGAATTGCTGCCCAGCACAGCAAGGGCAAATTGACGGCGCGTGAGCGCTTAGAAGTGCTGCTGGACGAAGGCACATTTGAAGAATGGGACATGTTTGTCGAACACCGCTGCGTGGACTTTGATATGCAGGGCAACAAAATCCCAGGCGATGGCGTTGTCACAGGCTACGGCATGATTAACGGGCGCTTGGTGTTTGTCTATAGCCAAGACTTCACGGTGTTTGGCGGGGCGCTCTCCGAGACGCACGCCGAAAAGATTTGCAAAATTATGGACCAAGCCATGAAGGTTGGTGCGCCTGTGATTGGCCTTAACGACTCGGGCGGCGCTCGCATTCAAGAAGGCGTGGCATCGCTTGGTGGTTACGCCGATATTTTTCAAAAGAATATGTTAGCGAGCGGTGTGATTCCACAGATCAGTCTCATCATGGGACCCTCGGCAGGCGGTGCGGTGTATAGCCCCGCGATTACCGACTTCATTTTTATGGTCAAAGATTCGAGCTATATGTTCGTGACAGGCCCCGAGGTGGTAAAGACCGTCACGCATGAAGAAGTCACGGCCGAAGAACTGGGCGGCGCCATTACGCACACGACCAAATCAGGCGTGGCGGATTTGGCATTTGAAAATGATGTTGAGGCGCTACTCATGCTGCGTCGTCTCTACAACTATCTACCACTCTCGAACCGCGAACGCGCACCCGTGCGTCCAAGTGGAGATCCCGCAACTCGCATGGACATGAGCTTGGACACGCTAGTTCCTGATAACCCGAATAAGCCCTACGACATGAAGGAGCTGATTACCAAGACCGTGGACGATGGTGACTTCTTCGAGATCCAACCCGAATATGCGAAGAACATCGTCATTGGATTCGCCCGCATGGAAGGCCAAACTGTGGGCATTGTGGCGAATCAGCCGCTGGTGCTTGCAGGTTGCTTGGACATCAAGTCCAGCATCAAAGCCGCACGCTTTATTCGCTTTTGCGATGCGTTCAATATCCCCGTCATCACTTTCGTCGATGTGCCGGGCTTTATGCCAGGCACGAGTCAAGAGCTGGGCGGCATCATCAAGCACGGCGCGAAGTTGCTCTACGCCTATGCCGAGTGCACCGTGCCCAAAATCACCGTCATCACGCGCAAAGCTTATGGCGGTGCATACGACGTGATGGCCTCCAAGCATTTGCGCGGAGATGTCAACTTCGCGTGGCCGCATGCCGAGATTGCGGTGATGGGTGCGAAGGGCGCGGTCGAGATCATCTTCCGCGAAGACAAAGGCGATCCAGAAAAGCTAGCTGCTAAAGAAGCGGAATACAAAGCCAGATTCGCCAATCCCTTTGTGGCTGGGGCTCGCGGCTTTATCGATGACGTGATCTTGCCGCATGAAACGCGCAAACGGATCTGCCGATCGCTCGTCATGCTGAAAGACAAAAAGCTAGAAAACCCTTGGCGCAAGCATGGAAACATTCCGCTTTAAATCGCTAGATAACAAGAACGAGAAAAAGATCATGTTTAAAAAAATCCTCATTGCCAATCGCGGCGAAATCGCTTGCCGTGTCATTACTACTGCCCGCAAGATGGGCATCAAAACCGTTGCGGTTTACTCCGAAGCCGATGCCAATGCGCGTCATGTGTCATTAGCTGACGAGGCAGTATGCATTGGCGCTGCGCCTTCGCGTGAGTCTTATTTGGTTGCCGACAAAATCATTGCGGCTTGTAAGGCCACGGGCGCTGAGGCCGTGCATCCAGGCTATGGTTTTTTGTCTGAGAACTCGGGCTTTGCCAAGCGAGTGGAAGAAGAGGGCATTGTGTTTATTGGCCCCAAGCACCACTCGATTGCTGCGATGGGTGACAAGATCGAATCTAAAAAGCTTGCTGGCAAGGCTGGTGTGAACTGCATCCCCGGCGTGAACGATGCGATTGAAACGCCTGAACGCGCCGTAGAAATTGCCAAGGGCATTGGCTACCCCGTGATGATTAAAGCATCGGCAGGCGGCGGCGGTAAAGGGCTGCGCGTGGCCTTCAATGACAAGGAAGCGCTGGAGGGCTTCACCTCTTGCCGTAACGAAGCACGCAATAGCTTTGGTGATGACCGTGTGTTCATTGAAAAGTTTGTCGAAGAGCCGCGACACATCGAAATTCAACTCGTGGGCGATAGCTTTGGCAATGTGATTTATTTGAACGAGCGCGAGTGCTCCATTCAGCGCCGTCATCAAAAAGTGATTGAGGAAGCGCCGTCACCGTTTATCTCGGACGCGACGCGCAAAGCCATGGGCGAACAAGCGGTGCTGCTTGCCAAAGCGGTGAAGTACCAAAGCGCGGGCACGGTGGAGTTTGTGGTCGGCAAGGATCAGTCGTTCTACTTTTTAGAGATGAATACGCGCTTGCAAGTGGAGCATCCTGTGACGGAGTGCATCACAGGGCTTGACTTGGTGGAACTGATGATTCGCGTGGCAGCAGGTGAGCCATTGCCGCTCACGCAAGACGAGGTCAAGCGCGATGGCTGGGCAATTGAGTGCCGCATCAATGCCGAAGATCCGTTTCGTAACTTCTTGCCATCAACAGGGCGCTTGGTGCGTTTTGTGCCGCCAATGACGACGATGTTTGCAGGCGACATCGAGCACCTGCAAGGCGTGCGCGTGGATACAGGCGTGATGGACGGCGGCGAGATTCCGATGTTCTACGACTCGATGATTGCCAAGCTGATCGTGCACGGTAAAGACCGCGCGGAAGCGATTGCCAAAATGCGTGAGGCTTTAAATAGCTTTGTGATTCGCGGTGTCAGCTCGAACATTCCGTTTCAGGCGGCGCTCTTGGCGCATCCTAAATTTGCGACAGGCGATTTCAATACAGGCTTTATCGCAGAGCACTACGGCAAAGGCTTTGCGGCTGAAGACGTGCCGCATGACAACCCTAACTTTTTGGTCGCACTCGCGGCATTTGTGCGCCGCAAATCACGCGCCCGCACCCAAGGTATGAGCGGACAACTGAATGGCTACAACGTGGCGGTTGGGCAAGATTACGCCGTCGTCGTTTTGGATAAAGATGGCAAACACTCGTACAAACAGGTTCATGTCGATGATGCGCTTGCCCAAACATGGGCGGCAACGGTGAAGGTTGACGACAAGCCCTACGCCATCGTCAGTCACTCGCGCCTAAACGACATCGTGATTGAAGGCACGGTCAACGGTAAATCTTTTGCAGCCCAAGTAGAACGTGGCACAGCGAAGAATCCACTCGCATTGCGCGTGCAGCACAACGGCACGCAAATCGAGTGCCTAGTCATGTCACCGCGCATGGCTGAACTACACCAGCTCATGCCGCACAAAGCCCCGCCCGACATGAGCCGCTACGTGCTCTCGCCCATGCCAGGTTTGCTGGTCGATGTAGCCGTCACGGTTGGACAAAAGGTTCAAGCAGGCGAACGCGTCGCCGTGATCGAAGCTATGAAGATGGAGAATGTGCTGTTCGCGACGGCAGATGGCGTGGTCGGCAAGGTACTCGCTAGCAAGGGCGAATCCTTATCTGTTGATCAAGCGATTATTGAGTTCGTTTAACTCTTTTAAAAAAGCGAAGTCATGCGTCCTTTAATCGTTTTGATGGTCGCGCTAGGCTTGGTAGCTTGCGGAGGCGGTGGCGCATCGACTACGACTGCGACCATCTCAGCCGTTGCAACGTTGTACCCAGCTACGTTTGATTACACCTCGGTTGACCCCACAGCGCCTGCCAACTACGCGGCACCAGCGTTGCCTGCGCATTACGACGCAACGCTTTTGGCAACGTCGAATCAAACAGTAGCGAACATCTTGTCGGATAAGGGCGCTACGCTTGGGCGTGTGCTCTTTAACGATAGGCGTCTAAGTTTTAACGACAGCAAATCCTGCGCCTCCTGCCATGTGCAGGCTAATGGCTTTGCCGACACGGCGCAGTTTAGCTCGGGCTTTGCTGGCGGGCTGACCACAGCACATGCCATGCGGCTTGGCAATGTGGCTTTTTACCAAGGCGCGTCTATGTTTTGGGATAAGCGTGCGGCATCAGTGGAGGCGCAGTCCACGCAGCCGATTCAAAACGCGGTTGAAATGGGTTTTGATAGCGCTACGCATGGCGGCTTTGCAGCGCTTATCACTAAAATGCAGGCCTTGCCGTATTATCCCGAGCTGTTTGCGTGGGTGTTTGGCGATAGCACGATCACCGAGGCGCGTGTGCAAAGTGTGCTCGCGCAATACGAGCGCAGCATCATCTCCAGCAGCAGTAAGTGGGATCGCGCTTACGCGGTGGTGTATTCAGCAAATGGCAGCGTGAACTCTAATCAAAATTTTGCACGCTCGTTGGCAGGTACGAACATTCCTGTGGTTGATCGTTTTACGGCTTCGGAAGATAACGGCCGTGCGCTCTTCATTCAAGGCCCCGTCAATGGCGGTAAGGGGTGCGGGGGATGTCATCAACCGCCGACTTTTGCCCTAAACGCCAACTCCAAAAGCAATGGATTGGATGCGGGCGAGACCATCATCTTTAAATCACCATCACTGAAGAATGTGGGGCTTACCGGACGCTTCATGCACGACGGCAGATTTAGCACACTGGCGCAAGTCCTCAATCATTACGCAACGGGCATTCGTGCTGGGGCAGCGCTCGACAGCCGCTTACCAGCTGGAGGCTTGGCGATTGCGATCGGCTTAACCAGCACAGAACAAGCCGACATCGTGGCTTTTTTGGCTACGTTGACGGACAGCACACTCCTTACCGATACGCGCTTTACCGACCCTTTCAAAAAATAATCGAGAACCACATGACACAAACCACACGCCCCTTTAAAGTCCTAGGTATCCAGCAAATAGCCATTGGCGGCACCAGCAAAGCCAAACTGCGTGAGCTGTGGGTGGAGATGCTGGGCTTAGAAGTCACGGGTAACTTTAGAAGCGAACGCGAAAACGTGGACGAGGATATTTGCGCGATGGGTTCGGGCGCGTTCAAGGTTGAAGTTGATTTAATGCAGCCGATTGATCCAAACGGTAAACCAGCCGTTCACACCACACCACTCAATCACGTGGGCCTATGGATTGACGATTTGCCAAAAGCCGTGGAATGGCTGACTGCCAAAGGTGTACGTTTTGCGCCAGGAGGCATCCGCCAAGGCGCGGCGGGCTACGACATTACTTTTTTGCACCCCAAATCAAACGACGAATTTCCGATTGCGGGTGAGGGCGTTTTGATTGAACTAGTGCAAGCACCGCCTGAGGTTTGCGACGCATTCAAAAAATTGTCATTTCCTTGATATTCATGACGGTTAACGCCAACACTTCTTTGAGGACATAAGCTACATTTGTCACGCCTTCAGCACTGGGAATGATATTGAGCAAACCATAGGCCTCGGGCGTAATCGTTTGAATGGGGGCTGGCGTAATAACAAAACCTTGTTGCCCGAACAATCGAACAGATCGCTCCATGTGCCAAGCGTGGGTGACCAGTGCGATACGCGTGATGCCCAAAGGCAGCAAGATACGCGCCATTTCTTGGGCATTCTCTGCCGTATCTGCCGAGCGATCATCCAGCCATTTCGGCGGCGGCAATTTGAATGATTTCAAATAAAATCGAGCCGTTTTCGCTTCACTGTCCATGTCACCACCACGCGTTGCCCAACCATGCCCACCACTGAATGCGATGGGGATTCTGGTTTGTATATAGAGCCAAGCACCGTAGCGCAGCCTGGCTGCCGAGGTGCTACTGGGCTGAGAGGCATTTAGATACTCTGGCGCGTAGGATTGAATGCCACTGCCCAATACAACAATTGCTTGAACCTTGTTTTTTTTGATCTGCTTCGGCGTTGTAAATGCGTAGTGCTTCAATAAATTTGTATTGAGCCATTGCGCGCTTAGATTGCAAGACAAAATCCACGCGGCAGCAAGACCTCCGTATAGACAAATTCTGCTGTAGCGTTTATTTTTTATTCTTAAGCTAAGAATGCCAATAAAAATCAGTAATAAAGCGCTTGATGACGGGAGGAGTAAGTTGGTAAAAAACGGCTTGAGAGAGGTTAATTCCATGAACTTTTTTGGGTGTCTACATTAACAAATGCTCACCCGCATTATCGCCACCCAATGTGACGTAATTCACCTTGCGAATGTCCATCAGCTTCTTGCCGCCTGCGTAGCTGATCGAGCTTTGCACGTCTTGCTCCATCTCAATCAAGGTGTTGGCTAGTTTGCCCTTGATGGGCTCCAAAATGCGCTTGCCTTCTACGTGCTTGTACTCGCCCTTGTTGAAGTCGGACGCGCTGCCGTAGTACTCTTTAAACAGCTCGCCGTTTACTTCAACGGTCTTGCCAGGAGACTCTTCGTGACCCGCAAACAGCGAGCCAATCATCACCATGGAAGCGCCAAAGCGGATGCTCTTGGCAATGTCACCGTGGCTTCTGATGCCGCCGTCAGCAATGATGGGCTTGGTTGCCACACGTGCGCACCACTTCACGGCAGATAACTGCCAGCCGCCTGTACCAAAACCTGTTTTGAGCTTGGTGATGCAGACTTTGCCGGGCCCCACGCCCACTTTGGTTGCGTCCGCGCCCCAGTTCTCAAGGTCAATCACCGCTTCGGGTGTCGCGACGTTACCCGCGATCACAAAGCTGCTTGGCAACTTGGCTTTGATGTAGGCAATCATGTCACGCACGTTGTCTGAGTGACCGTGAGCGATGTCGATGGTGATGTATTCGGGCACTAAGCCCTCGGCAGCTAGCGTATCCACCGTGGCGCGGTCTGCGGCTTTCACACCCAGCGAGATCGACGCGTACACGCCCTTGGCGTGCATGTCGCGCGTGAACTGCACATTATCTAAATCGAAGCGGTGCATCACGTAAAAATAGTTTTGCTCGGCCATCCACAAGCAGATTTTTTCGTCCACGACGGTTTTCATATTGGCGGGAACAACAGGGAGGCGGAAGTTGCGGTTGCCAAGTGTGACGCTGGTATCACACTCAGAGCGCGATTCCACGCGGCATTTGCGTGGCAATAAAAGAATGTTGTCGTAGTCAAAGATTTCCATGAGATGTGTTCTCCAAGGGTTCAAAAGGAGTCGCATTGAATGCAACAGCGATTGAGCACTTGGACTTCTCAGGACTTCGCTTAGAAGTGCTTGGGCTCGGTGACGTATTTTAGCTTCATACAATCAATTGATGATTGACTCTTTGAACCCAGAACAAGGCTTTGCGGTAACGCTGCCAAACGAACATGCCCTCATTTTGGCGGGCGCAGGCTCTGGCAAAACGCGCGTGCTGACCACCCGTATTGCTTGGCTTTTGCAAAACGGGCACACGGGCACAGGCGGTATTTTGGCGGTGACTTTCACCAATAAAGCAGCCAAAGAAATGAAGACGCGCTTGTCTGCCATGCTGCCCGTGAACGTAGGCGCGATGTGGATTGGCACCTTCCACGGGCTTTGCAACCGGTTTTTGCGTGCTCACTACAAGCTGGCAGGTTTGCCGCAGACGTTCCAGATTTTGGATACACAAGATCAACTCTCCGCCGTCAAGCGCCTCTGTAAGCAGTTCAATATCGACGATGAACAGTTTCCGCCTAAGCAACTCTCATGGTTTATTTCGGCTTGTAAAGACGATGCGAAGCGGCCCAAAGACGTGGAAGCAAATGACTCTGCGACGCGCAAAAAAGTGGAACTGTACCAGTTGTACGAAGAACAATGTCAACGCGAAGGAGTGGTCGATTTTGCCGAGTTGATGCTGCGCTCCTACGAGCTGCTGCGCGATAACGACGAGCTGCGAGCCCATTACCAGCGGCGCTTCGCACACATTTTGGTGGACGAGTTTCAAGATACTAATAAGCTGCAATACGCGTGGCTGAAGATGTTTGCAGTGTCTTCGGATGCGACACAGGCGTCGCGCTCTAGCATGTTCGCGGTGGGGGATGATGACCAAAGCATTTACGCCTTCCGTGGTGCACGAGTCGGCAATATGGCTGATTTTGTGCGCGATTTTTCCGTACAACACCAAATCAAACTCGAGCAAAACTACCGCAGTTACAGCAATATCTTGGACAGCGCCAATGAGCTGATTAGCCACAACCAGCGGCGCTTAGGCAAAAATCTACGTACCGACCAAGGTGCAGGCGAACCCGTGCGTGTGTTTGAGGCTACGGGCGATTTGGCCGAGGCGAAATGGATTGTGGATGAAGCGCGGCAACTGCATCGCGGCGGCTTGGATTTAAAAGAAATCGCTGTGCTCTACCGCAGTAATGCGCAAAGTCGAGTGATTGAAACGGCACTCTTTAATGCCGGCGTACCCTACCGCGTGTACGGCGGGTTGCGCTTTTTTGAACGCGCCGAAATTAAACACGCGCTCGCCTACTTGCGCCTGATGGAAAACCCATTGGATGACACCAGCTTCATGCGCGTGGTCAATTTTCCGCCACGTGGCATTGGCGCTCGGTCAATCGAGCAGCTGCAAGACGCAGCGCGGGCTGCAGGCGTGTCGCTGTACTCGGCAGTGCAGCACATTACGGGCAAGGCGGGCACGAATATTGGCGGCTTTGTCGCCAATATTGACGTGCTGCGTGAGCAAACGGTGAGTCTCACCTTGAGTGAGACGATCAAACTGGTGTTGGCTCACAGCGGTTTGATGGAGCACTACCAAGCCGAGCGCGAGGGCGCAGATCGCGTGGAGAATTTGGAAGAGCTAGTCAGCGCCGCCGAGAGTTTTGTCACGATTGAGGGTTTTGGTAAAGATGCAGAAGCCCTGCCAGATGCCGTCTTTCAGCAAGCCGGGAATGAAGCGGAAGACGAAGTCATGTCACCCCTCGCAGCATTCCTTACGCATGCGGCGCTAGAGGCTGGCGACAACATGGCGCAAGCGGGGCAAGACGCGGTGCAAATGATGACGGTGCACGCCAGTAAAGGGCTAGAGTTTGATGCGGTGTTTATCACAGGACTAGAGGAGGGGCTCTTCCCGCACGAGAACTCACAATCCGATCACGACGGCCTTGAAGAAGAACGTCGCCTGATGTACGTGGCGATCACGCGGGCGCGCAAGCGGCTGTACCTCACGCACTCGCAAACGCGTCTCTTGCATGGGCAAACGCGCTACGGCATTAAAAGCCGATTCTTAGATGAGCTACCCGAAGCTTGCTTGCGATGGATTACGCCGAAGAATCAAGGGTTTCAAAGCAATTTCAATAGTCCATCGGGTTACAAGCCATACGGTGATTGGTCTGCAAGAAAGCCTGCCTCGGAAGCCCCGCCTAGCTTGCCCCCTAAGGCCGCCGATGTGCAGGGTTTGCAAAAAGGCATGAAAGTCTTTCACACCAAGTTTGGCGAAGGCGCAGTGCTAAGCCTTGAGGGAGCGGGCGTGGATGCGAGAGCGCAAGTCAACTTTCATCGTCATGGTGTAAAGTGGCTGGCATTATCTGTTGCAAAACTACAGGTCATTGAGTAAAATTTTTTCTATTTCAATCATGGAGCGATGATGCAATTACAGTCTAATAATTGGGGCTCTAAACAGACATTTGCTAATGCGTTTTTGACGCTTGCTTTTTGCTCTATTAGTTTCTTTTTGCTATCTAAAGCAACCGCTGCAACTGAAAAAATGGTGGTCATTGGATCCTCTACAGCTGCTGGAAATGGGGCATCCGCACCAAACGCTAGCTGGGTTGGGTTGTTAAAGCCATGGCTGCTTAATCGCCGAGGTTGGAAAGTTGAAAATTTTGCAGTCGCCGGGACCTTAACCAGTTCAGCCGTTTGTTTGGCAACGGGTTCAGCGACAACGAGAGCTATTTCGAGTGGTGCGACGCACCTCATTGTTAGTTTCCCCTCAAACGATGCGACGGCAGGCGTTACCTCTGCCGCAACACTAGAAAATTGGCGCGACATTTTGCAATGTGCGGCTGATAAAGGTGTGAAAGTGGCTGTGATGTCAACCATCCCCCGTGCGGGTTTGACGGTCGAGCAAGTGAATAACATTGATCGAGTGGATAAGGAGCTCAAACAGACGCTAGGACCTTGCTTTATTGATGTTAGAAATCTATTGTTAGATGCAGATGGCTCCAGCCCAAAGGCCAGTTTGTCTGCCGGAGATGGTGTTCATTTCAATGATCGTGGCCATCTTGTCATTTTTAACCAAGTGTCAATTTTCTTACGCTCTAAACAATGCTTTTAAATTTTACGCATCGCCACTTAAACGGCTTGTCGTGGGTTCGCTTTGGACTCGCACTTTATTTAATATTTTTCCATACGATTCACAACTATAAAGATATGCCCGATTGGCTCATCGCCAGTGCGTCGGCAGGCTATATTTCAACAAGCATGTTTTTTATTTTGTCAGGTTATGTGCTGACACATGTGTATTACGACCAAGAGGGCGTGCTGCGGATACCGCGAAAACAATTTTTATTTGCGAGGTTTTATACCCTTTACCCTTTGCATCTCGTAGGATTTTTTCTTGCAGCCTTCATCATGTATGGGCAATATCTACTGTCTGGAAATGTGATTGCGGTCGCAGATATTCCACCAGCACTGTCAACGGCCAATCAAGACTCAGTTTTGATTTTTTTGCATGGGCCAGAGATCGCGCTCAATGCGCTGCTGCATCTTTTTTTGTTGCATGCGTGGAATCCTTTGTATCTGACATTCAACATCCCATCCTGGTCTATTTCTGCCTTGATGTTTTTTTATGTGGCGTTTGTTTTTTTTGGTAAATACATCCCCCGCATTCGATATCCGTTATTGACGCTTGCCTTGCTCAACTTCATTTACCTTTTACCGCCGCTTTATTTCATTTTGACATCTAATTACGGTAGTGTTGCCACAGGCCTTTTGCACACGAATCCGTTAATGCGATTGCCGGAGTTTTTAAGTGGTGTTGTTTTATGCGTTTGTTTGCGCAGTACAGGCGAGACGAAAGTTAAATTTTCCGTATTTCTAGGCTCATTTTTATTGGCACTTCTGGGCATGATTGGCCTGGCAGTGGCCGCACTACAAGTACAAAATGTGGGCTATAACTTGGTGCACAACGGGATCTTGCTGCCTCTCCAGTTGGTGCTTATTGGTTTATTTGCTGGCGTGCGCGATGTGAGGATTGAGTGGCTGAGCAAGTTGATTGCTCGGTTGGGTAACGCCACGCTGTCTATTTTTGTTTTGCATTTGCCATTGTTTTATTTATTAACGCATATCGAAAAATTAGTCTCCATTCTTTTTAGTAATCCCAGTTTTTCAGCGATAGGGGTACAGATGAAACACACGGATCTGTCAATCGCCTTCTATCCATTAAATGTTGTCTTGGTCATTGCCATTTCTGTTGTGGTGCAAGAGCAATTTGTTTTAAAAATACGAAAATGGCTGCAAATGTAACGCTTTGATAAATTAGCTAAAGGTTAGTTTTAGGCTGGGTTTCAATCGGCTTGTGTTGGAAGCAGTCCACAAATGTTGGAAAGGTGGATGCCATAAAAATAGTAGAAAGCAGCACCATAAGTGGCATCAGCAAAAAAGCGGCTGCCCCGCCGCCAAGCAGGAGGCTGGCAATCAAGAGTACAACACCACTGATGACAGAAAAAACACCTGCCCACACCAGTACAAACACACCAAACGCACGCCAGTTCTTATAAACAGCGTAAGCGCTAAAAAAGAGACTTTTAGACAGTGACATTTTGTTCCAGTTCATAAGTGCTGGTGCAAACCAAAAAATAGCTGCCAAAGGGAAATAAAGCAACGTGGTGAGCAACACGGCATTTTTAAAACCTTCTTTTTGCACCAGCTCTTGGCTAATGCCTCCGCCTTGCATGTACATCTTGGCGAACTCACCGCCATCAAGAGATGCGCCAATTAAGAGCACAAAGGCAAATCCGAACGCAAACCAAACTCCCATATGTAGTAGTGGCTTCAATGAGCGTCGTACCGTCATCCACGCCATCAGCATGGGCGGCGGGGTCATCGGCAGGATGAGGTTGTTTTTCAGTTTGACACACTCGTTACCCACGGCCATCATCCCTAGCGTAAGTGCAGGGAAGGCGAGCATTGACAAATAGTTGCCAACATAGGGGATGGTCCCCAAAAGAATTAGCATCAGCATGAAGCTGGTAAAAAAACCAATAAATGCGGCGGGCTTGTAGGCAAACAGAGCAAAGCCGCTTTTGACCCACAGATAGCCTGCGCGTGCAGGAAGGATATTGAGTTTCATAAAAACGTAAGTCGGTACTGGAGCACACGCTCAAAGTGAGCTGGATCGTGAGGCGTAAGAAGGGCAGCCTCGCGAGGTAGATAAAAATCCCACAGCCGCGACACCCAAAAGCGCAGGGCGGCGGCGCGTAGCATAGCAGCCTGCAAGCCACGCTCCGCCTGGGTTAGCGATCGGATGCTCTGGTAGCCCTTTGAAAATGAGGCTTGCAGCACAGCATCCGGTTTTCCTGTAGCGTGATCGATGCACCAGTCGTTCAGGCACACGGCAATATCAAACAACCATGTGTCGATGCCAGCAAAGTAAAAATCAAAAAATCCTGTGAGCTTGTCGTGGCCATCCGCATCATTTGCCACATCAAACATCACGTTGTCACGGAATAAATCGGCATGAATCGCCCCGCGTGGCAAGGCCGCATAGGCGCTGCCAGCGGCAATGTGATTTTGATAGGCGAGCTCGGATTGAATAAGTTTGGCTTGCGTGGCATTCAAATGCGGCAGTATGCTCGGAATAGTCTGGTTCCACCAAGTTAAGCCACGTAGATTGGGCTGTGCCATAGGGAAGTCTCGACCCGCAAGGTGCATGCGTGCCAGCATCGCGCCGACTTGTTCGCATCGGTCAGCAGTGACCGTGCCATCGTTACGTCCAGAGAGCTTATTCACTACGCAGGCAGGTTTACCGCACAATGTATGCAAAATTTTGCCACTGCCATCTGATTCTGGCATGGGTACGGCAATGCTAGCTTTTGCCAGATGCCGCATGAGTTCTAGGTAAAACGGCAACTGCTCGTGGCCGAGGCGCTCAAACAGCGTGAGAACGTAGCCGCTTTTGATGCCGTCGCGTTCAAGATCAACGAAGTAATTGGTGTTCTCAATGCCGCCTTTGCAGGGCTGAATATCTTGCAGCTTGCCTAAGCCTAATTCGGCTAGAAATTTGCTGGCTTGCTTCGCGGTAACGGTGGTGTAGACGGCCATAAAAATTAGAGTGAAGGCGTGATTTTAAGGGCGGGCACAATTGGAGGCTATGACTCATTCCAATCGCCCCAAATCACGCCTTGTTTTAGTGGATGGTTCCAGCTATCTTTACCGCGCTTTTCACGCCATGCCCGACCTGCGCGCCGTCTCGGGTGATCCTGCAAGCGCCCCTACTGGTGCGGTGCGCGGAATGATTAACATGATGAACTCGCTGCGCAGGGAGCAGGTACTCAAAAGCAGCCAGCCTGATGATTTAGCGGCAACCGAAGCGCCGCCCATCACTTACGGTGTGTGCGTGTTCGATGCACCTGGACCTACGTTCCGCGACGCGATGTACTCAGAATACAAAGCCACGCGCTCGCGGATGCCTGATGATTTGCGGCTGCAAATCGCGCCGATTCACGAGCTGGTTGCCTTGATGGGCTGGAAGGTGCTCACCGTACCTGATGTCGAGGCCGACGACGTGATTGCCACGCTTGCGGATATTGCTTCTACCCACGGCATCGAAGTCATCGTGTCTAGCGGCGACAAAGATTTGAGCCAACTCGTCAACGAGCACATCACCATCATCGACACCATGAACGGTAAGCGCCGTGATGTGGCGGGTGTGACTGCAGAGTTTGGCGTGCCGCCTAATCTGATGGTCGATTTGCAAACGCTGATTGGTGACACCGTGGATAACGTGCCAGGTGTAGAAAAAGTCGGTCCGAAGACGGCGGCGAAGTGGCTCTTGGAATACGGTTCGCTCGATAACTTGGTCGCTAAGGCAACCGAGATCAAGGGTGTGGCAGGGGAGAACCTCAGGAAAGCGATGGATTGGTTGCCCAAGGGTAAGGCGTTAGTCACCATGAAACGCGATTGCGACTTGAGCGGTCACACGGCCTATGTGAGTGGCTTGCCAGACTTTGATGGACTTGTTTTGCAGGGCGAAAACACGGAGCTACTTGCAAGTTTCTATGAGAAATACGGCTTCAAGTCCTTATTGGCTGGGGCTTCTAGCAGAGGCAAACCAATTGCATCATTGCCGCCTAAGCCCACCTTCAAACCTAGTGCCGAACTCGATGATTTGTTCTCCGATCACGCACCTGAGGTTGCACCTGATATCAATTTTGAAATCGCGAAAAACTACGAAACTATTTTGACGATGGCTCAACTCGACGATTGGGTCAATCGCCTGCAAGCTCAATCCCCATCTCACGTTGTGGCTTTGGACACGGAGACCGATTCCATCCACGACATGCTGGCGCGGTTAGTAGGCATTAGTTTTGCAGTAGATAGCGTGGACGCAAGCGGCGAAAAAATGATTCGTGCGGCCTACGTCCCATTGATGCACAACTACCCAGACGCGCCCACGCAGTTGCCAATGGACGAGGTACTGACCAAGCTACGTCCGTGGCTAGAGGACGCAAGCAAACTTAAAGTCGGCCAGCACATCAAATACGATCGTCACGTGCTGGCAACGGCTGGGATTGAAGCCCGCGGCTACGTGCACGACACCATGTTGCAAAGCTACGTGCTCGAAGTCCATAAGGGGCATGGGCTGGAGAGCCTTGCTGAGCGGCACTTGGGGCGCAAAGGCGTAAGTTTTGAAGAGCTCTGCGGCAAGGGCGCGAAGCAAATCACGATCGACCAAGTCGATGTGGAGCGCGTGTCCAACTACGCCTGCGAAGACGCGGAAATGACGCTTGCCGTGCATCAGGTACTTTGGCCACGCCTAGAGGCTGAGCCCAAGCTCCGCGCGGTCTACGAGCTAGAGATCGCATCGTCGGAAGCCTTGTTCCGCATCGAACGCAACGGTGTGCTGATTGATGGCGACGCGCTCAAAGAACAAAGCAAAAATTTAGGCGGACGCATCATGACCTTAGAGGCCGAGGCGCACGCGCTCGCGGGTCAACCGTTCAACCTTGCGTCACCCAAACAGATTGGGGAAATATTTTTTGAAAAATTGGGATTGCCGATTGTTAAAAAGACGGCAACAGGCGCGCCCAGCACCGACGAAGAAGTGCTTGAGAAGCTTGCGCTCGACTATCCGCTGCCAGCCAAGTTGCTCGAATTTCGTGGCCTCTCAAAACTGAAAGGCACGTACACAGACAAGCTCGCGCAGCTTGCCAATCCACGTACTGGAAGGGTTCACACGCATTACGGTCAAGCGATTGCGGTGACGGGACGCCTGTCGAGCACCGATCCGAATTTGCAAAATATTCCCGTGCGCACGACCGAGGGACGCATGGTGCGCGAGGCGTTTATTGCCGCGATTGGTAATCAAATCGCCAGCGCCGACTATTCTCAAATCGAGTTGCGCATCATGGCGCATCTGAGTGGCGACGAGAGCTTGCTGGCTGCCTTTCATGGCGGACTCGATGTCCACAAAGCCACGGCGGCTGAGGTGTTTGGCGTGGCGGTAGATGCAGTGAGTAGCGAGCAGCGACGTTATGCCAAGGTGATTAACTTTGGACTGATCTACGGCATGAGCAGCTTTGGGCTGGCGCGTAACCTTGGCATCGAGACCAAGGCTGCGGCAGCGTACATTGACCGTTATTTCCAGCGCTATCCAGGTGTCAAGCGCTACATGGACGCGACGCGGGCGCAGGCTAAAGCACAAGGCTACGTCGAGACCGTCATGGGGCGCAGGCTCTATCTGCCCGAGATCAATTCACCCAACGGCCCGCGCCGGGCAGGCGCAGAGCGCGCCGCCATCAACGCGCCTATGCAAGGTACGGCGGCAGACCTTATTAAGCTTGCCATGTGCGAAGTGCAGCGCGTGTTGGATGCGGAAGCACGAGCCACCAAACTTATCATGCAAGTCCACGATGAATTGGTGTTTGAAGTGCCAGAGGTTGAGATTGCTTGGCTGAAGCTAGAAGTCCCACGCATCATGGCTGGCGTGGCTTCGCTGAAAGTGCCGTTGTTAGCGGAGATTGGTGTGGGTAAAAATTGGGATGAGGCGCATTAAAGTACTTCACTCGCATGATCCGCCAGCCTTGAGCGTTCGCCGCGTGCCAGCGTGATATGTCCGCTGTGCGACCAGCCCTTGAACTTATCGACGATGTAGGTCAGGCCGCAGGAGCCTTCTGTCAGGTACGGCGTATCGATTTGCGCTAGGTTGCCCATCAGCACGATCTTTGTGCCAGGGCCGGCGCGGGTGACTAGCGTTTTGATTTGCTTGGGCGTTAAGTTTTGCGCTTCGTCGATGATGAGGTACTTGTTTAAGAACGTGCGCCCGCGCATAAAGTTCATGCTTTTGATTTTGATGCGGCTACGGATTAAATCTTGAGTGGCAGCCCGTCCCCATTCGCCTGCCGTGGTGTCGTTTTTGGCGAGCACTTCTAAGTTGTCGTCTAGCGCACCCATCCACGGACCCATTTTTTCTTCTTCGGTGCCAGGCAAAAAGCCAATGTCTTCGCCCACGCTCACGGTTGCGCGTGTGACAATGATCTCGCTGTAACGGCGCTCGTCCAATACCTGCGAGAGCCCACTTGATAAGGCGAGCAGCGTTTTGCCAGTGCCCGCTGTGCCTGCTAGTGTGACCAAATCGACTTCAGGATCCATGAGCAAATTCATGGCGAAGTTTTGTTCGCGGTTGCGTGCATTGACACCCCAGACGGCGTGCTTGACATTCTGAAAATCTTTCAGTGTTTTGAGTGTGGCACTGTCGCCGCGCAGCTCGGTCACGCGCATATAAAGCGGTGGTTCGCCTGCTTGTTCGTAATACAAACATTCGTTGATGCGCCAGTCTTGCGTTTGCTTGCCTTTGACGCGGTAGAAGGTGTGTCCACCTTGCGTCCAGCTCTCGAGTTGCTTGCTTTGTTTCGTCCAAAAATCAGCGGGCAGGGCTGATGCACCCGAATACAAAATGTCGCCGTCTTCTAAAACTTTGTCGTTTTGGTAGTCTTCGGCAGACAAACCAAGCGCATTGGCTTTAATGCGCATGTTGATATCTTTAGAGACCAGCACGACCTCGCGTGCCATGGTAGACGTGGCTTCTGCAGCTTTTAGCGAATGTACGACGGCCAAAATTTGGTTGTCGGCCTTGCCTTGCGGCAGGCTCATGGGCAGCTCGGCGATGAGTAGCGAGGTTTGGAAGAACAGCTTGCCAGTGGCCGCGCTGTGACCCGTGGCATCGAGTGCTACGCCAGCCGTCATTTTGTTTATATCAGAGCCCGCAAGGCTCAGTAAGCTATCGAGCCAGCGGCTGGTTTGGCGGGCATTGCGCGCCACTTCGGTCATGCCTTTTTTGTGCGAGTCTAGCTCTTCGAGCACGATCATGGGCAAGTACACGTCATGCTCTTCAAAGCGGAAGAGGCACATTGGGTCGTGCATCAATACGTTGGTGTCCAGCACAAATAAACGGCGAGGGCCTGTGCGTTTTGGTTTAGGTTTAAATACTGGTTTGATGGATTCAAACCGTTCGGGCTGAGCTTGTCGAAGCCCTTGATTGATAGACGCTTGCGCTTCGACAGGCTCAGTGCGAACGGAGCTTTCGGTGCGAGCGGGTTTAGGTAAATCGAATGTGCGTTCTGAGGTAACGACTTTGGTGACCAGAGCTGGGAGCTTAGCCCCCGCTTTCGGTTTCGGAGGCGAGGGCAAGGGCATATAAGTTCCTGTTGGCGGTGACGCGTTACTCTTCTACGGCTTCTAGTGTTTCTGCCGCAACCTTTGCAGCAGCTTTTTCAGTTTTCTTTAATGCTTTGACGGCTTTTAAAACTTCATCGACATGGCCAGGCACTTTCAGTCCGCGCCACTCGGCGGCAAGCAGGCCATCAGAGCCAATCAAGAACGTGCTGCGCTCGATGCCTTTGACTTTTTTGCCGTACATGATTTTGTTTTTGACCACACCAAAGAGGTGGCACATTTTTTCTTCGGTGTCGGCAATCAACTCGAAGGGCAGCTCTAGCTTGGCGCGGAACTCGATGTGTGATTTCATGTTGTCGCGCGACACGCCCAAAACAGTAGCCCCCGTCTTAGCGAAATCTTTGTATTTATCGCGAAATTCCATCGCTTCGGTCGTACAACCAGGCGTATTGTCTTTCGGGTAAAAATACAAAACAACGATTTTTCCTAAGTGGGAAATGTTGGAGAGCTCTACGCCGTTAGTGCCGATGGCTTCAAATTCTGGGATTCGTTTATTTAAATTTACAGCCATTTTGAGATCTCTAGAGTAACAGTAGCGCGGTGCGCGAACAACCTCTTATTTTAACCGTGATTGCTGGTTTGCTGTCAGCTTTATTCGAGTACTTACCCAAGGGTTTCCCCGAGGGTTAGCCACTGAGACTCTAAATTGGCGAGGGTTTCGATGATCGTTTTGAGTTGTAGGCTGATTTCCTTAATGCGTCCAGCATCGACCGTATTGCCGATGGCCGCTTCAAGTTCGGTTTTTTCAAGTTCTAACTTCGCCATGCTGGCTTCTACTTGGCCAAGCTCTTTGCGCATTTGGTCCAGCTTGGCCTTGCTGTAAGTCACGGCTGGTTTAGCAGCTGCAATGGCGACCTCAGCTTTCAATTCGGCTTGCACGGCTTTCTTGGCATTTTGTTGCCGTTGCTGACGAGCTTCTTTAGCTTGCTCAAGCAAATAGATTTGGTAGTCGTCCAGGTCGCCATCAAACGGCATAACCGCGCCTTTGGCAACTAACCAAAACTCGTCGCATACCGAACGCAGGAGCGAGCGGTCATGGCTGACCAGCATCACGGTGCCTTCAAATTCATTGAGCGCCATTGCCAGTGCCTCGCGCGTGGCTAAGTCCAAATGATTGGTTGGCTCGTCAAGCAGCAAGAGATTGGGGCGCTGCCAGACAATCATGGCAAGCACTAAACGGGCTTTTTCGCCGCCGCTCATGCTGCCGACTTTTTGCTTGACTTGTTCGCCCGTAAAGTTGAATGAGCCAAGGTAGGCGCGGTGGTCTTGTTCACGCGTGCTTTGCCCCGACAGCGAGCCCGCCGCCGTCATGCGCCGCACCATATTGCTCATATGGTCGAGTGGGTTGTCGTCCTCCACCAGCACATCTAACTCTTGCTGCGCGAAGTAGCCAATGTTGAGACCACGCCCCTCCAGCACTTCGCCACCAATGGCTTTGATTTCGCGGGCAATGGTTTTAACCACGGTCGATTTACCTTGCCCGTTGGCACCCAAAATGCCAATGCGCTCGCCGGCCAGCACCGATTTACTGACGTTTTTGACGATGACTTTTTGCGAGCCATCCTCCAAGTTGTAGCCAAATTCGCCGCCCGAGATCGTGAGCATGGGATTGGGTAGATTTGCCGGCTCTTTAAATTCAAACGTGAAGTCTGCCTCGGCCAACAGGGGGCCAATTTTCTCCATCCGATCCAGTGCCTTGACGCGGCTTTGTGCCTGCTTGGCCTTGCTGGCTTTGGCTTTGAAGCGATCAATGAACTTTTGCAGATGCGCAATTTTGTCTTGCTGCTTGGAGTACGCCGTGGCTTGCAAGGCCGCCGCTGCCGCGCGTAAATCTTCAAACGCTGTGTAATTGCCGCCATAGCGCGTGAGTTTGGTGACTTCGATGTGCAGCGTGACGCGGGTCACGGCATCCAAAAACTCGCGATCATGGCTAATGACAACCATTGTGCCCTCGTACTTGGACAGCCAAGCCTCTAGCCAAACCAGTGCATCCAAGTCCAAGTGATTGGTCGGCTCGTCAAGCAGTAGCAAGTCCGACGGGCACATCAGCGCCCGTGCCAATTGCAAACGCATACGCCAGCCGCCCGAAAAACTGTTCACGGGCTGCTCCAGCTCTTGCACCGTAAAGCCAAGGCCCTGCACCAATGTTTGCGCGCGTGAAGCGGCATCGTGCCCGCCAGCGTCTTCCCAATTGGCGTAGGCCTCGGCAAACTGCTCGCCAAAGCCATCTCGGTCCATGTTCGGGTCGTTCTCAAGTGCAGTCAAAGCCACGCGAGCTTTTTCTAAACGCACATCGCCAGCCAGCACAAAGTCGGTTGCTGAGTCCGATGTTTCGGGCATGTTTTGCGCGACCGTGGCGACTTGCCACGCAGTGGGAATCCAATACTCGCCGCTGTCCTCAGGCAGTTCGCCCATCATGAGTGCGAATAACGAGGATTTACCCGCGCCATTTCGTCCGACTAAGCCGACTTTTTCGCCCGGCTGAATGATGGCTGATGCCTCGGAGAGGATAACTTTAGAGCCGCGCCGTAGCGTAATTTTTTGAAGAGAGATCATCAGGATGTGTAAGTGATAACCCTGATTTTAAGCGGTGCGCCGTTTACGTCAGTAGCAAGGCTTCCCGAGTCAACAAAAGAACTTGATCCACTCCCGCGCTGGTCTCAAGCCAAAACGCGGGTAGATGAGGAAAGGCAGCTTCAAAATTTTCACGCTCATTGCCAATTTCTAAAACAAGCACCCCGTCCAAGGTCAAGCGGGATGCGACCTGCGGGAGCAATGCCTTTAAGAAGTCCATCCCATCTGGCCCGCTGGCCAGTGCCATGTTAGGTTCCGCCAAATATTCTGCTGGCAGTTTGGACATACTGTCAGCATTGACGTAAGGTGGATTACACAAAATAAAATCGAACAAATCTTCGGTGCGACTAGGGTCAAATGCTGCCAGTCCATCTGATTGCACAAGCGTCATCCTCGCGGCTAAATCGTGCTTATCGATATTGATGCGAGCCACAGCCAGTGCGTCCTCGGAGAGATCGCTCGCCACCACCGCCACATCGGGATACGCCATCGCAGCCAATATGCCAAGACTGCCATTGCCCGTGCAAAGATCCAGCACGCGAGTCGTCGCATCGGATAGCCACTCGTCAATCGAACCATCGGCAATCACTTCGGCAATGAGTGAGCGCGGAACAATCACCCGCTCATCCACATAAAACGGCACGCCTTGCAACCAAGCTTCATTCGTTAAATAAGCCGCAGGTTTGCGCGTGACGATGCGCTTGGTAATGATGGCGAGCACAGCAGCTTGATCGGCGGCGGAGACAGGGCTATCCGCCACAGCGTCCAAGTCGTCAATCGGCAATTTCATTGCCCACAGCGCCAGCCAAACCGCTTCATCAAAAGCGGTTAGCGTGCCGTGACCAAAGGAGACTTTTGCACTGGAGAGGCGCGCAGCTTGTTGGTGGATGAGGGGGAGGAGTTTGAGCGTTTGCATCAAGCCACCAACCGCTCAATCACACCAAGGTAGATGTTTTTAAGCGGTTCAATATCCGCCAAAGGCACGTATTCATTGATCTTGTGAATCGTCGCGTTGGTGGGGCCCAGTTCAATCACTTGCTCGCAAATCTGCGAGATAAAACGCCCGTCGCTGGTGCCGCCTGTGGTGGAGAGCACCGTGTCGATGCCCGTCTCCGCTTTGATCGCTTCCTTAGTCGCTTGCACCAACGTGCCCACGGGTGTGAGGAAGGGCTGTCCGCCAACCGTCCACGCGAGGTCGTATTCTGCGGGGCTTGTGAGGCCATTTGCCTGCAGCGCCTTAGCCACAATGGCTTGCAGGCCATCGCTTGTTGATTCTGTGCAAAATCTGAAGTTGAAGTCGACGACGCACGTCCCTGGAATCACGTTGGTTGCGCCCGTGCCTGCATGGATGTTGCTGACTTGAAAGCTGGTCGCGGGAAAGTATTCGTTGCCTTTGTCCCACTCTTTGGCGGTCAATTCTGCGAGCAGTGGCGCGAGTAGGTGAATGGGGTTCTTCGCCAGTTGCGGATAGGCGATATGGCCTTGCACGCCTTTAATCGTGAGCCGTCCGCTCATCGTGCCACGCCTGCCGTTTTTAATCATGTCGCCGCATTGGTCAATGGAGGTTGGCTCACCCACGATGCAGTAATCTAATTTTTCACCTTGGGTTTTGAGCCATTCGCAGACCTTAACCGTGCCGTTAATCGATGGACCTTCTTCGTCGCTGGTGAGGAGCAAAGCCATGCTGTGTAAGGGCTCTGGGTTGATGGCTAAAAACTCTTCAACCGCCACGACAAATGCAGCAATGGAGGTTTTCATATCGCTTGCGCCGCGTCCAAAGAGTTTGTCGTTCCTCACCGTCGGCTCAAACGGTGGACTTATCCATTGATCGAGTGGTCCTGTGGGAACGACATCGGTGTGACCTGCGAATACTAAAGTTTTTGCATTGCTATCCGTACCTTGGCGTTTGAGCCATAAATTTCTGACATCTTCAAAAGGTAGGTGGGTAGCCACAAAGCCAAGCGGGATAAGGCGTGCAGTGATGATGTCCATGCAGCCGCCATCCAGCGGCGTGGGCGAGTGGCAGGCGATGATCGCTTTGGCAAGGTCGAGAGTTGCTGTCATGGTGCAGGATCCGAGTCGAGGTCAGGCGGGAGCGGCTGGCTTAATAAATTTTGAATCGAGCTTGGCAAGAGTGGCTCGTCCAGCCATGCGGGCAGGGCGGGAGAGAGATTCCAATTAGCTTCTGCCACCACCATGCGGATGGCGCGCAGCCACACATGCAGGTCGTAGCGATTGAATTCAAATTTGACTTGACCCGCCGCCGACGTGAATGTGATTTGTCCGCCGCCCGAGTTGATTTGCGCGTTCAGCGTATGGCACAGCACAAAACCCTGTGCGTGCAAATCTTCCTTGGACTCGGTTCGCATTTGATAGGGATATTGCCGCGCCGCGCCGTCAGGCGTTTCGCGAACCGCCATACGGTGCTCAACCTCGGCTCGCCTTGCTGGACTGTCACTCGTCAATCCCACCGTGGTTTGCTCAATCAATTGCGTGAGCTGACCCGCAATGCCCTGCGCAATGCGCCGCGTAATCCATACCCGCGGCTGGTCGTCCGAGTACATCATCCAAAGACGATCTTGCTCGCTGTCATAACCGAAGGTGGTGGAAGTCATTGTTTGAAACTCAGCTTAATCCCGCAGTAAATCATTCAAGCTGGTCTTAGAGCGCGTTTGCGCATCGACGCGCTTCACAATCACGGCGCAATACGTGCCTGGTTCGCCTGCATTTTTTGGCGGACGCGAACCCGAGATCAGCACCGAGCCTGATGGAATACGCAGTTTGCCTGGCTCGCACTCTAGCCACTTACCCGTCGTGCGATCAAACACGGGAGTGCTTTGCCCGAGGTACACGCCCATGCCCAGCACGGAATGTTCTTCCACGACCACGCCTTCAACTACTTCGGAGCGTGCGCCGATAAAGCAGTTGTCTTCAATGATGGTCGGGCCTGCTTGGATGGGTTCCAGCACGCCGCCAATGCCCACGCCGCCTGACAGGTGGACGTTTTTGCCAATCTGAGCACAGCTTCCCACGGTTGCCCATGTGTCCACCATGGTGCCCGAGTCCACATACGCGCCAATATTGACGTAAGACGGCATCAAGATCGCGCCGCTGGCAATAAAGCTGCCACGGCGAGCCACGGCTGGCGGCACCACGCGCACGCCTGTGGCTTTCATTTCATCGGCTGTGAGATGCGCAAATTTGGTTTGCACTTTGTCGTAAAAACCAAGTTCACCTGCGGAGATGACTTCGTTGTCTTTCAGACGGAACGACAAGAGCACGGCTTTCTTCAACCACTGGTGTGTCGTCCACACGCCCACAGATTCGCGGGTTGCCACACGCAAGCGACCTTTGTTTAGCTCGCTGATGATGTGCTCAACGGCATCCGACACTTCTTTGGGTGACTTGGTAGGCGATAGCTCGGCGCGGTTGTCCCAAGCTTGGTCGATGATGGTTTGTAGTTGCTGTGTCATTGAAAAAAGTTCCTAGATTGACGGTGATGAATAAGTTTTGATGAAATCTGCGATGCGGTGCGCGGCTTCCAAGCATTCGGCTTGCTCT
>CANFCG010000025.1 GCA_947445115.1 Comamonadaceae bacterium | reverse complement strand
CTGCTGGCAGGCATTCGCCAAGGCGTGTCCATGCCCTATGGCTGCAAGGACGGGGCTTGCGGCTCGTGCAAGTGCTTGGAGCTATCCGGCACTGTTAAGCATGGCACGCATCAAAGCAAGGCGCTGTCCGATATGGAAGAAGCCAATGGCTACGTGCTGACCTGCTGCGCCGTGCCGCAAACCGACGTGGTGCTGGAGTCCAAGCAAGTCACCGCTGCTGATGCCTTCCCTGTCAAAAAAATGCCAAGTCGCGTGACGACGATGGAGCGCCTCTCGCATGACGTGATGCGCCTCGTTTTGCAACTGCCTGCCGCTGAGCCGTTCCAATACCACGCAGGCCAATACATCGAATTCATTTTGCGCGATGGGGCCAGGCGGGCTTATTCCATGGGCAATGCGGCGCATACGACTGAGGGCAAGTCGATTGAACTGCACATCCGCCACATGCCAGGCGGCAAGTTTACTGACCAAGTGTTTAGCACGATGAAAGAAAAAGACATCGTCCGTATTGAAGGCCCTTACGGTAGTTTTTATCTGCGCGAAGACTCCAACAAACCGATGATCTTGTTGGCTTCAGGAACAGGTTTTGCGCCCATCAAATCGATCATTGAACAAATGGAGCTTATCGGCTCGACACGCCCCGCCACGCTTTACTGGGGCGGCCGCCGTCCTTCCGATATGTACTTGGACGCTTGGGTGAAAGAGAAGCTGGCCGCCATGCCCAATCTCAAATACGTACCCGTGATTTCGGACGCGCTGCCAGAAGATGCATGGACAGGCCGCACAGGCTTTGTTCACGCGGCTGCGATGGTTGACACGCCAGACATGAGTGGCTATCAGGTTTACGCCTGTGGCGCGCCCATCGTGATTGAGTCCGCGCAAAAGCAGTACGTCGAAAAATGCGGCTTGCCAAGCGACGAGTTTTATGCGGATTCGTTCCTTAGCGAGGCCGATAAGGCCAAAGCATGAAATCGCTGTTGACACTGCTACTCGCGGCTCTGCCACTGGTTGCCTTTGCGCAAGCCCAAAAAGCGATTCGATTAGTCGTGCCCTACGCGGCTGGCGGCCCGATTGATGTGAGCGCTCGGCTCTTGGCCGATAAAGTGAAAGATAGCTTGGGTAGCGTCATCGTGGATAACAAGCCTGGCGCAGGTGGCAATTTAGGCGCAGACCTTGTGGCAAAAGCCGCGCCAGACGGCATGACCATTGGCATTGCAGCGGTTGCCACGCACGCGATCAACCCGTGGTTGTTTGCCAAGATGCCGTATGACTCGACCCGCGACTTCACGCCGATCACGCAAATTTTGCGTGTACCCAATGTGCTGGTAATGAATAGCGAGACCGCAAAGCGACTCAATATCCAGACGCTGGCTGACTTTGTGGCCTACGCCAAAGCGAATCCCGCCAAGCTCAATTACGGTAGCGGCGGCCTTGGCAGCGCGGGGCATTTGGCAGGCGAAATGTTCAAGGCGCGGGCGGGTATTTTTGCGGTGCACATTCCGTATAACGGCGGTAATCCTGCGCAGCTGGCGCTCTTGTCGGGGCAAGTCGATTTCAACTTCGATAACTTAGCAACAGCAGCGCCCAACATCAAAAGCGGCAAACTCAAAGCGCTAGGCGTGACCACGCTGGCGAGGTCCAACGCCCTGCCCCAAGTGCCTGCCATTGCCGAGACGTTCAAGGGTTTCGAGATCGACACTTGGTGGGGTTTGGTTGCCCCCGCGAACCTGCCACCTGCCCTGCAAGCCAAGCTGCATAAGGCTTTCACAAGTGCCCTTTTGAGTGATGACATCAAAATACGCTTCGCTAATCTTTATGCAGAGCCCACTCCCACATCGCCCGAAGCGTTTGGTGCATTGATTCAAAGCGAACTTAAAAAATACGAGCCTATGGTGAAGGCGAGCGGCGCGAAAGCAGAGTGACGCTCAACCCGTCGTAGCTCGCACCAACGGTGCGCCTTGCACCCACGCCGCCAAGCACTCGGCCACGCCGTTGTCGAAATTTTTAAAAACGGGCTCGCACACAAAACCCACGTGCGGCGTGAGCAGCGCGCTCGGCAGCTTGCGCAGCGGGTGATTGGCTGGTACAGGCTCTTCGTTGTACACGTCGATGCCCGCGAAGCCACATCCAGAAGCCTTATCTAGCGTGACCTGCAGGGCATCCATATCGACCAAACTGGCGCGTGAGGTGTTGATGAGCACACTGTCCGACCGCATCATTGCCAAGCGCTCGGTATTCATAAAGTGCTTGATTGCGGGACTGGGCACAATGTGCAGGCTGACCACTTTCGATGTGGTGAGTAGCTCGTCAAGCGTTACCGATGTCACGCCTTTTGCAGCCGCCCGCTCGGGCGTCATGTTCGGGCTCCAGCACACCACGTCCATGCCAAACGCGAGGCCGACCTTGGCCACGCGCCCGCCAATTTCGCCAAGGCCAATCACGCCAAGGCGCTGACCCGAGAGGATGCTCATGGGCTCAGTGCCGTTTGCGTCACGCCACGCACCTTCGCGCATCAAAGCGAAGTTGCTCTCCAACTGTTTCACAGCGCCCAAAATCAAGCCCCACGTGATCTCGCAGGTGTTTTCTTTGGAGGGACCAAACGCCGTGCAGCCCACGGGAATGCCACGTGCAGCCAAGGCTTCAAAATCAATCTGCGTGTTACGTGTGCCCGTAAAGACGACGTATTTGAGATTCGCCAGCTGCGCAATCAAGTCTGCTTTGAACGGGGTGCGGTCGCGCATCAGCACCACTGCATCAGCACCTTGCAAAGCTGCTACCAGCTTGGCTCCGCGCAAGGTGTCCCTGTGAACGGTGACATCAGCGTGCGCTTTGACCGTAGCCCAGTCGGTTTGGCTGGTCGCTTGTTTTTGGAAGTTTTGTTCCCAGTCGTCTAGGACTACGATATTCTTCATACGGCCAGCCTTGTGAGTTCATTCACATTCGCAAGGCTCGTCATGCGCCAAGCCATGTCTATCAAGGCTTGCGCCTTGGTACTGCCTAACACCTCATCGGCTTGCGAATGAAATTTCGCTTCCAAATCTTTATCGCTCATTGGGCGCTCAAGCGAGCCAATGGCGTGTTCAATCTCGATGTGAATACGGCGACCGTCCTTCATCACGGCTGTTACGTCAGCTGCGGCTTCGTCGATGCCGTCTGTCACGACCGCGTTGACCTTGGCACGCATCGCCAGCACGTCAGGGCGATTCACCACCGCGTCGCTGTACTCGGGCTCGCCGGCTTGCCCAAAAATCAGTGCGACGGCGCAGCAGTGGTAGACGCTGAACTTGCCCTCTAAACCAATCGTGGGTGTCTTTTTGCCCATCAGCTCCAGCACCAGCGAGTGCACTTTTAACTCCAAACTTTCGATGTCTTCGGCCTTCACGCCCATGGCTTTGAGCTGCACGCAAGCGTCCATGCTGGGCTGCGAGACGATTCCGCACGCGAAAGGCTTGTAGGTGTTGAAGGAGATCTCGAATCGCTCGCCCAGCTCATCGGTAATTTCGTTCCAGTTAAATGCTGGCGCGGCGACTTGAATCAAGCCTCGCGGCGCTTCTAAAGCACGCACGCTAGATGTGAAGCCTTGCTGCGCCATCAATGCTGCCATGAGACCCGTGCGCGCTGCTGCTCCTGGGTGCAGCGGTTTACTCATCGTGCCAAATTGCTCACGCAGGCCCACGGGCTGTGAAGCCGCAATACCGAGTGCCATCATGGTTTGCTGAACATTAAGTTTGAGCAGGCGAGCGCACGCTGCTGCTGCACCCAGCATGCCTGTAGAGCCCGTGATGTGCCAGCCCTTGTCGTAATGCGTGGGGTACATGCAGTTGCCCACGCGGCAAGCCACGTCGATGCCGATGATAAGCGCGTCAATCACCGCCGCGCCGCTGAGGCCTTTGAGTTCGGCAAGTGGCAGCAGTGCCGATGCCACAGGGCCTGCAGGGTGAATCACCGTCTTCAAATGCGTGTCGTCAAAGTCAAAGGTGTGCGAGCTAATCCCGTTGATGAGTGCCGCGTTGGCAATATCCACCCTCTCGGAACGCCCAAGCAGCGTGGCCTGCGGGCTAGGTTGCAAAATTTGTGCAGCGGCCAAGGCGGCGCTTGGTGCTTCGTGATGCGCCGCGCCCACCGCGCAGCCCAGCCAATTGAAGAAGGTGCGTTCGCCCTCGTGCTGAACTTTGGCGTCCCAGCCGCCGTTTTCAAATGTGGGGTGATTAACGATGAAATCGGCGAGGATTTTTGTGACCGCAGGTGGATTGTGGTCTGCGATGACTTTTGTGTTGGTTGCCATGATTTTTTAGTAGTGATGAAAGAAAATTTTATTAATCGAGATGAATGCCGCGTGCGTTGGCAAGCTTCGTCCAGCGTGCCACGTCGGCTTTAATGAATGCGCCAAAAGCATCATCTGTCATGGCTTGCGGCTCGATAGCCTCAATCGCCAGCTTCTCGCGTAGGTCAGATGCACTCAAAACTTGAGCGAGGGATTCGTTGAGCGTTTTGACGAGCGCAGGCGGCATTCCCGCAGGGCCGACCACGCCATACCACTGCTGCGCATCAAAGCCTTTGAGCCCGAGTTCGTCCAGCGTGGGAATGTCTTTCAGCTGCGGCGCACGCGTGCGCCCCGTCACCGCGATCGCGCGGATGCGTCCACTGCGTATATGTGGCAGCGCTGCGGCAAGCCCCGGAAACATGGCCTGCGTTTGTCCACCCATCAAATCATTCATGGCGGGCGCAATGCCGCGATACGGAATGTGAACCATCACCGTCTTCGTCTCACCTTTCAACAGCTCCATTGACAAGTGCGTGAGCGAGCCTTCGCCCGACGAGCCGTAGCTGACTCTACCCTTGTTCGCATTCAAATACGCGATGAATTCTTTGTAGTTCTTGATAGGCAAACCGCTGTTGACCACCAGCACATTGGGTGTGCCGCCAATCATGCCAATCGGGGTGAAATCTTTAATGGGGTCGTAAGGCAGCTTGCGCGTAGCAGGCGCCGTGCCATGTGTCGCCACATAGCCTTGCATCAGCGTATAGCCGTCGGGCGCAGCTTTAGCGGTGTTGGTGGATGCAATGACGCCGCCACCGCCGCCTTGGTTGTCCACGATAAACGGCTGCCCCAAGAGTCGCCCCCAGCGCTCGGTAATGGTTCGTCCGACCATGTCCGAGCCGCCGCCAGCGGGTACGGAAATGATGTAGCGGATGGGCTTGTTTGGGTAGCTGCTTTGCGCAAAGCTGTTGCTTGGCAATCCAAGCGCAAAGCCAAGTGGTGCAAGGGCTACGGCAGATGTACTGGCGAGCCACTGCCGACGTGAGAGGACTAAGTCGAGTGGAGTTTTCATACAATTTATCGTAGTCTAAAATCGACGTTTCATTTTTCAATTTGTCACTCACATTTCTTATGGCAACCCCAGCTCAAACCACTCAAAAACTCAAACCTAAAAAGGTCGTCCTAGCTTACTCTGGCGGACTCGACACTTCCATCATTCTTAAATGGCTGCAAGACGAATACCAATGCGAGGTGGTGACGTTTACCGCTGACATTGGCCAAGGCGAAGAGATTGAGCCCGCGCGTGCCAAAGCGATCAAGATGGGCATTAAGCCCGAGAACATTTACATTGAGGACTTGAAAGAGGAATTCGTGCGCGACTTCGTCTTCCCAATGTTCCGCGCAAATGCGCTGTACGAGGGCGAATACTTGCTGGGCACATCAATTGCGCGTCCGCTGATTGCCAAACGTTTAGTCGAGATCGCCAAGAAGACCAAGGGCGACGCGATTAGCCACGGCGCTACGGGCAAAGGCAACGACCAAGTGCGTTTTGAGCTGGGCGCTTATGCCTTGATGCCCAACGTCAAAGTGATTGCACCTTGGCGTGAGTGGGATTTGTCGTCGCGTGAGTCCATGCTGGCATACGCGGACAAACACGGCATTCCAGTGGACTTCAAAAAACGCAAAGGCGGCGCACCGTATTCGATGGATGCGAACTTGCTGCACATCAGCTATGAAGGCGGCATTTTGGAAGACCCCAACTTTGCGCCCGAAGACAGCATGTGGCGCTTGACTAACTCGCCAGAAAAAGCGCCAGGAAAACCGCAAATAGTGGAACTCACTTATGCCAAAGGTGACATCGTTGCGATTGACGGAGTCAAGATGTCGCCAGCCACGGTGCTGACGCACCTCAATACCGTTGCAGGCAAGCACGGCATTGGTCGCCTTGATAAAGTTGAAAATCGTTTCGTCGGCATGAAGTCACGCGGCTGCTACGAAACCCCAGGCGGCACGGTGCTGCTGGCGGGCCACCGCGCGATTGAGTCCATCACACTCGACCGCGAAGTATTGGCACTCAAAGACGACTTGATGCCGCGTTATGCACGTCTGGTTTACAACGGATTTTGGTTCAGCCCAGAGCGCGAGCTGCTGCAAGGCTTGATTGATGCATCGCAAGCCACGGTGAACGGCGTGGTGCGCCTCAAGCTCTACAAAGGCACAATCATGTGCGTGGGACGTGAGAGCAAAACTGACAGCTTATTTGACATGAAAATCTCGACGTTTGATGATGACGGCGGCGCATACAACCAAGCCGATGCGGGTGGCTTTATCAAGCTCAATGCACTGCGCCTGCGTATTGCGGGCAATTTGAGAGCGGAACGCGCAGCAGCCGCTAAACCGAAGTCAGCTAAACCTGCCGCGAAAAAAGCAGCCGCAAAGCCAGCCAAATCGAAAGCTAAATAATCATGACAACAGAAACTATTGCAAACGTCAGTCTCACGACCAAGGCCAACGTCTACTTTGACGGCAAATGCGTGAGCCACGGCTTTACGACTGCTGACGGCGCAAAGAAATCCGTTGGCGTGGTGTTGCCATCCACGCTGACCTTCAATACAGGCGCAGCCGAAATCATGGAGTGCGTGGCTGGCTCTTGCGAGTACAAGCTCAAAGGCTCAGACGCATGGGTTAAATCAAGCGCTGGCGAGCAATTTGCTGTGCCCGCCAACTCTAGCTTTGATATCAAAGTGGCAGAGAGCTACCACTACATTTGCTCTTTCGGGTAGTTTTTAGACTTTAAAGAAATTCTTTAATTTATCGCCCCACGACTCTTCGTTGGGTGAGTGTTTGGTCCCGCCTTTTTTAAGCGACTCGTCTAACTCCTTCATCAGCTTGCGCTGGTGTTCCGTGAGCTTGACCGGCGTCTCGACTTGCACATGGCAATACAAATCGCCCGGGTAGGAGCCGCGCAATCCTTTGACCCCTTTGCCTTTCAAACGGAACGTCTTGCCATGCTGCGTACCGTCTGGAATGTCAATGCTGGCTTGGCCTGCGAGGGTGGGTACTTGGATTTCGCCGCCCAGCGCAGCGGTCGTCATTGAAACTGGAATTTGACAATGAAGGTCATCGCCTTCGCGCTCAAAGATCTCGTGTTTTTTGACGCGAATCTCGATGTACAAATCACCTGCGGGACCACCATTGGTGCCGGGCTCACCGTTGCCTGTAGAACGAATCCGCATGCCGTCGTCAATGCCTGCGGGCACTTTGACTTCTAGCGTTTTGTTATTTTTAATTTTGCCAATGCCGTGGCACGATACGCAGGGTTCAGGGATGATCTTGCCCGTGCCACGACACTGCGGACAGGTTTGCTGCACGCTAAAAAATCCTTGACGCATTTGCACTTGGCCTTGACCGTGGCAGGTTGTACATTGGATGGGCTTCGTGCCAGGCTTGGCGCCTGAGCCGTGGCAAGTGGAGCACTCGTCCCAACTAGGAATGCGAATTTGCGCGTCTTTGCCTGCTGCTGCTTCTTCTAGCGTGATCTCCATCGCGTAGCTGAGGTCGTTACCGCGGTACACCTGTTGACCGCCGCCTCGTCCACTGCGCTGCTGCCCAAACACGTCACCAAAAATATCCCCAAAGGCTTCAGAGAAACCGCCAAAACCTTGGCCGCCACCACCGCCCATGCCACGGTTGGGATCCACACCTGCATGGCCATATTGGTCATAAGCCGCACGCTTGTCGGGATCGGAGAGCATCTCGTAGGCTTCTTTGACCTCTTTGAATTTACCTTCCGCCGACGCATCTCCTTGGTTACGGTCGGGGTGGTGCTTCATCGCCATCTTGCGATAAGATTTTTTTATGTCCTCGTCAGATGCATTTTTAGGAACATCGAGGATTTGATAGAAGTCGCGCTTGCTTGCCATGGTGCGAAATGTAGGTTTTAAAAGTTAAGAAAGCGATGGCACTAAAAGCGCCATCGCTATTGAGATTGCAACTTGAGCGGAAGGTTATCCCTTCTTCACTTCTTTCACTTCGGCATCGACCACGTTGTCGTCATGTGGTTTGGCAGCTTGCTCTGCGCCTGGAGCTGAACCGCCTGCTGCGCCTTGTGCTGCGGCCTGGGCCGCCTGCTCAGCTTGCATGTCAGCGTACATCTTTTCACCCAACTTTTGACTGGACAACTCAAGCGTCGCTTGCGCTTTGTCAATCGCTGCTTTATCTTCGCTGGTCAGCACGGCTTCTAAGTCTTTCAAGCCTGCTTCGATTTTTTCTTTGTCCGCAGCATCTAATTTTTCACCATATTCAGCGAGAGATTTTTTCGTGCTGTGAATGAGTGCATCGGCTTGGTTACGCGCTTGAATTAACTCGAGTTTTTTCTTGTCGTCTTCGGCGTTCAATTCAGCATCTTTCACCATTTTTTGAATCTCTTCCTCAGTCAAACCTGAGTTGGCTTTGATGGTGATTTTGTTTTCTTTGCCCGTGCCTTTGTCCTTTGCGCCCACGTGCAAGATGCCATTGGCGTCAATGTCGAAGCTCACTTCAATTTGCGGTGTGCCGCGCGCTGCTGGTGGAATACCTTCTAGGTTGAACTCGCCCAAGAGTTTGTTGACAGATGCCATTTCACGCTCGCCTTGGAACACCTTGATCGTCACGGCGGGCTGGTTGTCGTCCGCTGTGGAGAACGTCTGCGCGTGCTTGGTGGGGATCGTCGTGTTCTTGGTAATCATCTTCGTCATCACGCCGCCAAGGGTTTCGATGCCGAGTGACAGCGGGGTCACGTCAAGCAGCAAAACGTCTTTGCGGTCACCCGATAAAACTTGACCTTGAATCGCAGCACCAACGGCCACAGCTTCATCGGGATTCACATCTTTGCGTGGATCTTTGCCAAAGAAGGCTTTAACCGCTTCTTGCACCTTAGGCATACGCGTCATGCCGCCGACCAAAATGATGTCATGGATGTCGCCAACAGCAACACCAGCATCTTTAATCGCCATGCGGCAAGGCGCAATCGTGCGCTCGATCAAATCTTCGACCAATTGCTCTAACTTGGCACGATTGAGCTTCATATTCAAGTGCTTAGGACCTGATGCATCGACCGTGATGTACGGCAGGTTGATTTCAGTTTGCGAACTGGAAGATAACTCAATCTTCGCTTTTTCTGCCACGTCTTTGAGGCGCTGCAGCGCAAGCACGTCTTTGGACAGATCAACGCCCGAATCCTTTTTGAACTCAGCAATGATGAAGTCAATGATGCGTTGGTCGAAGTCTTCACCTCCAAGGAACGTGTCACCGTTAGTAGACAAAACTTCAAATTGTTTTTCTCCGTCCACATCAGCGATTTCGATGATGGACACGTCAAACGTGCCGCCGCCTAGGTCATACACGGCAATCTTGCGATCGCCTTTTTCGTGCTTATCTAAACCGAAAGCAAGCGCCGCAGCGGTTGGCTCGTTGATGATGCGCTTGACGTCTAAACCCGCAATGCGGCCTGCGTCTTTGGTGGCTTGGCGCTGTGCGTCGTTGAAGTACGCTGGCACAGTGATGACGGCCTCGGTGACTTCTTCACCGAGGTAGTCTTCAGCGGTTTTTTTCATCTTGCGCAGAATGTCGGCGCTCACTTGCTGAGCCGACAATTTCTTACCGCGCACTTCGACCCATGCATCGCCGTTATCGGCTGCAACGATGGAGTAAGGCATGAGGCCGATGTCTTTTTGAACTTCTTTTTCAGTGAACTTGCGGCCAATCAAACGTTTGATGGCATATAGCGTGTTACGTGGGTTAGTGACCGCTTGGTTCTTAGCTGGTGCGCCAACGCGGATTTCACCGTCTTCCATGTACGCCACGATGGACGGTGTAGTGCGAGCGCCTTCCGAGTTTTCAATCACCTTAGTGGTGTTGCCCTCCATAACGGAGACGCAAGAGTTGGTGGTGCCAAGGTCAATGCCGATGATTTTTCCCATGATGTGTTTTCCTTAAATTGAATTCGATCTAAATGTCGATGAGTGAGATTTGGCGATTAACCCTTTAATTTCAAGGGCTATCTGATTATTTTTTTGATTTTGTTACTTGGCAGCCGATACAGTCACCAAGGCAGGACGCATCACGCGATCCGCAATGGAGTAGCCCTTTTGCAGCACAGCCACGATGGTGTTGGCTTCCTGCTCACTTGGTACCATACTGATACCTTGATGCTTGGAGGGCTCAAACTTCTCGCCAGCAGGCGGATCAATCGCGATGACTTTGTTCTTTTCTAGTGCCGATTTCAGCTGGCGCAGCGTCGCTTCGCTGCCCTCGCGGATTTGCTCTGCTGTCGCGTCTTTGAGTGCAAGACCTGCTTCCAAGCTGTCGAGCACGGGTAAGAGTGACTCAGCAAAGCTCTCGATACCAAACTTGCGAGCTTTAGAGACATCCTCCTCGGCGCGGCGACGGGCATTTTGCACATCGGCAGCAGCGCGGAGCATTTGATCTTTGAGGCCTTCGGCTTGCGCTTTCAAAATGACGATTTCGCCTAGGGCTTGCGAGAGCTCGTCCACAGGACTATCTTGTTGCAAGTCGGCAGCTAATTGCTCTTCTGGGCTTAGCTCAGTAGGCTTTTGATCTTCGGGTTTTTGTGATTCAGACATGAGGGAGCAGAGAGTAAAAATTGATAACCCTACCGACGTAGGGTTAATGACGAGCATTTCAAGTGCTGGTGTAACTACTGATTGTAATAAACACCTTCGTAGCTATGATTGACAGTTATATTTTTGCAATCTATTTAGGAGAGATTCGATGACTGGTTTACTCAAATTTGCCAAGCTCATGGACGTGATCAGCGAGCAATTTGGCAAACTCGCCTCTTGGGCCGTTCTTATTTCGGCCGCCATTTCAGCTGGTAACGCTTTTATTCGATACGGACTCGATTGGAGTTCAAACTCTCTGCTTGAAATTCAGTGGTACATGTTTGCCTGGATGGTCATGGTGGGTGCGCCCTTGGTGCTCAAACTCAACGAGCATGTGCGTGTGGACCTGATCTACGGAAAGCTCAAAGGCAATCGCCCTGTTTATGTGGATATATTCGGCTTAATCGTCTTTTTGCTGCCTGTAATGGGCATGATGACCTACATGTGCGCGCCCTACTTTATGCGCGCCTTCACAATGGGCGAGATGAGCCAAAACGCAGGTGGCCTCATCCGTTGGCCTGTGATTTTGGCGTTGCCCGTTGGCTTTGCCATGGTATTTTTGCAAGGTTTAGCGGAAATCATTAAGCGCGTTGCCTACCTGCAAGGTAAGTATGAAATGGATACGCACTACGAGAAGCCGCTGCAATAAGCCTATTGGCTTGTTCTTGCGCTGACCATTTCAAAATAATTTGAACCTAGGATTTCTATGTTGATCGAAAACTTCCCCCCCATTATGTTTGCCGGCTTGATTGTCATCATGCTGATTGGCTTTCCTGTCGCCTTTTCGCTAGCGGCGCTGGGCTTAGGCTGCGGCTTCTACGCCATTCAAATGGGCTGGTTCCCAGCCGAATACATGAGCAATTTGCCGCTCGCCATGTTCTCCATTTTGAGTAATGATTTATTACTCGCGATTCCGTTCTTCACCTTCATGGGGACTATCCTAGAGAAATGCGGCTTAGCGGAAGATATGCTCGACTCCATGGGACAACTCTTCGGTCCTGTGCGTGGCGGCCTTGGCTATTCCGTGATCATTGTGGGCTTTATCTTGGGCGCGATCACTGGAACGGTTGCGGGTCAGGTTATTGCGATGGCTCTCATTTCCCTGCCCGTCATGATCCGCTACGGCTACAACATGCGTTACGCCACGGGAGTACTGGCGGCGTCTGGAACAATTACCCAGCTCGTGCCGCCATCGTTAGTTTTGGTGGTGCTTGCAGACCAGCTGGGCACGCCAGTGGGCGATATGTACAAAGGCGCATGGGGGCCTTCAATTCTGCAAATTTTGCTGTTTGCTCTCTACACCTACGGCCTTGGATTAATCAAACCCGACTACATCCCTGGCATCCCTAAAGAAGCGCGTACGCTAAACGGCTGGGCGCTTTGGGGCAAGTGCCTAAAAGGTATCATCCCTTCAGCTATTTTAATTTTTACCGTGCTCGGTTCTATGGGGGGGCTGCCATTCCAAAGCAGTGCGATTGCCACACCGACTGAAGCGGGTGCTATGGGAGTCGTTGGCGCTTTGATTTTGGCCGCTATGCATAAACGCTTGACCAAGGGACTTCTCTGGGAAGCGATGCATGGCACGATGCGCCTCACCGCCATGGTTGTGTTCATCCTAATTGGTTCGCGTGTTTTTAGCCAAGTCTTCCAAGGCGTGGATGGCTCCAAATGGGTCGAGCACTTGCTAACCGGTTTACCTGGCGGTCAAATTGGGTTTCTCATCGTCGTCAATATCTTTGTTTTCTTCTTGGCGTTCTTCCTCGACTTTTTTGAAATCGCATTCATCATTGTCCCCATGCTTGCACCCGTTGCATCCAAGCTAGGTATCAATTTAGTTTGGTTTGGTGTGCTGCTTTGCGTGAACCTGCAAACCAGCTTTATGCACCCTCCATTTGGATTCGCCCTGTTCTATCTGCGCGGTATTGCAGATACGCTATTCAAAGAAAAACGTATTCCGAAGCCCGTGCTATCGAATGACATTTATCTCGGCTCGATACCTTGGGTCATCATGCAAATCATGTTAGTCGCCATTGTGATTTTTGTTCCACAAAGCGTCACCATGTTTTTAGATAAAGAAATTGTGGTTGATCTGGATAAAGTCAAAATTGAGATGCCCGCTGATGAGACCAAGATAGATCCCGCAACTTTGCTAACGGATGGCAAAGCAGACGCAGCCAAAGCGGATGCGTCTAGCAAAGCCACCGAAAAACAATCAGCAGACGATGATCAAAAAGCGCTTGATGCGCTCATGAAAAAGTGACCGTGGCCTCGCCGTCGCTCAGCTCACCTGCTTTTTCCCGCCCTTTCAAGCTACTGGCTCTACTATTGGTGGCAGTCATTGCCAGTTGGATGTACCAACTGTGGTCAACGGGTCGGCTAGCTGCTAACAGTACGCTAAGCCCATCGAATGGGCTTATTTGGCTTCTCTGCGGCTGGCTCCTGATGGTATTCACCCTAGGCTCGATTTATCGCAGTAAAACCACGCTCACCGATGCACAGCTCAAGCAGACGTGGATATGGGATAAAGAGGTGGCATTGCCTGCGCTGGTGTATGCCAAGCTCATTCGCGTGAAGGGCTTTGATTGGCTAATTGCCCCGCGTCTGTACGTGCGTACCATGATGGGTAAATTCATGGTTTTTTACGCTGCAGACAAAGCCATGATTGATGAATTTCAAAAGATAGTGACAACTATTCAGCAACGATAGGCTTCATGGATTCCCGCCTGCTCGGGAATGACGAAGCTGGCTATCTGGTAGGCGTAAAAAAACCACCTGTTTTGCAGGTGGTTTTTTGTTGCTTAACCGCGAACTGTATTAAAGTTTCTGCGATTGCATGAAGCTATCAAATTTCGCCTCTGTAAAACGGAACCACAAATTGGCATCTGCACGGAACTTGGAGTAATCAGCATAGATTTTTTTCCAGTCCGCATTCTTCGCGTTGAGCTCAGCGTACAGCGCCATGGACTCTTTAAATGCCAAAGCCAGCACGTCATTGGTAAATGGACGTAATTTTGTTCCTTTACCAACCAACTCCTTTAGAGCTGCTGGATTACGCGCATCATATTTGGCTTGCATATCGACATGCGCAACAGCTGCGGCAGCTTCCACAATGGCCTTGTTCTCTGCCGACAGTGCGTTATAGGCTTTATCGTTAATAAAAAAGTCGAGTTGTGGGCCACCCTCCCACCAACCTGGATAGTAATAAAACGGTGCGACTTTATTGAAGCCCAGCTTTTGATCATCGTAAGGGCCCACCCACTCTGCGGCATCAATCGTCCCTTTTTCTAGAGCCGTGTAAATCTCGCCGCCAGGAATGTTTTGTGGCACGCCACCCATGCGCTCCAACACTTTGCCAGCGAAGCCACCAATGCGCATCTTCATGCCTTTGATGTCTTTCACGGATTTGATTTCTTTGCGATACCAACCACCCATCTGCGCGCCAGTGTTTCCGCCTGGGAAATTGATGATGTTGTATTTAGCATAGAACTCACGCATCAATTTAAGACCATTACCTTCGTACGTCCATGCTGTCATTTGGCGGCTATTAAGGCCAAATGGAATGGCGCAGCCAAGAGCAAACACTTCGTTTTTGCCAAAGAAATAATACGGCGCGGTGTGGCACATCTCAACAGAGCCTTGTTGCACCGCATCGACCACACCAAACGGAGGCGTAATTTCGCCACCTGCATGAACGGAAATCTCAAACTTACCGCCCGACATGGCTTTTACATTTTTTGCAAAAACTTCGGCTGCGCCAAAGATAGTGTCTAGAGCTTTAGGAAAGCTAGAGGATAGGCGCCAACGCACAGCCGCTTGAGCATGCACAGCAGGCGCAACGCCGGCGGCCAAAATACCAACCAAACCAGCGCCAGTTGTGCCAGCGTTAGCGATAAGGGAACGACGATCCATGATTGAAACTCCAAATAAAAAGGAGCTTTAATTTTAGGGATTTAACGCTGAAATGGCATGGGGGTTTTCCCCCCCTAGAAAACACATAATACTATTGGCAACTAGCTCTTTGTCGTTGTCGATGCACACCATGTGATAGCTGTTCGCCAAGATCACTACATCCGATTTATCGCTGCCAATGCCGTTTTGCAGTGCTGTCGCAGATTGAACGGACGAGAACTCATCCTCGCGCGCATGAATGATCAGCGTCTTACACCGCACCGTGCTCAATTTTTTTTGCACCCTTGCACGCAGCCGATCCAATTGCCAAACACTTTGCAGCGGCATCCAGCCGTAATGAAAGCTATCACCCCTTGCGAATCGTTTTTTCACGATCGCACGCAGTCGCTCGTTTTTGATACCAAACGGCTCCTCTTCGGGAATGCGGATCCAGCGACGTAACGGTGGAAAAATATAGTGCACTATGCGCAGAGCGTGATACCACGGCATTGACCATCCATCTAAAAAAACGGTAGGGGCGAGCATGACTAACTTACCATTCATGTGATTTTTTAATTTAACCAATTCACACGCCAATAGCGAACCGAGACACATACCAATCACGTGAACAGTCTCAAAGCGCGACTTCACTTCATCGTATTGCTCGGCTACCGCTTCCAGCCAATTTTCCATGACCACGTGATTTAAATCTTCTGGCTTTGTTCCATGCCCTGGCAGGACCAATGAATACACCTTAAAGCCAGCCTTTTTTAAGCGAAGCGGTAACGGCCCAAACTCATCTTGAGTGCCGCCCAGCCCGTGAATCATGAGTACCGCGTCTTGCATGTGCTAATGAAGCTAAACGCTTTTAAAAATAAGCGACACGTTGGAGCCGCCAAATGCAAATGAATTCGATAGCACAGCTCGAATGTTAGCTGCGCGCGGTTGCTCTGCAGCATTAATGCCATCACACCGCGCATCTATCGGAAGCGTTCCTAGTGTTGCTGGTGTCATTTGCTCTTGTAACGTCGCCAGACAAACGGCCGCCTCTACCGCGCCAGCAGCACCCAGCAAATGCCCATGCATTGATTTTGTTGCTGCAACGGGTGGATGCTTGGCACCAAATACCTCTTCAAACGCTCGTGCTTCAACGATATCGCCGGCATCTGTTCCTGTTGCGTGGGCATTTAAGCTATGGATTTCGTCAGCTTGCATATGAGCATCTTGTAAGGCCAAACGCATCGCACGAACTTGACCATCCATCACAGGCAACACCAGCGAAGCTGCATCACATGTACTGGCATACCCCGCCAACTCGGCCAGAGGCTTTGCACCTCTAGCCTTAGCATGACGCTCGCTTTCAAGTACGAACGCGGCCGCGCCCTCGCCAATAACCAAGCCGGAGCGCTCACTGGAAAACGGACGACACGGCATATTCGGATTTTTAACATTGCCGCTTGTCACCATTACGCGTAGCGCACCCCAAGCCGCCATCACAACAGGCGCCAGCATGGCCTCCGAACCACCCACAACCGCAAGATCCAACCGCCCCGATCGAATCGCCCACATCGCCTCGCCAAGTGCCATGGCCGACGACGCACAAGCCACGGTATAGGTTTGATTCGAGCCCTTCAACCCGTATTTCAGTGCAATTTGCGCCGCTGCCGCATTGCCCATGATCCGCACCACCGTCATCGGGCGCAAAGGCGCGCGCTCCACCAGCATTCGCTGATAGGTCGCCTCGACCGTATCCAGCCCGCCCATCCCTGTGCCCCAATAAACACCGGCACGTTCACCCAATTGGTTTTGCGTCAACGCATCAGCAAGCCCTGCATGCTGCCAAGCTTGCGCAGCCGCAGCCAACGCCATCGCTGTTGCACGGTCGGTACTCAGAGTTTCAAATTTTTTAAGCTCAAGCTCAGCACTCGCATCAAGTGTTGCCATAAATGCATCTGATGCGTTTGGCATATCAAGCCATGCCTTAGGGGTAGCAGAAAAATGGGCTTTGGGATTGCGCACAGCTCGAGCAATCGAATCAAAACCCGACCCAAGATTGGTTATGCTTCCAACGCCTGTTATCCAGACTGCTTGACTCATTGGTGATATCAAATTTGCTTAGATTGATGCGATTCAATCATGGAGACGACCTCGCCCACTGTGGCTGGTAGAGCGTCATGTTCTACTTCACCCAAATTGATTTTGAACTTATCTTCAATTGAAAACAAAAGTTCAGCAACGGCCAAAGAATCCAGTCCGACATCGGCAAGCCCCGTCTCGCCCGTCACACCCGTCACATCCAAATGATGCTCTTCATGAATAAGCGTTAGCAAGGTTGAAAGCGTATCAGTTGTCATAGTCATATGGCTGATTATCACCTAGGCAAGCCGTCCGTGAACTTTTGTAAAGATGCGGTCAGCCCTTGAGTGTCCAAACCTTGCAGTGCCATTAACACAACAGGGTCGCCGTGCTCGATGAACAGATCTGGCAAGCCAAGTATCAGCAAAGACTTCATCACTCCAGAATTGGCAAGTGCTTCGGCAACGGCGCTACCTGCTCCGCCATTCACCGTACCGTCTTCGATGGTCACAATGGCATCATGCGTACGCGCCATCTCCAGCAGCAATGCCTCATCTAGCGGCTTGGCCCATCGCATATTCACGACCGTCGCGTCTATCCTATCGGCCACTTCAAGCGCTGTATAAAGTAGCGTGCCAAAAGCAAGCATTGCTATTTTTTTTCCTGATCCTTGTTCGTGGTTTGATAGCCGCCTCAGCTCTCCCGTGCCAAACGGCAATGCATCCAAATGAGCTGGAATGACAACGCCAGCTCCGCTGCCTCTTGGATAACGAACCGCCACGGGGTGTGACTGGGCGAAAGCCGTACTCAGCAAGGCCCGGCATTCAGCCTCGTCCGCAGGGCAAGCTACGCTGACGTTGGGGATGCAACGCAAAAATGCAATGTCATAAGCGCCGCAGTGCGTGGCACCATCAGCACCCACAATACCTGCGCGATCTAGTGCAAACACGACTGGTAAATTTTGAATCGCAACGTCATGAATCAACTGGTCATACGCACGCTGCAAAAATGTGGAGTAAATCGCCACCACGGGCTTCAAGCCCTCACAAGCTAAGCCTGCCGCAAACGTGACGGCGTGCTGCTCGGCAATGCCCACGTCGAAGTATCGATCAGGGAAGCGTCGCTCAAACTCCACCAACCCCGAGCCCTCGCGCATGGCGGGCGTGACACCAACTAAGCGCTGATCTATCGACGCCATATCACACAGCCATTGTCCGAAGACGCTTGTAAATGTTGGGTTAGCGGGAAGCGACGACTTTTTGAGTCCCTCCGCAGGATCGAACTTTCCAGGCCCGTGATACGCCACAGGATCAGCCTCAGCCAGCTTATAGCCCTGTCCTTTTTTGGTCACTACGTGTAAGAATTGTGGCCCCGCGCCGTCTGCTGAAAGCTGCTTGATGTTCTCTAGCGTCGGGATGAGTGAATCAAGGTCATGCCCATCTATGGGTCCAATGTAATTAAGCCCAAAATTTTCAAACAAATTAGCAGGTACGACCATACCTTTGACTTGTCGCTCAAATCGCTTAGCCGCCTCAAACAGAGGCGGTGCGACTTGCAACACACTTTTACCGACATGCTTGGCAGCGGCATAGAACTTACCGCTCATCAACTGCGCTAAATAGCGATTGAGTGCGCCAACAGCTGGGCTAATGCTCATGTCGTTGTCATTCAAGATCACGATCAAACGGCACATCTCTACGCCTGCATTGTTGAGCGCTTCAAAAGCTTGCCCTGCGCTCATGGCACCATCGCCAATCACGGCAATCGAAAAAGCTTCCTCACCACCCATTTGCTTGGCCTTCAACTTGGCTGCCACCGCCATACCCAAAGCTGCCGAAATCGAGGTGCTCGAATGCGCCGTGCCAAACGCGTCATAGGGTGACTCCGCCCGCTGGGGAAACCCCGAAAGTCCACCTAATTGACGCAGCGTGGACATTCGATCCCTACGTCCCGTCAAAATTTTATGCGGATACGTTTGATGACCCACATCCCACACAATGCGGTCATCTGGCGTGTTGAACACTTTATGCAGCGCCACAGTCAGCTCCACCGTCCCTAGATTCGAGCTCAAATGTCCACCCGTTTTAGAAACGCTTTGAATGACAAACTCACGCAGCTCAGCAGCTAGTGTTTTTAGCTCGACGCGCGGTAATTGACGCAAATCGGCTGGATCATGAATGGTGTCTAAAAGTGCCATGGAAATCTTATTGTGTTTTTAACTTTAATCGTATGCTCGCCGTGCTTACGATTGTCGCTTCACTAGTTGGATCGCCAACGCTCGCAGCGCCGCATCGTTTGGCAAGCAGCAGGCATCAAGAGCAGCAAGGGCCGCCATCAACAATTCATCTGCATACCGCTCAGCAGCATCCAAGCCCATTAAGGCCACGTAAGTCGGCTTGTTTTGTGCCGCATCCTTGCCTGCGGTTTTACCAAGCGTGACCGCATCAGCTGTCACATCCAAAATATCATCCACCACCTGAAAGGCCAACCCCACAGCTGCGCCGTAAAGCCCTAGATTTTTATATAAGTCTTTCTGATTGTGGCTTGCAGCCATACAGCAAGCGGCCCCCATGTCAACCGCAGCCTTCAGTAATGCCCCTGTTTTTAACTCATGCATGCGCTTGAGCTCGGCCTCGGCGAGTCCCTTACTCACACTAGCCAGATCAATCGCTTGGCCACCAGCCATACCATCTGGCCCAGACGCGCGCGCCAGTAGTCGGCAAAGTTTAGCCTGCACTTCATCAGGAATATTGGCATCATCTGGCGTCAAAATTTCAAACGCGAGCGCCTGCAAAGCATCCCCGGCAAGCAGCGCCTGTGCTTCTCCGTACGCCACGTGAACCGTTGGCTTGCCACGCCTCAGCACATCGTTGTCCATACAGGGCATGTCGTCGTGAATCAGTGAGTAGGCATGAATCATCTCGACCGCACACGCGGCTCTTAGAGCCGCCTCACAATTGCCCCCCACCACATCGCAAGCCGCTAAAACCAGTAAAGCGCGCAGACGCTTGCCACCGCCCAATACGCCATAGCGCATGGCCGTGCCCAAACTGGCAGGCGAATGTGCGTCGATAAATCCATCGAGTGCAGTTTCTACACGCTTTAGCTGGGTTGTACGCCAGCCATCAAAATCAAAGGTCATGAAGCGTGCATTCCTTATGAATTTAGCCAAGGCTTCAGTTGCCCGTTATCAATGATGCTGACTTGCTGCTCTAACGCCTGCAGCCTGCCTTGGCAAAATTGAAGCAAAAATGCGCCGCGCTGATAACTGGTCAGCAATTGATCGAGTGGTAGTTGCGCGGACTCCATTTGGCGTACGAGCGCCTCCAGCTCGGCTGTGGCAGCTTCGTAGCTGGCTGGCGTATCGGCAGTGACAAGGATTTTCTTAGGCATAAAAAATTTTAATATCCAGCCATTTTAGGGGGCAGGCTAAAATCAAAAGCTTGATACGTCCGCGCGATGCCTTTTCCTCAAACTCTCTCACAACTCCCCGTTACCGCTTACTTTGACTCTGCGCTTTTTGCGCAGGAGCAAGCGCTGTTATTCGCGCAAAATCCGCGCTACATCGGGCATAGCTTGTCGGTGCCTGAAGTCGGCGACTTTTATACGCTACCGCAAGAAAACGGAGGGCGCGCCCTCATCAATACACAAAGCGGCATTGAGCTGATTTCCAACGTCTGCCGCCATCGCCAAGCGATCTTGCTGCAATCTAAAGCAGACAGCGCCATCAAAGGGCAGGGCCACACGGGGGACACCATAGTTTGCCCGCTGCACCGCTGGACTTATAGCGCTAGTGGCAAATTGCTAGCGGCGCCGCACTTTGATGTTGACCCTTGCCTGAACCTCAATCGCTACGGGCTGCACAACTGGAATGGGCTGTTGTTTGAAGATGGTGTGACGCAGGGAAATAGGCCAGCAAGGCATGCCCAAACTGACCTCGCAGGAATTGGCTGCATGTCTGATCTCGATTTTTCAGGTTACGTTTTCCATAAAGCCCATGTCCACGAATGCGCCTACAACTGGAAAAGTTTCATCGAGGTCTACCTAGAGGACTACCACGTTGAGCCCTTCCACCCAGGCCTTGGTCAGTTCGTCACCACCGACGACTTGCGCTGGGAGTTTAAAGACCGTTATTCTGTGCAAACCGTGGGTGTGAATAGTCACTTGGGCAGCGCGGGCTCGCCCGTGTACCAACGTTGGCACGAAGCGGTGATGAAGTACACAGGCGGCAAAACCCCCAAGCATGGTGCGATTTGGCTCACCTATTACCCCAACGTCATGGTCGAGTGGTATCCCCACGTGCTGGTCGTCAGCACACTCTACCCAAAAAGCCCCGAACACACGACCAATATCGTCGAATTCTTCTATCCCGAAGAAATTGCCGCGTTTGAGCCCGAGTTCGTTGCTGCTCAGCAAGCCGCGTATTTAGAGACCTGCGTAGAGGACGACGAAATCGCGCTGCGCATGGACGCAGGACGCAAGGCGCTCATGCTGCGCGGTGACAATGAAGTAGGCCCTTACCAAAGCCCCATGGAAGACGGTATGCAGCACTTTCACGAGTGGTACAGACGTGAAATTGGTGAGATGAATTTTTGAGATTCACATTTTGAAGGCCGTCTTTTGGATGCTCCTCGCATCTTTGTCTTTTGCCCTAATGGGAGTGTGCGTGAAATTAGCGTCAAGCTCGTTTGCTAGCGGCGAGCTGGTGTTTTATCGCGGCGTAGTGGGCGTGATCGTGATGGGCGCATGGATGCGCTCGCAAGGCGTAGCAATTAAAAGCCCCGTGCCTTGGATGCACGTGGGGCGTAGCCTTGCAGGCGTGGTTTCACTCTCGGCTTGGTTTTATGCTCTCAGCACATTGCCATTGGCAACCGCCATGACGCTTAACTACACCAGCAGCCTATGGATTGCCGCAGCTGTCGTTATTGGTGCCATCCTGTGGGGACGGCAAGGACAGGCGAACGCACACGGTTTGCAAACAGGATTGCTAGTGACCGTTGCCGCAGGATTTGCCGGCGTACTCTTGGTGCTACGCCCCGCCATCCACCAAGGTCAAGTGCTGGAAGGCTTAATTGGCTTGGCTTCTGGGCTGATTGCCGCTTTTGCGTATATGCAAGTCAGCAAGCTCACACGCCATGGTGAGCCCGAATCGCGCATCGTTTTTTATTTTGCCGTTGGCACGCTCATTACGGGTGCATTCAGCTTGCTGTTTACCGGCCTATCGTCCCTGCAAACCAACGCCAGTTGGTGGCTCTTGCCCATTGGTGTGCTGGCATCCATTGGACAAATCAGTATGACCAAGGCTTACGGCAGCGGCGCGACTTTGCTGGCCGCCAATTTGCAATATATGGGCATCGTTTACTCGGCGCTGCTTGGGCTAATAGTGTTTGATGATCAAATCACACTGCTAGGTTGGTTTGGCATGGCGCTCATCATCACCAGCGGCGTTGCCGCGACTGCGCTGCGCCACCGAACCAATCCAAGTAGCACGCCAGAACCTGCCGAGGAGTTTTAACCATGACCAACTTCGCCCAACCCGCCAACTTCAATACCTTGATCTCTGTCCCAGAGCTGCAAGCGCTGCAAGCATCCAACCAGCCTTTGATGATTTTTGATTGCAGCTTCGATTTGGCCAAGCCCGAAGCGGGCTACGCGCAATATCTGGAGGCGCACATTGCAGGCGCGATCTACGCAAACTTAGATACAGACCTCAGCGCCAAAGGTGATCCGAATGCCACATCTGGCGGACGCCATCCACTGCCACAGCGTGAAAAGTTCGCGACTTGGCTCTCGTCAATCGGCTTTGAAAACACCATGCAAGCCGTCGTGTATGACCGAAACAACACCATGGTTGCGGGTCGCCTCTGGTGGATGCTGCAATGGCTGGGGCACGATCGCGTGGCTGTGCTGGATGGCGGATTTCAAACATATGCAGCCTCGCAGGCCAGACTGGCTAAGGGTTTTGAGAGCAAGCGGCCCACAAGTCAATTCCATATTGGCCTGCCAAGGGTTGCATTGGTGGATGCAGCCTTCGTTGCACCACTCATTAGCTCTGTGAAAACCGCCATCGTTGATGCCAGAGCCACGCCCAGATTTAAAGGCGAAGTCGAACCACTCGACCCAGTGGCAGGTCATATTCCATCAGCCCTCAATCGACCTTTTACGCAAAATTTTGATACGGACGGACGCTTCAAATCGCCAGAACAATTACGCTTTGAGTTTGAAAGCTTGCTCGCAGGGCGCAATCCAGCCGAAACGATCCACCACTGCGGCTCGGGCGTGAGCGCCCTACCCAACGTGCTGGCGATGGCGGTGGCGGGCTTTGGCCTGACGACGCTTTATGCGGGCAGTTGGAGCGATTGGTGTTCGGATACATCAAGGCCTGTCGCACAAGGCTAAACGGCTGAAAGATCAATATGAAACTCACAGACTTCAAACTTGTGGCGTTCGATATGGACTCGACCCTCATCAACATCGAGTGCATTGATGAGGTTGCGGACGCGGCTGGAAAAAAAGCCAAAGTCGCCGCCATTACCGAGGCGGCCATGCGCGGCGAAATCACGGACTTCAAAGACAGCCTGCGCCGCCGCTTGGCGCTGCTAAAAGGCGTTCCCGAAACAGCGCTAGAAGAGGTGTATGCCAAGCGCTTGCAAATCAATCCTGGCGTAGAAAAAACGGCAGCAGCATTCAAAGCGGCTGGTATCAAGCTCTTGCTGGTCTCAGGTGGTTTTACATTTTTTAGTGATCGTGTTGCGACGCGGCTCGGTTTTGACTTTGCTCGCGCCAACGTTTTAGAAATTGAAAACGGCTTGCTCACAGGGCGCGTAGTTCAGCAGACATGGGGCGACATCGTGGACGGCGAAGAGAAAAAGAAGATGCTGTTAGAGGTCGCCTCCCAGCTTGGCATACAGCCGAGTCAAGTGATTGCAGTAGGCGACGGCGCCAACGATTTGCCAATGATGTCGGTAGCTGGGCTATCAGTGGCGTATCACGCCAAACCCAAGGTGCGCGAGCAAGCGATGATTCAGATTAACGAGGGCGGGATGGATGAGTTGCTTGCGCACTTTAGCTAAAGCCACACTCATCTCATAGCTTCACCGCTGATCGTTCACCACACCGCGCAAATAATGCCCACGCGGCTGCCTTGGCAAATAACGATTCAGCTCCGTCAGCGCCATTTCATAGACACCGCGCTTGAACTCCACCACGTCTTCTAGCGGCACCCAATAGTCGTTCCAGCGCCAAGCGTCAAACTCGGGGTGATCGGTCGCGCGTAGATTGACGGCGTTGTCTAGCGCAGTCAATTGCAGCAAAAACCAAATCTGTTTTTGCCCTTGGTAAAAGCCGCGCGACTCGCGGCGAATAAAGTGATCTGGCACTATGTAGCGCAACCAATCGCGGGTTCGGGCGAGTATCTGCACATGCTCTGGCAATAAGCCAACTTCTTCGTGTAGCTCCCGATACATGGCTTGCTCCGGGGTTTCTCCCCTATCAATACCACCTTGCGGAAACTGCCAACTGTGCGTGCGGATGCGCTTGCCCCAAAAAACCTGATGCTTCTGGTTGACCAAAATAATGCCGACGTTGGGGCGAAAGCCCTCTCTGTCTAGCATAATCAAAACCTCAAAAATTGTTACAAAAGTTAGACTGATTATCCACATGAAAGCATCCCAATTCCTCATCACCACGTTAAAAGAAGCGCCCGCGGACGCCGAAGTCGTGAGCCACCAGCTCATGATGCGCGCTGGCCTTATCAAACGCGTGGGCAGCGGCATCTACAACTACATGCCTATGGGGCTGCGCGTGATTCGCAAGGTAGAGGCCATCGTGCGCGAAGAAATGAGCGCTGCAGGTGCGGTCGAACTCTCCATGCCCGTGATTCAACCCGCCGAGCTGTGGCAAGAGACGGGACGCTTTGAAAAAATGGGCCCTGAACTACTGCGCATCCAAGATCGCCACGGACGTGACTTTGTGGTGCAGCCCACATCAGAGGAAGTGGTGACCGACATTGCAAGGCAAGAACTCAAAAGCTACAAGCAGTTGCCTAAAAATTTGTATCAAATTCAAACCAAATTCCGCGACGAGCGCCGCCCACGCTTTGGCCTGATGCGTGGACGCGAGTTCATCATGAAGGACGCGTACAGCTTCGACCGCAACATGGAAGCCGCAAAAGAAAGCTACGCTGCTATGACCGTGGCGTACCGCAAGATTTTTGATCGCTTTGGCCTCTCGTACCGCGCCGTGGCTGCGGACAGTGGTGCGATTGGTGGTGACCTCTCCGAAGAGTTCCAAGTGATTGCCGCCACAGGCGAAGACGCAATTGTGTACTCCACTGGCAGCGATTACGCCGCCAACATGGAGAAGGCAGAAGCCCTGCAGCCCTCACCCCGTATGGCTTCCGCCAGTGCCGAACTAATGGAAAAAATCGCCACGCCAGGCAATAGCACCTGCGAAGCTGTTGCTGCGCAATTGGGGTTACCGCTTGCTCGCACCGTTAAATCTTTGGTGTTGGCGACGGATGAACTAGATAAAACAGGCGCTGTCGTTAAATCGCAAGTGTGGCTGTTGCTTGTGCGTGGCGATCACTCAATGAACGAAGTGAAAGTAGCAAAGATCGAAGGCTTAAACAACGCATTTCGCTTTGCAACTGAAGCTGAGATCGTCGCTCACTTTAGTTGCAAGCCAGGTTACCTTGGACCTTTGAATATGCAGCAGCCAGTGAAGATCGTTGCTGACCGCGAAGTAGCAAGCATGTCAGATTGGATTTGCGGCGCAAACGAGGAAGGCTTCCATATTCGTGGCGTGAACTGGGGACGTGATCTGCCAGAACCTGATGTGGTTGCCGACATCCGCAACGTCGTTGCTGGCGACGCATCGCCCGACGGCAAAGGCGTGCTGGCCATTGAACGCGGCATCGAGGTGGGTCATGTGTTCTATTTGGGCACGAAGTATTCCAAAGCGATGGACGCGAAGTTTTTAGACATCGACGGCAAACCCAAACACTTCGAGATGGGCTGCTACGGCATTGGCATCACGCGCTTGCCTGCTGCTGCGATTGAGCAAAACCATGACGAGCGCGGCATCATTTGGCCTGACGCGATTGCACCGTTTACGCTAGTCATTTGCACCATCGATTACGCCAAAGATGCTGCTGTGAAGGCCACAGCGGATGGGCTCTACGAGACATTGCGTGCTCGCGGCGTCGATGTGATTTTGGATGACCGTGGCGAGCGCCCCGGCATTATGTTTGCGGAGTGGGAACTGATTGGCGTGCCACACCGCGTGGTGATCTCTAGCCGCGGGCTGAAAGAAGGTACGGTTGAATATCAACACCGCAAGGAGAAGGCTGCCACCAAGATGGCGGTCGGCGAGTTAGATGCGTTTTTGGTTGAACGTGTGAAATGATGTTTAGGCGCAGTGTGCTTGCTCTTGGCCTTGCGCCATATCTTGCACACGCTGGCAATCAAATCGAAGAGCCGTTAGCTGATTCGGCTCGCACCGCTTTGTCTTCGGCTATTGCCAATGCCGCGCCGCCAGAACCTGAGTTCACAGACACCAACAGCCGCATCACATACATACGTTGGTTGGGCGAAATGAGTACGCGCTTAGGGCAACTCACAAAACAGCGACTTGACATCACCACGCGGCAAGAATTTTTGCAAACGGTTTGGTATGAAAGCCGTCGCGCGGGCTTGGAAGCCTCGCTGGTATTGGGTTTGGTGCAAGTCGAGAGTGCGTTTAGAAAGCATGCCGTCTCTAGCGTGGGCGCTCGTGGTTACATGCAAGTGATGCCGTTTTGGTCACGATTGATTGGCGACGGCGATGCAGGCAAGCTCTTTCACATGCAAACTAATTTGCGCTTTGGCTGCCTCATCTTGCGCCACTACTTAGACCGAGAAGGCGGCGACATGTTTATGGCGCTTGGTCGCTATAACGGCAGCCGTGGACGCGCCGAATATCCAAATAGTGTATTGGCCGCTAAGCGACGCTGGGATTGAGCCGCAAGAGCAATGCTTTGTTAAGCCTTAGCCAGCATGGCCTTCAGAGCATTGGCCTTGCTGGAATGCGCATGCGTGATGGCGATGCCCAGCGCATCGGCGGCATCGGGACCTGGCAAGCTGGGTAGTTTTAAAAGCCGCATCACCATCTCTTGCACTTGACTCTTTGCTGCTTTGCCGTAGCCCACGACCGCTTGCTTGAGTTGCAGCGCGGTGTACTCCGCCACCGCCACATCACGCGACACCAAGCCCGTGATACATGCACCACGTGCTTGACCTAACAAGAGCGTGGACTGCGGATTGACGTTGACAAACACAATCTCAACCGATGCCACATCGGGTTGGTAAGTGCGGCAAATTTCTTGCACGCCATCAAACAAAATTTTGAGCCGTGCTGGCAGATTTTTAGTGTTCGCTGACTTTGTGCTAATCGTCCCGGAAGCCACATAGGATAAGGCCTGTCCCTGTGCGAAATTCACGTCAATGACACCATAGCCCGTCGTTTGCAAGCCCGGGTCAATCCCTAAAATTCTCATTTGAAGCACCTCACAAATCAAAGTACCAGTGCACGGTATGAAAAAACACAGGGGCGGCAAAGCACAGCGCATCGATACGGTCTAGCAAGCCCCCAGCACCCGTCACTGAACGTGTGCCGCCCGACCAGTGCGTGACGCCTCGGTCGCGCTTTAAAGCCTTCATCACTAAGTGCCCAAACGATCCCGCTGCACATGCCACAAACGATAAGGCCAAAGCCTGCGCTGGATATTGAAAGGGCGTAATGCCTGCGAGTAAGCCACCCACAAAGCTGGCCACCGTCACGCCAATACTCCAGGGTAACCAGCCAAAACTAGCACTCACATTGGGTGCAACCGCTTGAGCACGCCCCCGCTCTTTGAGCCAGCGCCATGAGAGGTGCTGAACGACCATGCATAGTTGCACGACAAAGACCAAATAAAAAAGCAAGAACATGTTCTTGCCCTCAAAGCTATTTTCGCTGCGTACAGGGAAGTCAAGCAACAAGATGGCGGGCACATGGCTGAGGCCAAACACGCACACCATGATGCCCCACTGCATCTTGGCATTGCGTTCTAAAAAATGTTCGGGATCGTTGGACAAAGCACTGACGACAGGGATAGCCAAGAAAACGTAAACAGGAATAAAAACGGTGACCAAATTAAAAGACTCCGTCATGACGAGGCCATACTGAATGGGCAATACAACGAAAAAAGCCAACAACAAACTGCGGTGATCACCACGTTTGGTTGGCGAGAGTGTCATGAATTCGCGTAGCGCAAAAAACGACAAACAGCCAAACAAAACCGTTGCCACACGATCCCCCATAGACCAGCTCAGCCAAAAAACAATGGCAATCAACCACGATGTTTTGAGCAGCGAACGATAGGGATGCGACTTCACCATGTCATCCATACGCACCGTACGCATCACAGAGATGACCGTGGCAAGTGCCAAGAGACCAAACACAATGACAAACAAGAGGCCTACTTGCTGATGTGCGCTGAGGCTTTTAATAAAGTAATTCATATGAGCAAGCGCTAAACGTCCCTAAGCGCAATAACCGCATCGCGGGCACGAGACAAAAATACTTTGCGATGCTCGCCTGCCTCTAAAACGATGGGGGCACCAAACGTCACCGAGCATAAAATCGGTACGGGAATGACTTCACCTTTGGGCATGACGCGCTGGACGTTGTTAATCCAAGCAGGGATTAAACGCACATGTGGAAAATTTTTTGCGAGGTTGTAGAGCCCCGCTTTAAACGCGGCAGGCTCAGCTTCAAAGCCACGCGTGCCCTCAGGAAAAATGATCACCGAATCGCCGCTTTGCAAGGCCTCAATCAGTGGTGCAAGCGGGTCTTCGTCGCCAGCCACTCGTGCGCGCTCGACATACACCACGTTAAATACCGCGGTGGTTATCCACTGTTTGAACTTGGACTTCGTCCAATAGTCTTTGGCCGCAATTGCACGCGTGCTGTGGCGCAACTCTCTAGGCATGGCGGCCCACATCAAAACAAGGTCGATGTGGCTTTGATGGTTGGCAAAATAAATGCGCTGCTCAGCCTTAGGGGGGCAACCATGCCAACGGGCTTGCGCGCCCGTGAGTAAGCGCACAAAACCCAGCAGTAACCATGCCATTAATTTTGCACGCACGCGGCAATCCTTAGACTTTTTCCAAAATCACAGCAATGCCTTGTCCAACGCCAATGCACATGGTACACAGCGCGTAGCGGCCGCCGATGGTGTGCAAGCGGTTAACCGCCGTGGTTGCCAGCCGTGCGCCCGATGCACCCAGCGGATGCCCCAGAGCAATCGCGCCGCCCCACGCATTCACGCGCGGGTCTGCATCCGCGATACCCAGTTCGCGCAGCACCGCCAGCCCTTGCGCAGCAAAGGCTTCGTTCAGTTCAATTACGTCCATTTGTGCCAGCGTCAAGCCCGTGAGTGCCAGCACTTTTTGCACCGCAGGCGCAGGGCCAATGCCCATAATGCGCGGTGGCACGCCAGCAACAGCCATACCAACCACACGCGCACGTGGCGTCAGGCCTTGCTTAGCCGCAGTCGCTTCATCAGCGAGCAAAATTGCGCATGCACCGTCGTTCACGCCGCTGGCATTTCCTGCTGTCACCGTACCGCCTTCGCGCACCACAGGTTTGAGCTTGGTCAGCGATTCAATCGAAGTCGCGCGTGGATGCTCGTCTTGGCTCACCACAATCGCATCGCCTTTTTTCTGCGGGATAGTGACGGGCGTGATTTCGTTTGCCAGATAGCCTGCCTGCTGTGCCTTCACGGCATTCAATTGGCTGCGAAGCGCCATCTGGTCTTGGTCGGCGCGGTTAATCTTGTAATCATCAGCCACGTTCTCGGCTGTTTCTGGCATCGAGTCCACACCGTATTTCGCCTTCATCAATTTGTTGACAAAGCGCCAGCCAATGGTCGTGTCGTACACCTGATTGGCACGGCTAAATGCGGACTCAGCCTTGGGCATGACAAACGGCGCACGGCTCATGCTCTCCACACCGCCCGCAATCACAAAACTCATCTCGCCCGCCTTGATGGCACGTGCCGCTGTGCCAAGCGCATCAAGGCCTGAGCCGCACAGGCGGTTAATCGTTGTGCCAGGCGCGGTGTGAGGTAAGCCTGCTAGCAAAGACGCCATGTGCGCGACGTTGCGGTTGTCCTCGCCCGCTTGGTTCACACAGCCATAGATCACGTCGTCAAGTAGTGACCAATCCACGCTGGGGTTGCGAGCCATGAGGGCGGCTAACGGAATCGCACCTAGATCATCCGTTCGCACAGAACTGAGTACGCCGCCATAGCGACCAATCGGGGTGCGAATGGCATCACAAATGAATGCTTGATTTTGGATTTGCTTCATAAATTGTCTCCACTTCATTTCTTTATTTGAGGGTCGGTAAGATTGAAGATTACAAGTCTAACGATTTACCAGCGCTACACATGCAATGAACGTCACATCACAACTACCTACCCAAACCTCTCATCTGATCGTGATGGGCGTTTCAGGCTGCGGAAAAACGACACTGGGCGAAGAGTTAGCCGAGGCGCTTGACTGGCCATTTTTTGATGCAGATGATTTCCATCCGCCTGAAAACGTCGCCAAGATGCGAGCTGGTGAACCCCTCAACGACGCAGACCGCGCCCCGTGGCTCTTGCGACTCAATACTCTCTTGCAAGCCAATCCCCATGCGGTGTTGGCGTGTTCGGCACTGAAAGAACGCTACCGCGACATCTTGAAGGCGAATCTTCCCAATTTGCGCTTCGTCCATCCGCACGGCGCGTTTGAAGTCATCGCCGCGCGCATTGAAGCTAGATCAAAAGAGACGGGGCACTATATGCCCGCAAGCCTTTTGCAAAGCCAGTTTGAGGCCTTAGAGCCGTGCGAGGGCGCGTTGATGGTAGATATAGAAATGGCGCGCCAAGAGCGCGTGGCATTTGTGCTAAAACAACTAAAAATCGCAGCCTAAGTCTTAACAGGCGCCACGTGCCCACCCAAGAACAAACGCTCGATATTCGGATCAGCCAATAACTCATCCGCCCGCTTGTGCAGCACCAATCTGCCAGACTCTAAAGCAATCGCTTCGTCCGCCATCTTTAAGGCGCTCTTGACGTTTTGCTCCACCATCAAGACCGTTGTGCCCTCTTCGTCCGCCAAGCGGCGCAAAAGCTTGAACACGTCTTGCACAACGATGGGGGATAGGCCAATCGATGGTTCGTCAATCAATAGCACTTTGGGCCGCAAAAGAAGAGCCCTTGCAATCTCAAGCTGCTTTTGCTCACCACCCGACAAGGCGCTGGCTTGGCTGTTGATACGCTGCACGACACGCGGAAAAAACTTAAGCACTTCAGGGATGCGCTCATTCGTGATTTTTGAGCCCAACGTAATGCCGCCTAGTTCTAAATTTTCTTTAACGGTGAGCTGTGGAAACAAGTTGCGACCTTGCGGCACAAAGGCGACGCCCTTTGCCAGTAAGGCTTTGGGGCTGATGCCGCCAATGTCTTCGCCGTCCATCAGCACCTTACCGCTACGTGGTGTGAGGAGGCCAAACAGCGTTTTGAGCACCGTCGATTTACCTGCACCGTTAGGGCCAAGCAGGAGCGTAATCTTGCCGCGCCGTGCTTTCAAACTCAGGTTATTCAGGATCATGAAATCCTTGTAGCCTGCGAGAACGTTGTCAAACTCAATACAAAATTCGGATGTATTCGCGATTGTGGTTTGAGTGGTCATCATCAAGCTCCAAGATAGGCTTCAAGCACAGCTTTGTTGCCACGAATTTCAGCAGGCGTGCCAATGGCCATCACTTGCCCTTCCACCATCACCATGATGCGGTGGCACAAGTCCATCACAAAATCCATGTTGTGTTCAATCACCACAAACGAGCTCTTTTTGCCCGAATGTGGGTTTTGATTCAGGTCTTTCAGCAAAGTTGAAATGCCACCCACGAGTGATGGGTTCACGCCCGCACATGGCTCATCTAACAGCACAAGATCAGGCTCAGCCATAAACGCCATCGCAATATCGACCAGCTTTTGCTGGCCGTAACTAAGGTTGCCAGCCTTCAAATGCGCCACATGTTCAATACGAAAGCGTTTGATGAGCGCGTCGGCTTTGTCACCCAGACCCGAATCTGTGGGCGCAAGCATGCGGCTCAGCATCGTGCCTTGGTGCTCTTGCGCCGCCACGATCAGGTTGTCGCGAACCGTCATCTTGCCAAACACTTGCAGCGTTTGGAAGGTGCGTCCCACGCCAAGCCTGCTCAGCTCTAGGGGGCCGCATTTGCTGACATCTTTGCCGTTCAGCTCAATCGTCCCGGCGTCAGGTGTAATCTGCCCCAGCATGGAATTGAACAGCGTCGTTTTGCCTGAACCGTTGGGTCCAATCACGCCAAAAATTTCGCCTGGCATGACCTCAAAAGTGACGCCGCCTACGGCTTGAATCGCCCCATACGCTTTTTTAAGTCCATTGACTTTTAAGATAGGGGCGGTCATTTTTGCTCTCCCACAGGTGCATTCATTACAGCCGCCATTTCACTTTTTGCCTCGGCGCGCTTGGCGCTCGCCAGCTTGGAATCTCGCTTAGCGCGAATGCGATCAGGAATGCTCATCAAACCATCGGGCAACCAGACCATCATCATGATGACGGTCAACCCAAAAATCGGCAAATACCAATTGGCCAACATAGGAGCAGCATCACGAATCCATTCGGGGACCACCATGCCGACCAAAGCGCCGACAAGTGGCCCTAAAAAGTATCCCGAGCCGCCCACCACCACCATCAAATACATCATGATAGAAGCGCTTACGGCAAATGGTGCTGGCTCGATGAAGTCAACAAGCGACGCAAACAATGCACCTGCAATACCCGCATACACCGCACCAATCGCAAACGAGAGCAAGGTGTAATTGCGTGTGTCAATACCGAGGCTCTCCGCTCGAATCGGGTTATCACGCAAAGCTTGGAAAGCCTTACCCCACGGGGATTGGAGCAATCCCCACATGAGCGCGGTGACGATGGCAGCAATGGCGAGTACGAAGTAGTAATACGCCAAGCCACCCTTCAAATCAAAGCCAAAAATCTCAGGGCGCGGAATACCGTTTAAGCCAAACGTACCGCCTGTGAGCCACTCTTCATTTCGCATCACCAGCCACACGGCTGTGTTGAAGCCCAGTGTCGCAAATGCCAAATAAATCGTTTGCACACGCAATGCCGGAAAGCCCAAAATAATGCCGAGCACAAAGCACAGGCTAATCGCGGCGGGCAGACCCAGCCACCAGCTGATGCCCGCTTTCATCATGATGGCG